>NZ_KB893522.1 GCF_000374085.1 Spirosoma spitsbergense DSM 19989 | reverse complement strand
AACGGACCTAACCTTACCCGCCTGGCTGATTGTGAAGTACTACCGACTGCGCTATCAACAGGAGTTTTTAATCCGCGATGCTAAGCAGTTTACGGGTCTCACTGACTGTCAGGCCCGGTCGGTCAACAAGTTGGATTTCCATGTGAACACCGCTTTGTCAGCGGTCAATATCGCCAAAATAGAGCAGGGCGTTGGTCAGCAGCCTTTTTCGATGGCTGATGTAAAGACCCTGTATCACAACAAGTTATTACTGGATCGTTTTTTTTCCATCTTACCGCAAGGCACTGAGCTGACTAAAAATGACCCTCAAGTGCGTCAACTGTATAGTTTCGGCTGTATAGCTGCTTAATTATTGACGAACTATTGATAGTACTATGCTGCAAAGAAATCTATTCCCGACGAATGGACTGTATGGTAATGATGGTAGGAGCCGACAAGTAAAAATCGAACAGCGAACGCCCCAGCAACTCGTGGCTAACGGCACTCAGGTGATCGACATCATTCGGCAAAAAATATTCCTCTTTCGGCCGGATAACGGTATCGGCATCGAATACACTGACGGTCTGTTTTTCCGCTTCCCGAAGTAACAACGTTCGCACCCGTAGCCGCAACCAGCGGGTTAGCCGCTCCCGGTGCGGAATTGGCGTTATTATCAGCACATTATGCTGGTAAGGGCGTAATTGTTTCAACAACCCAGCTATAGGCAGCGAATGGGCCGGCCTAATGACAGAACGGAGCAATGTACCAAGTGCTTTCATACCAGTAAACAATGTTTTCCTGCCCGCCCCTGGCTGGTTAATGAGGGAGTAGGGAAGCGAGGGCATGGCTAAGCCTGGCGCATGCATAAAGTCACGCTCATTGGGTTGAATAAGCAATTGATCGAGTTGAACGATAATGAGGTCGTAGCGACTGAGCGGCAGATGGGCTAAAGTTGATGCCACCTGCGTCATCGTCAGATGAGCGTATACATCGACCGATACCGCCTGTCCGGTACGCTTGATCTGCCGAATAAAATGTCCAATAAAACTAAGCCTACCGTTTGTCAGCCCATACCCATACGTATGTTCATCGCCAATTACCAGCACATTCATTTAGTCACATAAAATGGGGTGAGTAAACCCATTTTTCACCGTTACGTAACGACAGGGCTAATTGTGGCAGATTTGCTTAAATTTTAACAACTTTAAACAATAACTGCAACGTTATCCGTTCGTAGCGCGTATTTCACTACAACTAGGGGTGTGTACGTAAATCTGACCAGACTTTGTTTTTCCGGAAATCGTCTCCATTTGCTGAGAATGACCTGCTAAGCGTCATTCAGGCTTGCCGCACGAATGACCCGCGTGCGCAGAGAGCGTTGTTCAAGCAGTTTTTTGGTTACGCCAAAAGTATCTGTCTGCGCTACACATCAAGCGTTGAAGAAGCAGAAGATGTACTGAATGAAGGGTTTCTGAAAGCGTTTCAACATTTGGACAGCTACAATGATGCCTTACCGTTCAAGGCCTGGCTCCGCACTATTCTGGTCAATACGGCCATTAGCCATTACCGTAAAAACAGCCGTTTTGAGCAACACACATCGCTGGAAGCGGGTGAGCAGGTTTCGTTTGACGATAACATCGTTGATCAGATTGCAGCCGAGGAAATTCTGGCCCTGGTACAAAAATTAACACCAACCTACCGAACGGTGTTTATGATGCACGTCGTGGACGGGTACAGTCTTCACGAAATTGCCGGTATACTGGAGCATAATGAAGCAACTGTCCGCTCCAACTACGCCCGTGCCCGGCAAAAATTACAGATACTTATCAAACAGGCTTATCCTTTTTACGAAAATTCAGGCCCTGGTGCCTCTATTCCCTACCATGAAAACTGACCGATTTTCCGACATTATCCGGCGAAAACTGGAAAGTATTCGACCGGAATTTACCGACAAAGACTGGACGCGTATGCAGGCCTCGCTACAGCAGGCCATGCCGCCCCAGCCTGGCTCACCCACAACCGGTACGCCCTTCAGTAGTGGTGTCTGGTCGGGTTCCTCCTGGTTGCTGGCAGCAGCCTCCGTTAGTACCGTCGTATTGATTGCCTTCAGCATCTGGCAACGGAGCGAAATCAATACCCTGCGCGAAACAGTAGGGCAACTCAAACAACAGGCGGTGGCCACGCAACCGGCCCAGGTTTCGACAACGCCCGATAGCCCGACTTTATCGAAGCTCAATAGTCAGTATCGTTCGCAGTCAGCCCCCGAAACAGGATCGGATAGTCGGGAAGAGCAACAAGCCCCCGGTAACCAGGATACAGCTGCCAGTACCCGTTCTGAAACGTTGCCAAATGCAGTGCGGCAGGAAGCAACCGACGAGCAGACTACCAGGCGAATGGATATTCCTCCTAAACAACGCGATGTTGTCGCTGGCCGAACGTCAGTTCCGGTCGATGACGCACGCACCCAAACGAAATCGAACAGGAACCTCAAAACAGACAAATATGGCGCTTTCTCTACTCCTTTAACTAACAAACAACCCATTTCGGCTCCGTCGGTAGCTGCCAGCGAACCCGTTCGACGGACGACTTCAGCGCAACCTGAAGCATATGCTGAGAACAGCAGTCATACGTCCGAACCAAGCCCGGTCAATGCACCTGATAACCGAAACAGGGCGACGGCGGACAGGAACGGGTACATTCCTAATCGCTCAACAGCAACTCAGGCAGGCAATCCATCGAGTTCATATGGTCAGTCGGCCAAACCGGTTCAGCAGCCGTCGGAGACGACAGCGCGGGGATCAGATCGGGCGAATGCCAATCCGTCTGAGCCAGCGCTGACTAGTACGGAAGCATTCGAAACGTATAAACTGGCTAACAGCTTACCCCTGTCTTTACCGGACCATGACTGGAATTCAGCCCTGGTCCGGAGGGCAAAGCGGATGCATCTGGTTCAGCCATCGGCGCCTGTAGCCACTCAATCCGTTGCAAAGGCAGCAAACGTAAAGGCGCCTGCCAGGCAGCCTGTCACCCCATTAGCTGCCGGACTCAGAGTAGGTGTAGGCAGCGATGTTGACGCGCACATGTGGAGTGCCGGTGCCTTCAGCGAAATACAGCTTAACAAACACTGGGCACTGGGTGTAGGCTTGAGCAAAGCAACGTACCTGGGTGGGCTGTTTATAACGGCCAATGATTTTGATAACCGGACCCACCGGGATTTTCAGAAAGAATTTGGTCGTGGGCTTAATCAAAAACTGGACCTTCAGGATATCCTGAACATAGATACCCGTGTCCATCGTTTTCAGATACCACTAAGCCTTAGCTACCGAATTCCTCTCGGTCGTACACTAACACTGCTGCCAACAGTTGGCACGTACGTTAATCTGAGCAGCGTAGAGCGAGTAGACTTCTACTTCCGTAATTCTCCCCGTGGTTTTGATCAGGCTAGTTTCAGGCAAAGCCGTCCGGTAGGTTTACTGAATTCATTCACGTTGGGTACGAGTCTGGAATGGCAAAGCCGCCACTGGGTAGTACAGGGTAGCCCACTCCTTGCTTTACCCCTGTCACCAGATTCCGACTGGCAAAAAAGTGCCATGCTGGGCCTTCGGACGCGGGTGTTCTATCAATTCTAAGCCAGTAAATGAGCAAGCAAATTCCTTTAGTTTCCCCTTACTCATTTACTGGCGGCTACCCGCCATACCCGCCCGGATACATCGTCGGCCACGAGCAGTGCACCGTCGGGTAATTGGACAACACCTACCGGCCGACCGTAGGCATCTTTGTTGTTACCCGCCAGAAAACCCGTCAGGAAATCCTCCGGCGTGCCGGGTTGCCCGTTCTGAAAGGGAACGAAAACAACTTTGTAACCAGACAGTTGCGTCCTGTTCCAGGAACCATGTTGCCCAACGAATGCGCCATTCTGGTAATGAGCCGGAAAGCTATTGGCCCCCTTGCTCCCCTCCGTATAGAAAGTCAGACCCAGCGAAGCGGTATGCGACCCTAGGGGGACATCGGGAACGATAGCTTTCTGAACCAAATCAGGTCGTTCTCCTTTCCGGCGAGGGTCTATATTTTGTCCGTAATACGAGTAGGGCCAGCCATAAAAGCCGCCTTCTTTCACGCTGGTCAGGTAATCCGGCACCAGGTTGTCTCCCAGTTCATCGCGCTCATTGACGGCGGTGTAGAGTTTGTTGGTGGTGGGTTGCCAGTCCATGCCGACCGGGTTGCGCAGGCCACTGGCGTAGATGTGCTCACCCGTTCCGTCCGGATTGATTTCAATGATATTGGCCCGCCGTATCTCTTCTTCGGGCCCGTGTTCGCCCACGTTACTCGCCGACCCGACCGAGATGTATATTTTCTGACCGTCGGGACTGGCCAGCAGGTTACGGGTCCAGTGATTATTGTAGCCCCCGGCGGGGAGGTCCAGAATCTTCTTACCCGATGCAGTCAGTTTGGTCTGGCCCGGTTTGTAATCGTACCGCATCAGGGCATCGGTATTAGCCACGTAGAAACCATCGCCCAGTACCAGCATCCCGAAGGGCTGGTTAAGACCGGATAGGAATACTTCGCGCTGATCTGGTTTTCCATCCTGGTTGGTATCCCGGAAAAGCGTAATCCGGTTAGCGCTGGCTTCGGTCCGCTGCGATTTACCCTTACCGGTTACGGTGTTGACAACGGCATCTTTAACCCCTTTGGGCTCCGTATTGGCTTCGGCTACAAAGACATCGCCGTTCGGCGCTACGTAGAGCCAGCGGGGGTTGACCAGGTCACGGGCAAACTCGGTCACGGCGAAACCGGCTGGAGCCTGAGGGGTTTTTCCATCGGGCCATCCAGTGACGTTGCTGAAGTTCTTGGCTGATTCGGTAGCGTAAGGAGCCGGTAATGTAAGGATTGTATCGGCGGTAGTAACCGTATCCGCGGTTTGATTGGTTTCTTTCTTCTGATTACAACCCAGGAGGAATACCGACATGGCAACGCCGGTCAGATGAAATGATAGTACTTTCATAGTTGAGTGATTCGTTCGATTTCTCAACTATGAAAGTACTTATTTGGTTACGGGTTATCTTTCTTTGCGTTTAATTCGGTCCCCTGAACAGCCATCTTAAAACCAGTAATGACTTTTGTAGCTGTATCCCTGATAAACGTGATCACAGATCCGTAGGAGCTGGTCGACTGGTACGTATCGTCCCCTTCTTTCTTCACCAGTTTATTACTACCCATGTCATCCGCCTGCCCGAACAGGTCCCCTTTGTTCAGGGTCACGACGTATTTGCGCACAGGGCTGTCATTGTCAAAGGTATAGGTACCAACACAGGCTTTTAAAGCGGTAGAATCGGTAGCCATCATTTGGGCACTGGCTGCCGTGCCAATTGCCAGCAGGCCACTGAGCAGTACTAGCGTCAGGTATTGTTTCATACTTCTATCAGATAGATTGTTTTACCAAAAAAGGACTGCTACAAGGTACGCGAAAATCGGGCATAAGGAATCGGGCCTTTGTAAAAAACTTCACTAACAGCCTTCATACCAAAACGTTGATAAAAATCAGCCGCATCCATCCGGGCATCACACCATAAAGAAGCAGCCCCTAAACGCTTCGCTTCGGCAATAACATGATTGAGTAGTAACGTACCAATACCCTGGTGCTGATAATCGGGATGGACCGCAAATTTCCTGAATCGGGCCCGGCCAATCCAGGCCCCGCCTGGATTGACTACTTCGTCGGCGACGAAAAGAGAAATAACGGCAATGAGTTCATCCTGTCGAAATCCACCAAAATGATAACCTTCGGTATCATTTTCTACTTTTATGTATGCGGGCGATTTGTCAGGCCAAAGGACGCTATGCCGTAAGGAATAGGTTTGTTCGGGAGTAACAGGCCGAATGGAGAGGGTAGTCAACATGGTATTTTTACTAACGTAAACTGAAATAATGCGGGAACTCGTTCTTTTTTTTCGAAAACGCAAATACGAATTACTCTTGTGTGCGTTGCTCCAGCACCTGTTTATTGGCATTTTCCTGTCGGATTTACCCGCCTACACCAAAATAATCTGGCCCATCAATATGGCTGTGCTGGGCATTTTCAGTACGGGCGTTTTCATCGGCAAAGGCCGACGAACAATCATATTGAGAAACATCCTTTTCATACTGACAATTCTGTTACCGCTTGCCCTGACCTACGCCACCGATTTCCTGACAGTGATGCTTGCGTTGAATGTAACCTACGTTGTCTTCTTCATTTTTATCTTCATCGAAATCAGCAGGTTTCTAATCAGGCCCGGCTACATTGATATCGATATCATTTCAGCATCGGCCTGTGGCTATTTACTGCTGATTGAAATCAGCGTTTTCCTGTTTCAGGCTTTTTACTACGATGATGTCCATTCATTCAAGGGTATCGACATCAGTAGTCCGGCGGGGACGTTCATGGACTTCGTTTATTTTTGCAGCATCACTTTCACCAGTATCGGTTTTGGTGACATCACGCCCAGCCAGCACCACACCCGGTTAACCACAGCGTTATTGGGCATTGTAGGTCAGTTTTATTCCGTTGTCCTGATTGGTATCCTGATTAGTAAATTTTCGTCCAAGAAAAAGATCGTTGCTGACTCATCAGAGAACGACTAAAAGCCGCTACCAACTGGCTCCTACCCCGACTGCCTATGGATACACTCACGCTGGAATACAGACACCGGCCCGGAGAACTCTTTGTGGATGGCTTATCAAAAGCCGAAAGAAAGCACATCGACTTCATCGTTTCGGGTCAATCACTTGGGCAACTGGTGAGCGCTTTTATGGCTGACCGGATAGGCATCTTTGGCTGGATACCGGACAAATGGCACGAAAACGACCGGGTAGACGAGTTCCTGGGCCTTATACCACCCGAATTGACAACCGGCCGAACGAGCTTTTACGTTTGCCCGGAGTGTGGCGACATTGGTTGTGGAGCCATAACGGCCAAAATCGAGGTAACCGAAAAGCAGGTAATCTGGAAAGAGTTTGGGTATGAAACCAACTATTCAGCCCCCGACCTTTCGCGTTATCAGGAAGTTGGTCCCTTCATTTTTGAGAGAACAGTCTATGCCAAAACATTTGAAAAACTGCGCAGACTAATTTTAGAACGGTAGCTTTCCCAGGTCCACATTCCCACCCGTTAGAATAATACCGATTTTCTGTCCGGCAAATTGTTCTTTGTGTTTGAGCACAACGGCTAATGGTACGGCGCAGGATGGCTCGATAATGATTTTCATCCGCTCCCACACGAGTCGCATGGCATCAATAATCTCCGCATCAGAAACCGTCAGGATATCGGTCACGTGGGCTTGAATAATGGCCAGTGTACGTTCGCTCAGGCTGGTCATCAGTCCATCGGCAATGGTGTTGATGTACGGCGCTTTTTCCACCTGTCCACTTCGAAACGATAAAACGGCATCAGCTGCTCCCTCCGGCTCTCCGGCAATAACGCGTGTAGTAGGCGATAGATAATGGGTAGCCAGGGCTGTTCCGCTGAGTAGTCCTCCCCCACCAACGGGTGCCAGAATAACATCGAACGGATGGTCCTGGCCAAGACCATCCAGTCCGGTATCCTCAATCAGTTCTTTGGCGGCTGTAGCCTGTCCGGCAATCACGCGGTCATCATCAAAGGGGTGAACCAGCACGGCACCCGTCCGTTGCATCACGTCCCGAACCCCGGCCTCGCGAGCGTCGAGAGTTGGTTCGCATTCAATTACGTCGGCTCCGTATCCCAGAACAGCCTCCTTTTTCACCTTGGGAGCCGTGCGGGGCATTACGATGTAGGCAGGCAGGCCCACCTGGCGGGCGGCAAAGGCAACGGCCTGCGCGTGATTGCCCGACGAGTGCGTGGTAATAGCCGCTCCTTCTTTGTTCCGGGCTACCTGCAACACGGCATTCAGCCCACCCCGCGCTTTGAAAGCACCTATCTTCTGGAAGTTTTCACATTTAAAAAACAGCTCCGCCCCGGCGCGGTCGTTAATCGTCTGATTGGTTAATACGGCTGTACGGTGAATGTAAGGCCGGATGCGGTCATGTGCCGTCTGAATGGTATCGAGTGTAATCATACGGGCAAGTTACGCAGGAAACCTATTGGCACTACGTTAAACCCTGGCCCCCGGGGTAAATCGAATGAGTAAGATTTCATCCATTTTTATCTTTACCGGGTGAACGACTGTTTACCTGAATTTATCGCCAAAATCCGTTTTCTATGACTACTAATCGTCGACAATTTTTAAAGCAGACCGCAGGCACAATGGCTGGTATGGCCCTGTTGCCATCCGTTTTTGCCGAAGCCCCCACAAAGAAGCTGTTCTTTGATATTTCGCTGGCCGAGTGGTCATTACACAAAGCCCTGTTTGCCAAGAAAATTACCAACCTGGACTTCCCCGGTATAGCCCGCAAAGACTTCGACATCAGCATTGTGGAGTATGTCAACCAGTTTTTTAAGGATAAAGCACGGGACAAAGCCTACCTGAACGACCTCTTAACGCGCTGTAAGGACAATGGCATCACCAACCACCTGATTATGATCGATGGGGAAGGAAATCTGGGGGCTTCGGACGCTGCGGAGCGGAACAAAGCCGTTGAGAATCACCACCAATGGGTTGAATGCGCCAAATACCTGGGCTGTAAAACCATCCGGGTCAATGCTGCCGGACAGGGCACAGCCGAAGAGGTAGCCAAAGCAGCCGTTGAAGGCCTGAGCAAACTGGGCGAATATGCCAAAACCATGAACATCAACGTGATCGTGGAGAACCACGGTGGGTATTCGTCAAACGGCCAGTGGCTGTCTGGTGTGATGAAACAGGTAAGTATGAAGAATGTGGGAACACTGCCTGATTTTGGCAATTTCTGTATAAAGCGGGGCGAAAACCATACCTGCGCCGAAGAATATGACCGCTATAAAGGGGCTAAAGAATTGATGCCCTTCGCCAAAGGAGCTTCCGCTAAGTTCTACGATTTTGATGGTAGTGGCAACTGCGTGGAAACCGACTACAGCCGCATTATGAAGATCGTGAAAGACAGCGGTTTCAAGGGCATCATGGGTATTGAATACGAAGGGAGTGGCCTGGATGAGTACGAAGGTATCCGTAAATCAAAAGCCCTGCTGGAGCGTGTTGGGCCGATGGTGTAACTGGTTTCTGGTATATCGTTTCTGGTCTGCAGGCGTATTTGTGTCCACAGACCAGAAACGATAATCACTATTTCAGACTTCCCATGCCCCCATCGATTCCAATTATCTGACCGGTTATCCAACTGGCCTGATCGGTGAGGAGGTAAGCGGCCATACTGGCAATATCCTCAGGGGTGCCATACCGATTGAGTGGGTGGCGTTTGTTGCCTGCTTCGCGCTTGTTGTCGTCGGCCAGCAGGAAGCCAGCCAGTGGGGTATCCGTTAGGGAGGGAGCTATGGCGTTGACCCGCACATTGAACGGTGCCAGTTCAGCCGCCAGCGATTTGGTCAGCCCTTCTACCGCCGACTTAGCCACCGATACGGACGAGTGCATTCCCATACCCAGTTTGGCAGCAACCGTGCTAAACAGCACAATACTGGCCGATCTGGATTTCTTGATGGTTGCGTAAGACGCATGAATCGCGCCGATAGCGCCCATCACGTTTACCTCGAAATCGTGCCGGTAATCGTCCGGCGTCAGTCGATGAAAGGGTTTGAGGTTGATAGTTCCGGGGCAGTACACCAGCCCGTGCAGGATGTCGGGAAGTTGACCGAATGCCTCCGCAGCGGGAGTCTGCGTAACATCCCAGGTCATGTGCGTTGACTGAATTCCCTCCGGCTGTGTACGGCCGGCTGTAAAGAGTGTTGCCCCCTGTTCCTGTAGTTGCCGGGCCAGTGCATGGCCAATACCCGAACTGGCCCCGATGATGAGTATATTTTTATCCTTCATGATGTTCATGTAAACTAAAATTGCGGATACCCAACGCTGTAGTCAGGCACCCGCATCATTAAATTACCCGTTTAATTAAATTGTTATACTCGGCTGCGCTACGTAACGTAACAACTCCTGCCGCGTACTCTCTTCGTCAAATTTCCCGCTGTACGACGATGTAATCGTGGAGCTGTTCACATCACGAACACCCCGTGTCGATACGCACAGGTGTTTGGCATCAATGATAACAGCCACATCATCCGTGTCCAGTACCCGCTTCAGCTCCTCGGCAATCTGTATGGTAAGCCGCTCCTGCACCTGAGGCCGTTTGCAGAAATACTCCACAATCCGGTTCAGTTTCGACAGGCCGATCACCTTACCACTGGAGATGTACGCTACGTGTGCTTTGCCAAGTATAGGGACAAAGTGGTGTTCGCAGTACGTCTGAACGGTGATGTCTTTTTCGACCAGCATTTCATTGTACTTAAATTTATTGTCGAACAGCGTAGCCTTTGGTTTATTAGCCGGGTTCAACCCGCTGAATACCTCATTGACATACATTTTGGCAACCCGCCGGGGTGACCCATTCAGGCTATCATCCGTAAGATCGAGTCCCAGAATGGTCATTATCTCCCGAAAATGTTCTTCAATCAGTTCAATTTTGAGTGCATCATCCATGGCAAAAGCATCGGCACGCATGGGCGTGTCAATGGAGGAGGCACCGTGGGCGTCACCCAGTTCATCCACCAACTCGTCGTGGTAACCGTTAAGCGCGTAGCTGTTTTTGTGGTTACCGTTTAGCGGGGTTCCATTAGACTGGGTATTCGACGAAGTTCCGTTCAGTTTCATACAATCTGATTTTGAGGTCTAAGCCCTGGCTTAGTTTGTTGCGTAAAATGGTATAAATGACAATGGCAATGTTTTCGGCAGACGGATTCAGATCGGCGAATTCGTCGGTGTCGAGGTTTAAGTTTTTGTGGTCGAACCGGTCGGTGACGTGTTCTTTTATCAGGTCACTGAGGCACTTCATATCCATCACGTAACCCGTTTCGGGGTCAATAGGACCAGTCACCTGCACAATCAGATCGTAATTGTGACCATGAAAATTAGGGTTGTTGCATTTGCCGTATACCCGTGCATTCTTCTCGTCCGACCAGTTTGGGTTGTTCAGACGATGGGCCGCGTTGAAATGCTCCTTTCGGAAGACCGCAACCCGAGGGGCAGTATCCAATACGCCAGCATCCGCTGGGGAATTATCCATAATAAACTAAATCGAAATAGGGTTCGATCAACCTGTCGTTACAGAGTATGTGTACAACACAGGCAGACAGCAGAGCGAGTAGCCAGGACGCTCTTTCGTGTGCGATTGTTATGGTTCAACGAGTGGTTGATTCTTTTTGTTCAATGTTTAACAGAAAAGATTAAACAAGCCCACCAAACTCGCTTCTACCTATTAACGTCTCCCTATCCGGTAATGTTCCCATCCTGCTATTCACTCATCCGGTACGGAACCCGATACGAGTAGTGCCCGTTGTGCCCCAATGAAACGCTTTCGAAAAGTTATGCTACTCTCTCTCCTTATTCCTGCTGTTCTGATTACCGTTGTCTTCCTGTTCATGCAACAACGTACGTTCGGGCACGATCCGGCCGATGCTCGCCTGGAACGAATCAAACGCTCACCCAACTACCGGGAGGGGGCATTTCAGAATCTGGAGCCTACGTCCGTTATGCGTGAGGACGCGTCCTACCTCGACATGATGGGCGATTTTTTCAATAAAGCCCCTGACAATATTCCGTCAGAGGCCCTTCCTTCCGTTAAAACAGACCTAAACGCCTTGCCCGATTCGGTTCCTTCGCTGGTCTGGTTTGGGCACTCTTCCTACCTGATCAAATCGAAAGGAGTTGTTATTTTAATGGACCCGGTTTTCAGCGGCAATGCGTCGCCCGTTTCTTTTTTCGGCAAATCGTTTCCGGGGACGGATGTGTATGGCGTGGATGACATGCCCGCTATCGACCTGCTCATCCTCTCTCATGACCACTACGACCACCTCGATTACGAGACCATTACCAAACTCATTCCGAAGGTCAAGAAATTCTACACGCCGTTGGGCGTGGGTGCCCATATCGAACGCTGGGGCGTACCCACCGACCGGATTGTGGAATTCGACTGGTGGGAGAGAAAACCCGTTTCGACCGACGTTGACCTGACCGCCGTTCCGGCGCGGCACTTTTCGGGCCGCAGTTTTACCCGTGGCAAAACGCTGTGGACCGCCTTTGTGCTGAATCTGCATGGCTACAGACTATACCTGGGTGGGGATTCGGGTTACGGCAAACACATCAAAGAAATCGGGGACAAATACGGTCCCTTCGACCTGGCCATGCTGGAGTGCGGCCAATATGGCAAAGACTGGCCGACTATCCATATGTTTCCCGAAGAGGTAGCCACTGCCGCTCAGGATTTGCGGGCCAGAACGGTTTTGCCGGTTCACTGGGCAAAATTCGCGTTGTCGTATCACGGCTGGAAGGAGCCTGTCGAACGCTTTACAAAGCGGGCTGCAGAACTGGAACTCGACGTAACGACTCCCCGGATTGGCGAACCACTGGTGATTGGTGTCGACTATCCCCGGTCGCTTTGGTGGAATTTCTGAGCGGGTTATAACGATGCGTATGTTTTTTGCGCCGAAACTGCTTTATTTGGTGAGTAATCCGATACAAGTCCATCGTTATGCCATCCCCTACCCGACGTCAGTTTATTCGTGCGGCCGCTCTTACCGGCGCAGCAACCTCCGTTTTCCCCACAATCCTTACGGGAGCCGAACGCGCCCCGGCCGAACGCGCCGATGCTAAAGTCAGGCTGGCCTTTATCGGCGTGGGTGCCCGTGGACGCAGTCATGTGCAACAGGCACTCTTCCGCGACGATGTGGAAATAACGGCCATCAGTGACCCGTCTGCCGAAGCGATCAGCCGTACGACGGCCATGATTGAAAAAGCAGGCCGGAAAGCACCGGTTGCGTATGGCAAAGGCGACGAAGGATTTCGGGAGATGCTTAAACGCGATGATATTGATGGCGTGGTGATTGCCACGCCCTGGGAATGGCACGTGCCGATGGCGGTAGCCACCATGGAAGCCGGAAAATATGCCGGGGTAGAGGTATCAGCAACGGTAACGCTCAAGGAATCCTGGGATTTGGTAAATGCGTTCGAGAAAACCGGTTCGCCCTGCATGATTCTGGAAAACGTGTGCTACCGGCGTGATGTGCTGGCCATTCTGAACATGATTCGGAAGGGTATGTTCGGCGAAATGACCTACGCCCACTGTGGGTATCAGCACGATTTACGAAATATTAAATTCAACGACGGTAAATCCATTGGGGGCGTGGGCGCTGAATTCGGCGAAAAAGGATACTCTGAAGCGCACTGGCGCACGCAGCACTCCGTCGACCGCAACGGCGATCTGTATCCTACGCATGGACTTGGCCCGGTAGCCCACTGGCTCAACATCAATCGGGGTAACCGATTCATGCATCTGACCAGTATGGCCACCAAAAGCCGGGGTCTGCACAAATATGTAGTTGACAAGGGTGGAGCCGATCACCCCAATGCCAACGTCAATTTCAAACTCGGCGACGTAGTTACAACCATGATTCAGTGTGCCAACGGCGAGAATATCGTGATCATCCACGATACCAACTCACCCCGCCCCTACTCGCTCGGCTTCCGGGCGCAGGGTACGGAAGGAATCTGGATGGACGATAACGATATGATTTATCTGGAGGGTAAATCTCCAAAACCCCATACCTGGGAACCCTTTGCACCATACCAAGACCAGTATGACCATCCCCTCTGGAAACGCCACGTACAAACGGCAGAGAATGCCGGCCACGGTGGTATTGACTTCTTCGTTCTTCGGGCTTTCATCGAATCCGTAAAAGCCAAAACGGCACCGCCCATCGATGTGTATGATGCCGCCGTCTGGAGTGCTATCAGCCCTTTATCAGAACAGAGTATTGCGGGCGGGAGCAAACCCATCGAAATTCCGGATTTCACGCGGGGTAAGTGGAAAACCAATAAACCCATCTTTGGGCTGACGGATAACTATTGATTGCTCAATGGGCGATTATTCTAGTTATTTTTTTAATTTGTAAAAAAATTTAAAATCTATTCCTTTTACCTGCCTCTAACGAATCCCCAATCGAATGACCCCAGCTACTGCTCCTGCTAAAACCCAGAATTACGTTGGCCCACTGCTCATTATCGGTGCGCTTTTCTTTGTATTTGGCTTCGTTACGTGGGTCAATAGTGTGTTGATTACTTTTTTCAAGCAGGCGTTCAGTCTAACTTCCTTTCAGTCAACACTGGTAGCCTTCGCATTTTTTATCTCGTACACCATCATGGCTATTCCCTCATCGGCCGTACTGAAACGAACGGGTTTTAAAAACGGGATGTCGCTGGGTTTGGTGACGATGGCTATTGGTACATTGATTTTCGTTCCGGCGGCTAAATCGGTCTCCTATCCGCTATTTCTGGTGGGGCTATTTATTATCGGTATCGGGCTTACCGTACTGCAAACAGCCTCTAACCCCTACGCCACTATTCTGGGTCCGCGTGAGAGTGCTGCCCAGCGTATTAGTTTTCTGGGCATTGCCAACAAACTTGCCGGTATTTGCAGCCAGTTTATTTTTGGCGGACTGCTGTTGTCAGGAGCCAACGAAGTGATAAACGCGGCTTCGCTGGAAAAAGTCGTGACCCCTTACCTGATTCTGACCGGGATTTTGATCGTGCTGGCGGGGCTGATTCGCTTCTCCAACCTACCGGAAGTATCGGAGGAGCAGGACGATGTACCAACTGATACGACGGCCATTCATACCAGTGTCTGGCAATTTCCAAACCTGGTACTGGGCGTACTGGCCCTGTTCTGCTACGTGGGTGCCGAAGTCATCACCGGCGATTTGATTATTAGCTATGGCCACGCCATCGGCTTTAGTAACGATGAGGCCAAAAACTTCACCACCTACACCTTAATTGGTTTGCTGGCTGGTTATATGCTGGGTATCATCATGATTCCCCGTTTTATTACCCAGCAAAACGCCCTGCGCTACGGCATGATACTGGCCTTGCTACTCACCATGGGCGCATTGGTAACGGATGGATTTGCGTCTGTACTGTGCATTGCGCTGATGGGTTTTGCCATCTCGCCCACCTGGCCCGCCATCTGGCCGCTGGCACTGAACCGGCTCGGCAAATTCACTAAACTGGCCTCTGCCCTGTTGATTATGGGGATTTCCGGCGGAGCCCTGCTCCCACTGCTGCACGGCTACCTGACGGATACCGTTAGCCCTAAAGCGGCCTACGCCCTGCTGCTTCCCCTATTCGGGTTTATTCTGTACTATGCTGTATCGGGACACAAAAAGACAAGCTGGTGAGACCAACCCGAGAAAAGAAACTACTGAACTCCTTACGTTGCCCAGTATGCAATGGTTATAAAGAACCGGGTTTTACAACATTCACGGCTGACCTCGGCGAAAACCTTGTTGTGATCCGTAATGTGCCAGCTACCATTTGCAATCAGTGCGGTGAGGAGTGGGTTGACAACAAGATTGCTCAACAAGTAGAAACGGTTGTTGAAGAAGCCCGCGCTAAAAAACATCAGATAGAGGTTCTATCTTTTTAAGGATTAGTGGGTTACTGTATTTTCATCTCAGGAATGACAGTATGATAGCGATCAAACATCAATCTACACGACCTTAGTGGCTCGCTGAGCGGGGAACCAGGATGTTAGAATGGTCATTATAATGGCCAGAAGTCCCGTCATCACAATATCCCGTGTATCCAGACGAACCGGGTAGGCATCAATGATGGAACTGACGGTTCCCATACGGATAAAGCCGTACTGCTCCTGTGCCAGGCAGATCAGAACGCCCAGTGCCAAACCGGTGAACGCCCCGACCAGCGCAATGATGGCCCCCTCGGTCAGGAAAATTCGGCGCACCATCGTTTTCGTAGCGCCCAGCGCGAACAGAATCCGTATATCGGCTTTCTTCTCGATGACCAGCATCGATAGGGAGAAGAAAATATTGATGGAAGCGACCAGAATAATAAACGAGAGCGTCAGGGCAACAAATAATTTCTCTACGTAAATAGCCCGGTAGAGATCGATGTTCAGATCATCCCGACTTTTTACGTCGAGTTTATCTCCCACAACGGCCTGTAAGGCCTGTTTTACAGCATCTTCGTTGGTACCGGGCAGCAGTTGAATCTCAAGACCCGTTACCTCATTCGGCTGGTATTCGAACAGAGACCGGGCCACGGCCAGGGGAGACAACACAAAATTATCGTACTTCGATTCGATGAAAAATATACCCGACACGGTCAGGGATTCACGATTGAACGCATCCGGATTGAGTACGCTGAAGGATTGGCCGCTTTCCGGGTACAGCACTTCCAGGGGCGTCAGAATATCGACCGGGGAGATAGACAGGTCATTGCGAACGCCATCGGCTACGATTGCATAGTTGACACCATCCCCCTGGAGTAGTAGTCTGCCTTCCAGCATCGAAGAATCCAGCTGCTGACGTTGCAGGTAATTGTCATCCACTCCTTTGAGTTTAATGACCGTCTGGGCATGAGCATAGCGAGCCAGGGCATTATCCTGAGCAACCGATGTGATAAATTGAACACCACTTACCTGTTGCAGGCGATTTAGCAACGCAGGCGGAGCCATGAACCGTTTTCCCTGCCTGGGCGAAACGGTCATATCGGCTTCAAATGTCTTAAACATTTGCCGGTTCAGTTCTTCCATCCCATTAAAAACCGACAGTACAACTACCAGCGTCATCGTGCCCACGCCCACACCAAGCATAGACAGGATAGACAGCCAGCTAATGAAACTGCGCTTTTTGCGGGAGAAAAAATACCGGCGGGCAATCCAGACGGGGAGGTTCATTTTGTAATGAGTGAATGAGAGAAAGAGTGAAAGAGCGATATTGTGAGAACTATCCAGTGTTAGCCAGTTTGCATCAGCGATTTTCACTCTTTCACTCTTTATTCTTCCTCTTCCGTTTCGGGGGGAATTTCCAGGCCCGAGAAGAGTTTATCCATTTTATCGGCGTAGTCGGCCGTATCGTCCAGGTAAAAACTAACGTCAGGTACAATGCGCAACTGATGACGGACCCGCTCACCCAGGTGCTGCCGCAGTACTTTGCTCTTCTCCTGGATACTTTCCAGCAACAGCTGTTTATCTTTAGTCGCCAGAAAACTCAGGTATACACGGGCCACACTCAGGTCGGGAGAAACGCGTACGCTGGTAACGGTGATGAAAGCCCCGTTGAACAAATGTGGTACATCGCGCTGAAAAATCTCGCTTAAATCTCTCTGCAATTGCCGGGCAACTTTCTGCTGTCGTTTCGATTCCATAGCACTAAATAGGTAATGTATTTGCAAATATCCACCCATTTTTCCGTTCTGCCGAAATTGACTGTAAATTCGCAGTTATCAGCCGCTCACTAACGGAGTTGCTCAGTCGGTGAGTCAGTCAGTGGTTGGCGCATATGCTGTTCGCTTTAGCCACGAACCAACTCCTCGACTTTCTACCTGATTAACTCATCGACCCACTAACTGATTAACCTTGCTACGCTTTTTTCAATCGTATTTCCCCTACCAGTACGTTAGTTTGCTGGGTTTGTTGCTGCTGATTCGGCTACCGCTGCTGCTTCACTCCTTCCCGCTCCTGATTCCGGAGTTGAACTGGATGATCGTTGGCGAACAGATCAGCCAGGGCAATTTACTCTACCGCGACATCTGGGATAGCGTGAGTCCCCTGTCGGCCCTGGTGTACTGGGGGATGGATACGCTGTTTGGCCGGTCGCTGGTTGCGCTGCACGGAGCGGCTACCCTGGTAGCCGTTTTTCAGGTCGTTTACTTCAACTACCTCATCAACACGCGGGATATTTTTCCGGAGCGCACCTTCTGGCCGGGCCTGCTTTACATGCTGTTCATGCACCTTTCCTTCGACTGCATGACGCTCTCTCCGGTGCTCATGTCAACCAGTTTTCTGCTGTTGGCGTTTGGCACCCTCGTGCGTCAGATGGATCGGCGTGGGGCTACCGACGAAGTATTTGAAGTAGGTTTTTACATCGGTATAGCCGCACTTTTCTATCTGCCTTCCGCCCTTTTCATTATCTGGGCAGTGCTGTCGCTACTCTTTTATACGGGAGCTACCTTCCGGCAGTATTCGTTGTCGCTGTTTGGTTTCCTGTTTCCCTTTGCCGCCACCATTCTTTTCTATTACCTGTTCGATAGCCTGGACGATTTCAACCGAAACCTGCTGGCAGCCGTTTTTCGGGTTCGTCAGTATTCTCTGTCCGATTTTCAGTCGCTGCTGGTTTCCCTGTTTATTCCGCTGGGGCTTGGCGTATTGGGTTTCGTGAGTTTGTTGAATCGATCCGGACGGTATGTCAACTTTCAGCAACGCATTCAGCAAATTATGGCCATCTGGTTTGTGGTTGTTGTACTTACGACCGGGCTGATGCCTTTCCTGGCACCGATGATGTTTTTGAGTTTCGTACCCCCAATGGCCTACTTCACCTATTTTTATTTCGAGGGCGTACGCCGGGCCTGGTTGGCCGAACTAACGTTTCTGATTGCGTTTATGCTGATTTTATTGTTTTTTTACCAGGGTGCGCTGGGCCTCATTCCCGGCTCCGGACTGGGTCGATTAAGCAGCCTGCAGGTACAACCGTCTCCCCTGCCCGATACCATTCGAAACCAACGGATTCTGATTATTGGCGAAGACCTGAGTGCGTATCGGTACAACCAGCTGGCGACCCCTTACCTCAACTGGGATTTGTCGAAGTATGACCTGAAAAACCTGGATAACTACGAAGCGGTCATCAACATATTCGACCACTTCCGAAAAGACCCGCCCGATTATATTCTGGACCGGGAAAACGTGGTTGAGAAACTATTTCAACGCGCTCCGGCCCTGGCCAATCAGTATGAAAAGACGGAAATTACGGATGTTTATAAAAAAAAATAGTTGTAACGGGGCCGCCCTTGCTGGCATAGGTGAGCACGTTTCATTAGCACTTACCCACTTATAACGTTACCATGGCCTCCTCCTTCACGAACAAACGCTCCAACCTGTATATCTTCCTGAGTGCAGTCTTTCTAACCAACGCGCTGGTTGCCGAAATAATTGGTGTCAAAATCTTTTCGGTCGAAACCCTCCTGGGTACAAAACCCGCCCAGATTCATCTGTTCGGCGATTTTATCCTTGATTTCAACCTGACGGCGGGGGCGGTGATCTGGCCGTTTGTCTTCATCACTTCCGACATTATCAACGAATATTTCGGTAAGGCGGGGGTTCAGCGTATCTCCTTCCTGACGGCGGGGTTCGTAGGCTTCAGTTTCCTGATTATTTTCGTCGTTACCACGCTCCCGCCCGCTCAGTTCTGGCTGGATGTCAATGCAAACGATGGGGCCGGGAATCCAATCAATATCAACAATGCCTTCCAGATGATTTTCCGGCAGGGGCTGGGTATCATCATTGGTTCGCTGACAGCCTTTTTGATCGGACAGATTCTGGATGTGTATGTGTTCCATTACCTCCGTAAAATTACCGGCAGTCGGCAAATATGGCTACGAGCCACGGGGTCTACGCTCGTTTCGCAGTTAGTAGATTCATTCGTGGTATTGGGGATTGCGTTCTATGTGTTTGGCAACTGGTCGCTAACGCAGGTGCTGGCCGTGGGCATTATCAACTACATCTACAAAGCCACCTCGGCCATTGTGCTTACGCCCCTGCTCTACGTAGCCCACTATTTCATTGACCGCTACCTGGGTAAAGAACACGCTGAAGAACTGGCGAATGAATCCGCTATGAGTTCATTTATGTAGAATAGCGACTACTTATCCCCAGCTAACCGTACTGGTTGGTTCGGGGAAATTTTAGCAACTGGTTAGAAGTAGTACCAGTCAGGGCTATCGTCGGAACAGTTGGCATGGCCGTTAGTGGTTGGGTCTTGAGGGCTGAGGTCACTAAAACACGAGTTCAGTCGTAAGTCACCCCTAACGGTAAACGCTAAGAGGACGGAATAGTCGATTTTTGCAAGTCGATCCGTTTCCGTTTATGACCTATCACCAGTTCCCTGCACTCAAATCAGACCCGTTTGGATAGTTACAACCGTGAATGAAGGATTTGAGTCTTAAAATCTGTGAGTTAGGCTTAAATAAACCATCGATTGAAATAATGCAGGGAAGAAATTTTTGTATTATTCATTAAATTAATACTATTTCGCAGTTGCTTTTAGTAGTTTTCAACTGTTTTCATTCATGGTAATTGGCTGCAGAATACGATGATACTCCCAATAAGGAAGCGGCTTCTTGGCGTTCTTTTGTAGAAGGAAACGAAGACGCATTTGAACAGCTTTTCACTCGCTACTACCCCATTCTATTTCAGTACGGCCATAAGTTTTCTCCTGATGCTGACTTTATCAAAGACGCCATTCAAGAACTGTTTGCTGAACTATGGCAACGTCGGACGTTCCTGAGCCATACGCCTTCCGTTAGAAACTACCTGTACAAATCCCTGCGCCGAAAGATGCTCCGGCTGGCGGGAAATCGGCCCAAAAATGATGAGTTAACCGAGCAGGTCAGTGAGTTTACGGTAACCCTCTCACCTGAACAGCTATTGCTGGACGATGAATTTTCGGCTCAGCAACGCGCCAGCTTCTGCGGGCTAACGGCTTCAACGGAGCCGGGGCATGGTGGGACGTGGACGCCATTCGCCAGTCGCCCAACCCGCTGGTGTACACGGTCATCGTCAGCCCGATGGGCAGTTACAAGTCGGACCACATCAAAAAGTTTGGCGGCAAGTACGAAATGGCGGGCTGGCAAGGCTACCGCTACGACCTGGCCACCCGAGTTTGATGCCTACGTAGAGCAGGCCATTGCGCCGATTGCCTATTACACAGCCGACAAACACCTGCTGGGGTACTTCACGGATAACGAACTACCCTGGAAAAACGACGCCCTCGACCGGCACCTGCAGTACCTTGGCAAAGAGGAGCCGGGGTATCTGGCCGCCCGCAAATGGTTCGATACCCGCAAAGGCAAGGCTGCCGGACTCGCCGACATCACCCCCGAAGACCAGCTGGCCTTTTCGGGCTATTATTTTGAGACCTACATTCAGAAAGTGGCCGCTGCCGTGCGCAAGTACGACCCGAATCACTTGTATCTGGGCTGCCGCTTCAATCAGGAAACGGAAGAGCTGAACAACCCCGAAATGTTCAGGGTGGCCGGTAAATATGCCGACGTGATTTCCATTAACCATTACCGAAAGTGGGAGCCGGTACAATCCATCATGGCCAATTGGACGGCCTGGTCGGGCAAGCCGTTTATCATTACCGAGTGGTACACCAAAGGCGAAGACTCGGGCCTGCCCAACCGCACGGGCGCCGGCTGGAACGTATCCACCCAGCAGGATCGGGGCTATTTCTACCAGAACTTCACCATCGAACTGCTCAAAAGCAAAGCCTGCGTGGGCTGGCACTGGTTCACCTACCAGGATAACGACCCCCTGAATATGAAAACCGATCCCTCCAACCGCGACTCGAACAAGGGAGTGGTTAATAGCAACTTTACGCCGTACACCCCAATGCTGAACAGTGCGAAACTGCTGAACGACCACACCTACGAACTGATCCAGTACCTCGATAAGTAAGCCTGAAAAACCCTGAACTTATATGGTAACAATGAACAGTTCTCTCATTCGCTACGGTATTGCACTGGCCTGCCTGCTGGTCGTCCCACCGTCGGTAGCCCAGCAAACCGAAACTGCCAACGGGCTGGAGCAGCGGATTGATGCCCTGCTGGCGTCCATGAGCATGCAGGAAAAGATCCAGCAGCTCTATTACCTCACCGACGGCAACGCCCGGCTGGGTATTCCGCAATTCAAAGGCAGCGACGGTCCCCACGGCATCGGCAACAAGGCCAAAGGCTACTCCAGTTTCCCGGTCACCATTGCCATGGCTGCCACCTGGGACCCCGGCCTGATTACCCGCGTGGGGCGGGCCATCGCGCGCGAACAGGCCGCCCGGGGTAAAGACCGCATCGCCGGTCCTACGCTAGACCTGCTCATCGACCCGCGCATTGGCCGGGCCCCTGAAACCATCGGTGAAGACCCGTTTCTGGGTGGGCGTATATCGGAGGCTTTCGTGCTGGGGCAGAACACCACCTCGGTCTTCGGCTCCATCAAGCACTATAACCTGAACACCTACGAGATAAACCGCCGGACCAATGACTACCTGAGCGATGAGCGCAGTCTGGTCGAGTTCTGGGGTCCGCACTGGAAACGTACCATCCAGGTGGGCGGGGCCCTGTCGGTGATGTGCGCCTACAACTGGGTCAACGGGGATAAGTGCGCCGAAAACAGCTACCTCATCAAAACGCTACTGCGAGACCACTGGGGGTTCGACTACTACACTATGAGTGACTGGGGCGGCTTCAAGGATACGGGTAAAGCCCTGTCGTCGGAGCTGGACTTCTGCGAAGGCAACGATCTGTACATCAAGGAACTGCCGGGTGGGGTACAGTCGGGACGGTTCGATAGCAGCCTCGTGAACCGGGCCGTTCGCAACGTGCTGCGGACCAAGCTGGTTTCCGGCATGATCGACGGGGTGCCGGTGGTGCCCAAGAGCGTGATCGACAGTGAGGAGCACCGGCAGCTGGTCTATGAAAGCGGCCTGAACAGTCTGGTACTGCTCAAAAACGAAGGCGCTATCCTGCCTTTCCGGAAAGACAAGCTGAAGTCGGTAGCCGTTATTGGCCCCAACGCGTCCGTGCTGCCGCTCGATGGTAACAGCAGTTCCAAAGTGCTGCCTTCGTACCGGATTCCGGTGCTACAGGCGCTCCAGCGTGAACTTGGTGCCGAACGGGTCACCTACGCCAAAGGCTGCAACATCAATGATACGGACCGCTCGCAGTTCGACGCGGCCCTCGCCCTGGCCAAAAGCGCCGAATACGTGGTGCTGGTGGCCGGGCTGGACAGTACGGTAGAGGGTGAAGGGTATTTTCTGGATAAGGAAGCCGACGAGAAAGGGGGCGGGGCCGTTGCCCGACCCGACCGGCCCTCACAAACGGTGCTCCTGCCGGGCGTGCAGAACGAACTGATCAATGCTGTGGCAGCGGTCAACCCCAACATTGTGCTGGTGGTATTGTCAGGCGGTACGTGCAGCGTCACGCCCGTAGTCCGCAACGTGAAGGGGCTGCTCTACGCCTTTTATCCGGGGCAGGAAGGCGGGCGGGCCATTACCGACGTGCTGTTCGGCGCCCACAACCCATCGGGTAAGCTCCCGGCTACCATACCGAAGGACGATAGCCAGATTCTGCCCATCAGCCCCGATTTTCGTAACATGGTGAGCCGGGGCGTTGGTTACCGCTGGTTCGACTCGCAAAAGCTCACCCCCGAGTTTCCCTTCGGCTTCGGGCTCAGCTACACCACCTTTGCGTACAGCAACATCCGGATCAACCGCTCCGATGCCCGGGTGGGTGATCTGATCACCGTTTCGTTCGATCTGAAAAATACCGGTTCGGTGCCGGGTGCCGAGGTTGCCCAGTTGTACCTGTCGACTGACCGGATCGTGCCCAGCCTCCCCATGCCCGAAAAGCAGTTGCGGGGGTTTGAGAAAGTGCGGCTCAATCCCGGTGAAACCAAACGGATAACCCTGACGCTCACGCCCGAGGAACTGTACGTGTACGACGAACAAACCCACGCGTACCGCGTGCCCGAAGGCGCGTTTCGGGTCCAGGTAGGCGGGTCGTCGGGTACGCTGCCCCTACAGGCTGCCTTTACCCTTAGCCGGGCCGATGCCCGTCCTGACCTGATGGTGCGTAATATCCGCACCATCCCGGCCTTCCCCAAAGCGGGCGACACGGTCTTGTTTACAGCCTCGCTCATCAACAACGGCACGGGACCGACCCAAAAGGGCGACCTGCACCGCGTCAGTTTCGCCGTCGACGGCCGGGAGGTGGCCCTGTATCAATCCACCCGCACGAGTATTCCCGTGGGCGGCATGCAACAGATCTGCGGGCAGGCCATCGCCGGCAAAGGCTGGACGGTACCCACGGGCACGGTGACCATTAAGGCCCGAGCCGGGGGCGTAGCCGATAACGACCTGAACCCGGCCAATAACCGCTGCGAAGGGCGGCTCTCCTTACCCGATGGCCGTGTTATTCCAACCGACATTGCCAATCTCATCAAGTAACCCCATCCCCCCGCCGGGCTTATGAAGAAAATACATCGTTCCATCTGCCTCCTCACGGTGTCGACCTTTTTGCTGGCGGGCAACGCACCGGCCCCGCCGAAGCCGCTGTACAAAAACCCGAAGGCTCCGCTCGAAGCGCGGGTGCGGGACTTGCTGTCGCGCATGACGCTCGAAGATAAGTGCCGCCAGCTCGACGTCTGGCACCCCAAAGCCGACCTGAGCCAACCCGACACGCTCGCCCTGACCCTGGCCGCCATGGGCGATACCGTTCATAATGGCGTTGGTTTTCTGCAATTCAAGGTGCAGATGAACCGGGCAGACTACGCGGCCCGGTTCAACGCCATTCAGCGGTATTTTGTGGAGCAGACCCGGCTGGGCATTCCCGCTATTTCGAACGGCGAAGGATGCCACGGCTTTGTGGGCAATGAGGATAAGTCGACGGTATTTCCGGCTCCGCCCCTGCTGGGCAGCACCTGGAACCCCGACATGATCGAGCAGGTGTACACGGCCGTGGCCCGGGAAATGCGGAGCTACGGCATCACCCACACGGCTACCCCCGTCATCGACCTGCTGCGCGACCCCCGCTTCGGGCGGGCGGAAGAGTTTTTCGGCGAAGACCCGTACCACGTAGCCGAAATGGGCGTAGCGTCCATTCGGGGCTTGCAGGGCCGCACCCCCGACATCGACGAAAACCACCTGATTGCCTGCGCCAAGCATTTTTCGGGCCACGGCGAACCCGAAGGCGGCACGAACCTGGCGCCGGGAAATTTTTCGGAGCGGGTGCTGCGCGAAACGCATTTTTACCCGTTCGAGATGGCCGTCAAAAAGGCGAATGTGCGCACCGTGATGGCGTCGTACAACGAAATCGACGGGGTGCCGAATCACGCCAACAGCTGGCTGCTCAACGATGTGCTGCGGGGCGAGTGGGGCTTTACGGGCTACGTTATCTCTGATTATGACGCCATGAACCGCATGGTGTCGCGGCAGCATGCCAGTGCCAGCCAGGCCGAAGCGGGTCGCCGGGCCATCACGGCAGGCATGGATTTTGAATGCCCCAGCAGCCCGCAGGCGTACTGTTTCCGGTTTTTGCCGGAGCAGGTTCGGTCGGGGGAGGTGCCCCAAGCGGTCCTCGACTCGGCCGTGACCCGCGTGTTGCGGAACAAGTTTATGATGGGCCTGTTTGAGCATCCCTACATCCCGGTCATGAGCGAGCCGGAAGCGCAGGCAATGGCGCAGACTCACCGGCAACTGGCCCGGCAGGCAGCCGAAGAAGGGCTGATTCTGCTCCGCAACGAGAACCAGACGCTGCCCTTCAACGAAAACGGCATCATACGGCTGGCCGTTATCGGCCCCAACGCCGACGAGGTACATTATGGCAATTACTCCAACGACAAAACGCCCGGTGTTCCGATTCTGGACGGGCTGCGGGCCTACGGAAAGGGTAAGTTTGAGGTGGTTTACGCCGAGGGGTTCAAGATTTACGAGAACGACGAATCCATTGCCCCGGCCGACAAAACGCCCGAAGCCGAGCAGCGCCGGATTGCCGAAGCAGTGGCCCTGGCCGGCAGTTGCGACGCCGTGCTGCTGGTGATGGGCGGCAACGAGCTGACCTGCCGCGAAGAGTGGAAAGGCCACACCGGCGACCATTACGACCTGGACTTGCTGGGCCGGCAGAACGACCTGGCGAAGGCGATCTTCGGACTAAACAAACAAACCGCCGTGCTGCTCATCAACGGAAGGCCGCAGTCGGTCAACTACCTTTCCGAAAACGCCCCCGCCCTGCTGGAAGGCTGGTACCTGGGCCAGGAACAGGGAAATGCCGTGGCCAATGTACTGTTTGGCCGGACCAATCCGGCCGGCAAGCTTACCGTTACCATCCCACGTCACGTGGGCCAGTTGCCGGTGTATTACAACCATAAGCCCTACGTCCACGAAAGTCCGTACATCAACGGCGCGTACTCACCCCTGTACCCATTCGGCTATGGGCTGAGTTACACGACCTTCGCGTACCGGAACCTACGGCTGGACACCAGAAAAGTCGCCCCCGACGGGACGGTTACGGCCACGATTGAGGTAAGCAATACCGGCGACCGGGACGGCGACGAGGTGGTGCAGCTGTACATCCGCGACCTGATCAGCTCGGTTACGCGGCCGGTGCAGGAGCTGAAAGACTTCAAACGCATCCGGATCAACAAAGGCGAAACCAAAACGGTGTCCTTCCGGATAACACCCGACAAACTTCAATATTTCGGGCTGGGTATGAAGCGACTGGTGGAGCCGGGCGACTTCGAGGTACAGATCGGACGCAGTTCGGCCGACTACCTCAGGGATACCTTCGAAGTTGTCCGTCGCTGAGCCCCAAACCCGGTAAATTCAATACACTTTCTTGCTTTATACACTAGTGTCTCTTACATCCTTACCCCTTACGATTGTGCCTGTACATCCTACAAAACACCTTACCAGGATATCGTTGCTGGCTCTGCTGCTGGCGTTTAGCCACGTGGCCCTATTGGCGCAGGGCGTCATTAAGACAGATCACCCCGCCCACATCAAACTGGCGCTGAACGCCTACTCGTTCAACGACGTGCTGACGGGCAACCGGCAGGTCGATAAAAAAGCGACGCTGACCCTGCCCGAACTGCTGGACTGGTGCGCATCGCAGAACATTGCCGCGGTCGACCTGACCGGGTACTATTTTCCCGGCTACCCGGAAGTGCCCTCCGACGAGTACATCTATAACCTGAAGCGCAAAGCGTTCAAGCTGGGTATCGACATCAGCGGTACCGGCATCCGCAACAACTTTGCCTCGCCCGACCCCGCCGTGCGGGCGGCCGACGTGAAGCGGGCTAAAGAATGGATTATCGTCGCTGAAAAGCTGGGTGCTCCCGTGCTGCGTCTGTTTGCCGGCGAAATTCCGAAGGGTTACGAAAACAAGTGGGACGAGGTAGCGGGCTGGATGATCGACTCCTACAAAGAGTGCGCGGCTTTTGGGGCGCAGCACGGCGTAATTATCGGCATTCAGAACCACGGTGATATGCTGCAAACGGCCGAGCAGTGCATTAAAGTCGTGAAAGCCGTCGACTCTAAATGGGCGGGCCTTATTCTGGATACCGGCAATTTCAAGGTAGTCGATCCCTACGTCGATATCGAAGCCGTCATTCCATACACCGTGAACTGGCAGGTGAAAGAAAGCGTGTTCGGTATTGGCAGCGAGATCCCCACCGACATGCCCAGGCTCATGCAGATTCTGAAACGCAGCAATTACCGGGGATACCTGCCCATCGAAACGCTGTATGTAAAAAATAAACCCTATGATCCCTACGTGCTGGTACCGGCCATGCTCCTCGACCTAAAAGCCGCGCAGGATAAGGTGTTTAAGTAGATCACCTGTGTTGACCAACGCCATTGGGACCTTCCTGAAGCCAGGCTCAACGGCCTGTAGTTCCCAAACACATGAGTACGAAGCGGCTGGCTCTGGCTATACCGTTTGGTTTGACCACAACGAATTTCACTATTTATGGAAAAAAAACGGGTGATTTTATCCTGTACACTCGTGCCAGCCTGATTGGTAAGGGCAATATGCATCGAAAAACATATATCGAACGTATTGTAAGAAAGTTCTGAACCTCTCTTTTGGTACGCAGCGAGTTAATCCATCGGCAGTGTTAACCCACAATCTGATTCTAATTCCATCCTACTTAACCACTACCGGAAAATCGGTATCCAGGTCAGATGTACCGGGTGTGGGCGTTCCGTTTTTTGAACCCGGCTGGTGACGCAGTACCACATTCAGCTTGCCCGTGCCAACCGTTCCGGTCTTTATCTCGATGGTTAATCCGATTGGATACGGGCCGGGGGCGGGATTGGTGTCTTTATCCATCGGGGTTATGGTAAGCAAACTGGCGGGGGTGGGCGTATAGACAAACAGGTGCTCGTTTGCCAGGTCTCTTATCTCTTCAGTAGCATCCAGCGTGGGCATTATCGACTTATTGAGCAGCGTTATTTCGCCCCTATAGGTCGTATTCGCCCTGAGGTTTAGCGTAGCTCTGGTGAAATCGACTGTGGCGTTCAGGTTTTCAATGGTGGCCGTCACGATCTCGGTTGGAACGGCCTTATTTGTCAATACGAGGGTGGCGGTTGTCACAGCCTCATTGTCGCCGGTTGGCGACACATGCTGCTCATCTCTGTTACAACCTATGGCTACCAGCACAAGGCAGACCAGCCCAATAACCTGTTTTTCAATTTGTTTCATAATCAGTACAAAAACTACGAAGCTAAGATTTACGACTGCTTACCAACGCTAATGGGAAGTCGGAGTTTTAGTATGATACTGCGGCCCGGTTCATCGGCAAAGTAGCGGAACCGGTTCAGGTAATCGCGGTAGGCGGTGTTGGCAAGATTAGTCCCACTCAGAATAACACTCAGCGGATGCGCTCCTACCTGAACCGTAAAGCCTGCTTCGGCACCCAGCAGAAAGTAAGCCGGTGGCGGAGGGGCAAAATCGCCGGTAAAAATAACCTGCCCATCTCCCTGACGGGTGGTAACGGCGGGGGCGCGATTCTGCCGGGCCACATACAGTCCACTCGCTGAAATATACACGTCCGATAACTTACCACCCTGACTCAGGTCATAGCGCAGACTATTGTCGGAGCGATTGGGCGGAATGAACACGAGGTAGTTGCGCTCCGTCTGGTTGTAGGCAAACAGCAGGGAATTTTTGGTTGTAAGCGTCAACTGCGGGGTAATCTTATAGTTCAGGGTGGCATCGATGCCCCGAAATGTGGCGCGCACCTGCGTGTAGGTATAGGCCGGGAAGGCCCCCCGTTGCCGGATGATCGGAACGGAGTCCGGTTTCAGATAGATGTAATTGTTGATGAGGTTATTATAAAAACCAACCTCTCCACTCAGGCGATGACCCGAATACGCCAGTACGGCATTGCTGTTATACGCCTGCTCGGGTTTGAGAGTTGGATTACCAATTTCGTAGGCTACCGCGCTCTGGTGCAGGCCATTTGAATACAGATCAGCCACATTAGGTGCCCGCCAGGCCGTACTGAGATTGGCAGTCAACGTTAAGTCGGGACGTAGCTGATAGGCGGCTCCCAGTGAGCCATTGGCGTTCTGCCAGTTGTGGGTCGTATTATACGGCTGACTCGTTACTTCATTGAGGAAATAAGCCCGTAGCCAGCGGTAGTCGTAGCGCAATCCGGCCTCCAGCGTTACCCGCCCTTTGGCGTACCGCTCAATGGCAAAAAGTCCAGCCCCGTAACTACGAAAATTAGGAATCAGAAACAGATACTGCCGGATGTTCTTCTGCGTAATCCCATTGAAGCCCGCGCTACCCGACCACTGACCACCGCCCGGCGTTTTCAAATCCCGATGCTCCCATACTAAATCGGCGGTATGGGTTACCAGTTTAAGCGACAGTTCGGGGTTGGCTAATCCACTGAACGACAGGTAATCATACTCCTGACGGGTGTTTTGTTGCCGGGCAAAGGTAGCCGTTACGACGCCACCCTGCGCCGTGTGGTAGTACGCCCGTATTTTCAGTAAATCGTGCTTTACTGCTTGGTAAGGGCGATCCAGGGCGTACGAAAACCCGGGTTGAGACAGAGGCTCCGGGCGGCTGATAGCCGCGTAGAGATCAGACAGGCTACCCACCTGTGCGCCGGTAAACAAGCCAATCTTTGTGTCGAACTGACTATAAAAAGCTTCAATACCCACATTTTTATACTGGTAGTGAATATCACCCGAATAGTTGGTTTCGTGATAACTGGTATTGTCCAGAAAATAATTCGGTGTTTTGATATAGCCCGACCGTTTGAGTGTTCCCTGCAACCGCCAGCTTAATCCCGTCAGTTTTTTGGCGAAGGCTCCTTCTATCATGCCCGACGCCACGCCCATACGGCCATTGGTAGCTCCCACCAGATTTACTTCACCCTGTATACCCGACCGGGCAGGCATCTCTTTTGGTTCGACCAGAATAACGCCCCCGATGGCATCGGAGCCGTACCGGATGCTGGCCGCTCCTTTGATAACCGTTAGCCGGGAAGCCAGAAACTGGTCTACCTGTGGAGCGTGTTCGGTACCCCACTGCTGGTCTTCCTGCCGAATACCGTTATTCAGGATAATTATCCGGTTGCTATATAACCCGTGAATGACCGGCTTGGAAATGGTAGGGCCGGTCTGGATGGAATACAAACCAGTTATCGTTTTTAAACTCTCACCCAGCGACTGGCCACGCGTCTGATCGAGGGCAGCCCCTGATATACTACTTTGGGTCTGGAGTAGTTGCTGGGCCTCGGAGCGGTGTTCGGTCACGACTACCTCCTGAAGCATCTGGTTATCGGGCACCAGTTGAATATCGGGTACCGTAATGAGCGTGTCCCGGGTTACGACAACGGGCAACGTAACGGTTTTGTAGCCAACGAACTGGTAATCGACCGTATATTTTCCAGGACACAGGTTCGTTAACCGAAAGTAGCCGCTGGTATCCATTACCGCACCGGCCTTGAGTTCATGGATATAGGCAGTCGAGCCGAGCAACGGCTCCTGCGAATCCTGCCCCACAATACGCCCTTTGAGTATGGCAGTACAGGTTCCAGACTGCGCCCATCCCGCCGTAATTGTACTGATCAGCAACCAACTTATTACCCCTAACGTCCCGTATTTACGCATCACTTTTTCAACGCTACCCCTATGAATTACTCAGTAAAAAGTACCATTATGCAACAACGTTGCAATATTAACGTAAAAATAGTCAGGTTGTCTATTAAAATACGATAATGGCTTTTTTTCTGTCCCCTGTGTTATCAGACCTTATACGCATAAAGGTCGCTGACTATCAGTGACCTTTATGCGTTCTTGAGAATTCCCCCTTTGACCCAGTTGCCCGTTAATCAGTGCAGTATGTCAAAAATCAGTTCCCGCAAAATATCTGCTTCGGTCATGGTTGGGGTGTCGATACCTTTACTCTGCGCATCGGCCCGGCGGATGGCGTGAATGATGGCCGCTACTTTGGGCAGGGGGAATGTGCGGGCGGCAGAGAGGTAGTCTTTCACAAAATAGGGATTTACCCCCAGCAACGGTCCCAGCCCTTTATCGGTCTGATCTTTCGACGCCTGCACCAGTACCACCTTACTAAAATAGTTGAACAACTGCGCCAGAATGACGACCAGTGGATTATCTTTCGCATTACGTCCGAAGTAATCGACAATCTGGTTTGCCTTAACCACGTTTCGGTCGGTGAGGGCTTTCTGCAATTCAAACACGTTGTATTCTTTGCTGATGCCGACCAGCCGCTCAACGGTACTGGCCGAAATCTCTTCGCCCACGTGCAGATTAATCAGGATTTTATCAATTTCACCCGCCAGCCGTTTCAGGTCGTTACCAATGTGATCGGCCAGAAGCTGGCAGGCTTTGGGGCTTACTTTAGCCCCCTGTTCGCGGCAGTACTCCCCTACCCAGTCCGGTATTTTGTTGTCATACAGCTTCTTGACACCCAGTAGTTTCCCTTTTGCCCCGAAGGCTTTCACCCACGCTTTACGTTCATCGAGCGCAGGTTTTCCATCTTCCCGGACGTAACAGAGCATCAGAATCGTGCTGGAAAGGGGATTGAGGGCATAATCTTCAAACAACGTCTGCGTCGATTTGTCCCCGATGCCGTTCATTTGCTGGGCTTCTTTCACCAGGACCAGTTGCCGCTCGGCCATGAACGGGTACCGGCGGGCGTAGTTCAGCACGGCCCCGGCATCCGTATCTTTCCCGAACAACACGAACTGGTTGAACCCCCGTTCGGCAACGGGTACGGCCACTTTCTCCAGTTCCTCGGCAATCCGGTCGAGGTAAAAGGGTTCGTCGCCATGAATCAGGTAAACGGGAGCGATTCGTTTGTTACGAATATCTTTCAGCAGAGCGTCAACAGCAGCAATCAAGGTACGTACGATTTATGACCAAACAGCAGGCCGCAACACGCTAGTCGGGCAACCTCATTCGGTCTATGCCGCAAAATTAACGGTTTGGCCACTACCGCATCGGTTTATCCGTAAGATTTTACCCATCCGACGCTCAGCAAACCAGCTTAACAGGAACCTTGCTCCATTCTGGATACAACATTAAGAGATTGGGCTACTTTTCTGTTTTCGGGTCTGTTGACCTTTGTATCGTTAAAACACACAACAAAAAAGGTACACAGATGACTAGTATTCAACAAACAAAACTGGGTGGTCAGGGACTCATCGTTCCGAATGTAGGGCTTGGCTGTATGGGAATGACCAAAATTGCGGGAATGGATATTTATGGGAAAGCGGATGAGACCGAAGCAATCGCTACGATTCACCGTTCGCTGGAGCTGGGTGGCAATTTTTTAGACACGGCCGATTTATACGGGCCGCTGGCAAATGAACGACTGGTTGCAAAAGCGATAAAGGGGAACCGAAGCAGCTATATCATCGCGACCAAGTTCGGGTACGAAATCGATGATAATCAACAACTGACCCGGCGGATAAACGGCCAGCCGGATTACGTTAAAAAAGCCGTTGAACGCTCGCTGAAGAATCTGGGTACCGATTATATCGACCTGTATTACCTGCACCGGCTGGACCCGAACACGCCCATTGAAGAAACCGTTGGGGCAATGGCCGAGTTGGTCAGGGAAGGGAAAGTCGGCTACATTGGTCTGTCGGAAGTATCATCGGCCACTATCCGGAAGGCGCATCAGATTCATCCAATGACGGCTGTACAAACGGAATACTCCCTGTTCGAGCGCAGCGTTGAGGCAGAGGGCATTCTGGACACCCTCCGGGAACTGGGTATAGGGTTCGTAGCGTATTCACCCGTGGGCCGGGGATTTCTCTCCGGCGATATCAAAAATCCGGACGATTTCCCGGAAAACGATTTCCGACTGGGCATTCCCCGTTTTCAGGGCGAACAGTTTTATAAAAACATCGAACTGATCAATGCGATCAAACAACTGGCAAACACAAAAGAGATATCGGCCCCGCAACTGGCCATTGCCTGGATCATTGCGAAAGGGTTTGTTCCTATTCCGGGCACCAAGCGCCGGAAATACGTGGAAGAAAATATAGCGGCCTCCACTATAACCCTGACACCCGACGAACTGGCACAACTGGAAGCCATTGTACCGCTCGGCGTATCGACCGGCGATCGCTATGATGCCGCCGGTATGTCTATGGTTGGTTTATAACCGTCAAACACAGGAACGAGGAAAACGCATTGGTCGTTTTTCCTTGTTCCTACAAATCGACTGCAATGAAAAAAACGACGAATCCTCCTTACGTTATCAATTCAGTGTCGGAGTTACACCGGATACTGGGTTTACCCAAACCAGCGCATCCACTGGTAAGCGTCATCAATCTGGGGGACGTGACCTGCCACTTCGATGAAGACTTGACCAGCGTAATCTATAACTTTTACTCGATCTGTATCAAAAAAGGATTTGCCGGGACAATGAAGTACGGGCAGAACTACTACGATTTCGACGAGGGGATAATGACCTTTTTTTCACCGGGGCAGGTCATTTCGACTATTACGCCAGATGATATAGCCATATCCGGCTACTGGCTGGTCATCCATCCCGATTTTATCCAGCAATACCCGTTAGCCAAAAGTATCAAAGAACACGGCTATTTTTCTTACGCGGTCAATGAAGCGCTACACCTTTCCGAAAAAGAGGAAGCCCTGATTGCTACCATTTTCCAGAATATCGATCAGGAATACCGGTCCAGCATCGACGGCTACACGCAGGATGTAATCGTGTCGCACATTGACTTGTTGCTTAATTATGCCAACCGGTTCTATAACCGCCAGTTCATCACCCGCAAACAGGCGAGTCATGATATACTGACCAGGCTGGAAGAGATTCTGACGGATTGTTTTGATCAGGAAAAAGTACAGGCAACGGGGCTTCCAGCCCGGGGCCTTCCTACGGTTCAGTACATATCCGACATGCTGCACGTTTCGCCCAATTATTTAAGCGATATGCTGCGAAAACTGACCGGACAAAGTACCCAGCAGCACATTCACAACAAACTGATCGGGAAAGCCAAAGAGATTCTCTCAACCACTACACTGTCTGTCAGCGAGATCGCGTACCAGTTGGGTTTCGAATACCCGCAGTCGTTCAACAAATTATTCAAGAGCAAGACTCACCTCTCCCCCCTCGAATTCAGGCAATCGTTCAACTGAATTTACTCACTTAGAAGCAACGTGCGCGTTTGCTGGCAGTGCTCGACCAGCGCAGGCCAGAAAAGCGAGAAATGCCGGGCAATCTGATCGTAATAGGCCGTAAAATCGATGATAGCCGTGTCCAGCCCTGATGGGTAAGCCGTTCGGCGGGATACACCTTTGAGGGAGCGGTCGATGCCTTCGGCAAACTGATAGTTCGTTAGCCAGTCCTGCCGGATCATGTACTCGGCCATGCGCCCGGCAGCGGGTGGCAGCCGGGCGGCATGCACGGTTAGAACATGGTAGAAATCCGGCACAAACCCGGACAGGGTCTCGCCGGTTAGGGGCAGGAAATCGACCGCCAGAAAATGATCGAAGAAAATGTCGACAGCCGCACCGGCGTATTTATGGCAGCGCGGGTGTAACAAGTCCCGAACAGCCGCCACATCAGGATGGGCATCCGTGAAGGTGTCAATAGCCCGGTGCAATCGAACGCCTGTCACTTCGCCTGATGTGAGGTTATGGCGGGGATTTTTGGGATTACCCTTGATAAAATCACCGATAAAATTGCCGATGACAAGCCCCGGTTGCCGGTCCGACAGGTAGGCATGGGCCAGAATATTCATGGCTGTTCTACAGGAGCATCCATGCCAGCCACGTAGCGTTCGACCGTTACGCCAAACCGGCGCAGGAAATCGACGCCTTCGTCAGACGGTATTCCTTTGTATTCCGCGTAGGAATTCAGGTAAACGACCCGGGCTATTTTCATGCTATAGATGATTCGGGCGCAGGCAATGCAGGGCGACAGGGTAACGTAAATAGTAGCTCCTTCAATCTCAGAACCGTTTTTGGCCGCGTACAAAATCGCGTTCTGTTCGGCATGCAGCGCCAGCGAACACGACCCTTTCGAGTCACGGGGGCAACCGGCTTCGGGAAATTCTTCGTCGCAGTTGTGGGTTCCGGCGGGAGGACCGTTGTAGCCAATGGAAATGATACGGGTTTCGCGAGCCAGCACCGCACCTACCTGCGCCTTGATGCAGTGCGAACGCTTGGCCAGATTTACGGCCAGATCCATGAAAATATCATCGAAGCGCGGACGAATCGTCGGTGTTTGGGGACCGGAAAGGGGCATTTTGGCGGTGGGTATCATGCTGTAAAGGTAACGTCGGAATCAGGGATTTTAGTTAGCGACCGCTATCCCGGCAGCAAATTGGTATATAAGGCGGGGAGCAACGCCAGGGCATTGGCGGTTGTATGGCGGGCCACCTCGTCCACATGTAGCTGTTTCAGATCGGCAACCCGCTGGGCAATCAGGCGCAGATAAGCCGGTTCGTTGCGTTTACCCCGATACGGTACGGGAGCCAGATAAGGCGAATCGGTTTCCAGCACCAGATGGTCCAGCCCTATGTGTGGCAGCACCGTGTCCAGTCCCCCATTTTTGAATGTACTAACGCCACCAATCCCCAGCTTAAACCCCATTTCGATGGCTCGGCTGGCTTCGTCGAGGGTACCGACAAAACAGTGAAAAATACCCGTCAGATCGGGCAACGCCAGTTTTCCAATCAAATTGGCGGCTTCCTGAAATGCGTTTCGGTCATGGCCGGAGCGGGTATGCATGGACACGGGCAGTTTTTGTTCGGAAGCCCAGCGCAATTGGGTTTCAAACGCACTGAACTGCTGATCGACGTAGGTCATATCCCAGTAAAAATCCAGCCCAATTTCGCCCACGGCCATGAAGGCATGGCGGCTCAGATTTTCTTCCACAGCCGCCAGTTCATCCTCCACGGTATCCGTCACGTAAGACGGGTGCAGGCCCATCATGGGCAGGCAGCGGTCGGGATACAGCTCGGCCAGGGCCATCATTCCCGGTATGGTTTCGCGGGCACAGTTGGGCATCCAGATCTGGCTGATCTGCTGGGCAGTAGCCCGTTCCAGCCAGTTATCCCCATCCGTGCGCGCTGTTTCCCCGGCAAACTGCGGGTCATAAATATGGGCGTGGGTGTCAATAAGTATCATGCGTATTTCCTTCCTTTCCAGTCAATTTTTGTGGGCAACCAGTAAAAAACTACGGCTATTGGCCCGATAATGAGTTGGTACCCATCAAATAACAACGCATACGGCCACAATCTGGTTTGCCGCAGTCTGCTCAATCCCAGCGAAAGAACCATTGTCTGAATTAAGAGCCGACTCAGGTACAGCCCGATGGCCAGCACTGGAGAGAACCAGCCGATCAGCAACAGCAAGGGTCCGGCCAGGTAATTGCCGTACAAAAAACCCACTATCCAACCGGGCAAGGCGGTGGCTCCCCGCATCCAGCGTTTGCGCTGCTGCAAAAATGCCCTGAATGTAGCAACTGGCTCGGTATGAGCCAGTACCGATTCACTAAGCAGATTCTGAAAACCGTAGCCTTTCGCCAGAATGGCCCGAAAAAGAGCGTAGTCTTCCGTCACCGAAAAGGGCAGTGATTCGTACCCGCCAACAGCATCATAAGCAGAACGACTGACGGCCATGTTGTTGCCCATGGCCGTAATGGGCATGCCTACGATGCCTAGCAAATGCGTAAGGGTCAGATTATACAGCCAGTCAAGGGTTTGTAGTTTGTCAAATACCAACGTCCCTTCTGGCAGCGTAACCCCCGTTACCACACCCGTGTTGCCGGTAAACGAGCGCAGTATTTCGGTAAGCCAGTCTGGTGACACCTGCGTATCGGCATCCGTAAAAAACAGATACTGTCCTTTAGCCTGTCGGGCCAGCTGCGCCAGCACATTGGCCTTACCAGGCAGCCCATCCACTGACTCCGTGATAGTGAGCAGGCGGAAAACGGGGTTGTCCCGCACAAATTCGGCAACCAGTGCTGCGGTCTGGTCGGTAGACTGATCATTGCCGATCAGCACGTCAATGGAGTCGGCCGGGTAGTGGATCTCGCTGACTGCCCGCAGGCAGGTAAGTATAGTTTCCTGTTCGTTGCGGGCAGCAATCAGAATACTGACCAGCGGGTATTGTTGGTCGGGGGGGCTAGTAGCCGGCATAAATGGGTTGTGGAACGGCGCGAAATGAGAAGCCTCTCTCGGCAAAATACGCCAGCACTCGGGGCAGCACGTACCGCATGGTTGGCCAGGCTTTCAAACTATCGTGAAAGACCACAATAGAGCCGGGTTTGGTGTACTGAATTGTCTTTTTCAGACATACGTCGGGGGATAGTTTCCGGTCAAAATCCCCCGTCAGCACATCCCACATAACAATAGAATAGTTTTCCATCACCTGAGCCGCCTGCGTCTTTTTAATCCGGCCATAGGGCGGACGGAACAACGACGTTTCTACGCCCAGCAAGTCCTGGCACTGCTGAATATTATCCAGGTAAACGGCATCATCCGTTTTCCAGCCGTTGAGGTGATTGAACGTATGATTCCCGACCATATGCCCCGCTTCGAGCACGCGGTATAACACCTCACGATGCTTACGAACATTATCGCCAATACAAAAAAAAGTAGCCTGCGCCGAAAACTTATCCAGTTGCTCCAGGGCAAACTCCGTTACTTCGGGAATAGGCCCATCATCAAACGTCAGATAAATCGTTGGTTCGGACTCATCCACAATCTTCCACCAGCATTCGGGATAGATTGTCCGGAATAGAAAGTTAGACTTGTGAAGAAAAATCATAGATAAACGGCTACTGGCTGATAATAAACAGATTCTTTCGGAAAGGTTCTAGGTCCCTGCAACTAGTTGATCTCCGTTCCAAAGTTGGGGATAATCTACTTCTAAATAAATACCAGTATATGCAGCAATAAGTTTAGTCTCTCTGCTCAAAACTGATTTCTATTTCATCTGATGTACTATACTATCATACTATGCTATACGATTACCTCCCCCCCCCGTAGGCAGCATGATTAAGCCTAGAACCAATAAAAAGTGCCCAAAATCAGGTTGAATAACTTTTTACTGTTCCACTAAACACCTACCAATCTCATTAAAATGTGGTTAATTTATAGTTACTTACAACTATAAATTACGGCGTTTAATAAATATTACCCAGAAATCACACTAAGTATATTTACCAATTACATGTATAAACATTAAGTTTGTAGAACATTCACCGTAACTTATTTTTGTAGCATGCACCGCTTCATTTCATCAATTGACGTAGTTAACACGATTACCTGGTCAACAGTCCTTACCATTGCCGCACTTTTAGCTACGCTGATGGTTAAGGTTGTTTTTTAAAGACGGTTGTTGTGTTACCTCAGGAAACCTGCAACACCACCGTTAGTCTGCTTATGTAAGCCTGCGATCTTTCCAGACATACCCTTTCCCCTGAGCGGCCAGGCCGAAAAAAAGTACGTAGATCGGGTAAATCAACTGCGTTAATGGGATACCCCAAACGGTCGGCTTTTTTCGTAAAAAAACGAGTATCTGACGCAGGAACAGGAATTCAGGAATAACTTTCAGGCCCAGCACCACCAGCACCGTATTTCCGGTTAAATACCCCCCCAGCCAGCCCAGTAAGCTCATAATAGGTGCAGCATTACTCAGGAAGATAAACACGGCCAGCACCGACGGTCCGTAACTCGCGTACGCTTTCCATTTACTGGCCCAGCGTTTTCGCTGGTTGTAGAATGCGCTCCACGACCGATGTGGTCCGGTACGGACGATTGCTTCCGCACTTTTCAGAAAACGAATACCATCCGGATACCGGGCGGCAATCTTGTGCAGCAGAAATTCATCATCGCCAGAAGCCAGGTGGTCAACGCCGGCAAACCCACCTACTTCCGTAAATACCTTTTTTTCGTAACACAGGTTGGCTCCATTGCACATGGTTGGGTGTCCCAGTGCCAGTGTACACGCACCGGAACCGATTAAGCTGGCAAACTCCACCGTTTGCAGCGTATCGAACAAGCTGTGTTCATCCGTGAACGTTACCGGTCCCGAAATCAGTTTGGCACCCGTTCGGGTATAAAGCGCAGCAATCGTCTCCAGCCATTCGGGACCAACCCGGCAGTCACCATCGGTGGTAACGATAAGGTCGCCCGTGGCCTGTGCGATACTTTGGGTGATGGCGCGTTTCTTGGGGGATGCGGTACGCTCATTACTCAGCGAAAGTGGATACAGTGAGAAAGACGCCTGTTCGGCATATTGCCGGACAAGTTGCCCGGTGTTATCCGTTGACGCATCATCCGCTACGATTACCTCAAAATGGCGAAAGGTCTGCCTGCTCAGATCGTCCAGTAGTTTCCCGATGGTTGACGCTTCATTCCGGACCGGGATGATGACCGTAACACGCGGGCTACTCATGCCGGTAACGCCCGGAGTGAAAGTCGGCATACGGAGCCAGATTATCCAGAGCAGGGTAGTAAACAAAGCATACAGCAGGCTAACGGCCAGCAGAAATAAAGTCATTCGGCAGTTAGTTTAAGTTTCCAGACCCAGTACAGGCCAACCAGCACGGGTAGCAGAATATTAGCGAACCAGAGTAGTAGTGTAGCGGTAATCATCACCGGGACCGAAAGACCGAAGGGCGCAAATACCCACAGCGCAGCCGCTTCCCGAACGCCCAGATCACTCAGCAGGTTAAAAGCGGGTGTTACGGTCTTCACCAGGAAGACCAGTCCAATTCCCGACGCGGCTACGTTCGGCTCCATCACTATACCAACGACACGCAGGGCCAGATAAAACTGGATGGCAAATACACCATACCGTAAGGTGGCTACCAGCAGTGCCAGGGCTATTTCACGATCTGAATACAACCCGGCCACGTTCCAATAGGTGGCAAAGCGTTTCAACCCTGCCCGGCCAGACAACCAAGTCAGCAGCCGGGTGCGAATAAGCCCGAATACCACACCACCCACGGATAGCGTACCCAGTAGCACCAGCAGCCACCATCCGGCAGTACTGTTGCGGTCGGGGACCAGACGTATATGGTATGCCCAGGCTATCGTTCCCATGACCAGTGCCACGTAGAACTGCATCCCCCCCGACACCAGGGAGGCCCCTATGGCCGATCCTCGTTTACCATCACGCAGGGACAGCACCCGGCCAGCGGTATCACCCAATTGGGCGGGTAGCGCAAATCCCAGCGAGACACCCGCCAGTACCCCGCTGTAGGCCGCCCCGAACGACGTCTTTTCCACCCGCTGAAGCAGTATCCACCATTTCAGGGCTTCGAGCCCCCAGTTCACGGGCGTAAGCGTGCATAAACCAATAGCCCACCATTCGGGGTGTTCAACGGTTCGCAACTGCTTTCGCAGCACAGTCCAGTCGAACGGCTGTTGACGCAGCACATAACCGATATAAACCAGCAGTAAAGCAAAAACAGCGATTTTAGTCCAGAAAATGATTTTTTTACCCGAATTCAGCGACAAAACAGACAAGAACACGTTACTTTGTAAAAGACCCAACACCGTATTCATGATTATAACGCCCAAGCCCGTTGATACGACCAAAGAGAAAATTATTCTGGGCGTAGACCCAGGCACTATGGTTGCCGGTTACGGTATCATCTCCGTATCGGGGGGCGTTATGAGCATGATTCAGTACGGCGTGGTTCAGTTGAGCAAATATAGCACCTACCAGCTCAAGCTCCAGAAACTCTACGAAACCATTCTGCGGCTGATTGATGAGTACCATCCGGATGAGATGTCCATCGAAGACCCTTTTTTCGGTAAAAACGTTCAGGCTATGCTCAAGCTGGGCCGGGCACAAGGCGTTGTAATGGCAGCCGCTCTTTCGCGCAATATTCCCATTGTTGAATATGCGCCCCGGCGTATCAAACAGTCGGTTACGGGCAATGGAAATGCCTCCAAAGAGCAGGTATCGCAGATGGTTGGTCATCTGCTTCGGCAGGATCTCGACCCGAAGTTTTTCGATGCTACAGACGCCTTAGCAATCGCCATTTGCCACCACTTCCACGAAAACGCCCTGCCGGTTGCGCCGGGCAAGAAGAACAAGAAGGGTGCCTGGGGTGCTTTCGTCAGCGAGAACTCAGGCCGGGTTATGTAGCCTGGTAATCTCCTTTTCATATAATCCATACAACAAAAAAGCCTCCGCGACGGAGGCTCTCCTGTTGTTGACAGTTGGGTACCAGTTCGTTCTCCTGGCGCTGTCTTTCATTCATCAGAAAAATCACCATCATTAATTACTGATTGCCCGACTTAGGTGCTTTCTTTTTGGCCTTTACCGACGAAGCACTGGTCCGGGTACTGCTATGAGCGTCTACTTTTGTTGTACCCGTTGTTGAACCACTGCTAATAGCCTGGTTCTGACCGTTTGTCAAGCCCGTACCAGCGGGAGCCGTTCCCACTCCGACCGACACACCACCTGTACCGTCGTGCGTATTCTCGGCGGAGGGATTTGAGCGCATCACTTCATTTTTGGTTGGTGCCCCGGCCGTCGATTTTGTCTTTGTTTTGGCTGGTTTTTGTTGGGCACTGACCGTTCCGGCACACAGCAGAACGACGGCAGCGGCAGCGAGTAAGTTTGTCATGGGTATTATCCGTTTAACGTGAGTAATACCTGTATTAACCGATTCGACCGCAATGAGTTTACGGTAGCGGCCTAAAATAGACGGCAATGGTGATTCTAGGCAGCTACCTTAAACTCTGATGTTAAATGGAACGTTACATCCGGATTATTTTGCTGGTTCATACGCAGCATCCAGTCCGATTCAGCCAGAAAAACCGGGTTGTGATCTTTGTCGTACGCGATCTGGTTGCCTTTTAGCCGAATGAACTCCGCCAGTTTTGCCGGATCTTCCGCCGTAATCCAGCAGGCCTTCGTGTAGTTGAGCGGTACCCATCGGCACTTAGCCCCGTATTCGTTTTCCAGTCGGTACTGAATAACTTCGAACTGAAGCTCCCCTACGGTACCAACGATTTTACGATTACCCAGTTCAAGGGTGAATAACTGCGCTACCCCCTCATCCGTCAATTGCTGAATACCTTTGTCCAGTTGCTTGGATTTCATGGGGTCCAGATTAACGAGTTCCTTGAAAATTTCGGGGGAGAAACTGGGTATTCCCTGAAACTGCAACTCCTCACCCTCGGTCAGCGTATCGCCGATTTTGAAGGTGCCCGTATCGTAAAGCCCAACCACATCGCCGGGAAATCCTTCTTCCACCACGCTTTTGCTATCAGCCATAAAACTAAATGGGCTGGCAAAGCGCACGTTTTTATCCAGACGCGTATGATGGTAGAATTTACCCCGCTCAAAAACGCCCGAACAAATACGCAGAAACGCAATTCGGTCGCGGTGACGAGGGTCCAGATTAGCGTGAATTTTGAAGACAAAGCCACTGAAGTTCTTTTCATCGGGCTGCACCTCGCGCTTATCGGTAGGACGGGCAATGGGTTCGGGCGAAATATCACAGAACCCTTCCAGCAGTTCCTTTACCCCGAAGTTATTGACCGCCGACCCAAAGAATACCGGGGCCAGCTGTCCATCCAGATACGCCTGCCGCTCGAACGTGTCATATACCCCGTCAATCAGGTCAACATCCTCCCGGAGCTGAGCCGCATCGCGGGCACCGACTTTCTCATCGAGCAAATCATCCGCCAGGTCAATGGGTAGTACATCGGCCTCGACCTTCGTTTTGTTGGCTTTGAAGAAATATAATTTTTTCTCGATGAGGCTGTATACCCCTTTAAAGTCGGAGCCCATGTTGACCGGCCATGTCATGGGCCGCACCCGAATGTTCAGTTTCTCTTCCAGCTCATCCAGGAGGTCGAACGGATTGCGGCCTTCGCGGTCAAGTTTATTGATAAATATAATAACCGGCGTATCCCGCATCCGGCAAACTTCCATCAGCCGTTCGGTTTGTTCCTCAACGCCTTTCACGCAGTCGATCACCAGAATAACACTGTCGACAGCCGTCAGCGTGCGGTACGTATCTTCCGCAAAGTCTTTGTGACCAGGTGTATCGAGGATATTAATTTTCAGGTTATCGTAGTCAAACGTCATAACCGACGTAGCGACGGAGATACCCCGCTGCTTCTCGATTTCCATGAAATCGGAGGTAGCTGTCTTCTTGATTTTATTCGATTTTACCGCCCCGGCCGTTTGAATTGCCCCGCCAAACAGCAGAAGCTTTTCAGTTAGCGTGGTCTTACCGGCATCCGGGTGGCTTATGATGGCGAATGTCCGCCGACGGGCAGTTTCAGCCGCTACATTAGTTTGCATTATTCTCAGAATAAAAAGACAAAGATAAGATTTCCATGATGAATGATGAACCCCGTTGCATCATTCATCATTTCAGACAAATGCCCACAGCATCAGCGCCCAGCCCACAATCATGGCCAGCCCACCGATGGGTGTGATAGCACCGAGCCACGTAATACCCGTGAAACAGAGAATATATAGTGAGCCGGAAAAAATAATGACGCCCCCCAGAAACGAATAACCTGCCCAGTTGAGCAGTTTCACAACAGTAGGATTAGTACCGAACGTGTGCATGAGCAGGCCCACCAGCACCAGCGCAAAAGCATGATAAAACTGATACTTTACCGCCGTCTCAAACGTAGCACCCCGACCCGATGCCTCAAGCATGCTCCTGAGGGCATGAGCGCCAAACGCACCCAGTGCAACACCTAATAAGCCAAGTAACGCGCCGGCTTGAATAAAGAATTTCATAAAATATGGTTTTCTGTTTATGGTTACGGGATGGGGCCTGAGCTTGATTAAGGCAAAAGCAGCAATACCGCTTCGCGTAACCGCACCGGTGACCCGGCAGAAACTACATACCTCAAACCGTGAACCCGTTTAGTTTCTGCTTCCAAAAATAGCACTCCCAACCCGGACCATGGTGCTGCCTTCCTCAACGGCCAGTTGATAATCGCCACTCATACCCATCGACAGCTCGCTAAACTGAATCATGGGTCGCTGAATCTGTGCTAATTTATCATACAAAGCTTTTAGTCCCCTAAATTCCTGCCTGACCTGATCCTCGTTACCGGTATTGGTTGCCAGTCCCATCAGACCGATAATACGGATATTTGGTAACTCATCCAGCGCAGCATCAGCGAGTAGAGCTTCGGCCTCATCGGCCGAAAGGCCAAATTTGGTTTCTTCATCGGCAATATAAATCTGGAGCAGACAGTCAATCGTCCGATTTTGCCGGGACGCCTGCTTATTGATCTCCTGCAACAGCCGAAGACTATCCACCGACTGAATCAGTGCCACAAAAGGCGCAATGTACTTGACCTTATTGGTTTGCAGGTGACCAATTAAATGCCACTCTACATCGGCTGGTAACTGAGGCTGCTTTTCGGCCATTTCCTGCACTTTGTTTTCCCCAAACCGCCGACAACCGGCATCGTACGCTTCGCGTAACAGCGCAACAGGCTTCGTTTTTGTCACAGCGATCAAGGCAGCTTTACCCGCTAATTGATGCTCGATCTGTTTAATGGTATCCTCAATCATACTGCCTTCCGTAGCACCTTTATGGCCCTGTTTTAGTATTATTGTGCAAAGTTAGGGGTAGGAATCACGCGTTTTGTCGTGTTTTTTGGCCACAAACTAGCTAAAGAGATAATAAATTACCCAGCACTTTAGTTCTGGTAAAGATTTCAAGCTTAACCTGTCCGTTTAATTAATGACACCTATGGAACCCCGACCACAACCCCAAAATAATAGTCGTAGTTACTTATTAGCGGCCTTATTTATTCTGGCTGCCCTTAATCTGCTGCTGTTATATTTCTACTACCAGGAGAAGCAGGAAAACAAAACAAAAGATGCCACTATTGCGGCCAAAACGGAGGAAGTGCTGATTGCAAAAACTAAACTCGACTCTATATCAGCCCAGTTAGACTCCAAGATCGCTGAAATTCAGCGATTAGGCGGCAACGTCGATTCACTCATGAAAGTGAAGACGCAACTGGAAAAGGACAAGCGTGAACTAAAGAACGTCGGCTCATTCGATAATAAGAAGTACGACCAGAAAATTCGAAATTACCAGGCCATTCTGGCACAGAAAGACCAGGAGATTGCCCGGCTGAAAGAAGAAAACGGTGTCCTGGCGCAGCAAAACGAAGCATTAGCGGAGGAAAACAGTGGTCTGAAAGCCGAAAGACAATCCCTGAGTGATTCGGTCATGTCGGTCACCACCAAAAACCAGGAACTTGCCGAAAAGGTGTCTATAGCTGCCGCATTGAGGGCCGAAGCCGTTACGGTTAATAGTGTTAACGCCCGAGGCAAAGAAAACGACGGCGGTACCTACAAAGCAAAAAAGACCGATAAAATTCACGTATCTGTTTTGTTAGCCCCTAACGGCCTGGCTAAAAAAGACGAAAAGGTGGTATACATACGTGTTATGGACCCCAGTGGAGCCGTCATCTCGGATATGGCAACGGGGTCTGGCGAGTTCACCTACAACGGGCAGGGCATGGTTTACACGGCTATGCAGCGTTTTAATTTTGACAATAGCCGCCAGCGTATCGACTTCTTCTACGGTCGGGGAGGGCAACGTTTCAACCCAGGCAAGTACAACATCGAGGTCTACAGCGAAGGATTTCGCATTGGCGAAGGGGAGTTCACGATAAAATAGCAGCGGACACGGGGCACTGGGCCAAAGGCGTAAGACGAACTTTTTCATCTTACGCCTTTGGCCCAGTGCTTTTTTTTCGTACCTTTGCGCCCTCATTTCAAACCAATTACAAACAATGTTTCCTAATAACTACGAGACGGTGTTCATTTTAACTCCCGTTTTATCTGATGCTCAGATGAAGGACGCCGTTGATAAGTTCCGTGCAGTGCTGACCGACAACGGTGCGGAGCTTATTCATGAAGACCATATGGGCCTTCGCAAACTGGCCTATCCAATACAGCACAAGAACACGGGTTACTATCAACTCTTCGAGTTTAAGGCCCCCGGCACGATCATCGAGAAACTCAACACTGAGTACCTCCGTGATGAGCGTATCATTCGTCACCTGACGATTTCGCTCGACAAGCACGCTGTTGCCTACAATGACAAGAAGCGCAATGGCTTAGTGGGTAAGAAAAAACAAACCGAAAACGCCGGGGAGGCCAAGTAATCATGAGTCTGCAAAACGAATCTGTCTCGAAAACCGAGAACCGCAAAAAATACGACCGCTTCAAGAAAGCCGGCATCAAATACATTGACTATAAGGATGGCAACTTCCTGCTGAAACTGTTGAACGAGCAAGGTAAAATCCTGCCCCGACGGCTGACAGGAACGACCCTAAAAAACCAGCGCAAAGTGGCCCAGGCTGTCAAACGCGCTCGTCATTTAGCTATCCTGCCTTACGTAGGCGATTCACTGAAATAAATCTATAGTCGTAAGGCGTAAAGTCGTGCGTCGCAGGTGTTATAGCCTGCGTCAGCGACTTACGGCTTACGACTTGTACGACTTACGACTTTTCAAGAAATGAATATCATTTTAAAAACCGATATTGCCGGCCTGGGCTACAAGAACGACACCGTAGCGGTGAAGCCCGGTTACGGACGCAACTACCTGATTCCTCAGGGGTATGCTATGATGGCAACCGACTCTAACAAGAAGATTGTTGCCGAAAACATTCGTCAGGCGGCCCACAAAGCCGAAAAACTAAAGACCGACGCTCAGAACATTGCTGATGGCATTGGTGAAATGACGCTGACGATCCCAGCGAAAGCGGGCGACAGCGGCAAGATCTTTGGTCGGGTAACCAATACCCAGGTGGCTGAAGCCCTTCGTGAGAAAGGATTTGACATCGACCGGAAGAAAATTACGGTTGAAGATGTAAAAACCCTTGGTACCTACGAAGCTTCGCTGGACCTGCATAAGGAAGTGAAGCACAAAGTAAAATTTGATGTTGTTTCGGCTGAATAAGCCGTAACTTTTTCCGATACAAACGACCGGCCGCTCTGAAGCGAAGCCGGTCGTTTTTTTGTTATATTTGGGTAAATAAATCCCTTCAATGGCCACCCTCGATATTGAGCAATTATTAGATGCACCCAATCTACCGCAACTTATAAAACAGGCGGAACTGGCTTTGCGGCAGGAAGCCCGCAGGCGGGAGGATTTTTACGCCTGGTTAAAAGAAGACGTGAAAGCTGAATTTATTAATGGACAGATTGTAATGCACTCCCCTGTCAAAGAACGGCACTGGACCACTGTGGGGAATATTTATCGACTACTGAGTTTGTATGCCATCAAGAAGAAAATTGGCCGGGTCGCGTCCGAAAAAGCCTTGATTGCCCTAATTCGCAACGACTATGAACCGGATGTTTGCTTCTGGAAGCAGGAAAAAGCGGTACTTTTCACCGCCGACCAGATGAAATTACCTGCCCCAGATTTAGTGATCGAGGTGCTGTCTAAAGGAACAGCCAAACGTGACAGGGGAGTAAAGTTTACTGATTATGCGGCTAATGGGATAGCCGAATACTGGATCGTTAATCCCGGCAAAAAGACGGTAGAGCAGTACGAATTAGATCCAGATTTGGAAGAGTACGCATCTGTGGGTACGTTTAGTCAGCAGGAAGAAATCGAGTCAAAACAGGTAGTCGGGTTTCGCGTTTCCGTGCTGGCTCTGTTCGATGAAGAAGCGAATATAACAGCGTATGAAAAACTTTTTTTCTAACTCATAATCAAGACCTTAGACCAGAAAATCTTTTCACAGAGACGGACCCAAACGGGCCGTTTTTTTGTTGATAAGGTATGCAGTTTCATACCGAATTTTCACCCGAAGCACTCCCCTCACGAATCGGTCTGAAGAGCCGAGTCGTGACTCTTGGCTCCTGCTTTGCCGAGGTAATGGGGCAACGGTTAGTAGATCATAAACTAACCGTTCTGAACAACCCATTCGGCACCATTTTCAACCCGGTCTCCATCGCTAAACTAGTAACGATGGCCCTTCAGGGAACGATGCCGGACGAAAATCGATACCTTGAACGCGACGGGGTCTGGTTTCACTACGATTTTCATTCGTCCTTGTGGGCAACCAGTCAGGGCGAACTTCGGGATAAACTGAAAGTCATCCTGGCCACAACGGCCAACGCCATTCGGCAGGCAGACTTTTTACTACTCACCCTCGGTTCGGCGGTGGTGTACCGGCACATCGAAACGGGTAAGGTAGTAGCCAATTGCCATAAAATGCCGGGAGCCTTGTTTGAGCGATACTTGTATCATATTGACCATCTCCGCGACGATATGACCCGGCTGCTGAAAACCCTGCACAAAGCCAATCCCAGTCTGAAGGTAGCAGTAACGGTCAGTCCCGTTCGGCACACGCGCGATACCCTACCGCTCAACAGCGTGAGTAAATCGACCCTGCGCGTCATCAGCCACGAGCTCACCATCTGGCACACCTGGGTTCATTACTTCCCCGCTTATGAACTGATGATGGACGACCTGCGCGATTATCGGTTTTACGAAGCGGATATGATTCATCCCAATGCCCAGGCGCACGACTATATTTTCAGTAAGTTTGCGGAAAGCGCGTTTGATACCGACCTTCGCGGTTTCATTACCGAATGGGCACAAATCCGCAAGTCATTGGCGCACCGCCCGCTGTACGGTGATGACAGTCCGGTGCACCGGTTGTTTCTGTCCAGGCTCCTCACGCAATTGGAAACACTATCGAAACGGGTAAACGTTTCGGCGGAACTGGCAGACGTTAGCGGGCGTTTGGGAAAATGTATAATGGACAATGTACGATGAATAATACATCGTTGAAAAGTCGCTCATTATCCATTCGGGGCCGCCCGCGCGGTACATTCTACATTCTACATTATTCATTATTTATGTCTGATTACCAGTTATCAACAGAAGCCGTACTTCGGGCGTTGAGCACCGTTGAAGAACCCGATTTGAAGCGTGATATCGTTTCCCTTAACATGGTGAAAGACGTTACGCTGGGTATCAGTTCCGTACGGTTTACGGTGGTGCTAACCACACCTGCCTGCCCGCTCAAAGAGGTTATCCGCAAACGCTGCGAAGATGCCATTCATACCCACATCGGGGCCAGTATTCAGGTTACGATTGATATGACGTCTGACGTGACCTCAACGCGGGCCAACGCCCCCACGTTGCCGGGCGTGAAAAACATTATTGCCGTTTCGTCGGGCAAAGGCGGTGTCGGCAAATCAACCGTTACGGCGAATCTGGCCATTGCGTTGCATAAATCAGGGGCCAGAGTAGGCATCATTGATGCGGATATTTATGGTCCTTCCATGCCTACCATGTTCGGCGCGGAGAATATTCAACCCCGCATTTTTCAGCAGGACGGGCAAACCCGCATGGAACCAATCATGCAGTTTGGCATAAAAATACTGTCGATGGGCTTTTTAGTAGCACCCGGTCAGGCGATCATATGGCGGGGAACTATGGCGGGCCGGGCCCTGCAGCAGTTTTTCTCCGATGCCGACTGGGGTGAGCTGGATTACCTGCTCATTGACCTCCCTCCCGGCACGGGCGATATTCACCTGACGCTGGTGCAAACCGTTCCGGTTACGGGGGCCATTATCGTTACCACCCCCCAAAAGGTGGCCCTGGCTGATGCAACTAAAGGACTATCCATGTTCCGGCAGCCCCAAATCAACGTACCCGTGCTCGGTGTCATCGAGAATATGTCTTTCTTCACCCCGGCCGAACTGCCCGACCATAAGTACTACCTTTTTGGCAAAGGAGGTGGGCAACTGCTGGCCGATAAGTTTGACGTACCCCTATTGGGCCAGATTCCCCTCGTCCAGAGCATTCGTGAAGCGGGCGATGAAGGCCGCCCGGCCATCAGTGCCGGAGAACCCATTGCCAGCGAAGCCTTCCGGGCAACGGCAGAAGCCCTGGCGCAACAGGTCGCCATCCGTAACGCAACGGTAGAGCGTACAGAACGGGTTAAGGTTGCATAAATCACATAAAACGTATAAATTTACCGTAAATCAATTTGTAATGGAAACGGTAGTTACCAACGATCAATTAATCACCAGGATTGAGCAGGCCCTCGACAGTATGCGGCCCTATCTAGCAGCTGATGGCGGAAACGTAAAAATCCTGGAAGTGACTGATGATAAAACAGTACGGCTCGAACTGATGGGGTCGTGTGGTACATGTCCTATGTCGGCTATGACGTTCAAAGGGGGGCTGGAAGAAGCTATTCTGAAAGCAGTCCCTGAAATAATGAAGGTGGAAGCGGTAAATATCACGCCTGCGTTTTAATGCCCGCCAAAATAAGCACATCGCTGTTTTCCCTAAACAGATAGTCGGTACCCTTGTTTTCGGGGACCAAAGGTACCGACCTAAAGAATGAATGTAGCCTAGGCTACGTAAACCGCAACGCAGGCTTGTGAGGTATCCGTTGCGTTAGAGTTGTTTACACACAAACATCCACTCCATTGGCAATCAGCAAGCTTCCGTATACGGCCATTACCGGAGTGGCGGTCGTATTGCTGATCGTCTTTCCTGTACGCACGCAGGCCCAATCCAGCCCGAACGACCCCGACCCTACGCGCTGGATCAACTACGATCAGCCCTATTATAAGATACCGATTGCCGAAAATGGGATTTATCGCCTAACCGCAACTGAACTACAACAGGCGGGTGTGCCGGTTCAGCAGATTACGCCCGGTACCATGCAGCTTTTCCACCGGGGCGTGGAGCAGGCTATTTACGTTGACGGAGAGGCAGACGGTCATTTTGACACAGGTGATTTTCTTGAATTTTATGGGCAGCGTAATGATGGAGCACCTGATTCACTTCTCTACCGACCGTACACAGCCCAGCCTCACCCGTATTATAGCCTGTTCAACGACACTACTGCTTATTTCCTGACGTGGCAGCTCAACCTGCCCAACAGGGCAGTGCAACCCGGTAAACGCATGGCTGCGTACACCGATACCACCAGCAATCTGGTTCCGGAAACCTACCACTGGGCGGAGGAGCTACGGCTATTCACCGACAACTACCCCGGCTGGGCCGCTGGTCTGCCCCAAAAGGTAGAATATAGCTACTACGAAGCGGGCGAAGGCTACACGGGTCCAATCCAGCAGAAAGATAAACCATTCGCCATCCCTTTTCAACTGACAAACGCAGGTAGGGATGGCCCAAAGCCAGCGATTGACATGTTAGTGGTGGGGCGGGGCTTCAGCAATCACCGGGTAGACTGCCTGGTGGGGTCGATACTCACAGGTCAGCGATTACTGAATAGCACCCGGTTTGTGGGATACGATAATGCCCGCATTCAGCATACAGTCAACTGGTCGGATGTAGGCACCGATGGTCGATTAGCGGTTTCGACCGTTTCCGACGGGGAAGCTGCCCCTACCGATGATTATTCCGTTTCATATAGCCGGGTCCGGTATCCGCAGCAACTAACGGCGAACGGTCAGACGCAAACCGTATTTCGACTCGAATCCAATCCACTGGGGCGTTCCCGAATGGACGTAACGAACGTAGTACCAGGTACTCGATTTTGGGACATATCAAATCCTGACGCGCCCATTCGGGTAGGCACCACAACGACTCGAACCGTCAACACCGTCCGGGTTGTGGTACGAAATACCGATACGCCCTGTACCCTGTTCAGCACATCCGAATTCCATAAAACGCCTGACATCCGGCCCGTATCTTTCGTCAATTGGCATAATCGAAAACCAACTTATCTGATTATCACGCATGACCTGCTGTTACAATCCGGCAGAACGTCGGGTACAATCAACGCGATTCAGGCGTATGCAAATTACCGGGCATCGGTAGCCGGGGGGAGTTATGACACGCTCACGGCAACCATGCAGCAACTTTTCGACCAGTATAGTTACGGTGAGCGACATCCACTGGCTATCCGGCGCTTTGCCCGGCAAATGCTTCGGCAACGGGGGGATGCAGTGCCCTATCTGCTCCTGATTGGGCGTAGTCGCAGTACGCCCGGCATCCGGCGCAACCCGTTACAGACTCAGCTGGATATGGTAATGACCGCTGGATTTCCCGGCTCCGATGGCCCATTTACCACCGGTCTGTCCGGCACGGAACTGGACGTTCCGACCCTGCCTACGGGTCGCATCAATGCGGGCACACCGCAGGAAGTACTCGATTACCTCAATAAAGTAAAGCAGTACGAAGGTTCGTCGGATGATGCGCTCTGGCGTAAAAACGTCCTGCACCTGAGCGGAGGTCAGTCATCGGGAGAGCGGGACTTGTTTCGTGGGTTAGTAGACTCCTACCAAAAGCAGGCAATAAGTCCGTCGCTGGGAGCGCGGGTGACGACCTTTGAGAAAGCAACTGACAATCTGGTTGAGTCCTTACCCATCGCCAAACCTGTCAACGCGGGCGTTGGCTTAATCACTTTCTTCGGGCATTCGGGACTGGACGTGACTGACCTGGACATTGGTTTCGCTTCCAGCGATGCGCTCGGCTACCGGAATACCGGCCAATACCCGCTCCTGTTCGTGAATGGCTGTGCCATCGGGAATTTCTTTTTTGGCCGCCCAACATTAACAACGGATTGGGTTCTCACACCCAACCGGGGTGCTATTGCGGCCATCGCCCAGAGCCATCTCGGCTACACGGAGGTGATGCACGAGTACACCACGCAGTTTTATACCCTCCTGACCGATAGTACGTACCTGTACAAATCCATAGGCCAGCTCCAGCAGGAAACGATCCGGCGGGTACTGGCTCAAACACCCGGTGGCCGTACCCTGGCAAATACACAACAAATGGTGCTGCAGGGCGACCCGGCGATCCACCTGTTCCCCTTCCGAACCCCCGACTACGCCCTGCCCAGTGGAGGGCTAACCGTTCAGGATACCCACAACGGGCCATTGACAACCCTGAGTGACTCGGTACAGATTCGGGCTGTCATTCAGAATGCCGGGCAGTACAGACCGGGGATGCTTCCAGTTCTGGTGCGCAGACGGGTGAACGGGAGGGAATCGGGCCTATTCGACCTAACCATCCCCCATACCGTTGCCTACCGGGATACCCTGACAATAACATTTCCCAATGACCGGCTGGCGGACGGGCAAAACCTGTTCGACGTAACCATCAATCCCACCGGATTACCCAACTCCCAAACCGAAGCCAACCGGACTAATAATCAGGCTACGGTTGAAATCAGTGTTGCCCCGCAACAACCTGTTCTGGTTTATCCGCCCGATGGTGGCCTGGTAAAAACAACCAGCGTACGGTTGGTCGCGCAGTATTTTGGTGATGGAAACCAGTCATTCGACCTGGAACTGGATAGCACGAACCAGTTCAACTCGCCCTTCAAACAAACGCAGCATCTGGTGGCGGGCAACAGCATTAGTTACCTGACCACTGTACCCAGTCGCCCTAACACGCCGTATTTCTGGCGCGTTCGTCGGGCCGATAGCGCGGTAGGATTAGCCCCTTGGTCTATGGCATCGTTTACTTACGCCCCATCCAGCGTATTGACTGGCCTGCCCGAAGGGCAGCTTCAACTGGCACTGGCGAGTCCCTTACCGGCCAGCGTAGAGCAGGGGGCGGTATTGCACATTCCGATGGCGTTTACCAACCTGAGTTCCTATGCCTTTGGCGGTGACTCACTCATTGTCCGGCAAACGATTTACGCGGCCGGGTTATCGAATCCACAAACCAGCCAGTGGCGGATACCCTCCCCAATGCCTTCCGACACCGTTCGATTCACTACCCCTATTGCCACCGAAAAACTACCGGGTCTCAACCGGCTTGTGCTCACGGTAAATCCGCATCTTCAACCCGAATATTCCTATCTGAACAACACCCTCAATGTTCCCCTGTTCGTACAACCCGACACGTTTGGACCGTTGCTGGAAGTTGCGTTCGATGGTGCCCGCATTACGGATGGGGCCGTGGTTTCGGCCAGGCCCCGGATTGACCTGCTGGTAGCCGATGAAAACCACTCGCTCATCCGGCACGACACGACGGGGCTTGATTTATACCTGCAACGACCCGGCAAAAATGAGCCGTTCGAGCGACTCAGCTGGCAGAAAGCGACTATCCCGGCGATAGGTGCCGACAGTGCATTCCGCGTACGCTATCCCTCCCCGCTTCTATCCGAAGGACTCTATCACCTGCTGGCTACAGCCCGCGATGCCATCGGTAATAGGGCCATTCCTTATCAGGTTAGTTTTCGGGTTGTAGCGGAGTCTGCACTGACCAGCTTGCAGGTGTACCCAAACCCATTTTACGCCCAGTCCCTTTTTGCCTTTACCCTAACCGGGAGTCAGCCCCCAGAGGGCTTGATTATTACCCTGACCGACCTGAACGGGCAAGTCGTGCGGCACCTTGCCTTACCAACCCGTATCGGGCTGAATGAATGGCTATGGAACGGTCGTTCAGACGCGGGTGCGCTGCTACCGGCGGGGATATATACGTACACAATCAATCTTTCCGATCCGGTAGCCTGGCCCGTGGCGGCAGGGTTAACCGGGCAGTTGAGTGGTCGGCTTATTCTGACCCGCTAATGGCCGTTTCCAGCAAACCAGACCAGTATATCTCAGCCCTGACCGGCCTGCGGGCCATTGCCGCCTATCTGGTTTTTCTTCATCACGACACCCCAGCTTCACCCGGCACAATTGCCCATCACGTGTTCGACCAGGGTTACATCGGCGTAACGGTATTTTTCGTGCTGAGCGGCTTTCTGATTTATCACCGGTACGCCGATGCCTATTTCAGGCAGGAAAACTGGTCGTGGCAACGATACCTACAAAACCGTTTCGCCCGTATTTATCCGTTATATGCCCTGCTATTACTCATAACTGTTGGCGTGGCTACCTGGCGGGGGAATCCGATGTCGTTATCAGTATTCAGCCTGAATATAACATTGCTGAAGGGCTTATTCAATGCGTATAAATTCAGTGGAATTGCACAGAGCTGGAGTTTGACCGTAGAAATTTGTTTTTATCTGATGGCTCCACTCCTGTTTTTACTCTTGAGACGCTGGGGACCACTTTGGCTGACGGTTGGGCTGGTTAGCGGGGGTATCTTGTTGTGGACAACGATTGGGCAACTGGCTTTTTATGGGTTATTTAGTCCCCTCTCCTTCATTTTTTTCTACACATTTTTTGGCCGGGGGTTCGAGTTTGTTATGGGGATGTGGCTGGCCCAGCGGTGGCATCAGAACCGCTTACCTGGGGTTCCATACCCGACTTTGGCAGGGCTGATTATCCTGCTTGGCTGCGTCGGTTGGCAGGCCGGTTTATCCCATTTCACAATAGATCCCGTTCAGGGCATCTGGAGCGAAATTCTGACGTATAACATCCTCCTTCCCATTGGTATCGGTTTCTTTTTTACGGGGCTGATTACCCAACCGTCAGTAGCTGGCCGGTTGTTATCCCATCCACTGATGCAGATACTGGGCCGGAGTTCCTATGCCTTCTACCTTATCCATACAGGCCTTTTAAGCAACGTATTACAAAAGGCAGGCGTCACACACAGTGGGCTTCGGTTCATCCTGCTGACTGTAGCAGCCTATCTCCTGTACTACCTGATTGAAAGTCCGTTACAACGGTTGCTTCGTGCTGATTAAGAAAAGGTACAAACACTGCCCCGTTCGGCAATCGACGGTCCAATGAAATTCTGCCAATCACTCCACCCCTACCCGCAGCACCGACTGGCGCGTTCCGGTCACTACTTTAAGCAGGTAAGTACCTACCGGAACGCCGTTGAGCGACCAGTCGGCCTGCTTTTTACCCGTGAAAGCCGGTAGCTGAAACTGACGCACTGCCCGACCCGAGACATCAAGCATTTCAACCTGCACGGCCGACCGTTCGGGCTGTTCGATTTCCAGCCGCAGACGGTCAGTTACCGGGTTCGGAACAATTCTTACCGATAATGATTCTATGGGTTCATTGAGGGCAGTCAGTATAAAATTCAGGGCATCGGACGGGGGCGACGCGCAACCATTGGCGGTGGTGACAACATAATACTGACCACTGGCAAACGGCACAAGCGTTGGCCCCGTGGCATTGGGAACCGGTGTGCCGGGACTGGTTCCCGTCTGAACGTACCACTGGATACCCGTCGTTTGGTTGACGGTTAAGGTGCTGTTCCCGACTACGCTCACAACCGGCTTTGGTGGCACCGGATTCAGGGATTTTACCGTAACGAATACCGTAGGTGCGCTACAGAGATTGCTATCCCGTACGCTCACCGTATACGTTCCTTCGGGCAGGGCGGTCTGTCTGGCAGCGTAATTTTTGAGGGTATCCTGCCGCTCGGTCTGCCAGTAATAGGTAAATGGTTTTGTGCCTCCCTTTACCAAAACCGTTGCCTCACCATCTTTCCCTCCCGCACAGGAAATATTGTTGACACTACCAACTGAAAGGCTCAATGGATTCTGGTCTACCACAACGGCGGTGGCAGAGTCGCTACAGCCGCCATCATCCACTATCCGCAACCGGTACGTATTGGGTGTCAGCTGGCCGATTTGACTATTCGTCTGTAAAGGTCGACCAATTACCTGAAACTGGAGGCCCGTTCCCGTCCCTCCCGTAGCGGTCAGACTAACGGCTCCGGTAGCACATGAACAACAGGTTGCCGGTAGGGCACTGGCCTGCACTTTTACCGGATTTATTTTACCGACCGTTGCCGACGCGAGACTCGTGCAACCATTGGCATCCGTCCCAACAATCGTATAGGTACCCACGGCAACCCCGTTGAATACCGCAGCAGACGGGGCTGTTTGTTCGGAAAGCTGATAGGTCACGGCCCCCGTACCACCGGTAGCGCCAACTTTAATGGAGCCTGTACTAGGTCCCAAACAGTTGACGGGTGTAGTTGAGGCAGTCAGCACCAGCGGGGCTGGCTGCCCGATTGTTGTGCTTTGTTTTCCCTGACACCCGATGTTATCAATAACGGTAAACTCATAAGTACCGGCAGCCAGGCCGGTAAATTGTGCGCCCGTCTGAAAGGGTCCACTGCCCAACTTGTACTGATACGCCCCCGACCCGCCGGAAACAGAAATGGCCACGCTACCATCGGCCGAGCCAACGCAACGGGTTAACTGAGGAGTTAATTTGATGGTAAATGGAGTCGGTTGCCCAATGGTTATATCTTTATACAGCACACAGGTATTCTTATCAGAGACGATAAGCGTGTACTCTGTTCCAGCCTTCAAATCCTGAAAAACTCCGCTAGTTTGCTGGGCAGTAACATTAAGGAGTGCATACCGGTAGTTACCTGACCCGCCCGACGCTACGACTGAAATAGCCCCGTCTGCGCCACCAACGCATTTTGTACTGATAACCGAAACACTGGCGGATAAGGCCGGGGGCTGCGTTAGCGTAACGCTCGTTTGAAGCAGGCAACCTTCCGTATCTTTCACAACGATGGGATACGTACCCGCCCGCAAAGCACCGAATGTATTGAGCGTTTGAAAGGGCTGACCATCAAACTGATACTGCAAAGCACCTGACCCTCCACTGGCATTGATAACGACCATTCCGTCTTTATTACCGTTGCATACGGGAGGAATCGTGTCGAGCTTTACCGTGATCGGCTGGATAACCCGTACCGTAGCTGTTGCGGTGGTTGCCGTAACGGTTGTTACAATAGCCGTTGTAGTGTTAGCGGTTGTACTCGTAGCGGTAGAACTGACAACCGTTGTGCTGGTTACCTCGCAGATGGCCGTGTACGAAGTCGTTTGTTTTGGTGCTACGCTAATGACGCTCCCGGTTTGGGCAGTTGACCAGCGAAGAGAACCGGACGCAGGACAACCGGACGCCGTGAGTGTGGTACTGGTTCCCGCACAAACGGCTGCCGTTGCGGTACTTACCACTACGGTTAGGGCAGCAGGAGCAGCAGCCGGTTGCGGAATGGACGCGTATACCCGCCCCCAACCAATGAGTAACCCGAGGAAAACAAAAGCGATAGTCCTGTTAATCAGTACGGTGAACAGGCAAAAAGACGATAAAAAATTTCTCATATCAGGCAGGTAACGGTCATAGCCAACAAACAAAGATAGTCTGTCCAGTTACGAAACATATATTACCGGCATGGTATTACAGTGATTTACGCCACCAACTTATCGTACGGAAGCGACGGCTGACGCGGGCGGACTTTTCTCAGGAAGGAAGCGGCAATTGAACAGGTCAATAGAACAGGCCCCAATCGTCGGGGGCATCGTTATCTTTATCGAAGCTGTTGACCCACTCAACGAATAACAGCCGGAATTGCTCTATTTCCTCACGGAGTACGTTCAGGTAGGCAGTGGCCGTCAGTTTCTCCGCTTTACAATAGGATGTTTGAGCAAGTAATTCGCGGGCATGCATTTTTATAATGACGGCGTTTTCCATGCGCAGGGTGTATAAGTCCCCTCCTTCGGCACCAACAATTTTTGGCGCCAGCATCATGGCATTGGCCAGCATCTGCTCATGCATCATCAGCACATCCTCTTCTTTGTTGATGGTTTCAACGATGGCCTGCGTCAGTTCCATCAATTCATTAGCCTTCCGGAGGATGGGCAGATTTTTAATGCGCCGGTTTTCGGCCTCCATTTCGGCACGGGCTTCTTCAGGATCGTAGTCCTCATCGAAGCCATCCCAGTCCAGGAAGTTGTCGTCGTCGTCCTCGTCGTCAAAGTTCATCGAAACACAATGTATAGGAAATGATCACCTTCTACTTGCCAAAGTAACACAAAGGTTTCCCAAAAACAAACCTTTCGTTGCCAAAATACCGTTCGGCCCAGTTGATCCAATATCCGTTCGAGACCCGCATAATGGATGGGTATTACCCTGCCTGACTATTTTTTACGAGTACCTTTAAAGGGCCAGCCTACCGGTAATTGCTGGTAAATCCAGTCTTCCCTACAATAATATAGATCAGAGGTCTCATTTTTGCTGCTTACCGCTGTTCTTCCCTGGCTAGCACATTACAGGAATTTAACAACACACAATATCATTTTTCGGGAAAACGAGTAGCAAATCGAACAAAAACGGGGGCAATCTGTATATTTGTCCGGTGCAGTACCTGGAGGCATTTACTCTTGCACTACTGTGCTGCTCCTGCTTTACCCTCTGTATCGAATGACATATTGTTTAGGCGTTAAAGTTGCTTCGGGCCTGGTTGCTATCGCCGATAGACGGTTAACTTCCGGCACAGAAGTTTCGTCGAACCGAAAGATTTCGGTTCACGAAGTTGAGAATCATTCGCTGTTTATTATGACCTCGGGTTTACGTTCCGTCCGGGACAAAGCCATCACTTACTTTAGTGAAGTGCTTACCGAGCAGGACCGTTCATTCAATAAACTGTATAAGGCAGTCAACGCGTTTGGCGAACAGGTAAAGCGTGTCGCTCAGGAAGATAAATCGTCTATTGTTGCCAATGGGTTGAACTTCAACCTGCACGCCATTGTAGGGGGCCAGCTTGAAGATGATACGGAACACAAACTATACATGCTTTACCCCGAAGGCAACTGGGTGGAGGTAGATCAGGGATCACCGTTCAAGATTATTGGAAACTCCGGCTACGGCAAACCACTCCTGTTCCGAAACCTATCGTACGAATCCAGTTTACAGGACGCCCTCAAAATCGGCTTTTTGGCTTTCGATGCCACCCGGGTTAGTGCCAGCGATGTCGATTACCCGCTGGATATTGTGATTTACCCCAAAGATAGTTTCCACATGACCGAGTATCGACTTGAGAAAGAGGACATGGATGAGGTATCGCACCAGTGGAGTGCGCTGCTCAGCAACTCGGTACGAAAACTTCCCGCTACCTGGATGGACCCAATCTTTGAAAAAGTAAGAGCGGTGAAAGATATATGATGTATACTACAGAATGTATAGCTGATGCGTAAACCTCAATCGCCCTGCTATAGATCAATATATAGCGCATATCCTACATCCTACAACAAAAAAACATGAACCTCCACGTTCGGCACGAATCAGAATACACATACGATATGCCGGTGGCTCTGGGGCCGCAAACGCTTTACCTGTATCCCCGCATGTACCCCTACCAGCGGCTGCTGTCTTACAAATTATCTATTGATCCGAAACCAGCCCAGATTGTACGGAATATCGATGTTGAAGGCAACGTACAGCAACTGGTGTATTTTAGTCAGCCAACGCGCTACCTGAACGTTTGCGTCGAGATTGAACTCTATTCAGAAGAGTTTAACTCGTTCGATTTTGTTTTATTCCCCTTTGACACGCAAACCGTACCGTTCCGGTACCCCAAAGAAGTGGAGTCCCTGCTTCGTCCCTATCTGGAGCGGGTGGACATATCGGAGCATATAGAAACCTGGGCCCGGCGGCTGGCTTCCGGATCGGGGTGGCAGACAACCTCCTTTTTAACGACGCTCAATCAAACGATTCGGGAGTTCACCTACGAGATCCGGGAAGAGGGCGCGGCCTTCCCGCCCGAACAAACGCTGAGCCAGCGGAAAGGCTCCTGCCGCGATTATGCAACGCTGTTTATTGCTGCCTGCCGGAGCCTGGGCATCGCGTCCCGGTTTGTGAGTGGCTACCTATTTGGCAATCCCCAGCAGGAGCATGAACTTCATGCCTGGGCAGAAGTATACCTGCCCGGCGCAGGCTGGCGGGGCTTCGACCCCACAGAAGGGTCGGTGGTGGTTAACCGGCATATTTTTCTGGCCTCAACGGGGCAGCCCGATCTGGTTGCCCCCATCAGTGGTATGTTCACGGGCCGGGCCAAGTCCGTCCTGCGCTCAGAACTAACGTTTCTATAGCGTCTATAGCATTAATGAGCTGTTAAAGCTTTGTGCTGCTTACCATCACTATTTCCTATCTTTGCCCCCATATTTAACGTATTTAGTAAACCCAGCACGTGGCATTAATTAAGTCTATTTCCGGGATTAGAGGAACGATTGGGGGGCGCAGCGGAAACGGGCTGACACCCCTGGATGTAGTTAAGTTTACAGCCGCCTTTGGCCATTGGCTCAAACAACAAAGCCCTGACCGACAAACCGTTGTGATTGGGCGGGATGGCCGTTTGTCGGGAGAAATGGTATCCAAACTGGTAGCAGCCACCCTACAGGGCATTGGGTTGAACGTTATAGATTTAGGCTTGTCAACAACGCCAACGGTGGAGCTGGCCGTAACGGGCGAAGAGGCAGCGGGGGGCATCATTCTGACCGCGAGCCATAATCCTATTCAATGGAACGCCCTTAAACTACTCAACGAAACCGGTGAGTTTATCTCGGCGCAGGATGGAGCTGATGTACTGGCAATTGCCGAAACCGAGTCCTTCGACTTTGTGGAGGTACGTAAACTAGGGCAATACCGGACCGACTCAACCTGGCTACAGAAGCATATCGATCTGATCCTGGATTTGCCGCTGGTTGACCGCGATGCAATTGCCGGACGAAACTTCCGGCTCGTTGTTGATGCCGTCAACTCAACTGGGGGTATTGCCGTTCCGCTCCTGCTGGAAGCACTGGGCGTAGAAAAAATCACGAAACTCCACTGCGAACCAACGGGCGACTTTGCCCACAACCCCGAACCACTACCCGAAAATCTGCGCGACATTATCAAGGAGATGCAGAAAGGCAATGCCGATCTGGGTATCGTGGTAGACCCGGATGTGGATCGGTTAGCCCTCATTTGTGAAGATGGCTCTCCCTTTGGTGAAGAATACACGCTGGTTTCGGTCGCTGATTATGTACTCAAACACCGGTCGGCCATTGGTGAGCTACCAGGCAATACCGTTTCAAATATGTCGAGCACCGTTGCGCTGCGCGATGTGACCCAACGATACGGTGGGCAGCATTTTGCCTCGGCCGTGGGAGAGGTCAACGTAGTTGAGATGATGAAAGCAAACCAGGCGGTAATCGGTGGTGAAGGGAACGGCGGTATCATTTACCCCGATTTGCATCACGGACGCGATGCGCTGGTGGGTATCGCTTTGTTTCTTACCCATCTGGCTAAATCGGGGCGATCGGCATCCATGCTTCGCCGGACCTATCCCAACTATTACATCTCCAAAAATAAAATTGAACTGACCGCCGATATCAATGTAGATGCCGTGCTGGAACGGATAAAGACCAAATACGCCCGTAATCCAATCAACACCATAGACGGAGTCAAGATTGAGTTTGATAAAGAATGGGTACACCTTCGGAAGTCAAATACGGAACCTATAATCCGGATATACTCCGAATCGGATACGCTCGCTACGGCTGACTACCTGGCCAGAAAAATCATTGACGATATCCGGGAATTGATTTCAGAGAAACGTTGACTGTTCCTCTCTTAACCGAAATGTTACCGGGCCGCTATGCACACGTAGCGGCCTTTTTATTTTAGTTCACGCCTACGAATGGCCCCTAACTTGTAGAAAAAAGTACCCACTACACAAATTGATTTAGTGCCTATAAACGCCTGAACAAAATTCAATTCACTGATAGTCAATTTATTGCCAATTCACTCTAGGTTATGGCATAATTTTCCCTGGTCAGTCATCAATCCCAGAACGAATTAAAAGATATACCATTATGAGCTTTTTAAAAGGAGTATTAACGGGTTTGGCGATTGGCTACCTGACAGCCCCCCGCAGCGGTAAAGACACGCGTGAGAAGTTGACGAAAGGTGCCAATGATTTACAGAATCAGTGGGAAGAGGGCCTGAACCAGGTGAAATCCCAAATCGATCAGTTTACGGGTAAGGCTGAAAATCAGGCAGACCGGTACGCTGACGAAGCGGAGCAGATATTCGATAAGTACAAGGATGAGACGCAGGAGACAGTCGACTACAAGCGCGACCAAACCAAAACGGCTTACAACAAGTCGGTCGATGAAACGGCCTCGGCTGCCAAGTCAGGCATAAACGATGCAAAGGATGCCCTGAAGTTCAACTAGCAATAGTAATGCACAGGGATGAAGACAGTCCGGCAATTTTTGCCACGGACAAGCTTCTCATTGACATATATACCCGTTTTCTGGCCTGCTCTAATAGAATGTATTCTATGGGAGCAGGCCGTTTTATGTTATCAGCTCCACGAAAAAGGGGATTGACTGGACCGCATTATAGACTTTACAAAACCGTTTAAACGCTATCCATTTTCTTCAATCAATCATCCATATCATCCGCCGGTCCGAGTGCCAGTTCGCTCAATGACCGATTAAGCCAGTTGGCCAGCACTTCAACGATGATATTGTGGTCATCGCGCATCGGCAGACCCGATACCGCGATGGTTCCAATGCACCCCATACCGCGCAACAGAATCGGGAATCCCCCGCCCGCCGTGGCATGGTCCCGCAACGAAAGTCCCGACTGTTCAGTGAGCGTCGTTCCTTTCTTCCGTAGCTCCATCCGCATGGCGTAGGAACTTCGGTGAAACCGTTGTACCACGTTGCGCTTCCGCCGAATCCAGTCGCCGTTATCCGGCGTTGTACCGGGCATCGCGTAGAAGAACAACGGAAAATCCGTTAGCTGAATCTCAATAGCGGCTGCTTTACCACGGGCTTCGACCGCTTCTTTCAGGTGCATACCCAGTTGCCAGGCCATATCGGCCGAAAAGGAATCGAATTGTAGCTGTTCTTCCTGAAGCGCCAGCCGCGCCATGTCGTCCTCAAGTATTGTGTTCATGGGGTAAAGCTAGGAAAGCTTTCCCCTATGCTCAAAAAAAGTATTTGGGAATACCCGTTCACAGGATAGACTAAATGAACAGTAAAGCAGCCAGCCCTACGCCTACTCATCCCACAAGTCGAGACCGAGGAGTTTACGGCCCAGTTCGTTCAATTCGGCGGTTTGGTGACGGTCACGCTCCCAGTGGCGTGGGTCGCCGGGGAAGGCGTACCCTTCGGGGGCTACCCGGTCGCGCCAGGAGGTGATGCGCCACTGCCGCAACGCTTCGTTATCTTCTTCGGCGGGCATCATGGATATGTATTGCGCTATTCGTACCTTATTACCGGAGCGGTTGGGCCGGATGCCGTGGGGTTGCGTACTATTGAAAATCAGCAGATCGCCCGCGTCCATTTTCACCTTTACCAGTTTGTCTTCCAGCCCCGTGATGTCGGGTTTAAACCGGTTGCGGTCTTCGGGTTGGGTGAGTTTCCAGGTGTCGTAATTTCGGTAAAGCTCAGGGATGCACTGGAAACCACCCATATTTTCGTCGTTCTGGTCGGCAAGGGCCAGCACACCCTGCACGTTTTGCGGCCGGGTTTCGGGGTCATAATCCCAGTGAATAAAGCCTTTGAAGGTATCTTCCGGGCGCAGGGGCAAGTTCAGGTTGGCCCGGTCGATGGTGACCCAGAGTTTTTCGGTGCCCCAAATATCGACGAAGGCGTCGTAGACCCGCGGCATCTGTCGGTTGTCCCACTCATACTGGTGATTGTACAGTTCGACCATGCCACTCCCGGCCAGTTCCTTCATCTTCATCTCAGCGCGGGGTGGCGCGTACCAGGTAGTGGGGTCACTGGGGTCTTTTTCCTCAAATTCCCATAGGAAATTAGCCAGCCGTTCGGCCTGCTCGCGGGGAACGGCCTGTTTGATCACGATATAGCCGTTCTCTTTCCAGAACTGCCAGTCAGCTTCCGACAGCACCCGCAGGGGTTTATCGGCGTCGTTGCCACTACGGTCGTTCAGTTTGAGCTTGCTGCTGGTTGCGGTTGAGGGGTTACCCGGAATGTCTTTGTGCGCATTATTAGGGGCCATACTTTGTGCCATCGTGGGTGTCATTGTGGCTGGCGTTACTTCCATGTCAGTAGTGTTTAGACGTGATTTTATTGTAACAAAGGTAGTTTAGCGGTCAGGATAGCTGTTACGACAAAACTGGCCACTTTTTGCACTATATTGCTCTTCTTATCGCTTTTTAACACTTATCAGGTCATTTTATGGCAAAATCGTCTACTATATGAAGATTGCGCTGGAACAAATCACCCCGGATGTCGATAGTTCGTTCCACCTGCTGGTGACGCCCCGGCTGAGCGACGTTCTTCTGTGGCACTACCATCCGGAGTATGAGATCGTTTTCATCGAGGGAGCCAGCGGCACCCGGCACGTGGGCGACCATATTTCGCGCTATGAGGGTAGTGACCTGGTGTTTATCGGTCCCAATGTACCCCACCTCAATCGCTCCGGCGACCCGGTTCGATTACGGCGTTACCACCGACCACCGCGAGGTGGTGGTGCAGCTGAAAGAAACCTTTCTGGGCGAAACGTTCTGGCAGGCCCCCGAATTTTCAGCGATTACAGCCCTGTTTCATCGGGCACGCTCGGGCGTTTCGTTTTACGGCGAAACCAAACAGCGGGTGGGAGAAAAGCTCAGCCAGTTAGCCGGTCTGCCCGCTTTTGAGCGACTGCTGGCATTACTGAGCATCTTTCAGGAACTGGCCATCAGCACTGAGTACACATCCCTGCATGGGCAGGCCGTGACGAGTGCGTATAACCTGAAGGAGCAGCAACGGCTGAAACAGGTCAACCAGTTCATTGCGGAGCAGTACACCCGCAAGATCGACATTCCGGAAGTAGCCGCGGTGGCCAGCCTGACGGAGTCCGCATTCTGCCGGTATTTCAAACGGATAACGCACCTCACCTTCACGCAGTTTCTGAATCAGTACCGCATCAGTCAGGCGCAGAAACTACTGTTGCTGGATTATACGGTGTCAGAAGCCTGTTTTGCCTGCGGCTTTGAAAGTCTGTCGTATTTCAATAGGATTTTCCGGCGGGTCACGAACGAAAATCCGTTGCTGTTTAAGAAGCGACACCAGGTCCCGGTGATATTCACGCAACAGGCCAACCCATGATCATCCAGTTCAGTCAGCAGGAGATAACTGACATGAGACGCTACCTCGACAGAATCGAGTCGGGCGAAACCCAGCAACCGGACGCGGAATGGACCAGGCTCTTCCATTTCGATCAGTTGCTGACTGCCTGCGCAGCGGATCATCAGCACGAACGTGCCGCGCAACCCTGCTTCTCAGGTTAGCAACCCAATCTGTTCAGTACGGCTACAAGAAGCTGCTTGAATTAATCGCTTTGGCCCGAAAGTGCATCTTTTGGCGATAGGCCGCGTTACTTTTTTCGCCCGTAGCTACAGCTACGAACTCAAAAAGTGCCTCGCCTACCACCAAAATCTACTAATTTCTGTCTCAAATCGCTAACTCAAACAGCTTCTAAAACATGATAACCAGCTTACCGATGGTTTTCCCGGATTCCAATTGTGTATGGGCACTTTTTACCGTTTCGGACGACAGTCCGTGCAACACCTGATTCACTATTGGAACCAGTGTGCCAATTTCCAGTAAGGCAGCTACGCGGTTCAGGATTCGGTGCTGTTCGATCATGTCGTCGGTCTGGTACGTTGACCGGGTAAACATCAGTTCCCAGGAAAACGTCACGCTTTTGCTCTTCAGCTTGTTCAGCACAACCGGCTCGGCACTGCCCGTAATGGAGGCAATGTGCCCCTGCGGCTTGATCAGTTCGGCCATAGCATCCCAGTATTCGTTAGTGTTTACAAAGTCCACAATGAAATCGACGTGTTGAATGCCCTGACTTCTGACTTCATCCACTAAATCCTGGTGGTTCACCACCACGTCAGCCCCCATTTTATGGCACCAGTCTGCGGTTTCGGGGCGTGATGCCGTTGCAATGACCCGCAGGCCCAGTAACTTTTTAGCGAGCTGAATCGCTATCGAGCCAACCCCACCAGCACCACCAATGATCAACAGGGTTTTGCCCGCATCCCGTTCGGGACTTAACCGCATCCGGTCGAAGAAAGTCTCCCAGGCCGTCAGGGCAACCAGCGGAACACCAGCTGCTTCTTCGATTGAAAGGTTTGCCGGTTTTTTGCCGACCAGCCGTTCGTCGATGAGCTGGTATTCGGCGTAACTACCGGATTTGGTAATATCCCCGGCATAGTACACGGCATCGCCCGGGTTGAAAAGGATTACGTTTTCGCCTACGCTTTCTACCGTACCAACGGCATCCCAGCCAATGATTTTGGGGGTATCCAACACCGTATCTTTAGCTGAATTCTGCCGGACTTTATAATCGACCGGGTTGACAGAAACCGCCTGTATCTTCACCAGCAGGTCGTATCCGGCAGGCACTGGTTTTTCGATGTCGACATCCAGAAAACTGTTCGGGTCGGTAATGGGTAACGAGGTTTTAAATCCAACGGCTTTCATGGTCATTCAGAAGTTAATGCAAGTAGATGATAAAGATGTAACCTGCGTTTTGCCCAAGCTGTTCCTTTGCACATCTAACCTCACGCCCATTCCCAGGCGCTCTGATAAGCATCCAGCCCCTCGGCGTAGATGATGAAATTGGAGAAGAACGGTAGGCTTGTCGTTACTGCGGGGTCACGGAAATGTACACGATATTGCGCTCCTACTCCAGGAAACCAGGAAAAAAAATCTCATTCTACCAATGGGTATGCTACGGCTCAGGTACGTACCAGAACGGAATAGCCACCATTTCGTCGGCCTCTTTTTTTCGGGGGTCCTGCACGGACACCCGAAGCAGATTACTGCCTGTTTTTAAGTTGCCAGGCACCAGCACCGTTTGCCAGCCGCGTTGTTCCTGCATCCCGGCTTTGGTAAAGAACAGGTCGGGCTGGGTGTAGACCGAATCGTTGACGGTGATGCGAATCAGTTGCTGAATCTGTTGCCGACTCCAGGTAGCAAACAACCGGCGACGCTCCTGTCTCGACAACGTATCGCTCCAGACGGGTTCGGGTGCCACCCGCGTAAGCAGCGTGTCGAGGGCTTTGGGATACCCAATGAACAGGCGCAGATAAGGCTCCCGTATCACGTCTGACTGAATGGATGCCACGTCGACGGAGGTCCCCTCCTGGCGTTGGCTATCGTAGGACGCAGGATTAATGTAAAGGCTATCGATCCGGGCTGTATAGAGATGACGGCTGTTAAGAAACGATGCCCGACCGTTGCTTTTGGCTGTATCGGCGGTGTATTCGAGGATGAATGTCACAAAAAACACCACCATAAATAGGGCAAACGTCTGAAACAGCTTGCCGGGCCGGATATTGCTGTAAAACGTGTTGGTGACGTAGGACGTGTGTTTGTACGTGCCCAACGCCATCAATTGCATCAGCTTGGTTAACCGGTAATTGAGTTGAATGCCCCTGGGTGTTTCTTTTATCTTCTTTTGACTCAGCACGATAATGGCTATGTAGAACACAGCCACCAGGGTACCCAGGGCAATTTTGACCCCAAACCAGACATTGGCTGGTACATTGGGTTGAACAACTAAGTAGATTAGTAGCCCCAGCATATAGAGTACAGCTACCACGATCAGAAAAAATACAAACTGAAAGGCGAGGGCAAACACGATGTTGCACCGTTTGTCGAGCCAGAGAATATAGCGGTCCAGGGGGCCGAGTTCGTCAGACAGTCGTTGCTGTGCGTAGGGTGTCGAGAATGGAATGCGGTCGTAGCGAATGCCCGACGGAAAAACAGCCAGTAGACCCACCAGCCCCACCCAGAAAGCCCGCATCACGAAGTTAGCCAGGAAGGCCGCAAATAACACATAACAGGTGGCCCGTATCAGGCTGTAGGCCAGCGACGGCAGCATGGCCGCCGGGCCGTCGGTCTGAGTCAGAAAATTAAACCGGATATAGCTGAACGCGTACTCCAGCAGGTCGGGCAATTGCAGAATGGCGAACATAGCCACCCCCGAAATGGCTAGTTCGAGGTTCCAGCTTTGGGTAGTTAACTCCCGGAGCTTGTCCTGGTCGTCAGGTGTAAGTTGTGAAGCAGACGGTGGGTTGTTGTCAGACATGGGTACTTATAGGCGCTGGTGGTTCAGATTCAGGCGGCTCGTAACATCGCTTTGGCAATATCGACACATTTAGGTTAGGCTACTGTTCCCAACACAGGAAAGTTCATCAGGCCAGCCTCATGCCCATTCCCAGGCACTCTGATAGGCGTTCAGACTTTCGGCGTAGGTGATGAAATCCGTGTAGAACGGCAGGCTCGATAGGGTAGCACTGTCGCCAATGACGATCAGTTTCTTCCGCGCGCGGGTCATGGCCACGTTCATCCGGCGAATCTCCGACAGAAATCCAATTTCCTGTCTGTCATTGCTGCGGGTCATGGAAATATACACGATATCGCGCTCCTGCCCCTGAAAACTGTCGATGGTGTTCACCGAAATACTGGCCCGGTACGGCTGTACCTCAGGGGCATGGCTGAGTTGCTCGTTCAGCACCGCCAGTTGCTGTTTGTACGGCGAAATAATCGCGATACTGGGAAAACTGGCGGGTGTGTAGGTCTGGCTTAGTTCAGTCACTGCCTGCGTCAGGTGTTTGACCAGCAGGGCCGCTTCTTCGGGATTGGTCGAACTCGTACCCGCCAGTTTTTCCTCGAATCCACAACCGGCGGTGTCGATAAACAACAGGGCACTGTCGCCGGGAAACAGCGCGTGGCTCGCGACGGATGCGTGCGCCCGCAACAGATTACCGTAAAACACCCGCGACGAATACCCCATAATGTGCTCGTGCATCCGGTACTGCTCGTCCAACAGATTCACCGCTTCGGGGTGCAGCGCAATGCATTTTTCGAGCAGGGTAACATTTAACCCCTGCCGGGCAGCTTCCATTGATTTTATCGTGGGTGCCAACTGAAACGGGTCACCCGCCAGCACCACTTTCTGCGCTTTCAGGATGGGTATCCAGCAGGCGGGTTCGAGGGCCTGCCCGGCTTCATCGATCACGACAGTCTGGAACGTCAGGTTGCGGACCATGTACTGGTTGGACCCCACCAGCGTCGCCGTGATGACCTGCGCTTTCCCGATCAGGTCATCGATGATGTACTGCTCGGTATTATTGACCTCCTTCATGATCCGGTGCGCTTCATCGAACAGGGCTTTCCGCTGGTCACGCTCGGCCTTGCCAAAACTGCGCTTGTACTTGTGGGCCATGTTCTTGAACTCGGCAGCCTGTTTCTTGAGCTTCTTCGACTCGCGCATCATCGGGTGATCGCTCATTTTATGGTCCAGCGTGAGCGCCATCAGCCGTTCCGACACCCGGCTGGGGTTGCCCACCCGCAACACGTTCAGCCCTTCTTCGTGGAGTTTCTCGCTCAGCAGATCGACGGCCGTATTGCTGGGGGCTACCACCAGAATCTGCTTATGATCCTGCTTATTCAGGGCCTTGATCGCCTGCACCAGCGTGGTGGTTTTGCCCGTGCCGGGGGGACCATGTACGATAGCTAGTTCATTGGCGGCCAGAATTTTGTTGACTGCCCGGTTCTGACTCTCGTTGAGCCGGGGAATGGAAACGGGCGGGAGTTCGGGGTGAAAGGTGGGCGCGGCCACGCCCGTAAGGATATTGACGAGCCGGTTTTTTCCGCCCTCGGCGAGGGTATTGGCCAGTTTGACTGCGTCCTGCATCTCGTCGTAACTCTTATCGTCGAAGAGCATTTCGATGCCCAGTTTCCCATCCCGCGACCAGTCGGGCAGTTCATCCGTCAGCAGGGTGATTTTGAGCCGGTTGCCGCTCTGGTACGAGATCGTGCCTTCGACGCGGTCGGTTTTGGGGTCGTGGTTGCTGAACAGCAGGGCGGGCATACCAGCCCGTAGCTGATGGGAAATATCCTGATGAGTCGTCCGTTCTACTTCGACGGTTACGTAATCGCCCCGACTCATTTCGGAACCCCGGATGGCGATGGGATACCAGGTCAGGCCGTTGGCCCGGCGCTCGGCAATACTGGTCGACTGGGTAAGGTTATGGTACTGGATGCGGTCTTCATCCCGTTCCAGTTTCAGCAGGTCGAGCAGCTTCTTAAAGTAATCCATACCACAAAGGTAATCCAGAAAGCAAACGGGATTTGGGGATTACGATTAGTGAGCAGTTGGTGACCGATGGCGATTGATAGCCATAAAACAATAATTCAGAAACGAAGCAATCGGCACTTGCTCAACAATGAGGCTCTGTCAATCGATATTTGGTTTGTAACTCAAAACAATTTTACCCCCAGGATAGAGTCTGGATTGTAGGGGTGAAAATTTCTGCGTTCTGCCAAGCGATTTAAAAATTGGCATACCGTTGCCGATAGCGACCGGATTTACAATGAGATGGTATTCGTCAATAAGTCCTTCCTTTATTAGTGATGAAACAAACCCGGCACCGCCGTAAACAATAATATCTTTCCCGTTTTGTTTTTTTAAGTTGGCAATCTCATCGGCCAGATCTCCTTTTGCCAAACTGGTGTTGTTCCAGGTCGATTTGTCGAGCGTTTTGGTGAAAACAACTTTTGGGATATCGACCATTTTCCTGGCAAATGAATTGTCCGGATCGGCACTGACCGTATTCTCCCAATGCCTCACAAAGTCGTCTGTCATTTTCCTACCCAGCAAAAGAGTGTCTGAAGAATCAACGAGGGAGTTGATAAACTGCCAAAGCTGGTCATCTGGATTCCAGGTCATCCAATCCTGTTCGCCATTGGGCCGGGCAACATATCCATCTATGGACATCTGTATTTGTAATTTTACTTTTCTCACGGTGTTCTACTGTCTATTTTTCACGTTAACACTTGCCGACTAGGCCTGTTCCAGCGCAGCAATGTCCAGTTTAGTCATTTTCAGCATGGCCTGCATCACCCGCTTTGCTTTCTCCGGGTCTTTATCGCCCAGCAGCCTGCCCAGCACCGAGGGAACAATTTGCCACGACACCCCGAAAGCATCTTTTAGCCAGCCACACGGGCCTTCCTGCCCACCTTCGGAGAGTTTCTCCCAATAACTATCGATTTCGGCCTGGGTTTCGCAGGTAACGAAGAGCGATATACCGTTGGCAAATGTGAAATTAGGACCACCGTTCAGCGCCATAAACTCTTGACCATAGAGCTGAAACGAAACGGACATTACCATGCCGGCCGGTACGGGAGCCCCCTCGCCGTAACGACTGATTCGGGTGATTGATGCGTTTTTAAACGTGGAAGTATAAAGCCTTGCGGCTGCTTCGGCCTGATCGTTGAAGGTCAGGAATGTCGTGATTTTCTGCATATTGTTTACTGGTTTGCTATCAACAAATATAGTGCAGTTTAGAGCAGCCGAAGGGGGACAAAAACGACAGGGTGCAGGTTTTTTCGCGACTATCTGGCCACCCATAATTCAACTACTCATCCGTTGGTAGACTATAAAGCGGTTCTCAACCGCCGATAAAAGGGCCAATAAACACAGGGCAACCATAAATTAATCACGAAACCGCTAAAGAAAAGGGAGTAAAAAGGCTTTACCCCCTAATCAAACCCTTTGGGCTTCTCTCAGATAAGGGGGTCAATAAATCCTATGATTCAATCCTTTATTCGCTGTTTTTATCTGACAGGGTTATTCCTGTGCTGTGCCGGACTGCTCATCGCCCAAACGCCCGGCCGGAGTCCGAGTCAGCCCGCCCTATACAAGACGTCGGATCAGACGCCCCTGCTGGCGCAGGGGAAGCAGTTGTTCCAGACGAACTGTTCGGCCTGTCATAACTTTTCGCAAACGGGCATCGGTCCCAATCTGGCCGAAATACCCACTGACATTTCACCGGCCTGGGTGCAACGGTTTATCCGAAATGCCCCCCTGCTCATTGAAGACGGTGACAAACGGGCTAACCAATTGTATCGGCAGTATAAACTGATGATGCCCGCTTTTACTCAGTTGAGCGACACCGAAGTAGAAGCACTGACCCAGTACATTGGTGCAAATCGAAGACAATCCACGGCCTTAGCCGAGGACAAAACGCTGGGGGCGGCTATCAGCGACCCGGTGCCGCAAAAGATTGGCTCGTCGGGTCTGCGCCTGATGCTGGACGAAATTACGACCGCCCCCATTACCAACGCCCCGCCGGCGGTGGCCCGCATTAACACCATGCGGGTGTTGCGGCAGGGTGCACAGGAGCAGCTATTTATCGCCGATCTACAGGGAATTTTGTACCGAATGCAGGATAAAAGCCTGCAAACCGTGCTGGACTTGCGGGAGCAGTTCGCGCAGTTTATCAATAAACCGGGTTTAGGTACGGGTTTTGGCAGTTTCGCGCTTCATCCGTTATTCACTCAAAACGGCCTGCTCTACACCACACACACCGAAAAGGCAAAAACGGCCCCGGCAGATTTCACCTATGCCGATTCCATTCCGGTAGCCATGCAATGGGTGGTAACGGAATGGGCGATTGAGAACCCCTCAGCCACTTTTTTCAGGGGCAAGCCCAGGGAATTGATGCGGATCGACATGGTATCACCCATCCACGGTATGCAGGAGATTGCCTTCAACCCATTGGCTACCCGGGGTAACCCCGATTTCGGCAACCTGTATATCGGCATTGGCGATGGCGGAGCAACCGAAAATGGCTACTATTTCCTGTGCAACGACAGCCGTAAAATATGGGGTAAACTATTGCGCATCAACCCATTGGACCGAAATAGCAAAAATGGCCGATACGGCATTCCGGCCGATAATCCCTACGCGAACGATTCCTCGTCCATGGGTGAAATCTATTGTCGGGGTTTCCGGAACCCGAACCGCTTTTCTTGGCTACCCGATGGCCAGCTATTGGTAGCCGACATCGGGCAAACCAACGCCGAAGAGTTGAATCTGGCCGTTAAAGGAGCCGATTATGGCTGGCCCGAACGAGAAGGCACGTACCGGATCAATCACCGGGCCAAAATGGATAAAGTTTACGCTCTGCCCCCAACCGAGAATCCCGGCACATACCGCTACCCGGTTGCTTTTTTTGACCACGACGAGGGAAATGCGATTTCGGGCGGGTACGTGTATTCGGGTAAGGAAATACCCCTGCTCAGGAATAAATACGTGTTTGGCGATGTAGTCAGTGGCCGGGTGTTCCTGGTAGATGATGCGCAGTTGAAGCAGGGGCAGCAGGCTACAATAACCGAACTGGACATCCGGATCAATGGTCAGCCAACTTCTTTTAAAGAACTAAATCAGGGTAAAAAAGCGGACCTCCGAATCGGGGAAGGTCCCAACGGGGCACTCTACTTCTTCACTAAAACCAACGGCAAACTATACAAAGTAACAGCCTGTACACCCATTCCCTGACACTCCTCGTTTGTTCAGTCATTGTATTTTGAGACAGACGATCCCTCACACAATCATCAACTGTCGACCATTTTTTGGGTTATGGTTGCTGAACCACCAGGCGGGCAGCTTTTCAACGTAATCCATACCGCAAAGGTAAGCCAGAAAGCAATCGCGGTTCGGGGTGTTATCCTGATTGAACCGTACCGACCGACGTGGTCTCAGTAAGCCCTAAAATTCCATTTGGAATTATCGCTGCTGAAATCAAATTCTGCCAGTGTCGGTGTGCTGTCTCCGGACGATACCAGCGCGAGTTTCTTTCCTGAATTGGGAACGGTCCTGGGCATTATCCGGTAGGTACCATCTGTCAATTGGTCGATTCGCCAGAGCTGTTCGGGGGTGCCGGTAAAGGCCGGTACGGTTATTACTTCGGCATCGGCAGTGGCCGCTAAAGCCCGCTCCGTTCCTGCCAGTACAATTTTATAATAAGGTCCGCCCAAATACCCGGTGGAATCAGGCGCATCGGTAATTGTCCACTGTTGATGGGGACGGGACATATAGTCGCCTATTCTCAGGTTAATGGTACCCGTTGGCCAGTTTTTTAGTACATCGGCTAATTGCTGGGCCGGAACGGGTTTTATGGGTTCATTGTCGGACTGGCTAAACCGCCGTGGTGCAACGGGCATTCGGGTAAAATCAACGGCCAGTTCCAAGCCATATCCCCTTCTTACGGATTCAATTTCATACGTGCCTTCTTTAAACTTTTCTCCGGCAACAGGCCATCCATCTTTCCAGACCACCGGCAGTATGCCCAGTACGCTGCGGCCACCCTGCTCTAAATCGGCTTCGTAATGGATGGACATCTTCTCAACGCCTTTCTCAAGAACGATATGGCCAAAATGGCCGGGGCCGATCAAGCCGCCACGAGTAGCAACCACCAGTTTGCCGCCCCCTTCCAGCATGCTTCTGCCTACATTATCGAAGTAAGGACCGGTTACTTGTTTCGACCGGCCAACCACCACATTATAGGTCGAGTTGGCCCCGTCGCAGCAACTGCCGTGCGTGGCCAGCAGGTAGTACCACCCGTCTCGATACACTAACGTGCTGGCTTCACATACGATGGCTACATCGACGGGTTTGTTACCCGCTTTAAGTTTTCCGGTTTTGGGGTCTAATTCGATCAGGCGGGTGAAGCCAAAATAGGTGCCGTAACTTAGCCAAAGGCGTCCGGTAGTAGGGTCCAGCATAACACCGGGGTCGATGGCGTCATTCTCCTCGTAGCCATCCGACGTAGCCACCACAACCGGTTCTGAGTAGTTGAAATCAGGCGACTTTGGGTCCAGTGTCTTGTTCCACATGGTCAGAATAGCGCCTTTGTGGTTGCCGGAACCGCCGGTTGCTCCATATATCACGAGGTAACGATTACCCAGTTTGATGACATCGGGAGCCGCTCCACCACCCGGCCTCACCCCGCCCCCGTACCAGGTCCAGCCATCGTCGGAAATCAATCCGCCACCGCCCGTACCGAATGTGTAATACTTGCCGTCACATTCGGCGACGGTTGAGGGGTCATGGATGAAGGGTCTTCCGACCTGGGCTAATCCTGTCTGTGTTGTCAATAAAGCGAATAAGGCTGTCAGGCAGGATACGTTCATTCTTTTCATGTAAGTGCTCAGGTATAAACAGGATAGGATATTTTGAAACGGCTTTTCTGTCATCCCGACAGCGGAGGAATCTTTATTCTCCTGAAGGCCGGGCGGCCCGTGCCGGACTTTGTCTAAATACGAGTTATGTCCCCTTATTGATTTGTAGTTATTAACCGCCGTTTTACCACCCCCAACCCCCTCCTAAAACAGGATGGGGCTATGCAACGAGGTCTCCTTTTCCAGGCCCCCTCCTGTTTTAGGAGGGGGTTGGGGGTGGTAAAGTCTGGCGGCATTTCTGCGGTTAATTTATTAAAATCATTCAGGGGATTTAGAAGTGGAGCAGATTAAAGAAAAGGAAGCTTTAACAGACCAATAAATTCTACTGATAAGTAATACCAAAGCCTTTTACGGGCGCCCCTTTTTCATCGATAAAACGAACACAGAAATTAGCCATTCCCGGTCCGTTTATGACCGCCCCACGGATGACATTCTTCCCCTTTTTGAGCGTTAAACGGGCAGACGTACCATTGTCGGCAATCATATCCCGGTCGCCAGAAAGCAGCAACGCTTCCTGGCCGTTCAACCACCACATACTACCAGAATTACATCCGGCCGCCAGCCTGACATTATTGATTTGTTCGGGGCAATTGACGACGGTGACAAGCCAAACCAGTATTCCAAATCTTGGCTGGTTCAGGGCGTAGGTAAAATGGTACAGATTAACGTTGAATGCCTTGCTATCCAACGCGTACCACGTCAGATCCTGGTTTCCCACGTTTACCGTTTCGCCATTTTTGGGAACGGTGGTGTAATCGGGGGAAAAATTATCGGTGGAAAAAGCGGTTCTGAGGTAGTTGTCCGTGAATATGTTATTCCGGGCAATGTCCTTCTTCACCGGTTCCAGCATGAGCCAGCGCTGAATAAACCCCTTGGCACCAGGTGCTTTTTTTGCGGCAGAGGCTGGCGTAAAGTGTTTGGATAAGGTATGTGTCGTATCGCCCTTTATGGGTATGGGAGGCAGGGGTGGTCGTTGTCCCGGACCCGGCCCCTGTGCCAAAGCGGAAAGGCCCCCGAGTTGCAATCCGGCTAAAAGGACAAACGTTAGAGCGGGCAACAGGAAGTTGTCTTTTCTGTTCATGGTAGATTCCTTCTGTAATCAGTACTGTCAGAGACAGTAAGCTTACTTTAGGCAAACCTACTCAACGAAGCGAATAAAATGGGATCGGTTTCGTGCGCCTTAAAAGCGTGATAATGCACATGAAATGGAACCAGTGCGATGTGCTGAACGGCAGAATGGCACTTACCATTAAAGGCAACCTCAGCCGCTCTGACACGCGGCTGAGGTTGCCCTGCCTTCCTCTCAAATCATGGAACCAATAATACGTAAATAATCAGTGTTATTTTGCACCGCTGAGGTTTCACCTACTTACCCGTTTGGCACCGATTCGGGTTACCAGGTAACCCGAATCGGTGATGAGAAATTATTGGCTTCATTTCCCTCGGCTATTGAATGGCCACCGTCAGCCTCAAAAACAAGCTCTATAGCCCTGGAACCGTCGGTTGGCATATACTGGTTAGAAATCCAAATATAATCTGAAGTGTCGTTTGAGCCTCCCGCCGGTTTAGTCCACACTGTATTCGGTGCTAAGTCAGTCGTCCGTCGGTACGACCGTAGATAGCGATTGTAATAGCTAGTTGCAGACTTACGCATCCGCTGATACACTTTTATCTCATCGTACTGTGTTGTCGAAACGAATGATGTGGCTGTACCGATGTTTTTCTCCATGATAGTAACTTGAAATATTCGCCCTCCAGCCCCATCACCAACAGTGCTGCCACTGTAGATCACTCTGTCAATTTTCAGATCGACATTAGCAATCTTACGCGCACTAGCGTCCGATTTTGTTTGGTTTTGCTGTGGCTCAACAACGGCCATATCCTGCTTTGAGCAGCCAAAAAGCACCAGAACAGTACCTACGAGTAATAATGATAGCGTTTTCATACTAATTGATAGTTAAGTGATTGGATACGAATGAATACGCCAGTGAGTTGCCTGAAAATGGCTTATTGCTGTTCCCCTTGGCGATGTACAAAGGTGGTATAACCCGCCACATGACACAATACCATATTCGGGTTATAAGTTGTACAGAAGATTCGTTATGAGGTGGTTATGAGAGACCAACAGGCGTTTTTTCATAAAACAGTGAAGGTAGAGGCAACAAAGCGGTTGCCACCCCAAAACAGGGAGCCTATAGACGTTGGTTAGTCTGACTTATTTCCCCTGAGATACTTTGTAGAGGGCTTCGGTAGCGCTGTTTACGTGGAGCTTCCTGTAAATACTTTTGATGTGAACGCGCACCGTTTCGATGGAGATGGCTAACTGAGCGGCCAGCATTTTATAGCTGTAGCCTTTTACCAGAAAGTCTAAAATTTCATTCTCCCGTTTGCTCAGTAGTTCGAGGTTGGGGTCTTTTTTGGTTTCATATTTTGGAATGAAGCCCAGCACTTTCCGGGCAATCGTTCCCGACATGGGCGCACCGCCGTTGAGCACATCAAGGATAGAAGCCTGCAACAGCTCAAGGTTACTTTTCAAAATGTACCCATTGGCACCGGCACAAATGGCGTTAAACACGTTTTCGTCGTCTTCAAATACGGTGAACATCAGCACAGCCACCTCTTTATTTACGGTGCGGAGTTCTTTTACGGCATCGACCCCGTTGCTGTGTGGCATCTCGATGTCCATAATAATCACATCGGGGGTATAGGCCAGCACGTCTTTTTTGACCGAACTGGCATCTGTAAAAGCCGCCACGACCGCTACGGAATTATCCCATTCCAGCATCGTTACCACGCTGTCGCGCAGGGGTTCGTTGTCTTCGTAGATGAGCACTTTTGGATTCATGCGTCAAAAGTAATGCGTACGTTTTGGGTAATCCATACCCTATTCATGGTATTGGTAGTTGCACCAGTATCATCGTACCATCCTGCCCCGGCAGTATCGAGAGTTTGCCCCCCAGTTGGGTAGCCCGGTCGGTCATACTTTTTGTGCCGGTACCGGTAGAGCCGCCTTTCCAGCGACCATTATCCGCAATTTTTACCTCTAACTGCCCATCCTTTTTCGTGAAGAGCAGCGAAACCGCCGACGCACCGGCATGTTTGGCGATGTTGCTGATGGCTTCCTTGCAAATCAGCAGCAACTCTTTACGGGTTTCTACCGACAGTTCGTTGTCCAGCAACGTCTCATCCAGGGAAATTATCGTTTCGATATCCTGCGATTCCAGCGTGTGCGCTGCGTACTCACGTATGCGGGCAACAAGGCTTTCGATTTTCTCATTTTCCGGCCTGATGGCCCAGACAATGTCACTCATTTTCTCCTGTACTGCTTTGCTTTGACCCACAATTTTGGTCAGCATTTCCCGGGCCTGTTCGGGCTGTGAGAGCATCGCTTTCTGGGATACATTACTCAGAATATTGATGCTGGTGAGAGTGCTGCCAATTTCGTCGTGCAGGTTTTTGCTGATGCTGTTGCGAATAGCCAGCAAATCGGCTTGTTGCTGTATTTTTCGTTTGAGTTTAAACCGGTTAAAAAACGTAAACCCTGAAAATAGTAATAGTACAAGGCCGCCCAACAGTAGGTTTCTGACTATTTTCTGGTTAGCTAATTCATTAACGCGTATTTGTTTCTCTTTTTCAGCCAACGCCAATTGCTGTTCTCTGTTTTTAGTAAGCAGACTTTGTTTCTCTAATTCTTCGTCCTGTAATTGTTTTTCTTTCGATAGTATTTCTATTTCGATTTGTTTCTGTTTTACCTCCAGTACATTGCCTTCGATAACGGCATTTTGTTTATCGATTTGAAGTTCTTTTAGTGTTTCCAGCGTATGTAGCCGGGTTATTTCATTATCTTTCTTTTCGGTTTCGTACTGCGTTCTGATTTCCGTTATTTTAGCCAGATTGCTTTTCTCTGCAATACTGTCGCGATAAATAGTATACGTTTTATAATGACTATAGCCTTTTTCATAATCATGGCGGGACACATAAAAGGTGCTCATTTTTTCGTGTGCATTCCCAATATTTTCTTTATTCCTCAACTCGGTAGCCAGGCTCAGGGCACGGTTATAATAATTGATTGACTTCAGCGAATCGTTGGCAACGTTAGCCAGGTTACCTGCCGAAACATACAACCGGGACAACAACTGTTTATCATTACTTTCTTCGAACAGGTTGATGGCTTTATTTTGCCAGTCAAGAGCTTCTGTATAGTTTTTTATCCGCGAATAATAGGCCGACATAGCCGCATATGCCGAAGCCAGTAACTTTGGCTTTTTCACCTGTTGGGCATAGGCAATAGCTTGCTGTAAGTGGTTAAAGGCCAAAGGGTAGACTCCTTTTAAAATGTAAAGCTGCCCAATGTTTAAATTGGTGATAACCAAGCCATTCGTATCATTCAGTTTCTCCCGGATTTCGATACTGCTTTTCTGGTATTGAATGGCATCATCTACCTTACCCATCAAATAATACAGCGACGCTATGTTGCTATACGTTTCGCCCATACCGGCCAGGTGGCCGTTTTTTTCGTACAAACCAAGGGCTTTTACAAAGCTATCCATCGCCTTGTCTTTATTGCCAAGAGCCAGATAAAGCGAACCAAAGTTACTATAGACTTCGGCTGTTTTTTTGGGTGCAATTCAAATTGTCGCAACCATGTCGTAGCTTAGGGCATGCCTGACGAACACTCCCTGCCCTTCACCGAAGAAGAATATGTGGCTTTGGCCCGCCAGAAATATAGCGAACTCAAAGCCCTCAGAAGTAAGCCTACCTTCTATGACTACGAGAAGTCATTTGAGGAGATTTGGCTCGACTTGGGGCGACAAGTCCTGGAAAAGAGTCTGAGTCAGGTACCGACTGATCGTCGTAAAAAAAAAGATGAAAACACGCTTTGGACCCATACAGATAGCTAATAGTGA
>NZ_KB893521.1 GCF_000374085.1 Spirosoma spitsbergense DSM 19989 | reverse complement strand
CCAAAGCCACATATTCTTCTTCGGTGAAGGGCAGGGAGTGTTCGTCAGGCATGCCCTAAGCTACGACATGGTTGCGACAATTTGAATTGCACCCAGTGGTTCAGCTAAACCATATACCATACCACGTACAAATTTTGTGGACTATAAAATTTTTCCAACACCAAAGGAATGTGTAGATGAGGTTGACGTTGAAATGAATTTTGTGAAGAACCTAATAAACAAGCAATAAAAAAGGTAGCTAACAAATTTAAAAAATAGTCAAATGAAAATTCAACTTATTATCCTTTTTATAATCATTAGTCTTCCTTTTTCGTCTAGTTCTTTAAGAGCACAACAAATTGACAGTAAAATATTAAAGAGTGGCAAGATAAAAACTATCCATTCAAAAGTTTTAAACCAAAAGCGAAAACTATTTATATATAAACCTCAAATAGACATTTTTCCTGAGGAACCACTTCCAGTATTATATATGATGGATGGTGAAAATATTGGAATGGTTGCTGGTATTGTTGACTCTTTAATTAATAGTGGCGACTTCCCACCAATGATTATTGTCGGCATTGCAAATTATAAAGATGAAAGAACTAACGACTTAACACCTGTTCCCCTTGCTACAAATAATTCTTTAGGTGCGACAAAATCAGTTGGTGGTAAGCTTTTCTTAAAATTTATAAAGGATGAGTTAATACCTTTTATAAATAAAGAGTATAAAACAACAAATGAAAAAATATTATTCGGACATTCGCTTGGAGGTTTAATGTCTATCTATTGTTTGTTAATGTACCCTGAATTATTTAATGATTACATAGCGGTCAGCCCATCATTATGGTTGGAAGATGAATATATAATAAAAGAAGCAGAGGCTCTATTTAAAATCAAAAATTATATAAACAAAAATATTTTTATAAGTGATGGAACAGAAGATCCAAATTTTAAATTCGTAGCCAAATTTGATTCTTTGCTACAAAAAAATAAGCAATCGGGATTAGAACATAAATATGCTACTTACAAAAATGAAACACACGATTCTCAATTAATTAAAGCAATACCAGACGGCATAAGATTTATAATTGAAAAACGGAAAGTAGCAAAAAATTGAAAACATTAGAATAAAAACGGCAGCTAACAAGGGGTTTGGCAAAAGTGGGGCAGACGGAATAACAATGAACTTTTGTATTACTATGTGGCTTTTGTTCCAGCTTGACGGAATTCTATTTGACTTTTTGTTGTTATCTTCATCATCAGTTTTTCAATCAGCAGCGGTTCCGGGCAGACGAAATTCTATTTCCCTACCTTCGCCAAGCCCTGTTCGTTAGCGGTCAGGCTAAAAGAAGACAAACCTAACAATAAACAACTAATAAAATTGGTACTCTGACAATTCTTGTGGTTAACTTGGTCTATGCAGGAAACCGACTTCTACCAACAGCTTTTAGCCTTGCCTGATTTGCAGGTGCAG
>NZ_KB893520.1 GCF_000374085.1 Spirosoma spitsbergense DSM 19989 | reverse complement strand
TTCCTTTACCATTTTGGTAATGCACACATTATTAGACAATTAAGTCCATGACAATTATTTCATGGAACATTCCGTACGAATGTTGGCGACTCCCCAAAGTACCGTTGAATTGTGTTTTTCTAATTTATACAAGTATAGGCTATTAATTATAAACCTAGCTTTAATCTCTTTACATAAAGTTAGTTATACAACTCCTCTGGAAGAAGTACAGAAAAAATAAGTCCTGATATGTTTATAAAATTGTACTTTTTTCAAGATGGGACATATAGTTCTTTACCCCACTACCAACCGATAAAAAACGCTATCTAATAGAAACTTCGGGAAATCAGCCGGTAAATCAGCTTCACTAATTCTGGTAAATCCGTTATTCTCATAAAACTTTTGAGCGGCCTTATATTGAGTCATCGTGCCCAAATAGATATACCGGATCTGATGATGGGCCACCCAATCTAGGACAGTTGTCAAGAGCGCGTTAGCTATCCCTTTTCCTCGATGATCGTTGGCCAGAAATACCCGTTTGAGAACAATTGTACTATTAGCTATCATCGTAAAACCTATCGTGCCTATTACTTTTCCGTTTACCTGAGCAACCCAATATTTGTCAGTGGGCAACAACGACAACTCGATGATTTTCTTGGTTTCTGCTGTAGCAATAGACTCCACGAATTCATTGGCAATATCGAGCATCAGCCGATCAATATCAGGCTGATGTAGAGGAGCCAGTGGGATGATACTGACATGTTGGTCGAGTTGCTGTGACATCTTGGTTAGTGACAGACTAACTTAATCTTTTATGCTTCCCTAAGAAGTACAAGATTTAGACAAGCCTAAATCTTGTACTTCTTAGGGAGGAGTTGTATAACGAGAGTTATGTTAAGAGATTTTTCTGAGATTACGATTTAACCTTCCTGTTAGCTATCATAAGAAATGTGATAGCCTATAACTGTTTAGTTCTTCTTAGGCAGAGTTGTATTAGGCATCACTCGGAACAATGAATCTACTGACCAATGCTTTACTTGCTCGCTTTTGGCTTTCAAACTCACTGAAACTTGTTCTTTAGAAGTTAAGGCAACTGGCATAGACCGGTTAGGCATAGGTATTGCATCCCCCTTCCCATTTCGAGTAGGTATGTCTAACGCATTCCCTTGACCTTTGAGGATAGGCATATTGTCTATATTCTGATTCTGCAATGAATCGCTTTTTTCCTTCACTGAATTTTGTTGGGCAAAACTTGCTGTTACAACTAGCAAGCATACTAAGGTTGCTAATATTTTCATGGTCAGTTGTTTATGCATTTATATATAGACCCACCTTTTACCTATAAGGTTGTTGTATGAGTGAGCATTATGTTAAGGGAATATACCTATAGACAGAATAAAAAGATTTCAAAAGCTATCTATATAGAGTCAATAGTTCGGTGATTTCTCTGGGATAAAGAAGGCGTAGTAGTTTTGGGTATCTGACATCCTAAACCGACTACGCCATGAGCGAAGCCTTCGCTT
>NZ_KB893518.1 GCF_000374085.1 Spirosoma spitsbergense DSM 19989 | reverse complement strand
AAGCGGTCGCTACCAGGGTATACTGATCCACAGCCGAGAGAAGAAACCCAAAGCCGCCCGGTATCAAGGCCATAGACTGGTTGTTGAGCCCGCTGGCGCTGGTGAGCGAATACGAGAAGGGGTTGGGATTCTGACTGCCCGGGAAGAAGACGTCAATCGGCCCATCGGCCGCGCAAATGGTTGGTGACGGAGACACCCGGAAGGTGGGCGGGGCAGGTTTGGATTTAATCGTAACGGTTGCCGTAGCGGAACCAATCTGGCCATTGTTGGCCACCAGGAGGGTATAGGTCTGCGGACCGGTGGGCGACGCTGCGCCAGCCGTCAACGTTTGGCTGAAGGCCGGACTGGCGGCCATACCGTTCAGCTTTTGGCTCCCGTTGGTGAGGGTAAAGGGATACGGAGCGGATACATTGCCGACGGTGGTATTGAACGTGATGACCTGTCCGGGGCAGATAGCGTTGGGGGTGATACCTACCCCGGTTAGTGTCGGTGCTGGCGGTAGCTGGTACTCAAAGGCCCCGATGTCCACCCGGCCCCCAATGATCCGGGGTTGGCCGGCCGCGTCTTTCTGGCCTACAGTAGCGATGGTGCTGTTTGGGTCACCGGCATTGATTAGTGGAGAGGTTGGTAGTAATTGAAAATTACCGGTGTCAGGATCTGAAAAGGGCGGGCGGTCCGCGCTAAATTGTGGGTCTACACTGAGGTTGCCCTCTCCCGGGTAGGGCGAATCCTGTATATTAGAATTCGTGATGGTTGGCCTTTCACCATATGGTCCATTATTGCCAAGACCTGAAGTATTACTCCACACCAGGCAATTGGTCAGAGTGGGTGAAAAAGAAGAGCTGTTAATAGGCCAGCCCTCACGTTCACTCGTATAATTGCCTATTACGCTACAGTTTAGGAGTGAAGTTCTAACATTGTCGCAATAAACGGCACTCCCATAATCCGCTGCGTTCTCGATGAATACGCAATTGGTTAATTCGGCGTCAAGAGAATAAGATGTTGTAACGTGTAAATTACAAACAGCGCCCCCTTTTTTCGCTCTGCATCTGTAGAAAGAACAGTTAACAAGTTTAGGAGCCTGTCCGTGTAAAGCGCCAACAAATAGTCCACCTCCGGAATCCGCTTTGTTATTCTTAAATGAACAATTAGCAACGGTACATTTAGCGCCTAAGTAATAGCCAATGCAATAAACACCGCCCCCACTATTAATAAAATTTGCAGGTTGCATTCGTTCATCCATCCCAGTCGCATTTCCTCCACTAATCTGAAAGCCATCCAAACGGGTTTCGCTAATCTGTTCAACGCCCGTAGAAGAGAAGAAGTCAATGGTTACCACATGATAGCAGTCATTATCCCCAACAAGATCAATATCGCCACTCAGGATGGTCCTGCTGGCTCTGTAATAAGTTATCGGTGGCCGTTGGTCAATGGCGGTTTCGTTACCCCGAAAGCCGCCATAGAGTTGAACGCCTGGTTGAATAGTGAAGCTGGCGTTGCGGTCGGTGCCGGATGTAGGCTTATAGATTCC
>NZ_KB893517.1 GCF_000374085.1 Spirosoma spitsbergense DSM 19989 | reverse complement strand
AAAGACCGATGGGTTTGATTTCGGCTGAAGCCGACTAAAGAAACAAAAACAAAACGAGTAGTGATTTTTCTGCTGCTCCAAAGAGTAAAACTGAAGTCTTCGCCTAAAGGCGAGGGATTTACCCCCAGATTTATACATTAATAATCAACTCATTGTACTTTTTTTTAGGCCAATTCTATAACTAAGATTCAAAAAGACTGGACTCTTCAAAACGTATATTTCAACTGAGTTTGTAATCCATATAGGTATTCATTCCAACGAGTATAAGATATTGGATACCCTTTGGAAGGTGTATTTAACCTATAAGCAGCGGTGGGTTGGATGATCAGTGCTAGTTTAGGCGTTACTCGATAATTTATGCCCATACCAACCATACCATAAAGTGAAAAGGTAAATATATTGCCTTCATCTATTTTATGATAGGTACTAACCATCGTATTGGGATTGGTCGTACGAAACGTATGATTGGCTAAGAGTCCCACCGAAAAATAAGGCGATAGGCGACGGGTAGATAAGGTGTAATTTAGTAAAAGAGGTAATTGCCAATTCTCATTTCGTATTGCTCGATCCGCTGTATTTATGGGATTATTGTAGTGAAGATCACCCGAGGAACGGTTATATAAAAGACCTGCTGAGAGTGACCACTTAGGAGTAAAAGCATAAAAGGCAGTTAATCCCGCTGAGATTCCGGTAGTAGATTGTGACCCAATAGTTCCATCCGCATTATCAAACTGGGATACCCAGTTAAGGTGCTGATACGTAGGTGAAAGGGTAGGTGCAACAGAAAAACGCCCTTGCCCAACCGTAGTGGTCGCGATTAGCAAACTAACGAATAGAGCGTCCAGAAAAGGAGTAGTTGTAGTCTTCATATAGCTGAACTAATGAGTAAGTAAAAAGGAATTATTTAGTAGACCCCGGTCAAGCGAAAAACGTTGTAAATAAGCTAACATGTAGTATTGTACAAGTGCCTGTATGTTAAGCAACCAAAATATATCATTAATGTAGAATACTAGGCAAATCTTTCCGTCCTTTCCAGTACCCACTCCAGGGCTCAAGGTTGACAAAACCAACGTTTGAGCCTTTTTATGGACTTTAGTACACAAACGACCCGTTAAACACCGGCCTGGTTTTTATGCCGTTAATGTTTTCTAGAAACCAACTAGAGCACATTATTGATTCAGCAGATACCAACACAGACTATTTTACCGGTTTATGTACCTTGATCTTTTGTTAACAGAATCGGCTAACGCCAGAAAATTCTGGGGCCGATTAAAGAAAGTCGTGTATCAAAATTACGATATATCATAGGAACTTAGATTCTAAAACGAAATGCAACAAATGAGTTTACTGCTTGGAATTGCACTTTTTTTAGAATGCCAAAGGGGAGTTTCCTCCCCTCTGACGTCAGTTAATGTGCTAAGTTTGCAGCAATCGCTAAACTCGGGGCCGCCCGTGCGGACTTTTCTCAGATGACTAAACGACTATGGACTGGAAGTCCATAGGTTTAAGAACGAATGGAATTCGTCTGGTTCGGTTGAAACCGACTGAAAGTATACCACTTTAAGTG
>NZ_KB893516.1 GCF_000374085.1 Spirosoma spitsbergense DSM 19989 | reverse complement strand
CGGCTGACTTTTATTGGTTCAGGCAGTCTGGGCTGGCCGAAAAAGTATATAAAAGGGTAGAAAAAGTGATATGCACTGGAAATGTGAATTCAAGTTATGGTTCCAGTAGAACAAATTATTGATTAAAGGAAAGTTTCAGTATAGTCCATTATATTATTGATCCGTGAATTAGTCTGTAAAGTCGTTAGCTAACAGAAGTGACCTAACTCTAGCAGTAGCCATAACAATCAGTTATAAACTTTACAGGCTTTCTCACGGATCAATAGGACAAACCTCTTTTCTTCCGTTTTTATTCACAAACATACCGACGTTTACAGGGTGACAATCTTTATCAGGATACGACAAAACTATATGCACCTACTGCCGTTCATAGTACATTAATTTGATCAGCGCAAACTTAATACCTACTGACCACTACGAATGACCATGAATTATGTCCGGCGTGGTGCCGGTAAACCGCTGTTACTGCTCCATGGCCTGGGGAGTTCCCTAAAGGTTTGGGATCTCATTGTAGGTGAGTTAGCCATTCACCGAGAAGTGATTGCTATAGATTTGCCCGGTTTCGGGCAGTCACCTGCCCTGGTCGGGGAGGTATCCATTCCTATCCTAGCCGATGCGGTAACCGATTTTTTAACCCAGCACCAGCTCCTGGGCATTGATGCCGTCGGCAATTCGATGGGGGGTCGGCTGGTACTTGAATTAGCCCGGCGGGGTAATGTGATCGGGGCGGTCGTATCCCTGGATCCGGGTGGGTTCTGGCAAGGCTGGCAGGTGGCCTATTTCTACCAATCGGTTCGGCTATCGGCTCAATTATCCAGCCTCATCCAACCGATTTTACCACCCCTGGTGAGCAATCCGGTGAGCCGAACGCTGTTATTCGCTCAATTTTCGGCCCATCCCTGGACGATCCCGGCTCCAGTTGCCCTTAATGAATTTCGGGAGTTTTTGCCCACTCCCAGCTTCACCAAACTCCTGGATAGTCTGGCTCATGGTCCCCCGCAGCAGGGATCGCCGATTGGCTCTATCCCCAACCTGGTCATTGGCTGGGGTCATCAGGACCGGATTTGTCCGCCCAACCAGGCGAAACGGGCCTTGGCGTTGTTTCCTGACGCGCAGCTTCATTGGTTTTCGAATTGTGGCCACGTGCCGCAACTGGATGTACCGGCTGAAACAGTGGCGCTGATTCTGGCCGTTACGGAGGGTCGCTACGAGCCTCAAACACCAGTCCCCACCTCGGCAAAGGAGTCTGAAGTTACAGGAAAAGTCTTTATTGCTGTGTGTGCTGCGGTGCTATTGGTTGGCCTATTTCTCACTTTTGGCAGGAAAAGATAAAGTCACATCTAATCACGAAGGCATCTCTGATATCTGCTAGGATTAGAGGCTATTTCTTTAGACTAGTGCGGTGAAACCAGCTAAAGTCATAGTCTAAATGTACCATTTTTGACCCTTCAAGTCTGGAGAACAAATTATTGGCTACTTCTCGAATAAATACAATTTATAGTTTTAACGATTTCGTTCACGAAAAGGCTGCCTTTTCTGAACGACTACTATGAAAAGTACAAAACCTTGAAAAAGCAGGTGTCGGCCTATTTTACAGCCCAAACAGCGGAAAAAGATAATTCCGAAACCTTATAGATTAG
>NZ_KB893515.1 GCF_000374085.1 Spirosoma spitsbergense DSM 19989 | reverse complement strand
GGCTGCACATCAAGGGCGGTGCGGGAGCCTTCATCGACAAACTGGTTTGGGTTGGTGGTCCAGCCGGTAATGCCCGGTGCCATGTACTCGATGGTGGAGCCATTACCCCCGGATGTGTTGAAGGTAAAGGCCCCGGTGGTGCAGTTGTAGGTAGGGGCTGTCAGGGCAAAAGCACCGACTGGGGGCTGGGGCGGTAGTGTGGCTTCGGGCTGGAGTTTGACGAGTTGGTTGTTGTCCGTAACAAACACCAGACTCCCGTCACCGGCCGTAGCAATATCAGTTAGCCTGCTTTCCCCCGGCCCCGGAACAATTCGGCTGGCTACGACGGAAAGCCCAGCTGGATCGACCAGCCGGATTTGCGGGTCAGGCCGGTCCTGTAGACTGGTGTTGCCCACTGCATAATATTTTTTACCATTGCTGCCCGTGTAGGCCGTGATGTAGGCATCGGTAAATGGTTTGGTGTCGAGCGCTTGTGCCCGTCCTCGTTTATACTCACCATTCAGATCGATTTCCAGTAAAGACGTACCTCTTAGGGGAAGGGGAGAACTAGGCAGATCGCCCTGGCCAACCAGCGTGTATCCTGATCCATCCGGTGTTAGCATAACATCCGTGATGGTACGCATTTGGTAAATCTCTGATGGCGAGTTTCTTAAGAGGTTATCAAGGAGCTTTTTCCAGCTTATGTTCCCCTGGTTGTCGATTTTGGCTACCCAGCCCAATTCAGGCGTATCGGTATTGCTGTTATTGAAATAGCCAGCTATCAGGTATCCCCCATCAGGCGTGTTAATAAGTACGGTTCCTTTGGTCAGTGTTTTGTTGGTTAGGTAGGGATACTGGTATGGGAAGGAAATTACACTGGACCAGCTATTCTGCGCTCCTCCCTTTGAAACGGTCGTTGTGGTGGCGCCAATCACAGGCGAACTGGTGCTATAATCAATCTCCGTCGTATTCGTAAAGCTTACACTGCCCCCATCCGGCGTAACAATTCGGTATTGGGCACCTAATCCGCCAGCCTCCCCAGAAGCATACCTATACAGACCAATACCCGTATAGATCTCATAACCGACGATCAGAATGCGATCATCCGGGGTTGTTGAAAGCTGGGTGAAACCAGCGAGGTACAAATATGGATCCGCACCAGGGGGTACCGTACCAGGGCCTAGCATGGTAGTACCCCGTATTGGCCCAATTTGAGATACCTTGTCGCCGTTCAATGCATAGGTAATGAGTAATGGCCCGTCGCCGGTTGCAATGGTTCCGTTATTTCTGATGAGCAGCGTTTTACCAACCCTGGCCCACTGGGCGTCGGGTATAGATTGTGCCCCGGTAATTTGGCTGATAAGTAGACAGGCCCAGAGCAGAATTGAGCTGATTCCTTGTATTGGATGTACATAGTTCTTTTTCATGATTGTAATGGATAAGGAGTGAAGGGGATGTGTGTTAAAAGGCGTTGCGCACGGCCGCACAACGCCTTTCAGGCTTATTCAGGGTTTCATTAATTTCACCTGCTGGCGCTGGGTTGAGGTGCTCACGTTGAGCAGGAACAGGCCGCTGCCCTCAGCCATGGGCACACTCACCCGCTGGGTGGATTCGGCCTGCTGGATGCTTCGCTGATGAAGTACTTTGCCCTGGAGGTCAATCAGATTCAGCTGTAGCCCCTGCGTCTCTACCCCCGTAATCTCCACCTCGGCTGTTTGAGTGGT
>NZ_KB893514.1 GCF_000374085.1 Spirosoma spitsbergense DSM 19989 | reverse complement strand
TAGTAGCCCCCATCGGCAGGCGTAAACCGCCAGCCCTGGGTAAGCTGATTGGCGTCGGTTTGCTGAACAAGTTTGTCCCCGTCATTCTGGGCACTGCCGCTTACACCCAGCACCTTACCACTGAGCCGGGATACCAGCCGGTAGCATTTATTGGGGTCAATTGCCAACTCGGAACTGCGAAGCGAGACCACTAACGTTTGACTGAACGAGATGCCTCCTTTGTTATCGGTGACCTTCAGTTTGACGCTGTAACTCAACTGGGGAACGCCCTGCCGCCTCGGCATAATGGTGAAGGTATGCACGGGGTTGGCTTCGGAGGAAAAGCTGCCATCGCCGAAGTCCCATTCATAGGTGATGGGGTCGCCATCAGGATCGGAAGAGTTACTGCCCGTAAAAGTCACGCTCAGGGGTGAGGTGCCCGTTAGGGAGGTAGACTCGGCCACCACCACGGGTGGGCGGTTGGAAGTAGCCGGTGTTGCACTGACCTCTACCCCACCGTTCCAGCCGTTGCCTTTTCGGGTATAGACCCGGAAGTAGTAGCGTTGTCCGGCGGTCAGATCGGTCACCAACACCGATGTACCCGTGCCCTTATAAAGTACCTTGCCACCATACAGGTCGGTACCATTACCCGTGAAACTGGCGTTGGCAGTATAATCAAGCCCGAGGGGAATATCAGTGAAGCCTGAGCCAGCCTTACCCACCACCAGCACCTCATCGAAAGGTGTGGCCGGGTTGGTCCAGCTTACCCGCACATCGCTGACCGTGTTGTAAGGGGTTGCGGTCAGGTTAGTAACCAACAGATTAGGGGTGGTACAATCGGGATAAATCTTGACAGAGTCCTGCGCCGATGCGGTGCGGCCTATGCCTGTCACTGTCAAACTGATCAGGTAATACGTATCCACCCCATCACAACCCACCGGCGATAGGTCGACAACCGGATTGTTGTCCGAGCGGGTTGTTATCAGTTGCTCGCTGGTGCCCCGGCGCAGCTTCACCTGCCACAGGATGGAGTTGTCGGAACCGGCATTGGTAATGTTGGCCGCCAGCGTGTAACTGGTGCTCTTGTCAAGCGCGTATTTAGCGTTATTGACCGGGTTAGTGATTTTGGCCGTAGGTGCTGTATCGGTGAGCTGAATAGTAAACACCTGGCTGGTGCTTTTCAGACCTTTGCTATCGGTTACGGTAAGCAGGGCGAAAAAACGAGTGATAACGCCCACCCCGGATTTGCCGGATTTCGGGCTGAAGACCCGCACCTGATTGGCGCCCTGAACGTACTCACGATCCGAATCACTGGAGTAAAACTGCCATTCGTACGTGAGCGGATCACCTTCGGGGTCGTAGGATTTGTCGCCCGTGAAGGTCACACTCAGCGGTGCCGTACCCGTTAGGGAGCTAGTCGTGGCAACAACCACGGGCGGCTGATTGATCGCTTCCGTAGTGCAGCTACGCTCCTCAATGCTCCACTGCTGCTGCTGGCCCGACCCCAGGGTCTGCTGGCTGATCGGTGCTCCCTCCGCCGTGCTGGAGTTGCGTACTGTGATGGCTTTATTGGAATTGCGGTTAATCAGGCTGAAGTAGCCTTCTGCATTACGCACCAAACGCCATTGCTGATGACTGCCCCCCCAGTAAGTCCATTGCTCCAGCAGGGCATCATTGGCGCTCGAGGAATTGGCCACCTGAATACCTTTCTGGGTAGACAGCACCGTGATGCTGTAGTAGCCCCCATCGGCAGGCGTAAACCGCCAGCCCTGGGTAAGCTGA
>NZ_KB893513.1 GCF_000374085.1 Spirosoma spitsbergense DSM 19989 | reverse complement strand
TTTGCCTGATGAGCAACCGATGGAATTTGGTTCGTCAGCAGATTGAGCCAATCAACTATGCGATGGCCGCATAGCGACATTTTGAATTGCACCCGCCATAAACCGCTTGTTTGGCCAATGAACGCGGTTGTGATTCTAGAAGAGATTTTTTACCCGGCTCTTCATGCCTGCGCTTGATGTACCAAAGCCAGTGTTCAATGCATTGAACAGGCAGCATTAATACGACAGGCTGGTGATCCTTGCAAATTTTTTCAAATGTATTCCGACGCAACTGTATAGTTGGCTCATGTGCTGTATCAACATCGCGTCCAACAAATAGAAACTCTAAACGAAATATTGCTTTCTGTAATAAAGCTTCTGGCAAAAAAGCATCAACTTGATCGCGACCTCTGACTTTTATTCTCCAACGAAAAGTCTCATCTTCGACAAACCTATCAGGGAAGCACTGAGCTAGATATTTGGCCAAGAAATTTCTCTGGGCTTCGTCCTCACCAAAGAAGCCATAAATGATAATATCGCTCATTTTGGCACTCCTCCCAGAAAGCCAATTGTCCATGAATCGCCTAGAGCATCTGTATATTTAGGTGGTGAAAAACCTAGTTCTTTACTTTTTTCTGTATCTGGTTCAATGACGTCTCTTTGTAGGTTTTTAACGTGGGTTGCTCCTTCTTCGTCTTTATCGAATATAAAAACGCTTTCCGTCATATCGGCAAACATGTCGACAACTATAGGGCTATGAGTTGTCATAATAACCTGAACATCCTTTTCTTCCGACAATCGTAAAATGAACTGAATAACCTCGAAAATCCGGCGTGGATGAATGCCTTTTTCAGGTTCTTCGAGAAGCAAAAACTTAGGTGGATTTGGCTGGTTAATGATACAGAGAAGGGCCAGGAAATAAAGCGTACCTTCTGAAAGCTCATCAGCCCAGTATATGGTTTTTTGCTTACCATTGGTTAAGCCAATTCGTTTGAATGTTTTATCGCCAAATTCTTTAATCAGATTTTCACTTGATTTAACAATCTGAAAATTAATTTCTGTGAATTCTGGTAAACACTTGCCTAGGTCATTCCTGATTTGAGAAAAATTGTCGTGGAATTCATCTCTCATACGATCGAAGAAAGCGATCATATTCGAAGCATCCTTATTCAATTTCGTTGAACCCTCACCAATTGGAGCAGGCTTGTCAAGCTTGTTAGAATCAATTTTATAAACATCAAACAAACCGAAACCTTTTTCGAAAATTTTCCAATCGATATCTTCTGGAGAATTCGGCGAATTAATTATATCAAAGTAGTTAGCGAAACTTATTTGAGCAAATCCACTTTCTTCATCTTCCTCGTTAAGAGCGTCCCCTATAAGAACGTGGTCGTATTTACCGTTTTCATAAATACTATCAAATATCAAATGAATATCTGGTGAATTGCCAATATCCTTTCTATATCGATATTCTTTCGGAAGCTTTATTGCTCCCCCTACGGAATCAGAGACAAACTCCAACGCCTTCAAAAAATTCGTCTTGCCTGAGTTGTTCGGGCCGATGAGCAGGTTTACTTTTTGCAGGTCGAGCGTGACGTCTTTCAGGCTCTTGAAGTTTTGGATGGAAACGCGCTTGAGCATAATGGTCGGTAGTTATGGGCAAGTTACCAATTTATAACCGGTTCAAACATGCGATTCCGTTAGCGGGCGAATTATTGATTTGAATTAATTAACCGCCGAGTTCCTTTTGAGGGCATGGGCATAGATACCCTTGGGATTGAACAGACCACAGTAGGA
>NZ_KB893512.1 GCF_000374085.1 Spirosoma spitsbergense DSM 19989 | reverse complement strand
CTCCGATACGCTATTCAGGGCCTGATTCACTTCATACTTGGCATAATCGTGCAGAAACAGCCGGTCTTCAAAGCGGGGTTTAGCCACTGCTTTGACGTAGTAATCCGCTTCAATGGGGGCCAGTTTTAGGCTGATGGCCTGAGCCTGGGCGCTGGTTTCTTTCATCACCGAATAGAACTGCTTGACCTCCGTATGCTTAGCCTGACTGCCCTCGATGCCCCGATCTAAACCCAACTCCTTCACCGTATTGGCAAAGCGGGTTTGAAGTTTACTCAGCGTGGTGCGGTCACCGCCTAACCAGTCACGGGCACACAAGCGGTTTTCCGTCCGCTCGGTCTTAACGGCTCGACCAACCTTGACGGTCTTGCTGCGGATGGGTGTCACGATGGCGTGCAGGTGGGGGCTGGTCTCATCGTGATGGGCGATGGCATGGACCACGTTATCGGCTCCATACTCCTGCCGGAGAAAGGCCATGGCTTTTGCCTGGAACGCTTTCCAGTTAGGGTCGTCAGGGTGGTTTCTTTGGAAATGTTCGGGACTGGCCGTAATGAACACATCGATGGCCACCACTGCCCCCTTGCGGGGTTCGATCTTCATCTCATCAAAGCGTACTTGCACGTCGGCCATTGGATCATGAGTGCCCGCTAAGCGTTGGTTGAGTTCCTGTTTAGCCACGTCAGCATTGAGCGTTTCGCGCTGGCGCTCAACGTGCATTCCGTGGCCGCCCACGTTGCCCATGGTCTTCAGTTTAGCGACTCGTAAGATAGCGTATGCCATTATCAGTTAGGGTTATGTTAGCGCCCTGGGAGGCGAGTGAAACAAGGGAATCTCGACCGTAGGGCGAGTTCACTTGTGTAGTGAGTCCACCTTTGTTTTAAAAGGTGGTAAGCGCGCGAAAGCAATGGCAAGCTAAGAAACGATTTGACATATTGAAAAGAGAGCGCGCATTTTCTTTCCCGGTTATAAAACTGGGTAATCAGTTTAACCCCTAGCCAACGGTACGCTTGCCGAATAGCCACTCTCGTAAACTGGCTGGTCGGCGGTCAATAGCCTCCCGAATCGATTGTAATTCGGTCGCCTGGCTAACCTGCAATTCAGCTTTTAATTTCTCCACTAATTCACCAACTAAGTCTTCCGGTCGAGCCGGTGGTTGATCCCTTTTTTTGAGTACGTTTGTAGCAGCCTCTCGTAATTCAGCATTAAAGAATTGGCCTAATGTCTTACCGGATCTAGTAGCTGCTTTTTCAATTACCAGGCGGGTTTCGGGTTCGATACCGCGAATGGTCCACTTAGCGGGTTCGGTCGATTTGACCCCTTCAACGGGTGTCGGACTTTTTGCGTGTTTTGTCTGCCCTGGTGTTTGGGGGTCTAGGCTAGGATCTTGATCCATTTTAGGCGTGTCTGTCTTCTTGTCCGACACATAATTAGGCAAGATCTTAGCCTTTTACAAGATGTCGGACATTTTATGATATTTGTCCGACAATACATAACTGAGATTATAGAACTAAAAAAAGCAGACCAACATTGTCGGTCTGCTTTCCCCCTTCTATCCACACCATAAGAGAATCCTTAAAATCTCTTTGATAAGCAGTTGAAGTAGTTGTATAGCTTATTTGTTATTGATCAGCCTTGTTGCTCTTCCACCAACTAAAAGCCTTAAATTGGTGTATGCTGACGGGCATACACTGAATTCAATTCGTCTTGGTAAACGCGCTGATAAACTCCAATTTGGATAGGCGCATCAGCAGGTATATTATAACTGGCATCTTTACCATAACCACTGATAATATACTCCACTTTGTCTTTAGCTGCACCAGCAAAAAAGGACGATAAGG
>NZ_KB893511.1 GCF_000374085.1 Spirosoma spitsbergense DSM 19989 | reverse complement strand
AACGGACCTAACCTTACCCGCCTGGCTGATTGTGAAGTACTACCGACTGCGCTATCAACAGGAGTTTTTAATCCGCGATGCTAAGCAGTTTACGGGTCTCACTGACTGTCAGGCCCGGTCGGTCAACAAGTTGGATTTCCATGTGAACACCGCTTTGTCAGCGGTCAATATCGCCAAAATAGAGCAGGGCGTTGGTCAGCAGCCTTTTTCGATGGCTGATGTAAAGACCCTGTATCACAACAAGTTATTACTGGATCGTTTTTTTTCCATCTTACCGCAAGGCACTGAGCTGACTAAAAATGACCCTCAAGTGCGTCAACTGTATAGTTTCGGCTGTATAGCTGCTTAATTATTGACGAACTATTGATTGGAAGAGAAAGCTATAAAAATCCTTATTTCAGAAATTTCGTTAACCAACAAAGACAACTCGCTTATGGGTGCTGATCTAAAAATATGATAGTCAATACTTTGTACATGCAGTAGGCCTGAAATCTTTATAGGCTTGTTGAGTATCCAGGAACTCCGCAGGAGTGGCATCTTTGGTAAATTATATCACTCCTGCGGAGTTCTTAAGAGCTTGTAAATTGTTTATTTTCTACAAAGATGCCATCTCTACGAGGTTAGTCTTTTTTACCAGAAAGTCCTTATCAAAAAGATAACAGTGCAACACTCCAACCCCGGTCCATACCGGGGTTTTACTTTTCAATCATACCCATCAATCAGTAAATAAGGCCTGTATTTACCTTATTAAGCCAACTAGCATTGATTGATTACAGAAATGGATATACCTCAACTCAAAAAAGCCCCGCTTACTTACGACGTTGTTATCGTTGGCTCAGGTGCCGGGGGCGGCATGGCTGCCTATACATTAGCCAAAGCCGGTGCTAAAGTAGCACTGCTCGAAGCGGGCGGCTACTTCGACCCGGCCGACCCAAAGTACATCACCCAATTGAAATGGCCCTGGGAATCGCCCCGGCGTGGAGCCGCTACCGATGCCCGTTCGGGCGGGGATTTCGATGCAGCCTGGGGTGGCTGGGATATCGAAGGCGAACCCTATTCATCCAAAGCGGGTGGTGAGTTTCACTGGTTCCGGTCCCGGATGCTCGGCGGGCGCACTAACCATTGGGGGCGTATCTCCCTCCGGTTTGGTCCCGACGATTTTCGGCGGCACAGCATGACCGGCGTCGGCGTAGACTGGCCCATCGGCTACGACGACATAAAACCATTCTACGACCGGGTAGATAAACTGATTGGGGTATTTGGTTCTGTCGAGAATTTCCCGAATGAACCCGACGGTATTTTTCTGCCACCACCCAAACCGCGTTTGCACGAACTGATGATTCGAAAAGGAGCCCGGAGCATCGGCATCCCGGTTATTCCATCGCGGTTGAGTATCCTGACCAAACCCATCAACAACGAGCGCGGGGCCTGCTTTTATTGCCATCAGTGTAATCGGGGCTGCCAGGCCTACGCCGATTTCTCGGCCTCATCGGTACTCTGTATTCCCGCTGTAAAAACCGGCAATGTAACCCTGATAAACGGGGCGATGGTCCGCGAAGTGCTGACCGACCCACAAACCGGACTGGCCACGGGCGTGAGTTACATCAACAAAGCCAACATGGAAGAAATAACCATTCGGGCCAAAACCGTGATGCTGGGTGCCAGCACCTGCGAAACCGCACGGATTCTACTCAATTCTAAATCGTCCCGCTTTCCCAATGGGCTGGCCAATAGCAGTGGCGTAGTTGGTAAATACCTCAATGACTCCACCGGAGCCAGCCGTTCGGCCTTTATACCGGCCCTGATGGACCGCAAACGCTATAACGAAGATGGCGTGGGGGGCATGCACGTCTTTACGCCCTGGTGGCTGGACAACAAAAAACTGGATTTCCCGCGTGGGTACCACATCGAGTACGGAGGTGGTATGGGCATGCCCGGCTATGGGTTTGGCAGCGGTATCGAATCCATGAACGGCACGATTCCCGGTCGCGATGGCCAGACGAAGCCCGGTGGTGGCTACGGAGCCAGCCTGAAAGATGATTACCGGCGATTCTACGGGGCTTACATTGGCATGGCGGGTCGGGGTGAGCCGGTCCCCCTCGAAAGTAATTACTGCGAAATTGACCCGAACAAGGTCGATAAATTCGGTATTCCAACGCTTCGTTTTCACTACAAATGGTCGGATTATGAGGTGAAGCAGGCCAAACACATGCAGGATACGTTCGAGGAAATTATTCACGCTATGGGCGGTATTGCCCTCGGTCCGAAACCCGGTCCCGATACGGCACACGGATACGGTCTGGCGGCCCCCGGCCGGATTATTCACGAAGTGGGCACCGTTCGGATGGGGAATGACCCGCAAACGTCAGCCCTGAACAAATACCAGCAGGCGCACGACGTAAAAAATCTCTTTGTTGTCGATGCGGCCGCTTTCCCATCGCAGGGAGATAAAAACGTAACCTGGACCATTCTGGCCAATTCCATGCGAACGAGCGAGTATTTGATTGACCAGGTCAAGAAAAAGAATATATAAAATAGTGCCTGAACAAGTGTCATTTCCGGGATAACCAGCAGGAACAGGGTAGCCGATTGCTTATATTGCCGCGTATCTAACAAAATATGAGAACACCTGTATGAAACGTGAAATAGCAGAGAACCCCCTGAAAGGATTAGCACTGGCTGTGGGTGCCGGTATGTTGGCCGGCCTTGCCGGGACAGTAGCCATTACGGTCTCACAACTGATTGAAATGAAACTGACCGATCGGGCACCCAGTACAACCCCCGTGAAAGCAGTGTCCAAGGTGCTCGACATCAAGCCAACCAATAAGACTAACCGGGAGAAGGTTTCGCAGGAAATTCACTGGACCTACGGAACCGTATGGGGTATACCCCGGGGTATCATGTCGATGGTTGGATTACAGGGGTGGCCTGCTACCCTACTTCATTTTACCACGATCATGGGTACTGCCCTGACCTTATTACCCAAACTGGATGTAGTGCCGCCCGTTACGGAACAGGAGCCTAAAGCCATTGCCATCGATGCCCTGCACCATGCCGTTTACGCCCTGGCTGCTGGTTTAGCCTACGATGCTATCGATGAACGGGATTGAGTTTTTGCCTGTCCTTGTCAACAGGCAAAAACTCAATCCCGTTCATCCGTTTAGCCACTGGGAATCAGTTAACAAAAAAAATAGGAGAGCCGGTGGGTTACTTTTTTGATTGTCCTGAATTAATGGCAAACAAACCGTTTTAATTCAGTACAACCATGAAAAAATCAGCATTCTTCTTTCTATCAGTGATGGCGCTGGCTACTGCCTGTTCCAGCACGAAAACCGAATCCACAGAATCAGCTGCGACCGTAACGGATACGACTGCGATGATGAGCGATTCGACAACCATGATGAGCGACTCTACTACGATGATGAGCGATACCACCATGAAGGATACCATCAAGTAAGTGTCCTTTCAGACTAGCCTGTTAACACAAGAAGACCCTCAGCATTGAGGGTCTTCTTGTGTTAACAGGGATCATTCCCGTAAACGCTAATGGGAAAAACCACCCTGGCTTTTCCGGACGGGTGTTTTCTGACGACCAGACGACCAGTCTTTACGCAGACCGATATATCCCCCGGTCGAATTAGGCAACAACGCCCCCTGATCGGTCGCAACCGTGGCATTTATATGTAAAAGACCAACGACTGGTAACTGCACCGGAGCCGATAGCTTTAACAAACCCGAAAACTGCCGGGGAAACCCTGGTAGTGGAGCGTTGTAGGTTCCCAGGTTTTGACTGTACGATAGTTTGAGTAGCCACACGGCCTTCTCTCCTACCCGGCCATTTACTCCTGCGTGTACCATTGATACCCGATTATTGACAATAGGACCATACGGTATGGCGGGATTTATGTCACCTTCGGGTGTGAGAAAAGGGGTGCCAATAGTATGAGCGCGGGTTGTCCAGCCATCAATGTATTGTGCATTGTTAAAGTAATCAACTTTGCCCCGGCGTTGCGGGTCTTCGATAACAAACTCATTTCCGCCCTGGTCAACTGTATACAGGAACTCGACAAGTGCCCTGTCTACCGAAATATAACTGTCCCCGCGCGATTTCCGGCGAATACTAAGGCCATTTAGGCCGTCGGCGATAGTGGTCAGGTACCAGATGGCACCCGTATCATAAGGATTCTGGCGGTAGACAAAAATAGTGAAATCACCCACATCAAATTCAGCTCCCAGATCCAGCGAACCCAGGTGGTTACCGATCCGGTTCGTTTCATCGAACGACGTGACATTACCATCCACGGCGGCATTAGGGTACGGCAAAGCCGTTATCGCATATAAATAAGCCTTGAAGCTGGACGGTAACTGTCCATTGTTCGACACGCCGGGTGCTATGAAGGGAGAGTATCCATTCCAGGTAACCTGGTGATTGATACCGCCATATAAACGGACAGGTCCCGATGGTCGGCCAATTCGAATATACAAGGTTGACTGCTGCATCAGCGCGTTGGAAACCTTCCGGTTTACATTTTCAAACCAGGCGTTGGCAAACGTTGCATTGATGCTGATAGCCCCTTTTGTGAAAGGAAGGGGAACGTACCCACGGGTCCCGATTTGAATGGTTGGCAACGGGAGCGCATTTCCTGACATGGCATAGGCACCCGACGTTAGTAATGTATCCACCAAACCCGCAATGGTTTTCCGGCGACCGACATATATCTCCAACTGCCGCCAGCGGGCTTTAATGTACGCTTCGGGCAGAAATACCTGCTGATTAGCTGGTATGGGACCCATATTCCCGACAACATCAAACCCGTATCCCCAGTCTACCTGCCGGTTTTGCCCCGGTCTGTAGTCAGATGAAATACCGGCCCGCACGGCTACAAATGAGTTAGCCAGCGGAACAGTGCCATACTGATTGGCACGCTGCCAGAAAGGTACCGCTGGTCCCGATTTCCCCAACGCCCCTGCTTCTACGAAAGCCTGCGTCGTTCTCCTTAAAGAGTCAGGTTGCCCGGCTGCTTTCTGGTAAGCAGTAACCAATATTAAAATAAGTAAACCCCGAGGTATAAAGTGCATCAGCAATAGCTTAAGCAAGAAAACAATACAATTGAAGAAGTGGACGGTTTTAAAAAGATTAATAAGGACACTCCTGGTAAGCAATTGCTCAATGAGCCAGCTTTTCAGCCGCTTTTTCATCGACCAGCCAAATAAGTTCACCCGTTTCCGGCCTGATTTGCTGGGAGGGATAAGTATCAGGATTATAGGCTCCTTCCAGTACTTCCTTGAGCGGTTCAGCCTTCTTAGGCCCTGCCACCAGAAACAGTATGCAGGATGCCCGGTTCACGATGGGTGCCGTTAGCGTCAGTCGGAACATCGTTTGCTGCGTCAGAAAATAAGCTTTCGTCCAGGCTTTTTTTTCGTGGACAACGTCAGTGCCGGGAAATAAAGACAGGGTATGCCCATCGTCGCCCATACCAAGCAGAACCAGATCAAACGTGGGGCCGGGCGACGCTTCGCCTGTTTCGCCAAAGTACGTATGTAAGACCCGATCATAGTCGGCGGCAGCAGCGTCGGGTTCCAGATCGGTACGCCAGACGTGAATCTGTTCTTCGGGTGTGTAAACGTGGCCAAGCAGGGTATCGTAGGCCATTCCGGCATTACTCTGCTCATCCTCAATGGGTACGTACCGTTCGTCGCCCCAGAAAATGTGCAACTGCATCCACGGAATCTGCTCCACAAAAGGAGGTTTAGCCAGCAGCTCGTGTAATGCTTTGGGCGTACTTCCCCCCGATAGGGCAATCGTAAACCGATCCTGCGTTTTAAGCACCTCGTTGATGCGCTTCGTAATAAAACTGGCCGCTGCTTTGGCCAGTTCGGTCGGATTTTTCTTAATAATCAGTTGCATGAACGTTTCTTACACAAAGTCATCACGCATCGGCGTGAATAAATCAACCAGTTCACCCGCTTCCACACACACGGCCCCGTGCCTTACATTGGGTGGTATATAATACGCATCACCCTTCCGCACGGTACGGGTTTCGCCGGCAATGGTAATTGCAAAGGCTCCACTGGCTACGTAACTCATCTGCGTATGGACATGGCTGTGGGCAGCCCCAATACCACCCGTTTCAAAGCGAACTTTTACCATCATCAGGTTGGCATCATACGTCATCACTTTACGCTGTACACCATCAGCCACCGTTTCCCACGGCAGGCTTTCATCATCTACAAAAAGAACCCCTAGCTGAGTTGCTGTCATGCGTTATAGTGTATGGTTTACGGTATTTGGTTTACGGTTAGCTGACCGTAAACCGGATATCTTTATTCGGCCGTCCAGTCGAACCCGTCTTTTTCAACCAGTTGCGTAGCGGCATCCGGTCCCCACGAGCCGGGGGTATAATTCGGAAAATCAGGGGTTTTACTTTCCCACTCCTCCAGAATTGGCGTTACTACTTTCCAGGCAGCTTCGACCTGATCGGCCCGCATAAACAGCGTAGCGTCACCCGTCATTACGTCGAGCAACAGCGTTTCGTAGGCTTCCGGCTCCTGACCGTCGTAGGCATCTTTATAGCTAAATACCATCTCGACCGGATCGATGGCCAGTGTTTGTCCGGGTCGCTTCACCTGAAACCGAAGACGAATGTCCAGATCGGGTTGAATATCGATAGTGAGCCGGTTCGACTGCCAGTTTGCAGTGGCTTCGTTCGGAAACGCGTAGGATGGTGCAGGTTTGAACTGGAGCGTGATAAGGGTGGCCTTTTTAGGCAGGGCTTTACCCGTACGGAGATAGAACGGTACATCTTCCCACCGCCAGTTGTCAACGTATAATTTGACAGCGGCAAATGTCTCGGTGGCCGAATCGGGTTTAACGCCTTCCTCTTCCCGATACCCTACAATTTCTTTCTCCTCTTTTTTGCCGGCTGATTTCTTGCCCGGCGTGGATTCGCCCGGCCGGTCCGCCGGTGCGGTGGATTCGCCCGGTCCGTACTGTCCCCGAATGGCAACGTTCTTGACCTGGTCGGGCTGAATCCGACGAATAGCGTTCAGTACGTCGACTTTTTTGTTCCGCACTTCGTTGGCATCGAACGAAATAGGCGCTTCGGTCGCAACCATACACAGCATCTGGAGCAGGTGATTCTGGATCATATCCCGCAGTGCACCCGAACCTTCATAGTACCCTCCCCGTCCTTCCAGTCCCACCGTTTCGGCCGCCGTAATCTGTACGTATTCCACGTAACGACGGTTCCAGATCGGCTCAAAGAGGGAGTTGGCGAACCGCAGCGCCAGAATATTCTGTACCGTTTCTTTCCCCAGGTAATGGTCTATCCGATAAATCTGCTCTTCGGCGAAAAGGCCACCCAACAGTGTATTTAGTTCCTGAGCCGTTTTCAGGTTGTGCCCAAATGGTTTTTCAACGACTATCCTGACCCGTGATTTGTCGCCACAGAGCGAAAGTTTGCCAAGGTTCGTGGCAATATCGGGCACCAGTTGCGGGGCCACTGCGAGGTAAAATACAACGTTTGCCGCTACCCCCCACTCCTGTTCTTTGACAGCAACAAAGTCAGACAGTTTAGTATAAGCCTCATCATTGCCAGCATCCATTGGCAGGTACGAAATAGCCGGTGAAAACGACTTCCAATCCTTATCACCATCGCTTTTTCGCCTTGAAAACGACTCTATCCCCTCCTCCAGACGCTCCCGAAACGATTCGTCGGTATACGGAGTGCGGCCTAATCCAACTACGGCAAATTGATTGGACAGGTACTTATCGAGGTACAGATTATACAACGCAGGGGTTAGTTTACGAAGGTTCAGATCACCACTGCCGCCGAAAATAAATAAAATGGTTGCAACGGGTTGCTGATTGGTAGCTGGTATCATAAGTTGGTCGTATTGGGAGGGCGCAAATTACCGTCCGTCTGATTTCCGAACAAGTTTAGTTCCATAAGGTTTCATCTTGCCCCCCGATTCCACTACTTTTGGGCGTTGTTCTTACTTAGTTTAATACATGAAAATAGCTATTGGTTCCGACCACGCAGGTTTCCGCTACAAGGAAGCCATCAAGCAATTTCTGACCAACCTCGGGCACGAGGTTATTGATAAAGGCACGTATGCCGAAACGCCACCCGTCGATTATCCCCTTTTTATCCGGCCCGTGGCCGAAGCCGTAGCGGCCGGTGACGTGGACCGGGGTGTGGTCCTGGGCGGGTCGGGCAATGGGGAAGCCATAGCCGCTAACCGGGTGAAAGGCGTTCGCTGTGGTTTATGCTGGAACGAAGAATCGGCCCGGTTGTGTCGCCGGCATAATGATGCCAACGTCATCTCCCTCGGCGAACGGATGATGGACGAAGAAACCGCCCTGAAGCTGGTAAAAATATGGCTCGATACGCCGTTTGAAGGGGGCCGTCATCTGGCTCGTATTCAGGAACTGGATAGATAGTCAATTGGTCAGACAGTCAGTGAGTTGATCCGTTTTTTTCGCGTCAGCAGCTGGCCAACTCACTGACTGTCTGGCTCTCTAACTGATTGCCTGCCTAAAAAACCATGAACAAACGCACCCGACAAGTCAGCTACTTCCTGTTCAGTCAGTATTTTTCTGACGGGCTGCGAACGACGCTTTCTATTCTATTACCCTCATTGGTATGGGCGCAGTTCGGGGCGCTTCAAACGGGACTTGCCATGTCGCTGGGGGCGTTGAACGTTAGTTTGAGCGATGCTCCCGGCCCGGTCATGCACCGCCGTAATGCCATGGTCGCTACGGCCCTGATTGGGTTTGTGGTTACATTCATTACGGGTTTTGCCCGGATGAACCCCTATTTTCTGGCGGTAGAGATTCTGCTGTTCAGCTTTTTTTTCTCGATGTTCGCTATCTGGGGAAACCGGGCAGCTTCGGTAGGTATGGCGGCTCTGCTCATCATGATTCTGATGCTCGACCGCCCGCTCAATCCGGAGGGGGTAATTGAAGAAAGTTTGCTGGTGCTGGCCGGTAGTATATGGTACACCATTATTAGTTTGCTCGTATCGCAGTTGCGGCCTTACCTGCTGGCAAAACAGGCGTTGGGTAAGTGCATCCATGAAATTGCCAAACTAATGGCCATTAAGGCTGATTTCTATTCCACCGCTACCCAACTGGATGACGATTACCGGCGATTTATTGCCCAGCAGGTGGTGGTGAGTGAAAATCAGGATGCCGTGCGCGAAGTACTGTTCAAAAGCAGGCGTATCGTGGCAGAATCGACCCAGACCGGCCGATTGCTCTTACTGACGTTTACCGATGTAATTGACCTGTATGAGCAGATTATTGCCATGTACTACGACTACTCGGACCTGCGCGACCGCTTTGGTAAAACCGGCGTACTGGAGAAGATTACCCATCTTATCAGGCAGCTGGCCACCGAACTCGATCACATTGGCCTGGCGGTTCAGTCACCCATTCCGCCCGGTAAACCCCGGTCACTTGACCCGTTGCTCCAGGCGTTAAAACAGGACATCGACGCGCTGGGCGATCAGGAAGGGAGTACACTGGTGCTCAAAAAAGTACTGGTCAGCCTGCGTACCGTCCGGCAACGAATCACCACGATTCAGGGCAACCTGTCGGGAGCCGACATTGGTTCTCAATCCGACCGTGACCCCGAATACGGCCGTTTCGTATCGCATCAGGTCATTACAGCCGCTTCGTTTCGAGACAGTTTAACGCCTGACTCCTCCGCTTTCCGGCATTCGGCCCGCGTGGCAATCGCCATGCTGCTGGGCTTTATCCTGACCAAACTACTCCCCTACGGCCATCATAGCTACTGGGTTCTGCTCACGATTTCGGTTATTCTGAAACCTGCTTTCAGCCTGACCAAACAGCGGAATATCGAGCGGATTGGCGGTACGCTGATTGGCGGTGTCATTGGCGTATTGATTCTCACATTCGTCCCCAACAAAACGGCTCAGTTTGGTTTTATGACCCTGCTCATGCTGGGCACCTATAGCGCACAGCGCGTCAACTACCAGGTAATGGTTATCTGCCTGACTCCTTTTGTCCTGATTTTGTTTAGTTTTCTGGGTATCAATTACCTGGGCGTTGCCGAAGAACGGTTCTTTGATACACTCTTCGGCGGTGTCATTGCGCTGATAGCCGGTTATGCCTTTTTTCCCAAGTGGGAATCAGAACAGTTATTAAGCCCTATGCAGGCGGTGCTGAGAGCAAACGTCCGTTATGTTCAGTTACTGCTCGACAGTTTGTTGGGCAAGGGCATTGGTCTGGTCGACTACAAACTGGCCCGGAAAGAAGTGTTCGTTACATCGGCCAATCTGGGAGCTACCTTCGACCGGATGGTTTCGGAGCCGAAACACAAACAGCGGAATGAGAAACTTATCTATCAGTTCGTGGTATTGAACTACGTTCTGTCGGCCAACATAGCCACCATTACATCAGCCCGGTTAGCTGGCGAGCCTGTTTTTTATCCGGCTTCGTACCTGAGGCCCGTCAAAAGGGCGTTGTTCATGCTAACGGAAAGCCTGCAGAAGCTGGACAAAACGACCGAAAAAGCTGAACTGGATTCCGGCATGCAGGAAGCCTATCGCCCTGCATCTGTTACAGAAGATGCTTCCCTACTGGAACATCTCCAGTTTATTCAGCAAATCAGTGGTGATATTATCAAACTGGTTGAACAGGTAAGCTAGCGAACACCCTTCCAACAGCCTGCCGGTATACGGTCAATTTCATGGTCCACCTTTTCAATTAGCGTATAGTTCTTTAGTTTCAGGCTTTTATAACCATTCACCTCATCAAATGAACTATTTCTCCCCCCTTATTCTGCTGGCCTGTCTGGTCAGTACGTATTCCGGACTGGCTCAGGCTCCCACCATTGACCAGTCCATAGCCATGAAGAGCGTATCGAATCCACAGCTTTCGCCCGATGGCCGGTGGGTAGCCTACACGCTCACCCGGACTAACTGGGATGATAACGCCTACGACACCGACATCTGGATAGCCAATACGGCAACCGGCGATAAATTTCAGTTAACGCATTCCAAAAAATCAAACAGTAATCCGGCCTGGTCGCCCGATGGGAAGTGGCTGGCCTTTCTGTCCACTCGTGACGATAAGGCGCAATTGTACGTAATTAGTCCAACGGGCGGAGAAGCCCGGCCGGTGTCGAAATTTGAGACGGGTGTAACGGCCTTTAAATGGTCACCAACGGGCAAACAACTCATTTTTTCAGCTACCGTACCCGACGCGAAAACCGACAAGGAGCGCAAGGAAAAATACAGTGATTACGAAGTCGTTCGCGATGACTACAAGATGGTTCACCTGTACCTGCTCGATAGTCTGGACAAGGAGAAACCTGCGGTAGCCAAAGCCCTGACCAAAGGCATCGGGTTTTCAGTAGGCAGCTTTGTGGTATCGCCGGATGGGAAGAAAATTGCCTTCGATGCATCGAAAAACCCGGACCTCATCAATGGCCATACGGCTGATTTATACGTTCTGACGCTGGGCGACACCATAACCCGCAAGATTGTTTCGCTGAAAGGGCCGGACCAGAACCCGGTCTGGTCGCCGGATGGGCAGCAGATTGCCTTCACGACCGCCAACGAAAATGAGTTTTATTTCTACAGCAATCGGCTCATTGCCACCGTACCCGCCACCGGTGGAACGCCCAAAATCCTGACCAATACGTTCGATGAAAATGCGAGTTTACTGGAGTGGACGTCCGACGGAGTTTTGTTCAGTGGGTACCAGAAGACGTCGGCCCATTTGTTCAGAATTGATCCTGCTTCCCTGAAAATAGACCGTATAACCAAACCCGACAATCTGATTGCTACGCAGTTTTCTTTTAGTAAAGATGGTCGTCAGATGGCCTTTGTCGGGGCCTTGCCGAACCAGTACCCGGAAATTCAGGCGTCTCCCGTGTCTGTTTTTGCCCCCAAAGTACTAACGGATATGAGCACCCAACTCGCTTCATACAAAACAGCTACCCGTGAAGTAGTGAGTTGGAAATCAGTCGATGGGAATGTAATCGAAGGTATCCTGATCAAGCCTGCCAACTACGACCCGGCCCGTAAATATCCGTTACTGGTCGTGATTCATGGTGGGCCTACGGGCATCGACCTGCCCTCAATAACGGCAGATCGGTACTACCCCGTTGAACAGTTTACCGCTAAAGGAGCGCTGGTGTTACGGCCAAATTATCGGGGCTCAGCGGGATATGGCAGCAAGTTCCGGGCGTTGAACGTTAAAAACCTGGGCCTCGGCGACTATGATGATGTGATATCGGGCGTTGATTACCTGATTGGAAAAGGCATGGTTGATAAAGACAAGGTAGGCGCAATGGGCTGGAGTCAGGGAGGGTACATTTCGGCCTTCATCACGACTTATAGTGATCGGTTCAAAGCGACGTCGGTCGGTGCTGGTATATCGAACTGGGCCACTTACTACCAGAATACGGATATTACGCCGTTCACCCGGCAGTACCTTCAGGGCACTCCCTGGGATAACGCCGACATGTACCAGAAGACCTCCCCCATCAGCTACATCAGCCGGGCCAAAACTCCTACGCTTATCCAGCATGGCGAGTTAGACAGGCGGGTACCCATCGCCAATGCGTATGAACTGCGGTTGGCGCTGGAAGACAAAGGAGTGCCCGTAAAAATGGTGGTGTATAAAGGGTTCGGCCACGGCATTACCAAGCCAAAGTCCATGCGGCAGGTGATGGAAGAAAACTATCGCTGGTTCAGTAAATACATCTGGGGAGAAACTCTGTGAATCCCATCTTCCTGCCAAATTCTGCGATCTGGTAACGTCATTAAGCAAAAAGCTCCGACAGTTGGGTTGTCGGAGCTTTGCAAGCAGGTATGATAGTAAGACCCAGAAGTGTCCCTTTTAGTTGCCCGGTTGAAAAACTGCTTGATTATTTTTCAGTTTTATTTCCAAAAACGAATTCGTCATCTATTGTCAAGTTATCGCAAATAGCTATTACCATGCCTTTTTTAGTCCTTGACCTCGAAATGACCGGCCCGGAGCCGGACTACAATGAAATCATCCAGATTGGTGCCGTGCTCTTCGACGATAACTGGGTCGAGAAGGGTCAATACCTTACTAATGTATATCCAGAAAATAAAGAAGCGTTTTCCTCATCATCCGAAAAAATCCATAACCTCTCCCTGGCCGAGCTGGAGGATGCGCCCATGATCTATGATGTATTGCCCGAACTGGAAGAATGGATCTGTACTACCCTGGGTCTGCGCGTTCCGAAAGGGCAACTGGACCGAACTCCATTCCTGCGCGATGTCATCATCTGCGGGCAGAGCGTTATCAACGATATCAATTTTCTGAAAGAAGCGTACCGATACGAGAAGCTGAAATGGCCTTACTCCCGCGTATTGCTCGATTTGCATACGCTGGGCTATTTCAGCTTCCGGGTGCTGAAAGCCAACGGCCAGAAAGTACCGGACCGGTTAAGCCTGACCGCCATTGCCAGCTACTTCGGTTTTGCCCGCGAAGATGGCTTTCACAACGCGTTGGAAGACGCCGTACTGACTGCCAAATGCCTGAAAGAGGTGTTTGCCCTGAGTGAGCGATTAAAACTCCCCGCCTGATCCGTTCAGGCTATGAAATGATAAAAGGGCGGGGGCTAAAGCAAAGGACAAAGATTAGCAAAGCGAGCCAGCCCATCACCTGCCGTTTGAGATCGAGTGGCTCCTCCAGTTCCGTTTCCGGGTGGTAGATACCCAGAAAACGCCCTAGTATGAAAGCGAAAACCAGAAAGCCAGAGTATCCCTCCACGTCAGGGTTAACCCAGGCTACTACCAGTTGGGTAGCCACTACGCTGAGGGTAACAAGTAGCGATGTCATCCGGTTTTCGCTGATGCGCGAAAAGGCCAGAAACAGGAAACCCACATAAAGGGTAAAATTACCTAGTTCAGAGAAGAATTCTTCGTTAGTCGGTACCGCAAAATCGGCTGGTTTGTAAATCCCTAACCCGGCAAAAAAGGCAAAAGCCGTAAACAACGCGGGAGCCACCACCTGAAATCGTTTGCGGCCAATGAGGGCATACAGTATGTGGCCCCCGTCGAGTTGACCAACAGGAATCAGATTAAGCGACGTAAAAAACAGGGACAGGTATCCCGCCAGTACGAAAGGGTAATGGGTCATCTCATACGGGTGGGGTAACCGGGTGGGATCAGCCACATAAGTTTTAAAGAAGTTGAACAGGAGGTTATCACCCAGTGCCAATCCCCCTTCGGGCATGTGCTGATACGCATACTTCCCGTAATCCAATCCCCATTTCTGGTATTCGGGATGAATGGTAAAAATATACTCTGGTGGGGGCAGGTGAGAGAATGCGTACCAAAGCACGACCAGCGCCAGCACAAACCCGGCCAGGGGCCCGGCAATACCAATATCGAAGTATTTCCGGCGGCTATTGATATAATCCTTGATGCGGATAAACGCCCCCAGCGTACCAATGCTCTGTCCAATACCAAACCAGATAGGGATGTAATAGGGTAGTGTTACCTTTACCCGGTTGGCTTTTGCCGTAAAATAGTGTCCAAACTCATGGACGGTCAGGATAGCTAGGAACGGCACGGAAAACTGAAACCCCGCCAAAAACTCGGTCCATCCAAGCGGCTGTGTCCCCTCAAACGGGATAAACAACCGCCCGTACATCCACTCAGCCCCCGCCAGTGTGGTAGTAACGAGGGTAATTAAAAAAAGACCTCCGTGCAGGAGGTACGATTTAACACGTTGGTCCATAATTGAATTATGCATGATGAATTACAAACGATGAATTGACACTCATCCATCATTTACATTTCATCATGCATCATTTATAACTCTTCAGGTAATCGAGTATCGTTTTGGGTGGCTGTACATGTACGGCCTGAATACCTAACCCGGCAGCCGCATGTATGTTTGCCGCATTGTCGTCGAAAAAGGCAGTTTCTTCCGCTAGCAGACCTGCTTCGGCCAGAACGTGCTCATAAATGGCGGACGATGGTTTCGCCATGAGAACGTCGTACGAATAGAAGACCCGCTCGAACAGCTCTTCCAGCGTCGGCTGGTTCAGATTGGTCAGCAGTTGGTTTACCTGCCGAATATGAATAGGACTGGTATTGCTCAGCAGAAACAGCCGGTAGTTGGGTGCCAGTTCTTTGATACGCTCAACGCGTTCGATGGGCAAATCGAGCAGTACGCTGTTCCAGGCCGTGTCGATCACCTCATCGGCCCACGCAGACGATCCGTCGCTGCGGTTACCAAGCAACTGTCGAACGTGATCCCGGAAGGCTTCATCGTCGACCAGGCCCGTTTCGTACCGATTCCAGATATCATGCTGTTTCCAGATGGCGCGCACATCCTCTTCGGGCATATTGGCCAGCATCGCGAAATTCCGGGCGGGGGCAGTCAGATCAATCGGGATGATCACATCACCGAGATCAAAAATAAGGTTTTTGAGAATTGGCGTATGGTTGGCGGAGTCCATTCACATCCGGTAGTCGCTTAGAAAATAAACCGGTGGCCAAAGATAACGCTTGATTTGCTCACAAACAGCGATAAACGAGGGACAAAGTTTTTAAATCAGCTAACTGGATACCTCACCCAGGTCGATCAAACACTGATTAAGTTCGTTCAGGTACCGACCATACAGGCGATGAATATACCATTTGAGCATAAAATAGGTCCCGATTACGGCAGCAACGGCCAACACCAGTGAAAGCACCATAAAGACCATTGTCGGCTTTTCCGGAAGGGCAGCAAAGGCCGGATCGCTGGTATCGGCAGTAGCACCGATATAGCCTCCCAGCAGCGCACCCAACGGAATGGAACTCATGCAATAGCGGTAGTAGATACGTACGAACCGGCTGATAATAGCCACCATTTCCTGTAGATGGTGATGCACCGATCCCGTTGCCTGATTCAGGCGGGCCTTCAGCTGGCGATACTGCCCCGTAAACAGCACTACCTGAATGATGCTGATGAGCACCAGACCCGCCCCTACCCATCGAAAGATCGTTGACGACCAGGTTGCCATAATCAGGGAAAGCACCACCAGGATAACCAGGGACGCACCCACTTCCCACAACAGATTACGCATAATACGCTCGATGGCCGTGTGCGATCGTTGCTGAAGCATCCCGTCCAGATCGGCCCCGGACTTATCAGGAACCTGCTCGAAATGAGTCTGGTAGGCTAGTTTAAAATCATCCAGTTCCATTTCTTAGTCCGGTTGTACGGTTTGCTTGAGCTGTTGCCTGATGCGATTCATTTTTACCGCCACATAATTGGGCGTAATGCCCAGGAACTGGCCAATGGCCGCATAATCATACTCGTCGAGATAGAGCATGACTACCGCTTTATCAATTTTGTTCAACTGCCCAATGGCTTTGTAGAGCGCGGCAAACTGCTTTTCAGTAGCGTCGTCGCTCAGGTCGGGCAGTTGCAGTGCCTCATCCAGTTCGTGTTGAACTGGTTTTCGCTTTACCTGACGAAAATAGGAAATGGCGGTATTCAGCCCGATCTGATACAGCCAGGTTGAAAACGCAGCCTCCTGCCGAAACGTACGGTTCGCTTTCCAGGCGTTCAGCAAAATTTCCTGAAATAAGTCCTCACGATCCTCCGGTTTGTCGACGTAGAGGTGACAAACTTTATGAATGATTTTCTGATGCTGGCGAATTTGTCGGACAAATTCGTGCTCTGACAACATATAGAGGTAGCGAAGGATAATATCAACTAAACTACTCTTTTTTCTACATACTGATACTCGTCAATAATTGATGCCGTAACCGATCTTCGCTGCGGGTTAGTGTAGCCGGCAGTGCCGTCAACCCTTTGCTTACCCAGTCGTTGATCTGCTCAGCGGGTTCGCCCTGCGCGCGGGAAAGAGCCGCCCAGAAAAGATACCCATAAGCCGATGGAAATTCATCGGGCGACGGTTTAATTTTAGACCAGTTGGCTAGCGCCTGCTTCACATCCAGCTCAACGTAGGCGTAGGCAAAGGCCAGTTCTTTCCAGATCTCTATTTTCATCACATCGGGCTGATCATCGAGCAGGGCTTCTGCCTGTTTCAGGTGATCAAAGGCCGCCGTCGTTTCCTGCCGGTCCAGATGGCGATAATAAGCCATTATATGGGCAAATAAACGGATGGATGATTCCGGTTCGTTGAGCAGCAACGCAATCTGGTCCGGGTTGATGGTTGCATACGTTTGTCCTGACTGACTATGGACCAGCAGTTCGAGCGTTGCCTGTTCTACATCGGCCGGGTGCCCTCCGCCAATCAGCCGAAAAAAACGGGCACGATCGGTAAAAAAAGGGCCAGTTCGACCCGGGACGGTTGTTGCCAGAAAAAGCATCCCCGAAAAGATTCCAAAAACTAACGTGAAACAAACGAGAAACCGTGCCAGTGCCGACGAGTCGGTCGTGAGGGAAAATGCAGTGGTGTAGCTCAGCCAAATTGCCAGAACACCGGAAAGTAGACTAACAGCGGGTCCGGCCGCCACGATGGCCGCAAAGTTCGACCGGAGATGAGGCCCTATATCGAGGGGTACGGTTCCGGCAATTCCCCCGTAGAGTCTGGCATCCCGGTTGAGGTACCACTCTACCCGGTCGGTATCCGGGTTCCGGCGAATACCCAATGGTCCCACTACCAGTATACTAAAGCGGAAGGAAAGGGCCAGGCCCGTGAGGAGGTGGCCCAGTTCATGCACCAGCAGGGCGGCCCACATGGCCACCAGCACACTGCTCAACTTGGCCGCATCTTCCCAGCCAGTAGCCGACCGAAGCATATTTTTCAGTACGGCAACCGGAAAGGCATATTCCATGAGCCGAATAGCACCGTAGCTAAGAACAGCCCCTGTCAGCGCAGCAATCAGCATGTTGGGTATATCCTTCTTTTTCATAGCCATCAGGATCCGAAGGTATCCCAGTAAAGCAAAATGATCCCCAACATGACAAACAGGTGGACAATGAGCCAGGCCCGTTGCCAGCGTAGTCGGTCGTTCCAGCGAACGGTCTGGTCGAACGGATCAAAAATCAATCCGATCCCCAGGTTGACGGCCGCATCTTCATAGGAGCCGGTCAGGAAATAATAAAGACATAACAGAACAAAGGCTCCGTACAGGACGCGATTTATGACTATAGATCGTGTCTTTGTGTTAGCTGGTTGATTGGTAATGTGCATGGTTTTAACTGGTTTATAACCTGTTAGTCGCTGATACCTGCAAAACATTACAAAATGCTGCCTTTTTTTTAACCTTGCACCTTTCGAACAGAAAAAAGCCGCTGGGATAATCCCAGCGGCTTTTTCTACACCGTTTAGTAGGTACACTTATTCCATCACGACGCCCATGTCGCAGAATTTCTCAATACGCTGATTGATACGTTCCTGTGGGTCGAGCGCATTGAGTTCAGCCAGCGTGTTCAGAATAACCTCTTTTAAATGATTGGCCATTTCCTGATGATCATTGTGCGCTCCGCCAATTGGTTCTACTATTATATCATCAATCAATTTATTGGCTTTCATATCGCGGGCCGTTAGTTTCATGGCCTCGGCGGCCTGCTCCTTAAAATCCCAGCTTCGCCAGAGGATCGTAGAGCAGTTTTCGGGCGAAATCACCGAATACCAGGTATTTTCCAGCATCATGACCCGGTCACCGATGGCTACGCCCAGTGCTCCGCCGGATGCACCTTCCCCAATGATAATGCAGATGACCGGCACCGTCAGCATAAACATTTCTTTCAGATTCCGGGCGATGGCTTCCCCCTGACCGCGCTCCTCCGCTTCCAGACCCGGATACGCGCCCGGTGTATCGATCATGGTGATGATGGGCTTGTTGAACTTCTCGGCAAGCTTCATCAAACGCAGGGCTTTACGGTATCCTTCGGGATTAGGCATTCCGAAGTTGCGGTATTGCCGTTGCTTGGTGTTGCGGCCTTTTTGTTGCCCGATGATCATAACGGTCTGACCCGGTTCGCCGGTGCGGCCCAGTTCGCAGAAGCCGCCCACCATGGCTGGATCATCCCGAACGGTTCGGTCGCCGTGCAATTCGATGAACTGATTGCACATGAGCGAAATATAGTCGAGGGTATACGGGCGGTCGGGGTGCCGGGAAAGCTGTACCCGCTGCCAGCGCGTGAGGTTCTGAAAAATCTCCCGGCGCAGTCTGTCGATACTCTGCTCCAGTATAGAAACCGCTTCGCTCACATCGACGTTACTGGTTTGGGCCAGTTTTTTCGTCTCTTCCAGCCGTGCTTCGAGGTCAGCAATCGGTTTCTCAAAATCCAGGTATGTTCTCATAGATAGGAGTCAGGAGTGAGGAGCGGGGAGTGAGGAGCCATCCGGCGGTAAAAAAACGGTTAATTTATTTTTGCTGCCGGATGGCTCCACACTCCTCGCTCCTCACTCCCATTACTTATAATTCAAAGCTCTCGCCTTTTTTCGGGATAATCACCTGCGGATACCCTTCTTCGGCCAGGGTTATCTTGAACGACTCCATGCTCTCATACTCGCCGTGGACGAGAAAAATAGACCGGAGTGTTTCGGGTGACTGCATTTGTACAAAATTAATCAGATCGTTTCGATCTCCGTGTCCACTAAACACGTCGATTTTCTTCACATTGGCCAGTACCTGATGCTCTTTCCCTTTGATCGTGAGCGTCGATTGTCCGTTCATCAACCGCCATCCCAGCGTTCCTTCGGCGCAATAGCCGATTATGAGTATGGTGGCGTAGGGGTTACTGATATTTTCGGCTACATGGTACTCAACCCGGCCACCCTGCACCATTCCCGACGATGAGATAATGATACATGGCTCTCCGTAGTTAGAGACGGCTTTACTGGCTTTTGATGATTCCAAAAACTGAAAGTTTTCAAAATCGAACAGGGATTCATTTTCCTTGTAAAATTCGCGAGCCTCGCCATTCAGCATTTTTATGTGCTGCATGTACACCTTGGTACTTTCGTACCCCATGGGGCTATCCGAAAAAACCTTGATGGGTGGAAACCCCCGTTCGGTATAGAGCCGGTTCAGGGTGTACAGCAATGCCTGGGTTCGGCCAACGCTGAAGGATGGGATGATAAGTCGCCCCGGAATGTCAATGCAGGCCTGCTGAATAATATCAGCCAGCGCATCTTCGGGCGACATCGTATTTTCATGAAGCCGGTTGCCATACGTGCTTTCACACACCAGATAATCGACGGGCGGAACGGTAGACGGGTCAACCAGAAGCGGGTAGTTTTTACGGCCAATATCGCCCGAAAAACAAATACTTTTGCGTTCACCATTTTCCGTAACGTTGATCAGAATGTGTGCTGCGCCCAGCAGGTGACCAGCAGGCATAAACGTAACGTCTACGTTATCAGTTACTCTGAACTTCCGGTTGAACCCAATGGGAACTACGTTTTCCATCGTTTCCCGAACCTGCAGGTCTAAATACAGATCCTTCTGCATCTGTACCTGCCGATCTTTAACGCGTTGTTTTTTGCTTACATTCAGCTCATTTATACGCTTTTGATTGAGCGAAGCCGCATCTTTAAGCAGTACATTGGCTAAGGCAAACGTAGGTTCGGTACACAAAATCTGCCCTTCGTATCCCTCACGAAACAGGTTTGGCAAGTTTCCCGAATGGTCCATGTGCGCGTGTGTCAGCAGAACCAGATTTATACTCGAAGCTTCGAAGGGAAACAGGCCGGGGTGCGTAACAACGGGGGTTGCCTGCCCATTCGAACCGGCCTCCCGTGGACCGGATCGCTCCATGTCAGAACCACAGTCAATCAGGATGCGGTAATCATCCTCCAACTCCAGCAGGTACATACTACCTGTTACTTGCCGGGCTGCCCCTAAAAATGATAATTTCATGCGTACAACTTTAACTAATCAATATCCTCTATCCGAAGTATAATGAAAGGAGCATCATTTCAAGGCAAGTAGGATAGTGCACTTTTCGTAAGTTTGCAAAAGTACGAAATACCCTCCGAATCGCCTAACTGTTCCCCAATGCGCTTTATTCCCCGTTTTTACCCGTTACGCTTCTTCATCGCACTTACCTGTTCATTCGTTTGCTATACACTGGCCAGTGCTTTGCCGCAAACCGAACCACCGGCCGATTCAGCAGGCGTACAGCGTCTTATCAGGATAGTGGAAGCCTTTCAGGCTGGTCCGGCAGCCCGTTTCGGAACGGTTGCCCTATCGGTTCGGCGGGTGCGCGATGGGCAGGAGTTCGTTGGCTACAACGCCCGGCTGAGCCTGCCTTCAGCGTCCACTCTCAAACTCATTACGACCGCCACGGCCTTATCGGTACTGGGAAGCCAGTATACGTATACCACGTCGCTGGAATACGACGGCACTATAAAAGACAGCGTATTAACGGGTAATCTGTATATACGCGGTACCGGCGACCCATCGCTGGGGAGCTGGCGATTTACCAATTTCGCCGACTTATCCGGGTTGCTTACCAGTTGGTCTACAGCCGTTCGGGCAGCGGGTATCCGCCGGATTCAGGGCATGGTGGTTGGCGATGCCAGTTTATACAGTGACCTGACCACCCCCGATACCTGGCCCTTTGGCGATCTGGGTAATTACTACGGAGCCAGTCTGAGTGCCCTGAACATCAACGAGAATCTGTTTCGGGTCTTTTTCCAGCCGGGCCGAAGTATGAATACCCCTGCCACCGTACTGCGTACCGACCCGCTCCTGCCCTATCTTACCTTCAACAATACCGTTACGACCGATGCGCCCCGTACGGGCGATCAGGTCAATATTTACGGCGCCCCCTTCACAAACCAGCAGTGGCTAACGGGTAAAGTACCTCTGGGCGCACCGGCCAACGAGTTCAGTGTAAAAGGCTCCCTGCCTGATCCGGCTTATTTTGCCGCCTACGCCTTACAGAATCAGCTAATACAGAATAATGTACCGATCATTAATCCGGCCGTTTCAATAGGTGGTGGCCTATCCACTACTATCCCGGCAAACGGCAAACGTACACTGCTTAATCAGTATAAATCTCCCATACTAACCAACCTGATACAGCAAACGAACTACCAGAGTATCAATCTCTACGCGGAAGCCCTCCTGCGAACAGCGGCCCTTGCTCTTGATAAAACAATTCGAACTACAGAAGCCAGTATCGACATACTAACGCAGTTCTGGAAAAAGAAAGGCGTTAATCTGGATGGATTTCGGATCAAGGATGGCAGTGGCCTGTCGGCGGTAGGGGCACTCACCGCCGACAACATGACGGGTATTCTGAGCGCTGTAGGCCGGGAAAAAACATTTTCACAATTTTATGAAACGATTCCGGTAGTGGGCCAGACGGGTACGGTACGCAGCCTGGCCCGTGGCACAGCCGCAGCGGGTAACATTCGGGCCAAGAGTGGCTCTATCGAAGGAGTAAGAGCTTATGCCGGTTATTTCAAAGCCGATGATGGCGAGCCGATGAGTTTCTGCGTACTGGTTAACAAATATACACCCGGCCAAAACCGCGCCGTGACCAGCGAACTGGAAAAGGTTTTTGTGGGAATGGTGGAGTTAAAGGGGAAGTAAATCAGTTGATCGATGACGTCTACGCCCCTTACGACTCCTCCTGGTGTTCACAAACGGTTACCACGCTAAACCAATACTGGCCAATGGCTTTGGTGACCTCACTTAGCCGTTGAAACGTTGGAGGCTTGGTAATGAAGCTGTTAGCCCCATTAAAGTAGGATGTCTCCACGTCATCTTTAGCATCTGAGGTGGTAAGCACTACAATGGGAATGTGCCGAAACTGATCGTTCTTTTTGATTTCGCGCAGTGCTTCCCGTCCATCCTTACGGGGCATATTCAGATCAAGCAGAATAAGCTCCGGTAATGTATGAGCGGCCCCGGCATAGCGGCCCTTGTAGTTCAGAAAATCCAGGAGATCTTCGCCATCTTCGGCAAATGAAATACGGCTGGAAGGATAATGCTGATGAAACGCTTCCCGCGTCAGATAGCGGTCATCTTCGTCGTCATCAACCAGCAGGATATGAATGGGCTTCGGTTGAAGTTGCTCTGTCATAAGGTTGAATAAATTGATTTTCCGGTAAAACCACCACAAACGTTGTCCCTTCATTGGGCCGACTACGGGCTGTTATGTGCCCATGATGGCTCATGACCACCCGCTTGCAAATGGCAAGACCTATGCCCGTGCCTTCAAAAGAGGTTTTACCGTGTAATCGTTGAAAAACTTTAAAAATGTGGTCTAGATACTTCTCTTCAAACCCAATTCCGTTGTCGGTTATGGTAATCTCGAAATAAGGGCGATTAGGATGTAAACCAGTATACTCTTCTCCATTCACCAAACGGGACTGAATGCGAAGCAAAGGCTGAACCCCCACCCTGGTAAATTTCAGTGCGTTAGAAATTAAGTTATTGAACAGATGGTCCATCTGACTGGCAACGGCCTGAACAACAGGCAGATCTCCTACTTCCAATTGCACATCTATCCCTTTAAGCCGCAATTCCTGATCGTCCAGAATACGCCGGACAATGGCATTCAGTTCAACCGTTTTGAATACTTCCTGGTGATTTGAAATACGCGAAAAGTTGAGCAAATCTTTAATCAACTTGGACATCCGCCGGGCAGAACCCGATATTTTTCCCATAAACAACATACTATCCTCATCGAACAGGTTACTATAGCGATCGGTGATTAGGTCGGCAAACGATTGGATTTTTCGCAACGGCTCCTGTAGATCATGACTGGCCACGAATGCAAACCGCTCCAGTTCTTCATTGGATGTTTCCAGTTGCCGGATCTGCCCTTTCAGTTGATCTTCATATTCCCGAAGCTGATCCAGCGTTTTTTGCCGCCGGGTCAACTCCTGTTCAAGCAAACGGTGGGAAACGGCCAGACTCATAAACGTTAGTAAAGACAGGGCAAAAATAATGATGAGTGTGTTCCGGAAAGAGCGGGCCGCCTGGCGATTCCGGATATCCATCATGGCATTCTCCGTGTCGATCATCAGGGCCACGTGCTTACGCAAAACGTCCATCCGGCGCTTTCCCTCTGCTCGTACAGCCAGACTGTTCTTATCAAAAGGTCTGACATCCAGCCGGGCTCTGGTCACGGCCAGTTTGTCTTTAACGAGTTTTCCAAGGAGATTACGACGACTAATCTGAACTCGATTATCGGTGGTTATGGTTCGTAAACGGGTAATCTCGCCCGGCAACAGTTTAAGCGCCTTGTGGTAAGGTTCCAGATAGGTAGTATCGCGGGTGATAATGTAGCCTCTCGATCCCGTTTCAACGTCTTTTACCAGCGATAAAATTCGCTCAAGTGTGCCAGTTACTTCATACGTATGCCTGATTCGGCCAGTATCCTGGCTATATTGATTGTAGCTGTAAAATGATATAGCAAATCCCGATGCAATAAGTACCATCGCACTAATGAATCCCAGCGCAATGCGCCGGTTCATTAGTCTGGGGGCAAATTGAGCAGCAAGATTCATGCGTGGGAGGAGCAGGTTTCGGCAGCAAATGTAAAAAAGGATACCTAATCAAAGCAATTCAGCACGGGTCAACCACTTACTTTACCCGACGCATCCTTATAACGTTTCAACGACCAGATTATGGTTTGTGTAAATACACACGTCGGCGGCAATGTGTAAACTTTCACGAACCATGTCCGTGGCGGATAGCTCGGCCGCGTGTTTCTTGAGGGCCAGCGCAGCTGATTGGGCATACATGCCTCCGGAGCCAATAGCCGCCACGTCGCTGTCAGGCTCAATAACATCGCCCGTTCCCGATACCAGCAGCAAATCATCCTTTGAGGCTACAATAAGCATGGCTTCCAGTTTCCGAAGGTAACGATCGGTACGCCAGTCTTTTGCCAGTTCAATGGCAGCCCGTTTGAGGTTGCCCCCGTAGGCGTTCAGTTTTTCTTCAAAGCGTTCTATGAGGGTAAACGCATCGGCAGTAGAACCGGCAAAACCCGCCAGCACTTTACCGTTCATCAGCACGCGCACTTTCCGAACATTACTTTTGGCAACGGTATTGCCCATTGTAGCCTGACCATCGGCACCGAGGGCTACCTGACCATTGTGCCGAATACCGACTACCGTTGTTGCATGAATTATAGGTTGCATGAAATTGAGAAGTTATTGGGAGGTATAACGCACCAAAACTGGTTTACGGTTCACCGTTCATGGTTTATGGTTGCAGTTCCCCGACGGGACTGACGCACCGACATGTAGACGCTTTAGCCAACCATAAACAATATACCATAAACTAACTTTCCGCAAACGGTATGGGTCGGTTGACGCTTTCTTCGAGCGAGATAAACGTTTCGGTGCGCTGAATGCCGTTCACTTTCTGAATCTTATCGTGGAGTACTTCGCGCAGGTGCTGCGTGTCGCGGCATACAATTTTAGCGAAGATACTATAAATGCCAGTCGTATAATGAACATTGACTACCTCCGGAATCTTTTCCAACTGACCTGATACATCTTCGTACAGCGAGCTTTTTTCTAGATAAATGCCCAGAAAAGCACTGATGTCCCACCCCAGCTTGGCGTGGTCGATCACCAATTGGGAGCCGCAAACAATGCCCATCTGCTTTAATTTATTCATGCGAACGTGCACGGTCCCCCCCGATACGAAAATACGTTTCCCAATTTCAGTATAAGCCATATTGGCATCCTGCATCAATAAATTCAGGATTTTCAGGTCTGTATTATCAATTTCTAAATTTTTTTCGCTCATTTTAGTTTGTTTTTTGATGAATGGCAACAAAAATACGCGTATTATGATAACATTGTAAATTTTTAGAAATTTTTATGCAAAATTTGCAATAAATGTATGCGCTATACTATCTTTGTATTGTCAAGTTGATCGAGCGGGGTCACACGCCGGTCTTCTTGACTTTTTTCCTCACACTGTAGGATGTCGAAATTGGCAGACGTGCCCTCCTGTCTCGGGGGTGGTGATAAAGGATAAACGCAGCATAATGCCGCCTGTAAGGGCGACTGGGGTTGACCACCAGGATTTGTACTGTAGCTAACTGCACCGTGGGCGGTTCGAGTCCCCCTCCTACAGCTACTGATCGCCCTGGCGGTCAGAACAAGTTTAGTTTGTTGATGAAGTGTAATTAGACACGCCGGTCCCATATGAGGCCGGCGTTTGTTTTTTTTCTGCTTTACAGTCCAACCGCAACCGCTTTGGCGAACCGGCCCGACTTTTTTGCGTATTTTTGCCTTTTAATTCGCAGATTCCTCCGTCGTAGCGACGATTCGATAGTCCAACGTGAAACATATCCGTAATTTTTGCATTATTGCTCACATCGACCACGGGAAGAGCACCCTGGCCGACCGTTTATTAGAATTTACCAACACAGTGGGTGCCCGCGACATGCAGGCCCAACTGCTCGATAACATGGACCTGGAACGCGAGCGCGGCATCACCATCAAGAGCCACGCCATCCAGATGAACTATACGCACAACGGCGAAGTATATACGCTCAACCTCATCGACACGCCCGGTCACGTTGACTTTTCATACGAAGTGTCGCGGTCCATTGCCGCTTGTGAAGGAGCGTTGCTGCTCGTTGATGCCGCGCAGGGTATTGAGGCTCAGACCATATCGAACCTGTACCTGGCCATGAATAACGACCTGGTCATTATACCGGTACTGAATAAAATTGACCTGCCGGGTGCCATGCCCGAAGAAGTAAAAGATGAAATGGTCGATCTGCTCGGTTGCGATCGGGATGATATTATTCCGGCCAGCGGAAAAGAAGGCATTGGTGTCCCCGAAATTCTGGCCGCCATTGTGGAGCGGATTCCGGCCCCTAAAGGCGACCCTGAAGGTGAATTGAAAGCGCTTATTTTCGATTCGCATTTCAATTCATACCGGGGCATCGAAGTTATTTTCCGGGTTAAGAACGGCCGGATTCGTAAAGGAGATCGGGTCAAGTTCATGAATACCGGCAAAGAGTACATTGCCGACGAGGTAGGTACCCTGGGCCTGGTTCAGGTTCCCCGCAACGTAATTGAATGTGGCGATGTAGGTTACCTGATTTCGGGTATCAAAGTAGCCAAAGAAGTGAAAGTAGGAGACACCATCACCCAGCTCGACCGTCCGGCGAAAGAGGCTATTCAGGGGTTTTCGGAAGTGAAGCCGATGGTATTTGCCGGTATCTACCCGGTAGAAACCAGCGAGTTCGAGGATTTGCGCGATGCCATGGAGAAACTTCAACTCAACGACGCAGCCCTCATCTGGGAGCCTGAAACATCGGCAGCGCTGGGCTTTGGTTTCCGGTGTGGCTTCCTGGGTATGTTGCACATGGAAATCGTGCAGGAGCGACTGGAGCGTGAATTTGACATGACCGTTATCACCACCGTACCATCCGTACGGTTTGAAGTGGTTACGACGAAAGACGAAATACTACACGTATCAGCTCCGGCCGAAATGCCTGACCCCAGCACCATTCGCTGGATCGAAGAACCCTTTATCAGGGCGCAGATTATCAGTAAGGCCGATTATGTAGGGGCTATCATTGGCCTGTGTATGGATAAGCGCAGTCTGCTCAAAAATCAGGTATACCTGACCCAGGACCGCGTGGAGTTACAGTTTGAGATGCCCCTGGCCGAAGTTGTCTTTGACTTCTTCGATAAGCTCAAAACCATTTCGCGCGGGTATGCCTCCCTCGATTACGAGTTCATTGGCAACCGCGAGTCGAATATGGTGAAGTTAGATGTCATGCTCAATAGTGAACCCGTAGACGCGCTGTCGGCCATCGTTCACCGCGACAAAGCGTACGAATGGGGTAAAAAGCTTTGTGAAAAACTTAGGGAATTACTACCCCGTCAGCAATTCGAAATTGCTATTCAAGCAGCTATCGGTCAGAAAATCATTGCCCGCGAAACGGTAAAGGCACTTCGTAAAGACGTATTGGCCAAATGTTACGGGGGTGATATTTCGCGGAAACGCAAGCTGCTCGACAAGCAGAAGAAGGGTAAGAAACGAATGCGCCAGGTCGGCAATGTCGAAATCCCGCAGGAAGCCTTCATGGCCGTTTTGAAAATCAATTAAACGTTTGTGAGCAAGCTTAACTTCGACGATAGAGGCCATCTGGTTCCTTATGACTTGATCGAAACAGACTAGCAACTGTTTGTTGATATATTTGGATGGAACAATTCCCGACGTTTTTTAATCAATCAGTTACATGCCTTTGCTGCTGAGCTCAACAATCTTTCTATCATAAGATATACCTTATGGATCGATGGAAGTTTTGTTACGCAGAAAGAACAACCGAAAGACCTCGACGTAGTAGTTGTTCTGCCGGCACAGGCACACCGTCAGTTTGAAAATGCTTTACGAGCATTGAGAGATCAGTTTGATGGGTTAGATTTGTATATGGTGCGGTTTATTAGTCAGGATGAGCCTGACCACTTTCTATATAGTTCAGACCAGATGGAGTGGTTCTTCCAGTTTACAATGACTAAACCGGGACGGCTTACCCGACAAAAATTCCCGAAAGGTTTTATTCAAATTGACTGGAACAATGAATCACTCTTCCAATCTGTATAGCGAAATCACTGATGTTTTGAGCCGGATTGAGCGGCTTAATGAGTTAAGCCAGTTACATCAGCAACAATCCGTACCCGACTTTTTAGCTGTTGAAGGCTATGAACGATTACGAGGTCAGTATATTAAACAGTTGGAGGAGCTGTTAAAGGTCTTGAATATTCAGGCAGATATCCAGTTGAAAGCTGCCTAACCCTGAATGCCAGCCCATTGCGAGGCTGGCATTTTATTTGCAACAGAGTCGGTATTCGCCATCCTATTAACCCAACATGCGCGTTGTACTAACCCTGTTCTTTAGCCTGCTACTGCTGTCGAACGCAGGCGCTCAGCAGTCGGACGCCGTTAAAACACAGAAAACGTTGTTTACCATCTCGGCGGCAGATGATAAAACATCGGCAGCACTACCCGCTACGTATACGATTCGGGCCTTGCAGGCCAACAAGAGATGGGAAGGTAAAAGTGAGCAGGGCGGTAACTCTTTTTCGTTCATGCTGACCCGTACCGATACCCTGAACGTGATAGCCCGTTCGCCAGGGTACTATGAAGCCGAAGAACTGATGGTGGTTTCGTGCGATACCTGTGCCAACTACGACTATATTATCCGGCTCGAAAAAGAAGAACCCAAAGACAGTGTGTTCCGGAATTTACAGGTCAATCAGGCTTTCCGGCTGGATAATGTGTACTTCGACCAGAGCAGTTACGTCCTGCGCCCCGAATCCTATCCGCAACTGGACAAGCTGGTAAAAACACTGGTGAACACCCCAAAACTGGTTATCGAAATTGCCGGTCATACCGATAATGTCGGCGACCGGCGACTGAACCAGGCTCTGTCCGAGAATCGGGCTAAAGTCATAACCAGCTACCTGGTCAGGAATGGCATACCCGAGAAACGCCTGCACCATACTGGCTATGGGGACTCCCGGCCAGCGGCTCCCAATGACACCGAAATGAACAAACGAAAGAATCGGCGCGTTGAATTCGTTGTAGTAGCGATGTAGAAGGTATAGTCTTTGGTTGTCATGGAGTGGTCATTATATAGTCACTGATTGGCAAATGGCTATCCATGACAATTAATGACTTTGAATGACGAATAATGACCACGAATGACCAATCAATCCCTTATTTCGTTAAGCCCGGCTCTATTGTCCGCCAAATATGGGGTGATGCCGACGTAATTCTGCTGGTTTTTGCCGGGTCGGCGGCTGAGTTTGCACTGAACCGGGCTGTAGACTGGCTGTTTTACACGGGTAAACTCCCAGCCGATCCGATTGCCCGTCTGTTTTCAACGGTCCGTTACGCCCAGGACATCGTATTTCTTCCCGACGATAAGGCTCGTCAAACAGTTGCCCGGATGGGCGCCCTGCATTCGGGTGTCGAGCAGAAAAGAGGGTATCAGATTCCCGACTGGGCTTACCGTGACGTATTGTACATGCTGATCGGCTATTCCGAACGTGCCTACGAGACCCTGCACCGGCCACTCACCAACCCGGAACGCGAAGAACTGTTTGCTACCTTTCGGGAAGTAGGTATTGGGATGCACGTTCCAAACTTACCGACCACGTACGCTGACTGGAGAACTGACCGGGAAGCACACCTCAACCAGGATTTGGTTCGCAGCGAATTTACCGATAAGCTATTTCAGCGATACCAGGAGCAATTAGGAAACTGGCGCTATAATTTACTGCGGCAGGTGCAGGGAATGCTCGTTCCCAATCAGGTAAATCAGCTGCTGGATTTACCCCAAAGCCGTTTGTTACCTCATTCGCTTGGGGTATACGGTATTTTGAATAAGCTCGGGCTTCGGTCGCTGGTACAGCGTATCCTGCTGCCAACCGACTATCTGGGTCAGATTCAGGGGTTAGATAAATAACGTGTTTTGGTTTGCAGTAGTCGGTTTATGGTAATTTGCCACCTGATTGGCGGGCAACCTTCAACGTAATACCATAAACGAGCGCATCAATATGCTTTCCTCCCCCATTACTACGTCCATTTTTGACCTGTTCAAAGTGGGTCCGGGTCCATCGAGTTCGCACACGATTGGCCCGATGAAAGCCGCTTTCGATTTCCGGCAACGACTGGCCCAGCTACCAAACTCGGTGCAGACGCGGGCGAGTACAATTCATGTTTATCTCTACGGCTCATTGAGTGCTACGGGAAAGGGGCACGGTACCGACCGGGCGGTAGTAGCCGGACTTCTGGGATGGCAACCTGAAACGACCGACCCGGATGCGCTGATGAAACTGCTGCACGATCCCACCCTAACCTACCCAATCCAGGCAGGAAACCAACCAATAGCCGTAGGACCACAACACATTCATTTCGAGCGGAAACGGTACGAATCTCCCTATGCTAATACGCTCGTCCTGACCCTAAATGACGGCAAAGAAATACTGGCTCAGGAAGAATATTATTCCATCGGGGGCGGGTTTATCCTTCGAAAGGGGGAAGCCGAAACCGCTGCTGATGCGCAGCAGGTACCCTATCCATACAGTACCATGACCGAGCTTAAAGCGCAACTCACTGCCAGTGCCCTTTCGCTGGATGAATTGCTGATGGCCAACGAGATGGCCCTGACCGGCCGCAGTCGCGCGGAGGTTAACCAGCGGATCGATCAGCTTCTGGACTTTATGCACAAAGCCGTTCGGCGGGGACTTCGGCAAAAAGGTATCCTGCCGGGCACCATCAAATTGAGCCGAAAAGCCCCGATTCTGTTCCAGCAGGCGAAGGGTATGAGCCAATCTTCCGACAGTTTTCTAATCTTCCTGAATGCGTATTGTCTGGCCGCGTCGGAGGAGAATGCAGCAGGCGGTATTGTTGTTACGGCTCCCACATCGGGCGCATCGGGGGTTATTCCGGGACTGACATACCTGGTCCAGCACCATTTTCATTACAAAAAAGCTACCATGCGAAGCGGGATGCTGGCGGCCGCGGTTATTGGTTTTCTGGTGAAACATAACGCCAGTATTTCGGGAGCCGAGATGGGCTGCATGGGCGAAATTGGTACGGCTTCGGCGATGGGAGCCGCCTTCCTGACCCACTGCGCCCAACCCAGCGGTACCATTGGCGCGATTGAAGCAGCCGCCGAAATTGCCATTGAACATCATCTGGGAATGACCTGTGACCCCATTGGCGGCTACGTCCAGATACCGTGTATCGAGCGCAACGCGATGGGTGCCGTGAAATCGTATAACGCCTATCTGCTGGCCACATCGGGGGCAGCATCATTCCAGAAAATCTCGCTCGATGCCGTTATCAGGGTAATGAAGGCAACGGGCAGGGATATGTCCAAACGATACAAGGAAACCTCACAGGCCGGCCTGGCTCTAAGCGCAACGGAGTGCTGAGAAAACAATTTGTCCTGTACAGCCATTAAGTAGTCATCTACGGCGCGTCATTTATATCCTGTTAAGTAAGTAGTCATACGTTGCCAGGTAGTGTCATTCAGCAGTCATTTATTGTAAAATACGGATAGATACCGTTTTAACAACAAGTGGCTATTAATGACAATACATGACTATGAATGACAAAGTGCTTACTAGTTAACAGTGAATAACGTCCGGAAAATGACTGGTAAATAACGTTCCCCAATGACCAATATCTATACGCCCCAGCAGCAACGCATTCTATTGATTGCCAGCCTGTTCATTATTGCCGGTTTCATCGTGTTTGGCCTGAATGGCTACATCTCGGCCTTCCTGGGAGCGGGAATTCTATACGTAGTTCTGAGGCCCTGGTTTAGCGCCCTTGCCATCAGGCGGCACTGGAAGCGCCCGCTCGTGGCCGCGCTGCTTATTGCCTTCTCTTTCATTGTCATCATCATGCCATTTGCCACATTGAGTCTGTTGCTGGTCGACAGAATTCAGTACTATAGCCAGCACACGGAGGATATTCTGGGTCTGGTAAAAAAGGTAGAAGACCTCACGGGGTATCAGATTACCAGCCAGCAGAACATCAGTAGCATTGCCAAACAGGCAGGTACGTATGCCACTCGGATTCTACCGTCCATTGCCGGTAGTGCCCTGGACTTTGTTGTTATTATTGGTCTGATGCTGTTTACCCTGTACTTTATGTTCGTGCAGCAGGAAGATTTTTTGAAGGGGTTACGAAAATACCTTCCCTTTAAAAAAGAAACGCAGGAAGAACTGGGCGAATCGCTCCGTAACAACGTGAATGCCAACGTACTGGGACAGGCTCTGGTGAGTTTCGTACAGGGGGTTCTAACCGGAACGACACTCTGGATTTTTGGCGTGCCCGATCCTTTTTTCTGGGGAACAGTTGCCTTCTTCGTAGCTTTTATTCCGGTTTTGGGTACGCCACTGGTATGGGGGCCTGCCGGACTGATTCAGCTTTCGCAGGGTAACACGGCGCAGGGCGTTGGGATTCTGGTGGTAGGCGTCATCATTATCATCAACATCGACAACCTGCTCCGCATTATGCTGGCCAAACGCATGGGCAATATTCACCCCCTTGTCACGCTGGCCGGTATTGTGCTGGGCGTGCCCATTTTCGGTATCCTGGGGTTAGTCGTTGGCCCGTTGCTGGTTTCCTACTTCATCGTATTAATCCACGTATTCGAACGGGAAAACCGGAAGCAGGAGAGAGAAGCAGCAAAGGCAGAAGCAACCGTTGAAAAAACAGCGCAGAAGTAACGGTTCCAGGCATGCCTGCGAGCGAAGCAAAGAGGGTGCGGGATAAGTAGCCAGCCGATAGTATACTCCACGCATTTCTACCCCTCAACCGTTTTCAGGTATTGGCCGGGTGTAAGGCTGGTAATCGCCTTGAACTGACGATTGAAGTTGGACAGGCTCGTGTACCCGCAAACGAGGGCAATCTGGCTGATACTCTGATTCGATTGATGCAGTAACCGGCAGGCATTCTCGATGCGTATTTCGTTGAGCACCCCGGAGAACGTTTTGCGGGTATGAATCTTGAAGAACCGGCAGAAAGCACCGGGAGTCAGGTTGGCAACATCGGCAACGGCTTCGAGGGTGATGGGCGATGCATACTGTTCCAGCAGATAACCAAACACCTGATCGAGCCGCTGGTGGTCATCGGGCCGGCGGGGCCGCTCGTACGTCATCGTCGATAAAATTTCGCGCTGGGGATGGGTCGCCAGAAAATCCAGGGTCGTCAGTAATACCATCAACTGCTCAAACGGACGCAGCTGTGGGAGTGATTCCATCTGCCCGGTGATGGCATTACCCTCCTGAAGCCGAATCCGAACACCGTGTTTTGCTTCCTGGAGCAACTGATTGACGGGCCCTAGCTCAGGCAGCGAAAAGAGCGTATGCTGTAGAGTTTCCTTCCGAAAAAAAATGGAGTACGCCACCGAACGCCGTTTTGTACCGGGCTGATAATTGTCCGAATGATTGCGCAGCACGTGGGTCAGGTTATCGCCTATCAGCAACAAATCGTACGGACCAAAACGATCAATCCGGTTACCGACCAGCAGCGTACCTTCGCCCTGTTTGATAAGGGTCAACTGGATTTCGGGATGATAATGAAGCCGGTCGTAAAAGCTGACATCATTATCTTCCTGCACCCGAATCGAGCGGTCATCCACCGTTGGGATACGAAACAAAAGTGGTTTCATAGACAGCTCATTTCGCTGATGAATTTATCAGCATCCAAAAGATAGGACTTTCGCATCAATTTTTAAGCAGTTCACGTTTATCGTCATTCTGGGCGCGTTGTGTCTATCGGTTGTGTGGTAATATCGGTTTTAAAAAACCGACAAAGTGAAGTTTCCTGGAACCTCAATAACCACTTACCCAGGATTTTAAGAAACCTGGCTTTATCAGATGTAAGCATATGACATCACGACGCACCCCGCCGGAGGTTATCCAGCAGCACGGCTGTAGCGATACCCACATTCAGCGATTCGGCCTCACCGTAGCGGGGAATGGTGATCCGTTTGGTCACGTACTGCGCCACGGCGGGCCGGATGCCATTCGATTCATTGCCCATAATCAGATAACCACCTGCCGGGCTGGCCGTTAGTTTGTGTACATCCTCGCCGTCCAGAAACGCCCCGTACACCGCCAGACGGGGTTCGGGCGTTCCTGTCAGTTGACTCAACACGGATACGATATCCCCATACCACCAGTTAACGCGGGTAAACGAGCCTTTGCTGGCCGAAATAACTTTGGGATTATACACATCCGCCGTGGTTTCGGAGCAGAGAATCTTCTGAATGCCGTACCAGTCGGCAATGCGCAGAATGGTGCCCAGGTTGCCGGGGTCGCGTACATCGTCCAGTATTAACGCAATCTCACCCGGTTCAGCCAATAGCGGGCGGTTTTCTTTCGTTCTGACCACAGCGAGGGCTGCGTTGTTGCTTTCCAGCGTGCCGGCCCGTTCGAGGTCGGCCACTGACGCGATTTCGACGGGTGTTCGTTGGTGGTCTGTCAGGTGTGCGTTTTCTTTGTAGAATAGGTCGGTGGCAACCACGAGTTCAACTTCGAAGCCGGACCGCAACACCTCCTGCACGCTCTTGGCCCCTTCTACCAGAAAGGCTCCCTGCTGCTGCCGGTATTTTTTCTGGTGCAGCGACTGGATATATTTAAGCTTATTTTTAGAAAGCATGCGTTTAGTAATGAATGATGAGCGGTCCGGCGGTCCGGAATGGATAATGAACAATAAAAAGCAGCGTCGTGGCTTTCGTCATTATACCGTGTACATTATTCATTGTACATTGATTTTCAGTTTATCCGGTTGCCTGAGTATTAAAAAGTTACGTCCCAACGCCTATATACTGACCGCTCAAACCGTGCGTGGCAACCGCACTATTTCCAGTGAATCCCTCGAAAGCCTGATCCCCCAAAAGCCGAACCGCCGGATTCTGGGCCTGCCCATCACGCCCCCGCTCTGGCTTTATGAACTGGGACTGAGCCGGTACGACCACCAGAAAGCGGTGCAGGAGCTGGAGGCCAAAACTAACGAATTTGAGCAGGAAAGCCAGCGTCTATCAGACCAACCGCAGGCATTGAAGAAGCTCAACCGACGGTATGGGCGTCAACTGAAACACCTGCGCCTGAAAGCCGAAGAAGGAAACTGGCTGATGCGGAGTCTGGGCGAGCCTCCCTCCTATTTTGCCGAAAGCGATGCGAAAGCCAATACCGCCAAAATGCAGAAATACCTGTTCGACAAGGGCTTTTTCAACGCCCAGACAGCGTATGCACTGGATACCCTCCGCCGACGGCAAATTCGGATAAACTACCTGATAACGGAGAACGAAGGTTTTTACCTGCGAAACATCACCTACCAGATTGACGACCCACGCGTCGATTCCCTGGTTCGGAAATCATTCGATAAATCGCTGCTGAAAACCGGCGACCGGTTCGATTTCGAGAACATGACCGGCGAGCGGGTACGGATAGAATCGCAACTGCGTGACCAGGGCTACTACGCGTTCTCGCGCCAGTACATCCGGGCCACCAACGTAGATACCATACGCCGGGGCAATGACCGTCGGTTCTACGATAAACTCGAACCCGGCGATTCGACCCGACGGAATGTGGACGTAGCCCTGCAGATTGTCAATCCACCGGGTCTGTCGGCCCACCCGATTTATCACATCGGTGAGGTGGAAGTACGCATCAGTCCCGTTGATTCGCCCGATCCGACCGCACCGGTGGTGTTGACCACTCCGCTGGATACAGTCAGGCGAAATGGCGTTACCTATCTGCTGGGTGGCCGGGATATCTCGACGCGGCTGCTGGAGTCGAAAATTCTGCTCCGGCCGGGCCAGTTGTACAGCCAGAGCGACTACCGCGATACCCAGCGACAGTTGTTTCTACTCAACCAGTTCAAGTTCGTTAACCTCAATTTCACCGACACCACCAACCGCCGGTTGCGAACGCTCATTACGGCCACCCCGCTGGATAAATACGAAGCCACCGCCGAGGGTGGAGCAACAAGTCTGCTGTATCAGGGGCAGGGATACCCAGGTGGATTTGGGAGCCTGATCTTTCGGGTACGCAACCTGTTTGGCGGGCTGGAAACCTTCGAAACATCTGTACGGTACGGACTGGAAGCACAAACAGGCTTCGTTAACGACCCGAATAATCCGAGCCAAGCAGTTTATCGGTCTCAGGAACTGGGCGTTAGTAGTTCATTGATTTTTCCCCAGATTCTGTTACCGGGACGATTCCGCTTTCAGTTCAATCGGTATGCACCCCGCACCCAGATTAGCCTGAGTTTCAATAACACGTTCCGACCCGACTTTAGACGGTCATTACTGCGGGCCACGATGGCCTATAACTGGCAAACTACTCCTGCCAAACAGTTTAGTTTTCTGATTGCGGATATCAATCTAATCAACGCTGGCGATGGTAACAGTCAGGCGATAAGCAACGCATTTCAGGATCAGCTTGCAATGCTAAAAGAGCAGGGTAGTACCGTTTATCTTAGTTTTAGACGGTCGCTGAGTTCGAGTTTCAGCTTTGCGTATACCTATAATACCGTTACACCAGGGCAAAACCGACGCGCTAATTTCCTGCGTACGGTAATCGAATCGGGGGGTACGACCTTGAATTTTTTTACGGATTCGCAGCTGCGCCGTATTTTCAACACCACTGATTCAACGGGTCTGCAGTTTTACAAGTACCTGCGCTTTAACGTAGATTACCGCCATTATATTCCTTTACGAACGCGTACAACGCTGGCGTTTCGAATCAATACCGGTTTAGTTTATGGGTATGGGTCCAATAAGACGGCTCCTTACGAAAAACTATTTTTTGCTGGCGGTAGCAGCGGCATCCGGGCCTGGTTTCCACGTCGTCTTGGCCCCGGCTCCGAATGGCCGCAAACAGTTGATGGAAAGCCCGCGTTCAATCCCGAATATCCAGGAAATGAACAATTTCAGTACATCGTAGAAAAACCGGGTGATATGATTATCGAGGGTTCGGCTGAACTACGCGGACGACTGTTTCACCTCGGAGCCGATGTAAATGGGGCCATTTTTGTGGATGCAGGCAATGTCTGGACAATCAGGAATAACGTCAACCGGCCAGGTACTGCTTTCGCGCTGGACACATTTATTCCGCAGATTGCAGTAGGTACAGGCGTTGGTTTGCGGTTTGATTTCTCCTTTTTCGTTATCCGTTTCGATGGGGGAGTCAAAGTGTGGGACCCTGCCCGGCAGTATTTTAGCACGATAAAAAACCGACAGGTAGACGAGCGTTTTATTCTGCCCCAGTTCTCCTTCAAACAGCTTTTCAGCGGCTCCAATCCGCTGGTTATCAACTTCGGTATCGGCTACCCGTTCTGATAAGCACCTGCTGGCAGGTCGGAGTAAATCATCGACAATCAGGCAACTCTGTTGCTACTTCTCACCCTTTGGTTGCCAACCGGTACCAAACCTTACGCATTTACGGGGCGTTACTACCCATGCAACCTTATTTAACTATTTAAGCATGAGATTTGACAACAAAGTAGCCATCGTGACCGGAGCCACGTCCGGCATTGGTCGGGCCACTGCCGTACAATTAGGCCGGGAAGGGGCTAACGTAGCCTGTATAGGCCGCGACGAAGCCGATGGCGACGAAGTGGTAGCCGAGATCAAGGCGATGGGTAGTGCCGCTATTTTCATTAAAACGGACCTTGCCGACGACGCCCAACTGGTATCGGCCGTTGAGCAGACGCTGGCTACCTGGCAGCGGGTAGACGTACTCATCAGCGACGCGGGGGTTATGACCTTCGAGCCAATCCTAACGCTTGACCCTGCCGACTGGGACCGCGTGATGCACGTAAACCTGCGGGCTTTGTTTCGCCTTTGCCAGCTTTGCCTGCCTCACATGAAGGGCGGGGCCGTCGTAGCGGTCAGTTCCGTACACGCCCACCAGACCACGCCCAATGTGGTGCCCTACGCGGCCAGCAAAGGGGCCATGGAAGCCTTCGTTCGCGGTTTGAGTCTCGAAATCCCCTATGAGCAGGCCCGCATCAATGCCGTGGCACCGGGTGCGGTCGATACCCCCATGCTTTGGGATAATCCCAACGTTAAAAGTGGTGCCGAAACAATTACGGGGCAGGTCGGCACACCCGAAAACATTGCGGCAGCCATTTGCTTTCTGGCCTCATCCGAAGCGGCCTTTATAAACGGCACTACGCTGGTGGCTGACGGTGGCCGACTGGCGCAACTCTAAACGGCGTACTTTTCCTGCATCATTTTGATGAATTTGAGGCCATTCTCGGCGATGTCCCAAGGCTTGCTGAACTCCCGCCAGACGTTGATAGAGTTAGCGAAATCAACATCGTTTCGGGTAAAGGCTTCAATGGTCATCCAGCCGTTGTAGTCCAGTTCGGCCAACGTCCGGAAAGTATCGTCCCAGGGAATATGGCCGGAGCCGGGCGTACCCCGGTCGTTCTCGCTGATATGCACGTGGGCCAGCACCGGCGCAATGGTTCGGAGGGCATCCGGAAAATGCTTCTCCTCCATGTTGGCGTGGTGCGTGTCGAACATAGCCCGCACGTTGGGGTGATCGGTCTGGTGCACCAGTTCCAGCAATTGAGTCATGGTATTGCAGAGGTAACACTCAAACCGGTTAAGGGCTTCGGGTGCCAGCATGATACCCGCCTGCCGGGCATAATCGCCCACTTTATGCAGGACTTCGGCACTATGCATATATTCGTCCGGTTGCGGCTCCCGGCGCGTAAAGGTGGCAAAGGCGGAGTGAAACGGACCGCACAGAACGGATGCACCCAGCGCATGAGCCCGGTCGATGGCCCCCTTCAAATGGGCAACGGCCTGCGCCCGAACACTGGCGGAATCGCTGGCGGGGTTGGTATCGGGGCCAACTACCGTCACGCAGGTACTAAGCAGACCCAGTTGCTTCAGGTGATCGCCGAACTGGCGGTACACAGCCACATCCTGCGTATCGATAAAACATTCGACCCCATCGTAGCCAATCGTTTTGAGCCGGTCGGCAATGGGATTCATTTTTTCGGATATAGCGGCTGTCCAGACTAACAGGTTAAAACCAATAGGAGAAGGCATGTGTTGAGTTTGTTATCTATCGTTTATCGTTTGTTGTTTGTCGACGCATCTTCGTTATCTGCGTCAGTCCCGGCGGGGAAACACAACGACAAACCGCAAACGACAAACAACAAACTCATTTCCCCATCGGGTACTCTTTCAGCAACTGGCTGGGGGAGTAAAAATCCTTTTTACGCTCGGTGGCGGCCCGTACTTTTTTCACCTGTTCGGGCGTAATGGCCGACGCATCGTTGCCGAACGACTTCCGAACATAGGTCAGCACGGCGGCCACTTCATCATCTTTCAGCAGGCCCCCAAAGGGCGTCATGGGTACCTGACCGGAGTATTTCTTACCCTCAATCTCCATCGGCCCCATCAACCCTTTCAACACGATTTTTATCAGGCGGTCTTCATTTCCCTGCACCCAGGGGCTATTGGCAATGGGCGGGAACTGGGAGGCCGACAGTCCCTTCCCATCGGGCTGGTGACAGGTGGCGCAGTAGCCATCCCGACCATAAATCTCTTTCCCCTGTGTGTAAAGTGCCAGTTCTTTCCCTTTCAGATTCGATTTCACCACCGCTTCGGTCTTTTTCCGAACCGATTCACCGTTGAGGTGCGCTACCGCCGTTTCGTAGGCGGGTAGCATCCATTCGTCCAGTGGTTTCTTTTTGGCTTCGACCAGAATGGGTAATCCTTTCTCTTTTCCGATCCAGGAAGCGGCTACAATGGCTTCCAGCCGAACCCGACCGTTGTCGTCGCGGGCAGCCTGCATCAGTAAATCGGCCTGATCCTTCACCTGGTGGCCGGTATACCGAACCACCCGCACAGCTGCGGCCCGGGCGTGAAAATCGGGCGACTTCAACACCTGCCGCAACAGCGTCTGGTCAACCTTATCCAGCCCCCAGGTGGCCCAGAGCGCTTCCAGCCGGTTGTGTTCATAATTAGGGTCGTTTTTATTCAGTGCGGCTACCCACTGCGTAATTTTGGGTAGCACCTCCGATGCCTTCCGGCCCCTCAGTTCGCGCTGGGTGCGGTAACGGGTGCGGTATTCGGGTAATTTCAGGTTATCCAGTAACTCGTCAATGCTGGCTCCGTACACCTTTGCGGGTGTTACCAGTGGGCGTGATGGGTACGTAACCCGGTACACCCGACCGTGTACGTGGTCCCGCAACGGGTCGCGGGCGTTGTGCTGCATGTGCCCGATCAGGATGTTATGCCAGTCGATGAAGTAAAGCGAACCATCCGGTGCAAACTCCATATCGACGGGGCGGAAATTCCGGTCATTGCCTTTTATCAGGTCCATCACGAAATTACTTTTGAAGCCCGTTCCCTGGTCTTTCAGGGTGTGCATTTTCATACCCAGAAACCCGATAGTATTGTTGATCAGGAAGTTACCCTGCACATCGTCCGGAAAGTGGCGACTGGATACAAACTCCAGACCCGAAGTGGGGCGCACCCGCTGCGAATCCTCGATCAACTGAAACGACTTATCCGTCGACTCGCCGTAGCGGGGCAGTACGGTTCCTGGCAGCATCCACCGTACATCGGGGCTGGAGGTTTCGGCAAAGATGGGTTGTCCCCATGTATCGAAGGCGATGCCCCACGGATTTGGAATGGCTAGCTGAGCCGTGCGTTCCAGTTTGTGCAGTTGGGGCGCGTAGCGGTAAAAACCACCGTTGGTAGCCCGGACGGTACCATAGGCGGTTTCGACATTGGTATGCAGGAAAACGCCTTCGCCCATGTAAATGGCCCCCGAGGGGTCAGCCACGTAAGCGCTTATTTCGTGGTGGGTATCATGGTCGTCGAAGCCACTCAGGATAATTTCGACCTTATCGGCCTTGTCATCCCCATTGGTGTCGGTATAGAGTTTCAGGTTTGTGCCCTGCGACAGGTACACGCCTTCGGGGGTAAGCTCAAAGCCTACCGGCACGTGCAGCCCATCCAGAAAAATGGTTTGCTTATCCGCCTTGCCATCGTTGTCGGTGTCTTCCAGGATCAGGATTTTGTCGTTGGGCTTGGCATCACCGGGCTTATAATGCGGGTACGATGGCATGGTTACTACCCACAATCGCCCTTTGTTATCGAACGTCATCTGAACGGGGTTCGCCAAGTCAGGAAACTCCACTTCCGACGCAAACAACTCAATCTGGTAGCCGGGAGCCGCTTTGAGTTCGTTAAGAGCATCCTTGCCGTATAGATAGGTCAGGCTGCCGTTAGCTTCGGGATTGAAATTAGTATTGACAGGCGGCAGGGTAAGGGTGTTCTTATCGGCCGCTGCCAGATCTATTTTTTTGCCCTGCGTGGCCGCTATCCAGACCGCCGAATCCCGGATGATGGTCATCTGCCGGATTTTCTCGATCTCGGCGGGGTAATTATCGGGACCAAACGGCTTGAACCGACGACCGTATACGTGTACACCATTGGGGATTTTGTAGTCGTTGAGCCACATCCAGTTTTTTTCCAGCACGGCCTGGTACACCAGATCCCGGTTGGTCCCGGCTTTGGGTTCTGCCTTCCCGAATACCTGATCGGCCAGCAAGGCACCTAGTTTCCGGTAACCCGCATTGTTCAACTGCGAACCGTCAATGGTCAGCGGGGCCGTGCTGGCGTTGTACCAGCTTTGTGAGGGCGTAAAGGCATCAACGAAGTAGACTGATCCCGTATTCTGGTTATTTTTTTCGACCACGTCCTGCATGGCTTTCGTGTACAGGGCCAGGTTTGCATTTTCGGTTTGTCCACCAGGTACATCCAGCGAATCCGACAAATCTTCGTACGCAATGGGCGACACGATCACCAGTTTGGGCGCACCAGCTCCATTGTACTTCTGAGCGAGGGTATGTTTGATAAACGCATCCAGTTCGGCGCGGTAGTTTTCCAGACCAGCCGGTCCCTGAAACGACTCGCTGTTACCGAAGAACGCGATGATGACATCCGCCCTGAGTTGAGTCAGCCATTCATCGGGTGATGGAAACGCTCCCTGACTGTCGGACGGATTGGCGTATTCGGTCTGAAATTTCTCGGCACCAGGGAAAGCCCAGGGCGAGAAACGGGCCGAACGAGGCCGGAAACCGGGCGTATCGCCGGGGTCGCACATGTTGCGGATGAACAGCGAGCTATCGGGGTATCGAACCTGCATGTCGGTCTCAAAATGATCGAAATTGACCATCCTCGACCCCAGATTACCCCCCAGCAAAACGATGTGCTCCTTTTTTTTGACGGGAACAAACGCGGTGGTGTTAAACTTTAGGGCAGTAAAAAAACTCAGCAGCAGACCGATAACAATGAGCTGCGCAACAAGGCTGTTTTTCCGGGCAATGAGCCATTTCATACGTTTATGATTTTGAAGGATGGCCGTAAGGCACGTTGATATCGATTTTGCCCTTCCACCGTTTCGGCACGGGCAAACCCAGTTCCCAATGGATGGCATTGATCACTAACCGCTGGAACGGCTCCTCTTTAAAGTCCTCCGGATGTCCCAGCGTGGTCATAAATGCTTTACCGCCCCACTGATTCTGCCACGTCCAGGCCACCGGGTTGTCGATGGCCGCTTTATCGGGGTTAACGGATTTGCCCATCAGCAGGGGCACAGACCCCTTGGCGGGGTAGTCGGGCAGGGTACGATACAACCACGAAGCCGCGTGGAATGACGGAGCCACGCCCGTCAGAATCGGGTTACTGGCCGCTGCCGGTACGATGGTCACATCCGTTGTACTCTTGTGCCCGTAGTGGGTATGCTGCGCCTTACCACCCCAGCCCGGAGGGGCGCCAAAGGCAAATTCCCCAAACGCGTTCCACCGCTGCCGGGGGTCGCCCTCGGGAAAATTGAAGGCATGGGTAGTAGTGCGAAACCCCATGACGGGTTTCCCCGATTTCAGGTACTCATCAATGTAGTTTAGCTGCTCCTGGGGGAGTTGCCGCCAGCGCAGGTAAAACACGGCGAGGTCGGCATCGCGCAGACTTTCCAGGCCGGGAATATCTTTCTCTCCGTTATAATCGGGGTAGGCTTTGAGGACTTTCGTCCGCATCCCGTAGTTTTTTTCCAGTTCAGCCGCTATAAATGGCAGCGTCAGTTCGCCACTGTACTCATGGTCGCCAGTCACGAACACGACCAGAGGTTTTTTAGCTTTCCCTACGACCGGTTTTACCCGACTGGCCAGGGATTCTACTGGGTTAAGCAAACAGGAAGCGGCCAGTAAACCCGTTGCCTGTTTGATAAATGTCCGGCGTTGTGTTTTCATAAGGGGATAATTAGGCTGAGCGAATGCTCTTACCCTAAGGTCATTTTGACTAAAATTTACTCAATGCTGCGCTATTGACTATTTTTCTGTGCTCCTTATCAGTTCATTACTGGCAGACTGCCATTGGCTGGTCTAATCGCACGAGTCGTGGAATAATCTTTGCCGAAAGCCTACCGATTTCGTTCGTTTGGGCGTCGTCATGCCTTCCACCGCCAGGGTTATTAGTCTATTTAACGGGATAATCACCGCACACTCAATAAAACCCTGAATATCACCGAAGAATAGCGACTATTGATACAATGTCCACTCGGTTATACATTTGATAATGAAACTATTTCGCATCCTGCTGTCCGTTCTCAGTTGGGGACTTCTGGCGTCCTGCAAAAACAACTACGAGAAAAAGAATGGCGCGGTGTATTTCAGGGATATCCCTATCCAGGAAGCCGATTATACCTCATTTAAGGCCCTGAACGACGTTTTTGCCCGCGATGATCATCAGGGGTATTACCGGGGGGTGGCCCTTACCGGGATAGACGGCTCCAGTTTTACAGCCCTCGACGATCAGTACGCGAAGGACAAATCGATCGTTTTTTATTGCGATAATTTTCTGGATGGCCAGACCTATTTCACCGTTCGGAAGAATAAGACCAAACGGGTACCGGATGCCGATGCGGGTTCCTTTCGGGCGATGACCGACCAATATGCCAAAGATAAATTTCGGGCATATTATCAGGGGATAGGCTTTACGGTGAACGATGTGGTGTCGTTTGTACCCCTTCAGTATCGCTTCGCGAAAGATAGTAAAGCAGGTTATTTTGGTTTAAAACCCATTTCGAGCAGTGATGGTGATTCGTTTGTAGTATTAAGTCAGGCGTTCGCAAAAGATGACAGGCAGGTGTATTATTGCTGGATTACTCACGCCGATTCGAGTGGGCAACAAATCCCTCAGGCAATCGTCGTTAAAGAAGCAGACCCGGCATCTTTTACCGTGGTCGATGGGCTGTACGCGAAGGACAAAACCCACGCTTTTTATAAGGATAGCCCGTTAACGGATGCCGATCCGGTGACCTTTTCATTGCTCCAGGCCTATAACCTGAATTACACGGTCGACAGTACGCATGTGTACTTCCAGAAAAACCTGATTCTTAACGCCGATAAAGCCTCTTTCGCTTACCTGAATGATGAATATAGCCGGGATAACAAGGCCATTTTTTACGAGGACAAACGCATAAAAGGATGCGATCCCGCGTCATTCAGTGTCCTTGCATCGGGCTATGCAAAAGATAGCCACCAGATTTACTATAAAGGCAAAGCCTTGCGCGAGGCTGATCTGGCTTCGTTTGCGATGATCGAAAATGATCTCGACCGGGATGCTGCGGATAAGCGACATTCCTACCAATACGGTCGCCGTACGAACAAAAAAAAAGAGTCAGAATAGCGCGGAGACGTCATTCTCCAATCAATACCCCCATTATTTATGGAGCGTTTTTTAACTGCCTTCGTTCTGGGCCTTTGCACCGCCCCATTGGTCTTTATCATGACCCTGATCGTCATCGACCATCTTAACAGTGCCAATCCCGGACAAAGCCCCGGCCTGTCGGAGAGTTTACTGGTGGGTGGAGTCGCCTGGTTTCTGGCAGGGCAAGGGTATCTAAGGCCCGTCCAGACGGTGACTGGACTGATGCTGGCCGGATAGAGTCTGGCAGGAGCCTGGTTTGCCTGGAATGAACCCCGTTCATTAGGTTATGGCAGCAAAAAGGGTGTGATCGAGGTAGAAATCAGAGTGGCCAAATCAATGCTTAACGGGCAACCTGTGACGCAGGCGATGGTTCCTTCCTTTACCGGTGGCAATTTCGATTACAGGAGTCCGGAACGTGTGCGGGATGAGGGCGATTTCCTGCTTGTACCCCGGCGACCGCTCCATTATCGGCAACTCAACGCCCCGCTATACCTACGGGGTTATGCTGGGGGCGGACTGGAACAACTTTTTCTTTTCGGCCTTTGTGCAGGGCGTTGGCAAACAGGACTGGTACCCCAGCCGGGAAGCCAGCCTGTTCTGGGGGCAGTATAACAGACCGTACGGCGACATTCCCAAAAGCCAGCTTGGTAACATCTGGACCGAAGACAACGTGAACGCCTATTTCCCCCGGTACGTGTCCCGTATTGCCAGCAACGCCAACGGAACGCTGGCAGCCCCACAAACAAAATACCTGCAAAACGTAGCGTACATGCGCCTGAAAAACATTCAGTTCGGCTACAACTTACCCCGAGCCCTGGTGTCAAAAATTAGCTCTTCGGCGGCCCGGGTCTACCTGTCGGCGGAGAACATACTGTCCTTCTCACCCCTCTATAAGATCACCCGCGATATAGACGTAGAGAGCGCGGTAGCGTCTGACCAGGTGTTCAATCCGGGCGGCAACTCCGGCGATGGCTACAACTACCCCATTTTGAAAAGTGTAACCTGCGGTTTGTCCATCACATTCTAACCGTCCAAACAACGTACAATCATGAACGCAAAATATACCCTCATCCTTCTGTTTACCCTTTTGCTTACGGGGTGCAGCCTGGAGGAACTCCCGGAAGCGACCACGACCAAAGGCCCCATTTTCAGCAGCGAAAATGGCCTGGTGCTCTACACCAACTCATTCTATAACATCCTGAACGGGAAAAACCTGCACCGGGCCGATGCCATGTCCGACTACCTGGCGCGGAAAGATAGTCCGGCTTTTATTACACCCGGAAACTACAGCGCGCAGGTAAGCACGGGCTGGTCGTGGTCTGATTTGAGAAACATCAACTATTTCATTCACAACTGCAATAGCCCCAACGTTCCGGTAACGGTCAGAAAGAACTATCTGGGCATTGCCCGGTTTTTTAGAGCCTGGTTTTACTTCGATAAAGTAAAACGATTTGGAGATGTGCCCTGGATTAACAAACCACTCGATGTATCGGATACCGAAATACTGTATAAAGAGCGCGATTCGCGGGTTATGGTGATGGATTCAGTACTGGCCGACCTGGATTATGCCTGCCAGAATATTACAACACCAAGTGAACCAACCCGCAGCTTAATTACCAAATACGTGGCTTATGCCTTCAAGGCACGGGTAAGCCTGATGAAGGAACCTTCAGGAAATACCATACGAAATTGAATCTTGGTAATTCGTCAGCGGGTTTGCTGAATCAGGCGGCCGTAGCCGCAAAGAAAGTGATTGACGAAGGGGGATATAAACTGTATGACGGAGCCGGTATCGATAGATCATACCGTCAGGTGTTCATCAACCCTGCCCCAATTGGCACAGAAATTATGCTGTCTGCCGTTTGCGACCTGGCGCTGAACAACCTCAACGATGGCAACTGGTACTGGACCAGCGGCACCTACGGCGACAAAGCGAGCTTTATCAGAACCTTCATCAACACGTACCTAAAAATTGATGGTACACCCTTTACCAACGACCCGGCTTATAAAACAACGCTGTTTAAAGACGAAGTAAAGGGGCGCGACAAACGGCTCCAGCAAACCATTCGTACCGGCGATTATAAACGCATAAATTCGGGCGTTTTAGTACCGGCTCCCCCTTTATTTTCCTATACGTATACGGGTTATATGCCCATAAAATGGGCCTTGGATGACATGTACTAGGATACCCGTGATTTGAATATCAACTCCGTTACTATAATTCGCTATGCCGAAGTACTGTTGGCCTATGCCGAAGCCAAAGCTGAACTGGGTACGCTTACGGATGCGGACTGGGCCCTGAGTGTGGGAGCGTTACGAAAAAGAGCCGGTATAACGGGAGGGACAACGGCCAAACCAACGGTTGCCGACCCCTATTTACAGGCAAACTATTTTCCGGGTATCACTGACCCTTCCCTGCTGGAAGTTCGCCGGGAACGCGGCATCGAACTATGCCTCGAAGGGTTCCGCTTTGACGACATCGTTCGATGGAAACGGGGTGAGCTCATGCAAATGGAGTGGAACGGTATGTATGTTCCCGCACTGGATACGCCACTGGATTTAAACGAGGACGGTATTCTGGACGTAGCGTTTTACAAAAAATTACCAGCCAAGGTTGCCGGCGTTACGTACGTGGAAGTATCCCCCCTGATAGCGGGTAAACCCAATTCGCAGCTGTTGACCGGCGATACTTCCGGAGAACTGACCTTGCTGAATAATATCCCCAGAAAGTGGGAAGATAAGAACTATTATTACCCCATTCCGGCAGCGGATGTTATTACCAATCCCAAGCTCGGTCAAAACCCGGGCTGGTAAACCGGGCATTGGCTTTCGGGCAGAAAATCTTTCCTGAACAACCTATCTGTTCCTTATGCCATTGTAGATTAGGTACGCTACCAACTGCGTGCTGTTTGATTCGCAAAAGTTACCTGCCTGGGGTAGCCAGGTTGAATGGTATCGAAACGGTTGAAAAAAGATACGTCTGGCGAATTGACCTAACTGGCGAACGTTCTCCGTAAGTAGAATATTAAATTTTACCTTTACCCTATTCCGATCACTGCCTGGCAGGACAATTTAAGTCTCGGCAAGGCAGTGACCGGAATAGTTCGTTTTTTAATTATTCGTCCGAAGTAAGTTTCTGATACACGCTTAAACCCACTACAAATGCCACGTCTGATTCTTTTCTTGCTGGGTACTGTGCTTATTGGTCAGCCCACATTTGCCCAGTCATCGGCTTCACTTACGGTAGCTACCTATAATCTGCGCTACAACAACAAAGGGGATGGTATCAATGCCTGGCCGAACCGGAAAGAGAATGTAAAGGCCCTGATTGCCTTTCACGAATTTGACCTGTTTGGTACGCAGGAAGGTTTGCGGGATCAGTTGAATGATATTGCTGAATTAAAAGAATACTCTTTTTTGGGGGCCGGGCGCGATGACGGCAAAGAAGCGGGTGAACACTCGGCCATTTTCTACCGAAAAGATCGATTCAGGGTATTGACATCAGGGAATTTCTGGCTCAGCGAAACGCCTGACAAACCGGGCAAAGGCTGGGACGCTACCTGCTGCAACCGAATTTGCTCCTGGGCGAAATTCAGGGATACAAAAACCCAAAAAGATTTTTTCTTTTTCAGTGTTCACTTCGACCACCAGGGAATTGAAGCCCGTCGGCAATCGGGAAAACTGATGGTCGAAAAAATAAAAGAGATTGCGAAGAATGAGCCGGTTATTCTGACGGGTGATTTTAACTCAACCCCCGAAACGGAACAAATCTTAACCATCCAAACGCTGTTGCGGGATACCCATGCCGCAACAGCCACGCCCCCCTATGGCCCGGAAGGCACCTTCAATTCGTTTAAATTTGATGCCCCGATGGACAAACGCATCGACTACATTTTTGTCAGCAAGCAGTTCGATGTGCTCAAATACGGCGTATTGACCGATGCCAAAGAGCAGCGATACCCCTCCGACCATCAGCCGGTATTGGTGAAGTTAATGCTGAACTAAATGTCTTTTATAAGCTAACACGGGCTTAGAGATTACTGCCCAGTTGCCAAAAAATTCACATACTTATGATGTGATGAATTCGTATGATGACTGCTATTTCTACGAACAGTACGCACCTACAGTAGGGTAATCATCTGACAATCAAAAGTTGAATTCACGGTTTGCGTTAAATAAGTAGTTGCCCCGCCCGGCCAGGGAGAATTTGTCGGGCTACGGGTAAGGAATACCTGTCTTTCTTTTAATAACCTGTAAAAAAATGTAAAAAGTTTTTTTTGTTTAACCGATTAAGCATAAGTTTGTCCATAATTAATATGTGATGAGTGCAAAAAGGACGTCGTTAAAGGATATAGCTCAGGAAGCGGGCGTTTCTACGGCTCTGGTATCGTATGTGCTGAACGGCAAAGAGAAAGAGAGTCGGGTAGGGCCGGAAATTGCCGCTAAAATCAGGGCGATAGCCATTGCCCTGAATTACCAGCCCAATCACGTAGCGAAGAGTTTACGAAGCGGAAAAACGCAGACCATCGGCCTGATTATCGCCGATATATCGAATCCCTTTTTCGCTAATATTGCCCGGATTGTAGAAGACGAAGCCAAACGAAACGGCTATACGGTTATTATTGGCAGTTCGGACGAGAACGCCGACAAGTCGCGGGATTTGCTGAATGTATTGATAAACAGGCAGGTGGATGGATTTATTATTGTATCGGCCGAAGACTCGGCAGAACAGGTGCAGTTACTGAAAGAAAAGAACATTCCGTTTGTACTGCTGGATCGGTATTTTCCGGATATGCAAACTGATTTTGTTTCGACCGATCATTACCGGGCTGCTTACGATGGAGCCAGTCACCTGATTACCAACGGCTACCGGCGCATTGGTATGATTGCCTACAAATCGGCCATGTTTCACATGCAGGAGCGGATACGGGGGTATCAGGACGCGCTGAAGGATGGAGGGCTGCCGTTTCAGAAAGGGTATCTGAAAAAAATCAGATTTACTCACATCGAACAGGAAGCAAAGGTGGCTATTGATGAATTAACGAAGACCGATAAACCCGTTGATGCCCTGATTTTTGCCACCTACGGTTTAGCTATAAATGGACTGATTTACCTGAACGAACAAAAGTTGAACGTACCCGATGATGTAGCCATTGTCAGTTTTGGGCAGGCTGAAGCTTTTGATCTCTATTACTGCCCTATTACCTATCTGAAACAACCCATTGACCTGCTGGGCCAAACATCTGTTAGCCTGCTGGTAAAAAAGCTGAAAGAGTCTCCCAAAGAACCCGCACAGATACTGATGAACGCCGAATTGGTGGCCCGAAACTCGTCGAAACCAAAACTTATCCGTCAAATCTAGATTTTACCTATTTGCTTAAACGATTAAGCTGACTATTCCTTACCCTAACATCTATGCAACGAAGACGTTTTTTACAATCAGCCCTGCTTGGCTCAACGGCGGCTCTAACCGGTCTTCCGCTACTATCGGCCGCGACTGCACCGCCCAAACTTAAAATCACTAAAATCCGGTACTATGCTGCCCCCGGTTACAACAAGCCGCTTTTCAACCAGGCGCGTGGCATTGTCGAGATTCAGACCGATGGGGGCATTGTGGGCATTGGCGAGGGCGGCTCCAGAGACATGGTGGAACAACTGGCGCAGATGATTATCGGCGAGAATCCATTTCGCATCGAAGACATCTGGCAGCGGCTCTACCGGGGCATGTTTTACCCGCCGGGCCGCGAGAAAATTCACGCCCAGGGAGCTATCGATATGGCGCTGTGGGATTTGAAAGGAAAAGCCCTCGGTGTGCCAGTCTATGAACTCCTCGGCGGAGCCACGCGGGATTACATCGAGTGCTACGCCACCGGGTTCCGGGCTTCGAAAGCCACCACCGAAGAAGGTCGGGCGCAGGACTGCATCAAAGCCGGCCTGCGGGCCTACCGCATTGGCCCCACCGGTGGCAACGGTACCGAACCCTTTGATTACTACGAAAATGCCAAAAAGACCATCGACTTATGCAAACGCATCGACGCGGCTGTGGGCGGGGGCGGCAACTGGGCCGTTGACCTCCACACCCGCTTTGATACCACCGAAGGGGTAAAAATATGCCGCGCCCTCGAAAACCTGGAGCCGTATTTCGTGGAAGACATTATCCGTTCGGAGAACCCGGCGGTTTACAAAACCGTGCGCAGTATGACCACCGTCCCAATCGCCGTGGGTGAGCAATTCGGTGACCGGTGGGACTCGAATGAGCTGATCGAGAACCGGCTTATTGACTACACCCGCTTTACGCTGCCCAACACGGGCGGCATCTCGGAGTTCAAGAAGCTGGCTTCTCTGTGCGAAACGCACTATGTAGGTATGATTCCGCACTTTACCGGCCCGCTGTCAACGGCTGCCCTGGTGCACACGTTGGGATCCAGCAGCCCCATGCGTTGCCTGATGGAACTGGGCGGGGGCGAACCCGAACGCCCGGCTTACTTCAATGAAGATTTTATCCAGTTCAAAAACGGCAAACTCTACCTTAATCCCGAACCGGGCCTGGGCGTAAAATTCGACCCGAAGAAAGCCACGCTCGTACTGGAAGTAAGCGAGAATACAAAGTACCCGCACCCCATTCTGAAGAGCCCCGACGGAGCCATTCATAACTGGTAAACTTCGGTATCACAGAGCGGGCTGAAGGTACGCATCAGGCAGGAAGCGCCCCGCGCCACCGTAAACCAAACACGTTTAACCGTTAAACCAAATACCCTGTACCCATGAAAAAGTTTACTGGATTACTAGTCTTGTTGCTGCTATGTGTGGGCTTTGGATACGCCCAGACAAACCGCGTTACCGGCATGGTTACCGGAGCCGATAACCAGGGATTGCCGGGCGTAAACGTACTGGTGGGAGGCACCACCACCGGTACCACGACCGATGCCGATGGGAAGTACACCATCAACGCGCCCGGCAATGCGTCGCTGGTTTTTTCGTACATCAGCTACCTCAGTCAAACGGTGCCGGTCAACAACCGCTCCATTATCGACGTAAAATTAGTGGAAGATGCCCAGGCGATCGACGAGGTAATCGTTACCGCCCTGGGTATCAAACGCGAATCCAAAACGCTGGGCTACGCCACGGCAACGGTCAACGCCGAACAGATCAACGTGAACCGCACGCCTAACTTTGTGAGCGGGTTGCAGGGTAAAATGGCGGGCGTGAACATTACCACAATGGGAACCGGCCCCGCCGGAACGGCTAAAATTCGTATTCGGGGGCAGTCGTCGTTTAGCGGCAACAACTCCCCGCTGATTGTGGTAAACGGCGTACCGATCGATAACTCCAACTACGCCCTGGGCGGGGATTTCGGCTCGCGGGCTGCCAACAGTTCCGACGGGGGCGATGGCCTGAGCAGCATCAACCCCGACGATATCGAAACCATGACCGTGCTGAAAGGAGCCACGGCTGCCGCTCTGTATGGCTCCCGCGCCAAAGACGGCGTGGTGATGATTACGACCAAAAACCGGGGAAGCGGCAAAGGGTTTGGTGTTACCTACAACGCAAACTTCACCACCGACACGCCTTTGGATTTCACCGATTTTCAGTACGAATACGGGCAGGGCGAAGGGGGCAAACGACCCACAACGACCAGACCCACATCGGGGGTCTGGAGTTTTGGCGAGAAGTTTCAGCCGGGCATGACGCAGGTGCTGTTCGATAACAAGACGTACCCTTATGAGCCGGTTTACAACCGCGTGAAAAAGTTTTACCGCGTGGGCACCAACTTCACCAATACCGTTACGGTGTCCAATAACGGGCAAAACGGCGGGTTTAGCCTTTCCTTCGGCAATACCGACAGCAAGGGAATCATGGAGAACAACACCTTTAACCGGAAGGTGATTAACCTCGGCTTCACCCAGAACATCACCAGCCGGCTGACCGCGTCGGGCAACATCAATTACTCGAAGGAGAATAACATTAACCCGCCCCAGCTGAACACCCAGGATTTTTCGGTCTCGACCGTCGTCTTCACGCTGGCCAACTCCATGCCCTTCGAGGCCCTGCGCGACAATCAGACCGAAGCCAACGGCGATGAGTTTGTATTTTCCCGCTTTCTGGTGCGCAACAATCCGTACTATTCCATGAACCGGCACTTCGAGACCATCAACCGCGACCGGCTTTTTGGCAATATTGCCCTAAAATACCAGTTTACCGACTGGCTTTACCTGCAGGGACGCCTGGCCCAAGACTCCTACATACGGAATCAGGACTACAACATCCCCAACGGCTACGCCCCCATCCCGAGAGCCCCCGTTGGCTACGTGAACGGGTCTTATACGCAGGATGTGCGCCAGAATCTGGAGCGAAACCTCGACTTTATTCTGGGCTTCAACAAAACGTTCGGAAAGATTGGCGTGGATGTGACCCTAGGTGGCAATGCCCGCTACGCCCGCAATGATTACAACAGCGTGACGGTGCAGGATTTTGTGCAGCCGGGCTTGTATACGGTAGCCAATGGGCGGATTAAAAATCCCATCTACCAGTTGGCCGAGAAGAAAATTAACTCGCTCTTTGGGGCCGCTACCATCTCCTACAAAGAGTTTCTGTACCTGAGCGCCACGGCCCGAAACGATTGGTTTTCGACGCTGGCTCCCGAAAATCGCAGCATTCTGTACCCATCCGTTACGGGTAGTTTTGTGTTCTCACAGGCCTTCGACAACATGCCATCGTGGCTGACATTCGGAAAGTTGCGGGCGGCTTACGCGCAGGTGGGTTCAGACAACGTGAACCCCTATTCCAATGCTCTGTATTATGCCGTTGACAACAACCCGTTTCCTAACCCGTCGGGTGCGCTTGTGCCGCTGGGGGGAATCAATGCCAGCGTGGTGCCCAACAAAAACCTGCGTCCGCTCCGCATTCAGGAAGCCGAAGTGGGCCTTGAGCTGAAGCTGTTCCAGAACAAGGTAGGTTTTGATTTTACCTATTACCACAAAACCACGGACGACCAGATTCTGGCGGCCCAGATTTCGGATGCCTCGTCCTACACCAGCAAACTCATCAATGTGGGCCGGAGCATGAACCAGGGGCTGGAGGTGTTGCTGACGTTTTCGCCCGTTACCACCGGTTCGTTCCGCTGGGATGTGAGTGCCAATGCCTCCTATAACACTTCTAAAGTACTGCAGTTGGGGCTGTCGCCGGGCGATTCGGTCATTACTGTTGGCGGGGGCGGGGGCCGGACGCTGAACATGGTGGTGGGCAAACCACTCGGCCAGTTATATACGTTTAAATACCTGCGCGATGCCCAGGGCCGTCAGGTATTCGATGCCCGGAGTGGGTTACCCCTGCGGAACAACACCCTCCAGAACGTGGGGAATGCCCTGCCCAAATATTTCGGCGGTATCACCAACACGTTCGCCTACAAGGGCCTGTCGTTGTCAGTTCTGATCGACTTCAAACTGGGCTTCAACATGATTGCGGGTCGAAATATCAACTACATGCGGCACGGTCTTTCGAAGCGAACTCTGCCGGGCCGCGATGTGGGCTTTGTGATTGGCGACGGGGTAAACGCGAACGGGGAAGTCAACAAAACCCAGACGGCGGTGCAGCCCTTCTACGAATCCATCAACCCGCTGGGTATTCACGAAGATTTTGTGACCAGCGCCGGCTTCTGGAAACTGCGGCAGATTTCGCTCGGCTACGATTTCACCAAACTACTACCCGGCGGTTTCTTCGTGAAGGGATTACGCCTGAACGCCGTAGCCAACAACGTCCTGATCATCAAGAAATGGACCGAGAACATGGACCCCGAAGAAGCCCTGGTATCGTCGGACAACGGCGTCGGCCTGGATTTCTGGCCGGGTCTGCCGCCCACGCGGAGTATCGGATTTAATCTGAATGTGAAGTTTTAAAAAATCGTCAGTAGGTAGTTATTGCTTGTCATAAATCGTCATTTGTGGACATTACCAGCCGTAGACCAGGCATGACAACCAGTCACTACCTACTGACCCAGCCAGTAAAAATCATGAAAACAAACCTCAAATACCTGTTTGGTCTCGTCCTGTCGCTGAGTCTGCTGACAGCCTGCGACGACGGCTTTACCGAACTCAATACGAACAAAGTGGACCCTACTTCCCTGGCTCCATCATTAGTGTTGAACAAAGCGATCGTGAGCACTACCTACCTCGACGGTGGTTCTACGCTGGGCATGCTGACCTACACGCTTCCCATTGTGCAGCAGATTATTACGCCCTACGGCAGTTCGCTGTCGGGCGGAAATTACAACCAGAATAACAACGGCAACACGCCCCTGGTCTGGACTAATTTCTACCGCAACGTCGTGAAGCAGTTGATTGCCGTGCTGGACCAGACCAAAGGCGACCCGCTCCAGGTAAACACCTACAACGCGGCCCGTATCTGGAAAGCATACGCCTTCATGATTCTGACCGATACCTACGGGGACATTCCGTATACAGAGGCCGGGCAGGGGTACACTACGGAGATTATCACGCCCAAATACGACCCGCAGCAGGACATTTATAAAGACATCCTGAAGGAACTGGAAGAAGCATCGGCCGCCCTCGACCCGAAGCAGCCTGCGGTTGTGACGGATATCCTGTACGGGGGGAATGTGGCCAACTGGAAAAAACTCGGCTATTCGTTCATGCTCCGGGCCGCCATGCGCCTGACCAAAGTGGATGGCACAACGGGGCAGGCCTATGTCAAGAAAGCCGTTGCGGGCGGGGTGTTCCAGTCCAACGCCGACAACTCCATTATCCGGCACACGGCCATTTACAACAACTACATTGCCAACCACCTGGCCGCCCGGGAGAAAACCAATTTCTACCTCACGGCGCCGTTTGTGAATTACCTGAAAAATAACAACGACCCCCGCTTGCCCGTGTTTGCGGTGCGCTATGTGGGGGCCAAGGGCGGGCCCGAACAGGTAGCGGCACGCGCATCGTCGGACCCTGCGGTGCAGATAGGGATGCCCGTGGGCTATAATGACGTAACGATAACGTCCACCTTCGCAGCAAACGGCGTGGCGAGTTTATGGGATTACTCGCAGGTCAACCTGGCCACGGTACTGGCCCTGGACGCGCCCGAATTTCACATCACCTACGCCCAGGTGCAGTTGCTGCTGGCCGAAGCTGCCGTGCGCGGCTGGGTAACCGGTATGGCAGCCGACTATTTTGCGAAGGGCATTCGGGCCAATATGGAGCAGATGGCGTCGTACAAAAGCCCGGTTCCGGAAGCCGCCATCAAAGCTTACCTGGACACCCATCCGCTGGATATGGGCAAAGCGCTGGAGCAAATCAACACGCAGTACTGGGTAGCGTCCTTCCTGGATGGCTCCGAAGCCTGGGCTAACTTCCGGCGCAGTGGCTTCCCGGCGTTGACGAAAAACCCCTACCCCGGCTCCGAGATCAAAGGTGATTTCATCCGTCGGCTGCCCTATCCCGATAGTGAGATTGTGGTCAACTCAGCCCAGCTAAACGAGGCCGTCAAGCGGCAGGGACCCAATGATCTGGATACCCGCGTGTGGTGGGATAAATAAGTAAAAAGTTTGTGGGTGCGTGGTGCGGTCAGTGTATACAAGTTCATCGGCTGTAAAGCCGCACCACGCACCCATAAACCGTACAGTATAAACCCTAAACAAACCATGAATAACCCCGAACTCTCCCGTCGTAATACCCTCAAACTGCTTGGCCTGGGCTCCTCAGCCGGAGCGTTGAACCTGTTTGGCGGCCTCTCTACCGCCGAAGCGCGCGAACAGCGAAGTACGCCCCAATACGCCAAAGGGCTGGCGCCTGTCAAAATCAAGAGCGTGAAAGCCATTGCCACCGCCCCGCAGGGCTCCAACCTGATTGTGGTGAAAGTGGAAACCACAGAGCCGGGCCTGTACGGCTTAGGCTGCGCTACGTTTACCCAGCGGGCAGTGGCCGTTGTTACGGCCATCAACGCATACCTCAACGACTTCTGCGTCGGAAAAGACGTGGATAATATCGAAGACATGTGGAATGGCGTGTACGTCAGTTCCTACTGGCGCAACGGCCCCGTGCTCAACAATGCCCTCAGCGGACTGGACCAGGCCTTGTGGGACATTAAAGGCAAACGGGCCAACATGCCAGTTTATCAGCTGCTGGGGGGGAAATCCCGCTTTGCCATTCCGTGCTACACCCATGCCAACGGCAACACACCCGAAGCCGTGGCCGAGGATGTGAAGAAGATTATGGAGCGCGGTTTCCGGCACATCCGCATTCAGCAGGGCGGCTACGGAGCCGTTGGCGCCACCGCCGATAAACCCGACTTCAAAGCAGCCAACTTCGGGGGCGAAACCGACAACTACATGAACGTACCGCTCTACCTGAAATCGGTACCGAAGATGTTCGAGGTGGTCAGGAAAGCGTGTGGCGACGAAATTGAACTGCTCCACGACATCCACGAGCGGGTGCAGCCAATGGAAGCCATCAACATGATCAAGAAACTGGAAGACTACCGGCCTTTCTTCATCGAAGACCCCTTCTCGCCCGAAAACATGGAGTGGTTCCAACAGTTGCGCCAGTCGACCACGGTGCCCATTGCCATGGGTGAGCTGTTCAACAACATCAACGAGTTTAAAGAACCAATGGTGAACCGACTGTTCGATTTCATCCGGTGCCACGTCTCGCAGATTGGCGGCATTACTCCCGCCATGAAAATAGCCCGGCTGGGTGAGTTCTTCAACGTCCGCACCGCCTGGCATGGCCCCGGCGACGTATCGCCGGTGGGGCACTCGGCCCACGCCCACATCGACCTGGCCATCTGGAACTTCGGCATTCAGGAAGCAGTCAGTTTTTCCGACAAAATGCAGGAAGTTTTCAGCGGTTGCCCCACCATGAACAAAGGCTATATGTCGGTAAACGAAGTACCGGGCCTGGGTGTGGACATCAATGAAAAAGAAGCCGCCAAGTACCCCATCGGCACCAAATCCAACTGGCAGGTGCGAAAAATGGATGGCACGCTGATAAGGCCTTAGAATGGTTTCTGATTTATGGTTTATGGTGGTTCGGTCTTAACGCTGACGCACTTGCTGGCTCCAGCCGCACCGCCATAAGCGATAAACCATGCACTTACAAACCCAACTTCCTCATGAAATCAACCCGAATTTCCCGGCGTAATGCCATTCAATCTGTCCTGGGGGTGGCTGGCATCGCCACCGTTTTGCCCGAATCAGTCTATGCCGCCAAACCCGAACCGTTTCGGGAGTATGGCAAGGTGAAAATCACGAAGCTCGAAACGTTTCTGGTGAAACCCCGCTGGATTTTCCTCAAAATCCACACCGACGCGGGTGTGTACGGCTTGGGCGAACCGCTGCTCGAAGGCCGCGCGCTGACTATTCAGGCGGCCATTAAAGAAGTGGAGCCGTATTTGATTGGCAAAGACCCGCGGGCGGTAGTACATCACTGGCAGGCCATTTACCGCCACGCCTTTTACCGGGGTGGCCCCATCCTGACCTCGGCTCTCAGCGGCATCGACCACGCCCTCTGGGACATCAAAGGCAAACTACTCAACGTACCCGTCTATGAACTCCTCGGCGGCCCCACCCGCGACCGGGTACGCGTGTACGGCCGGGCCAGTAATGCGGAACAGATCAAGCAGCAAAAAGCGCTCGGATTCACCGTTATCAAAACCGGCATAGCCAAACAGCACCCGGCCAATATTGTCGAGAATCCGAAATTCATTAAATACGCGGTGGACAATTTCGCGTCCCTGCGCGATGCCGGGGGCGACGATATGGACATCGCCATTGACTTTCACGGGGCTGTTTCGCCCCAGTTGGCAAAGGTGCTGATTAAAGAGCTGGAGCCGTACAAGCCCATGTTTGTGGAGGAGCCCTGCCAGGCGCAGAACGTAGACACGATGGTGGACATTGCCCGGGGCACCCACCTTCCCATTGCCACCGGCGAACGTATTTTTACCAAATGGGGCTTCCGCGAAATCCTCGAAAAAGGAGCCGCCAGCATCATCCAGCCCGACCTGTGCCACGCGGGCGGCATCACCGAAGGGCGCCTGATAGCAGGCATGGCCGAAGCCTATTATGTGCCCATCGCTCCGCACAACCCGATGGGACCAATCTCGCTGGCCGTGGGCCTGAATCTGGCCGCCAGCATTCCTAACTTCCTGGTGCAGGAGCAGGTGACGCTGGGCGAAGGCTACCTGAAAAAGCCGTTCCAGCTCCAGAAAGACGGCACCGTTATGATTCCGAAGGGACCCGGACTGGGCGTTGAACTGGACGAGGCCCTGATGAAAGACAAAATCGGCCACGACTGGAAAAACCCGGAGTCGTACAACGAACTGGATGGCTCGGTGGTGGACTGGTAAATGAACCCCTGCCAGCGGTTAAGCATCACCGGTATTCCCGGCATTCTATGACCAACCCCCGATAACGCATCCCAATCTCTATTCCTTACTAAACCAGAAAACCCCCAACTCTAATGAAAAACCCTGTAAAACTCGTTGTTCTGCTGCTGCTGCTCGGCCAGAGCTACGCTTTTGCGCAAACCAGTCGCATTACCGGAAAGGTAACCGGCCCTGACAACGAAGGGCTACCCGGCGTAAATGTGCAGGTGGCAGGCACCACCACCGGAACCGCCACCGATGCCGCCGGAAACTTCGTACTGAATGCTCCGGGTACGGCTTCGCTTATCTTCTCGAATATTGGCTATACCAGTCAAACCGTGCCGGTCAATGGACGAACGGATGTGAATGTGCAACTGTCGGAGGACCTGAAAACGCTCAATGAAGTAGTCGTAGTCGGTTACGGAACCCAGAAAAAAACCGACGTGACGGGCGCGCTGACGGCCATTTCTACGAAAGAATTTGCCCAGCAGCCCATCACGCGCCTGGATCAGGTACTACAGGGTCGGGCGGCTGGTGTGCAGGTAACCCAGGCCAACGGCGCACCGGGGGGCGATGCCCGCATCCGGGTTCGGGGCGCCAACTCCGTTTTAGGCGACAACAACCCACTTTACGTGATTGATGGCTACGTGGGCGCCGATTTCAACTTCATAAACCCCAGTGACATTGCCACGATTCAGGTGCTGAAAGATGCGGCCTCGACCTCTATTTACGGCAGTCGGGGTGCCAATGGCGTGGTCATTATCACGACCAAACGGGGCGCAAAAGGCATCAAAGTGATGTATGAAGGACAGGCGAGCGTATCGAACGTGATCAAACGCTACGATGTGCTGCCCGCTGGGGAGTTTGCGGAGATAGTAAACACCCGCGCTACGGCTACCGGCTCCACCCCACCCTTTTCGGCGGCTCAGGTAGCGGATTACAAGCAGAACGGCGGCACCGACTGGCAGAGTTTAATTTTTCGGAGAGGAAGCGGACAGCAGCATCAGGTAACGGTTTCGGGCGGTAGTGATAAATCGACATTCCTGATTTCGGGGAACTACGTGGGGCAGAAAGGCATCGTGGAGAACAGCGACTTCAAACGGTATATTCTCCGGACCAATCTGACAACGCAGCTCAACGACAAACTGAGCCTGAGACTGAATCTGTCGGGCACAAAAACCCAGAATCATAACACCAACGGGGGCGGTGCCCTGATTCAGGTACTGGCCTGGGCCCCCACTACCCCCGCCTACGGAACCGACGGACAGCCCACCTTTACGGACCCCATTGGTTCAGTAGCCCGTAATCCGCTGGATCACCTCTACGACCAGTCCATCAATGCCGACCGGGCTACGTTTAACGTGATTGGGGGACTGAATTACAGGCTGCCCATAAAAGGGTTGTCTTTTGATGTCCAGTATGCCGTCAATTACCTGAACGCCCAGAACCTGAACTTTACCGGCCAGCGGCTCTCGAACAATAACCCCAACGCCAACCGCTATTCGGCAGATTTAGTAACGCTACAAAACACTAACAACCTGACCTACAATCTGAACGTCGGCAATCATTCCATTACGGCGGTGGGCGTGCTGGAAACGCAGCAATTCACCAACCGAAACTTCACCGCTACAGCCACCGGCCTGCGGTTTCCGCAGTTGGGGTTCGACAATATCGGCGGAAACTCGGCGGCTTCGGTCGCATCGGGCTATCAGAAATGGACGCTATTCTCACTGCTGGGCCGGGTCAATTACGCCTACAAAGACCGATACCTGGTTACGGCTGCCGTCCGGCGGGATGGGTCGTCCAAGTTCGGACCGGATAACAAGTACAGCGTGTTCCCGTCGGTGGCCCTGGGCTGGCGGCTTTCGGAGGAGAAGTTCATTAAAGACCTAAACGTATTCAGCAACCTCAAGCTTCGGGGTAGCTGGGGTATGACCGGCAGTCAGGCCATCAACCCGTACGCCACGCTGTCGCCCTACAACACGGTGTTCGTCGCCTTTAACAATACGGCGGCTGTGGCCGGTGTGAATCAGGGCAACCAGGGCAACCAAAACCTGAAATGGGAAACCACCCGCCAAACGGACGTGGGGGTAGAAATGGAATTCATGAACGGCCGGATTCACATTGAAGCCGATTACTTCCACAAAAACACCACCGACCTGCTGCTTAATGCGGCCCTGCCGAGTTATGCCGGTGGCGGCACGCAAACCCGAAACATCGGCGAGGTTGAAAACAAAGGATTCGAGTTTACCCTGGGCGGCACGCCGGTTCGTAGTACTGATTTCCAGTGGGAAACCAATCTGAACCTGTCCACGCTGAAAAACAGGGTCATCAGTCTGGGCGGTCTGGCCCGGTTAGGTACGGGTACGGGCGTGGGGGCGGGTATGTCAACGACCAACGAGTTCATGCTCATGCCCGGCGAACCACTCGGCTCGTACTGGGGCCTGAATTATCTCGGTACGTTTAAACCCAACGAAGCCGACCTGGCCGCCAAATTTGGCCGCGTACCGGGCGACCCGCGCTACGAGGACCGCAACGGCGACAACTCGATTACAACCGACGATTTCCAGATTATTGGCCGGGCATTTCCTAAACTAACCGGGGGCTGGAACAACACGTTTACGTATAAAGGGCTGACGCTGAATGTATTCTTCAACGCCGTATTTGGGGTCGACAAGCTAAACTACACGCGGGCGGCTGCCTTGTCGGGTTCGGGCGATGCGCGGCAGTTTATCCTGTCCGAAATCCGGGATTATTACCGGCCCGGCAACGAAACGTCGGATATACCCGCGTTTACCAGAACCTACCAGCCCTTTACCCAATCCAGCCGCTTCATCGAAGACGGTAGTTTTGTCCGGCTGAAAAACGTGAGCCTGTCGTATAATCTTCCAACGGCGTTTACCAAAAACAAGGGCACCATCCGGGTGTTTTTCAGCGCGACCAACCTGCTGACGTTTACCACCTATAAAGGTCCCGATCCGGAGTCGAGCAACGTTGGTTCAAACCTGGATACGGCTATTGGCATCGACTACGGCTCGTATCCAAACGCCAAAAACTATACCCTTGGCCTGAACCTAGGCTTCTAACTCTCAAAACATCAAAGACATGAAAAAGATAGCGATCATTTTCCTGGCTGTTATGCTGGTAGCAGGCTGCAAAGGATACCTCGAAGAAGACACCACCGGGCTGCTATACGGCCCCAACGTCCTGTCCACGCAGGCCGGGCTGGAATCGGCCCTGACGGGCTCCTATAAAGGGCTGGCCTCGCAGTGGTCGATGGGATTCATTCACCCCTCGGCCAATGGTGCCGTACTGGGTGCCGACGATGTAACGACACACCCCGCCAGCAACAAAGCCGACTGGCGCGAGTTCGACCAGTTCAACGTATCGACCACCAATCAGCGGTCGGGGGCGGTGTATAATGGCTGCTACAAAGCTATTCAGGGGGCCAATAACGTGATCAACAACTATTCAAAAACCGTTGGCACCAAAGCTACCATCGACATCATTGCGGGCGAAGCCTATTTTATCCGGGGCTTTTCGTACTACTGGCTGACCCGTTTTTACGGGAATATTCCGTTAGTGATGTCGGGCGAGTATTCGGACAGTTTGCTGACCATCAAAAAATCATCACCCGAACAGGTCTATAACCTGATCGTGGCTGATCTGAAAAAGGCCGAAACCATGCTGCCCAATACCAAGCGCGACCCAGGCCGTCCCAACGCCGGAGCCGCTAAAGCGTTTCTGGCTGATGTTTACCTGACAATGGCGGGCTGGCCCCTCAAACAAACCGACAAGTACGACCTGGCAGCGGCCAAAGCCAAAGAGGTCATTGAGAACAGTGCCAGATACGGGTTTCAGTTGCTACCCACCTTTGCGGCTGTTTTCGAAAATGACCCAACCGTATTGGGCACGCCCGAAGCCGTTTTTCAGATTAGTGGGTTTGCGGGCGGTAGCGGTACGGCCAACGCCACCTATGGCAATACAGCCATGCCCGGCGAAGAAGGCGGCTGGGACGATATGTTCTCGGAACTGAATTTCTTTAAAAATTTCCCCGAAGGCCCCCGCAAAGACGCCACGTTCCGCACGGAGTTTGGGCTGGGAGCTACTAAGATTCCCTGGCAGCAAAGCCTTACCCGGCACCCATACTACAAGAAATGGTACATCAAAGGAAACGTAGTGACCTCCAGTAGTTCGCTACCGTCGGTCATGATGCGCTACGCCCACGTGCTGACTGTTTATGCCGAAGCCAAAGCACGGGGAACGGGCGGCCCCGACCAGGCCGCTTACGACGCGCTGAATCAGATCCGGCTGCGGGGCTTGCCCGCCGGAACGAAGGCACTAACGCCGGGCGACGGCTTGACAGCCACGCAGTTTGCCGATGCGGTGGTACAGGAGCGGGCCTGGGAGTTTGCCTGCGAGCGCACCCGCTGGTTCGATTTGATCCGGCTGGAGCGCGTTGAAGCCGCCAATGCCGCCAAAAGTCCCGACGATTTACAGCCCATCAAACCCATCACCAAGGCTAATTACTGGTTCCCGCTGCCCTACACAGATACATCGATCAACCCGAATTTGAATTAATTTCTGCAGCCTTCCAGCGCAGGCCCGGGCCTGCGCTGGAAGGAAAAAACAACTGTTATGGCTCCAATGCTTCTTATCTGGCTGCTTTTGCTAACCAGCCAAAAACCGACCGCCGAACCGCCCCAGATCACGCTTTCCAACGGCCTGATTACCACCACGCTGTACCTGCCCGATACCGCGCAGGGGTATTACCGGGGTACCCGCTTCGACTGGGCCGGGGCGTTTAAAAACCTTGACTGGAACGGGCATAGTTACATTGAGCAATGGTTTCAACACTACGACCCTTATTTCCACGACGCGATCAACGGCCCCGCCGAAGAGTTTACCCCGCTGGGCTTTACCGAAGCCAAACCCGGTGATACGTTCGTAAAAATCGGCGTGGGGGCTTTGCGGAGAGTCGATGAGAAGCCGTATGCTTTTGCTACCGTGCATACCGTGGCCGACTATGGGAAACGAACAGTGAAAACGCAGAAGCAGGCACGGTTCACCGACGCGGTAACATTTACGCATGAGCTGACCGATGCCAGCGGCTACGGGTACCGCTACAGCAAAACCGTAAAATTGGTGAAGGGCAAGCCCGAACTCGTGCTGGAACACCGACTAAAAAACACGGGGCAGAAGCTAATCGAAACCAGTGTTTATAACCATAACTTCTGGATAATCGACCAGCAACCCACCGGGCCCACCGTAGCCATCCGGTTTCCGTTTGCCGTAACGGGCCAGGGTAAAGGCTTTGGCACGACCATTGTTACCCAGGATAAAACCCTGATCTACACCCGCAACCTGAATGAACGGGAGCAGGTGTACAGCGCGGGATTACAGGGCTTCGGCCTAACGGCCGACTCGTATGACATGCGCATCGAAAACCTGAAAACCGGAGCCGGGGTACACGCCACCAGCAACCGTCCCCTGGAGAAATTAGTGTATTGGGCCTGCGCTACTACCTCCTGCCCGGAGCCATACATTCACCTGAGAGCCAAACCCGGTGAAGAAGTGACCTGGACAATCAAATACGAATTTTACCAGACTACTGCTCCATGAACCGTACTGCTTACCAATTTTCCGTTGCTATTACCCTATTGATTGGTGGTTTGGGTCTGGTTTCAAGTCACAAACCGGACCCGGCCCGGCAGGACTGGCCAACCTATGGCGGTAATGCGGCTGGAAACCGTTATTCACCCCTAACGCAGGTTAATACCCAAACCGTTAAAAATTTACAATTGGCCTGGACGTTTGACACGGGCGAGAATAACGATTCCACCAAACGGGGTATGGATATTCAGTGCCAGCCCATTGTGGTCGATGGCGTACTATATGGCACTACGCCCCGCCATAAACTCTTTGCCGTTGATGCCGCTACGGGCAGGCAACGCTGGACATTTGACCCGTATGCCAATCCGGACAAACAACCCCGTTTTCACCCACTACGGGGGGTAACGTACTGGAGCAGCGGCTCCCGGAGCAGCGGCACGGATAAACGTATTCTGTACTCGTCCGGGGCTTCGCTCTACGCCGTGAATGCCCAAACGGGTAAATTGATAAACAGCTTTGGTCAAAACGGCGAAGTGGATTTGCACGAAGGACTGGGCGATGCAAAAACCCTCGGTCATGACGTGAGTAACCTATCCATCCGCAATACGACACCGGGCGTCATTTACAAGGACCTGATTATCGTTGGTTCCAGCATGAGCGAAGGGGGCGACGCGCCACCGGGCAACATTCGGGCGTTCAGCGTGCGCACGGGCAAACTGGCCTGGACCTTTCACACCATTCCACTACCGGGCGAGTACGGTTACGAAACCTGGATGAAAGACTCCTACAAAAAAATTGGCGGAGCCAACTGCTGGGCCGGTATGGTGGTCGACGAAAAACGGGGTATCGTCTTTACCGGAACCGGCTCGCCTTCGGTCGATTTTTATGGCGGAGACCGGGCGGGCAAAAACCTGTTTGCCAACTGTATTTTAGCCCTCGATGCCAAAACGGGCAAACGCATCTGGCATTTTCAGACCGTTCACCACGACCTCTGGGACCGGGATATTCCCTGCCCGCCCAACCTGCTGACCGTAACGCATCAGGGTCCCGACGGTCGGCCCCGTAAAGTCGATGCCGTAGCCCAGGCCACCAAAGATGGATACGTGTTTGTCTTCGAGCGCGAGACGGGCAAACCGCTGTTTCCAATTCGCGAAATGGCTGCGCCCACCTCCCCTGCCCTGCCCGGCGAAAAGCCCTGGCCCACGCAACCCGTACCGACCAAACCGGCCCCGTTCGCCTTGCAGCACCTCGACGAGGGAACCATCACCAACCGCACGCCCGAAGCACGGGCGTATGTGCTGGAACGGTTTAAAAACAGTAAACAGGGCAATAAATGGCTGCCGCCCAGCGAAGAAGGCTCCCTTATTTTTGGCGTAGGGGGCGGAGCCGAATGGGGTGGCACCGCTGCCGACCCGGAGGGGGTTTTCTACGTCAACGGCAACAACATGCTGTGGTGGCTCAAAATGCGGAACACGCAGGCATCGCCCGGTGGCGTAACCCTCACCCGGGGCGCTGCACTGTTCAACACAAACTGTGCAGCCTGCCACGCCATCAACACGAAAGAGACTACCGTTGCCAGCACCAATCAGGCGTATCCGAATCTGGCCAATGTGGGCAACCGCCTGGACCGAAGCCAGATTAACGCCCTGCTGACGACGGGACGGGGACGGATGCCTTCCTTTAGCCATCTTCCTAAAGATGACCGCGAAGCCATCGTCAATTTCCTGTTGCATACTGAACCTGCCACCCCATCATCTGCCGATATGCACCAGGCAACAAATGCCCTTGCCACCGCACCAAACGCCGATTTTCCGTATGTTTCGCCATACCTGAACAACGGCAATATCCAGTTTCGGGATCAGGACGGCTATCCAGCCATAAAACCGCCCTGGGGCACGCTCAACGCCATCGACCTCAATACGGGCGAGTACCGCTGGCAAGTACCCCTGGGTGAATACCCGGAATTGGTGAAACAAGGCTTAACCCAGACCGGTACCGAAAATCACGGCGGGCCGCTTGTTACGGCGGGCGGGCTTCTGTTCATTGCTGCTACTTACGATCAGAAACTGCGCGCGTTCGACCGGAAAACGGGTAAAGTAATCTGGGAACAAAAACTGCCTGCCGGAGGCTTTGCTACGCCCATTACATACAGCGTTGCCGGAAAACAGTATGTAGCTATTGCCTGCGGAGGCACCCGATACGGGCTAAAATCCGGGGGCTCGTATGTAGCGTTCGCGCTTCCTTCATCATCCATCAACTGACAGTTAAAACAATGCAATCCCCTGAAAACCGGATGAAAAACCACCTGCTGTGCTGCGACTGGGGAACGTCATCGTTCCGGTTGCAGCTTATGAACATAACCACGCACGTCTGCACGGGCGAAGTACGGGCAGATACGGGTATATCGGCTATGTTCGATGACTGGAAAAGTGCGGCCCGGGAGCAGGGTCTTTCACGGGAAGATTTTTTCAGGCAGGTATTGCAAAAGCATATCAGCCGCCTGGAAACGCAGTTATCGGTCACCCTGACGGATGTGCCGGTGATGGTATCGGGCATGGCTTCGTCGTCTATCGGCATGGCCGAAGTGCCGTATGCCACCCTGCCGTTCCCCACCGACGGAAGTCATGCCAGTATTCAACGATTCGAAAGCAACCCCGATTTTCGACACGATTTATTTCTTATTTCGGGCGTTCGCAGTGAACAGGACGTGATGCGGGGCGAGGAGACGCAGCTTATCGGTCTGATGAAATTGCTTGCGTTATCGGGTCATACTAGTCAGGATGCGCTCTGCATTTTTCCGGGAACGCACTCCAAACATTTATACATTCAGCATGAAAAGTTAATCCATTTTGACACGTACATGACTGGTGAGATTTTCGATGTAATGCGTCGGCATAGTATTTTGAAAGATTCAGTTGATTATTTCGCTTATGCTGATTTACCGGATACAGCTATTAAAGCATTTCAAAAAGGAGTTCATCAATCAATATCATCGAATATCCTGAATACGTTGTTCAGCGTCAGAACCAATCAGTTATTTGATAAAATCAGCAAGGAAGAAAATTCCTTTTACCTGAGTGGCCTGTTGATTGGCACTGAGCTAAACCAGCTTCAATCGACCAGCGAAGCCCCGCTCATTTTGTGCGGGGGCAGTAATTTGTCATCCCTGTACGAACTCGCCATTAGCGAATTGCAGCTTGCGCACCGTACCTACACCGCCCCCGCCGACCTGGTTGACCGGGCGGCCAGTATGGGGCAACTACTCCTGTTTCAGTACCAACTTATCAAACAACCTACAGAATGAGTGATTCTGCCTTCTCATGGCCTTTATTTAACAAAATCCCCATTGTGGGCATAATCCGGCATATTTCGGTAGTAGCTGTTAGCCAGATACTACCAGTTTATCAGGCAGCGGGGCTAACCACCGTTGAGATAACCATGAACACTCCCGATGCCGAAACCATGATCAGGGAGGCCCGCAAGCAGTACCCCGACACGCTGAACGTTGGCGCGGGCACCGTCTGCTCCGAAGCCGATTTAGAACTGGCCTTAACTGCCGGGGCGCAGTTTATTGTTACGCCGGTTATCAACAAAAAAGTACTAAAAACCTGCGTAAAAAAAGGCATCCCTATTTTCCCCGGTGCCTTTACTCCTTCCGAAATTTACAAAGCCTGGTCGCTGGGAGCGAGTATGGTAAAAGTATTCCCAACTACTCAGCTCGGTCCCGGCTATATTCGGGATATAAAAGCGCCCCTGAATCAGATTAAACTACTCCCAACTGGTGGTATTACGCTACAAAACATGGGCGATTTTTTAGAAGCTGGTGCCAGTGGTTTCGGGATAGGAAGCCATCTGTTTAATAAAACGTTGATTGATGAAAAAAACTGGGATGCATTGACACATCATTTTTCAGCCTTTGTAAAAAAAATACCTGCCAGGTAATTCATTTACCATGCAGTACTCTTTTCCTTCCGGGCCGGACGGCCTGGGATGATAGAAAAACAGACAAAACGACCCTAAACCCTAACCGCTGCATGACCACCTCACGGCCCCCTAAAACCACCACCACCGGCATCTACCGCTGGGGTATTGTGGTGCTCTTGTTTACCGCCACCACCATCAACTACCTCGACCGGCAGATTATCGGGTTGCTCAAACCCCTGCTGGAAATTGAGTTTAGCTGGACGGAAAGCGACTTTGCCCGGATCGTTATTGCCTTTACGGCGGCTTACGCCGTGGGCTTGCTGGCCATGGGCTGGTTTGTGGATAAAGTAGGCACCAAGATTGGGTACGCCGTCACGATTGTCTGGTGGAGTGTGGCGGGTATGCTGCACGCGCTGGCCCGGTCGGCTTTTGGGTTTGCCGTAGCCCGCGTGGGGCTGGGTTTGGGGGAGGCCGGTAACTACCCGGCAGCGGTAAAAACCGTGGCCGAATGGTTTCCGCAAAAAGAGCGGGCGCTGGCAACGGGGCTGTTCAACGCCGGTACCAGTGTGGGCGTGGTGGTCGCTCTGCTCATTGTGCCCTGGATTTTAAGCCATTACGGGTGGCAGGAAGTGTTCTGGATTACGGGGGCGCTCGGCTTCGTATGGCTTATTTTCTGGATCATCTTTTACGATGTCCCGGCCCGCCAAAAGCGGCTTAGTGCCGCCGAACGCGCGTACATTACCGCTGGTCGTGATCTGGTTGAATCGGGGGCCACCGTTCGCTGGACCCATCTCTTTCGGTACCCGCAAACCTGGGCGTTAATCGTGGGCAAGGGCCTTATCGACCCCATTTACTGGTTTTTTCTGTTCTGGTTACCCTCGTATTTTTCGTCGACCTTTAACCTTGACCTGAAAAAGCCGAGTCTGGAACTAATGCTGATCTACCTGGCCACCACCGTAGGCAGTATTGGCGGGGGTTACCTATCCTCGCAATTGATCCGGCGGGGCTGGCGGGTGCTGCGAGCCCGCAAAACGGTATTGCTCGGCATTGCCCTGCTGGAAATTTCGGTCATCAGCATTCAATTTGTCACGGACGTATGGGTAGCCGTGGGCCTGATTAGCCTGGCCGTAGCCCTGCACCAGGCGTGGGCCACGAATATTTTCACCCTAGCCTCCGATTTGTTTCCCCGGCAAACGGTCAGTTCGGTAGTAGGAATTGCCGGCATGGCGGGCTCTGTTGGCGGTATTTTCTTTCCCTTGTTGGTTGGAACATTACTCGATAACTACAAGGCTGTCGGCAATCTGACCGGTGGCTACAACGTGCTGTTCACCATCTGCGGCTGCACCTACCTAACGGCCTGGCTACTCATACACAGCCTGACACGCCGGGATCGGCCAGTGGTTACGTAAGCTGTTTAGCCCCACATAGGGCAAAAACTAACTCCGTATTCACGTTACTCCAGTGAAAATTCCCAAATTTCTGTCCTTTTGACCAAAGGAAAAATCCCAATAATGCGCATTTGTCAAGCTTGATAGGGCCTCATTGCGAATTTCTCCTTTGGTCGAATTGACAGGGCAAATACAAAACCGGTTAATCAAGGCCTTACATCAGGCAAAAAAACTGGGCCTGGGTAAACTCTTCTGCGCTTGCCAACTGGCATCCCGCCGACGAAGAGCCTGAGCAATGGTAATGATCTGCTCATCGACATTGCCCGGCTCACTGATGCCAGTTTCCGTATAATGTCCCTGTTTACGGTCTGGCTCCCAGTCAAACAACTCCGTTTTGGCATCGTAAATACCAACGGAAATCCGCCCTTTACTGGTTGAAATAGTTTGCAAAACAGACTGGGCCTCAGCAAGGGTTTGACAACTAATATGCTGATGCCGCTCTTTGAGCAGGTATAAAACTGAAAAACGATTCATGGTGATAATGAGTAAGTGAGTATGACTGTGCTCTCTTTTTTTCGGGTGTGTGCGACCAGCGGAACAAAGCGTTCGTCCGCTAAAAGCTGGCCTGTACTGATGTACGTTAAGTGAAGCGTTATGCCTCAAACTGTAGCGCACGAAACCGGTCGATACCGATTTCGTTGGTTCGACCGGCCAACCGGTTACCGGCCTGACTTTGCGTTGAGCCCGCAGACTGGCCAAGGTTGTTGCTTAGCTGGGAGAGTCGCAGGATAATGTCATCCAGTTCCTGTTCGACCTTAATCATTGTTTCGGCGGTTAGTTCCACTGGTTGGAACGAATCCGGCTGAGCGGCAGGCATCCAGTTGCCGCCATAAGGAAGTCCATGACGAGTTAGGGCGTGAAATACCCCGGCGTGCTGTTCGACAAATGAAGAAACCCGTTCGCGGAGTGAGGTCCGCTGATTCAATGAAGTGAACTGGTTTATATATGTGTTTGTACGTTTCATTGCTTTCAAGTTGTTTGTTATCCGTGCTTCAGCGCATTCCTTCATAAAGAGCAGGATAACGCTGAAACAGTCTCTGCCAACTACGCGCTATCGGTTGATTCCGTTGCCCGGTCATTGGCTGTTTGATAAGAAAACGGCCGAAGCAATCAATTAGTTTGAGCGAGCTACAGAAATATAACTAAACTAAGTAAATTTCAACTAATCATTCAAGCATCTTATATAAAAAGTACTATTTTTAGGAACTTTTTATAATTTTTTCCTACTAAAAAAGGCACGAACTCTAATTATTTGAACTTTATCAAGTTCAATAAGTCATCTATTTTATTGCATTCATTATAGTTGCAGCGTATGAGAAAATAGCCCCAGGCAATTGCCAAAACGGTAAGAATGCCCAACGGTGCTGCCATCGTCTGTTTTGGCTAGATGACCGTATCCTGACCTTATACCACCCGATCCTTTGCGCTTTCTGCTGACTCCTTTGCCGGGCAACCTGCTCATAACCCAAACCAGCATTGCCCAAACTGCCACCCCCATGATTGTCGGTAGCGACAATCTTCGCTAAATAAGGGTGATGGTGGCAAAGAGTAAGGAAATCGCCGACGATGCGCCTGCCATTCTCACCGGCGGTTTCAACTCTACCCCCGAAACCGGGCAAATCCAGCCCATCCAAACGCTGTTTCGGGATGCCCACACCGTCACCAAAACACCACCCCACGGCCCGCAAGGCACGTTCAATTCGTTTAAATTTGATGCCCCGATGGATAAGCGCATCGACTACATTTTTCTCAGCAAGCCATTCAACATGCTGAAATACGGTATACTGACCGACGCCAAAGACCAGCGGTACCCCTCCGACCATCAGCCGGTAATGACGAAACCCGTGTTGAACTGAAACCCGGCTAACCGACCAATACCGAAGTCGGAAAAAAATAGTTTTGCCTGTCTATTGACTGGTATCCTATTCGTGTGCTTACTTTGCAAAACAAAGTACTTTTAATCATGGAATTATTTATAAAGCCCGCTTATACAGTACCCCGTGGTGGTCAGTCTGGCCGAGGGCTACACGCGCTGATTCTGTTGACCGTTGCCGGATTAACGTTAGTAACCACGCGGGGGCTGTTGACGGGAAACTGGTGGTTTTTCATTATGTTGACCTGGAACCTGACGCTGGCGTGGTTCCCTTTGGGTGTTGTGCTGGTACTCCGCGACTTACGGGCAGCCAGCAATGCACCGGCCGGTTTACAGAACCGATGGCTGCTGGGTGCCGGGCTGCTCCTCTGGCTCGTATTTCTGCCCAACGCCCCTTATATCATCACCGATTTATATCACATCAGGCACGTTGACAGTCCGTTGCTGTGGTTTGATACCATGACCATCTTCCTGTTTGCGCTGACGGGGCTGCTAACCGGCCTGTATTCTATTCTGATTGTACACCGGATGATTCGACCACTGGTTGGCCGGTGGCGTACCTGGGGTTTGCTGGTTATCAGTCAGTTTTTGTCAGGGTTTGGAATTTATCTGGGGCGCATGGGCCGCTGGAACAGCTGGGATATCATTACCAGTCCTTCCGCGCTGGCATCGGCCATTGCGCGTACTTACCACGACCATTTGAGCATAAAACTAACCCTGGCCTACGGCTTTGTGCTGCTGGTACTGTATGTGGCATTTTACTGGTACGTCGAAAATGAACGCACGCCCGATACAAAATCGCCCCTGTAAATCAGTTGCCTCTATCCTGGACGTCCACGTCCGGGATACAAAATAAGGTTTCAAAAATAAACCATAAGCAGGTCCATAGTATGTTTGCCAGATGATTGATTTCCGAAAAGTAGGGCGTAGTTTCCGGTTTGCCGGGCAGGGTATTCTGGATTTGTTCCGTTTCGAGAATAACGCCAGAGTCCATCTGCTAATAGCAGTTCTGGTACTAGTAGCTGGTTTCTATTTACAGATCAGTCGGTTGGAATGGGCCATTATTCTAACGCAGGTTGGGCTGGTCTGGGCCGCCGAAGCGTTCAATACCGCCCTGGAAAAACTATGCGATTTTGTTTCGCCGGGCATTCACCCGCAAATTAAAGCCATCAAGGATATGGCATCGGGGGCCGTATTGATACTGGCTATCGTTGCGGTCATGGTCGGCCTGATTATCCTCGGCGGACACCTGCTCGATTTTCCCTTTATTCACTCATTCACTCATTCGCTCATTCCCCAGTAGATTATGTACGAATCCCGCGAACACCTGCAAACGCTGACGGAAATCCGCAGCCTGATGGAGCGCTCTTCAAAATTCCTGTCACTGAGTGGCTTATCCGGCGTATCGGCGGGCCTGATTGCGCTGGGCGGAGCTGCCGTTGTGTACACGCGACTCCGAACCGGTTTGTTTACGATTCTGCATGCTGATCCAGAAGCTATTTACAGAGGAACAAATCAGCAGGACATACAGCCGTTTCTGGTCACTGTGGCCGTAATTGTACTCGTTCTGGCCCTGCTGGCCGGCACCTATTTCACGGTACGTAAAGCCCGGCGGCAAGGACTTGGCGTCTGGAACCAATCATCCAGACGGCTCCTGTGGGCTATGACCGTTCCGCTGGCCACGGGGGGCGTATTTTGCCTAGCGCTGCTACATTACAACCTGATTTGGCTCGCCTTTCCGGCCACGCTTATTTTTTATGGACTGGCCCTGCTCAACGGGAGTAAATATACCCTGCGCGACGTGGAGTCACTGGCCTATTGCGAAATTGTGCTGGGGCTGATTTCTTTATTCTGGCCGGGTTATAACCTTCTCACCTGGGCTATTGGATTTGGTGTGCTACACATCGTTTATGGGCTAACCATGTACTACAAATACGAACGGACTACGGCATGAAGAACGATTTGCTGGCGCAGTTCAACAAAGCCTTTGAGAGTAAGGCACGGCTCGGTATCATGTCGGTTCTGGTGGTCAACGACTCTATGAGTTTCAACGCCCTGAAAGAACTGCTTGGCCTGACCGACGGTAACCTGGCCACGCACCTGCGGGCATTGGAAGAGTCGGGCTATGTAGCGGTGCAGAAGCAGTTTATCGGGCGAAAACCCAACACGACCTACTCGGCCACCCAACCGGGTCAGCAGGCCTTCACCGACCATCTGAGTGCCCTGGAAGAGTTCATCCGGACCATGTAAAGCCCGCATGAACCCGTAGGGCTGCTTCTACTATTTACCTGTTCTCCACCAGTTCCGCTTCTCTGAGGCAGGCAAACACTTCCCGATAAAATTCGGGATGCGATTGCCAGGTCTGGCCCGTCACTATATTCCGATCTCGGATAGCTTCCTGGGTAGAATACGTGCCACCGCCCATTTCAATTTCAGTGCGCACGTGTTCGTAGGCCGTCAGGTTGCGACCGTTGGCCAAACCAGCAGTGACCAGAATCTGGATGCCGTGGCAAATGGCAAAAACCCACTTACCCTGCCGGTCGAACTCGCGGACTACCTCCAGCAAGGCAGCGTGGTTTCGCAGGTACTCGGGGGCACGACCGCCCAGCAACAGAATAGCATCGTACTCGTCTGCCACCACGTCCTGTATCGTCAGGTCCGAGGTCAGACAGTAACCGGGGCGTTCTATGTATGTATCCCAGCCAGGCTCAAAATCATGCATCACCAGATTGAGCCGGCGTTTGCTGGGGGCAGCAATCACAGCCGTATCACCTTCTTCCTGAAAGCGGTGAACGGCATAGAGGGTTTCGTAACTTTCGCCACCATCACCGGTGACGATTACTATTTTGCGGTTCATGAATGTAAGCGTTTAGACTAGGGTGTGTAATATAAATGTTTACCGGGTAACCTTCAACTCTTTGCTAGCCTATTCGGGAATACGTCGCAACAAACTGGTCTTACGCATTTTCATTTGTGCTCGGGAATACCGGAATTATGACGAAAAATAGATCAATGTGCTTGCTTGACTTATAGAAATTACTCCGTTTCGGTCAAATCAAAAGGAAAAAGACGAGTTTTCAGGCCAAAGCGATTAACTCAAACAGCGTCTTAGTTCGTTCGGGCGGACTGGCTTCTGCTCATCTGTCCATAAAGAAAATCAAGCGAAGCGGCATCGGGGAGGGATTGGGCCTGCACGTCATCGCCCAGCATCATCACCCGTTTGTCTTTGGTGGAATAGGCAGGCCACGGGGGTAAGCCTTTGCCGTTGGGGTTACCGCCTTTCATAAAGTTAACCCAATATGTCGAAATGGTTTTAGCCAGCTGGTCGTCTTTCGGTTCCAGTGGCCGGAGCTTGCGGTCAATAAACGTCAGGTTGTCGTAGGCGTAGGCCACCTCGCCCGTGTGGAAAGCCCCGTAGCGGGCGTATTCGCCGGTAGCGGGTAACTTGCGGGTAAAGCGGTACACGTACACCGGCTTGCCCTGCTTACTCTGGACGTTAGCCCAGGCGTAGTTCTGAACCCCAAAAATCATGTCCCGCGACAGGTTTAGCTGCGACCGGGCCGCTTCGGTATCCGTCGTGCCGGGGTAATGGGTCAGGAAATCCGGCGCATTGGCTCCGTACTGCTGCTCCATCTGTTTGCGGTACTCGTCCGCCTTTTTCGCCGGACCAAACGACATGCCTTCGTCTTCGTTCCAGCCGGTCAGTAAGGCTACATCGTTCTGTTTGTCAGCGGCAAAAATAGCGGCAATGGACTGCGGCAGCACGTAGCCATCAATGATAGGGCCCCGCCCCCCCTGCCCTTTTTTCAGAATTTCGTCGGCAGGCAGGGCGCGTAAGTCCGCCAGCGATGAGGCCCCTATCGACTGCATGGTTTTCAGACCGGCTTCCTCCGCCTGCTGTAAGGTTGGGTACGGACGGGCAAAACCGGCTCCGCTTTCGGCAATGGCTTTTCCGAACAGGTTTTTAGCTAATGGCGATGCCACCAGGCAGTTCACCGCCATCGACCCCGCCGACTGCCCGGCAATAGTTACGTTGTTGGGGTCGCCACCGAACTGGGCAATATTTTGCTTCACCCATTGCAGGGCGGCTATCTGGTCCATGAGGCCATAATTTCCCGATGCGTTGTGACCCGATTCCTTCGTCAGTTCCGGGAGTGCCAGGAAGCCGAATGGCCCCACGCGGTAGTTCGCACTGACAAACACAACTCCCTTTTTTGCCGTGGCTTCGCCGTCGTACAGCGGGACACCACTGCCCCCGCTGTTGAACCCTCCGCCGTATATCCAGACGAGTACCGGCAGGCGCTCCTGTGGCAGGCGCTCCTGCGGCCGTTTTTCATTAGCCGATTTTGCCCCGGTCCACACGTTCAGGTACAGGCAGTCTTCGCTAATTGGCTCTTTAGGAATCAGATACTCGGCACTCCATGGCCCGAACGGAGCGGGGGTGCCCTGCATGGGACTTGGCCCAAACTGGTCGCCTTTCCGAACGCCCTGCCAGGGTTTGACCGGCTGTGGTGCTTTCCAGCGTAAAGTACCAACGGGCGGTGCCGCGAAAGGAATACCCTTAAAACTCCGTACAGCACCGTCTTTGCTGACAGTACCCGCTATTTGCCCGCCGGTCACGGTAACCACAGTCGGCTCGTCACTAACGGGGACAAAGGCCATAAAGCCAGTCAACCCAATGGCCACGAGGCCCACAAATACCCTTGCTTTTTTCATAGATAGACTGATTAAGGAATCGTTATGCCGTTTGCTTTCAGGATTTTGCTGAAAAACAGCATCTGATACGGCAATGCGTTTTGCCAGTACTCCCAGGTGTGGGCACCGGGCCGTTCGGTGTAGTCGTGCGGGGTTTTGTTTTCCACCAGTTGCCGGTGCAAATCCCGGTTTCCGTCAATCAGAAAGTCATCCACACCAATATCAAAAATCAACGGCAGGCCATTGGCCTTGAGTTTATCAGCAAGGGTAACCATCGTATAGCCGGGATAGGGTGCATTGCCGGGAGCGGCTGGCCCCAGCAATTTAGCAAAATTCTCCGCGCGTGATTTGGCAAAATCGGCAGGCACTTTCCAGGTGGCGGTGTTAATGTTCATGACCCCGCTCATGCTGCCAGCAGCCGCGTACAGGTCGGGGTGGCGGGAGGAGATAAACATCGCCCCATGCCCACCCATTGATAGACCCGCAATGATTCGGCCTTTACGGTCGCGGACGGTCCGATATACGTTATCGATTTTATCGATGAGTTCCTTAGCGATGAACGTTTCAAACTGGCTGGTTTTACTCTGGGGACTGTCGAAGTAGTAGCTGGTCGGGTCGCCGTCGGGTGTCACGATAATGATATTATACTGGTCGGCCAGCCCCTGCAATAGGGTTTTATCGGGTGTTTTGGTCAGCCAGTCCCGGAAACTACCAGAACCGCCGTGCAGCAGGTAAAGCACGGGAAACGACCTTTTTCGTACTTTTCGGTAAGTTTCCGGCAGCACGACAGCCACCCGCAGCGTGCGGTTCATACGGGTGCTCGGTACGTCAATCGTGTCGACTTTAGCCCCGAAGGCTGACAGGGAGATAAATGATAAAACAAGATAGACAGACAGGTAAATGGATTGCATAGTAACTGGTAAAGCTGACGAAGGCGTAATCTTAATCAAAACGGCACAAAAAAAGCTGATCTTGTTCGGATCAGCTTTTTCAGGCACTGCTGGCTGGTGCTCATTTATTCCATTACCATTTCGGTATGAGCTGGCGCTTCAATCTTCTTACCGATAAATAGTAATAGAAGCGGTACACAGACCAGGAAAAACGCTCCAATAACCAGGAACGCATCGGCATAGGTCATGACCAGTGCCTGTTTGATAACGGCTCCCTGCATCACGCCGTACGCTTTGCTGGTAGCCGTCACCAGGGCATCCCCTTTCGACAAAAACAGACTGGTATACTGGCGAATCCGTTCGGCCGAGAGCGGGTTGTATAGTGAGATGTTGTCTCCCAACCGAGAAGCATGAAACATGGTACGGGTGGAGATATACGTCGTCATAATAGCCGTTCCGAACGTACCGCCTAACTGACGGATCATGTTGGTAAGCGCCGAACCCTGCGGAATCTCGACGGTCTTCAAATCCGATAACGTAATGGTTGTCAACGGAATAAAAATCAATCCCATACCAATGCCCCGGATGATGAGTGGCCAGAAGAAATAGTCTGGCCCAGCCACGAGACTAATGGCCGACAGATCGAAACAGAAGCCGAAGAACATCAGAAACCCAATGGCGGCATACCAGATGGGCGAAATATAATTCTTACTGAGCAGCCCCCCCACAATGGGCATCATCATGCCCGTAGCGAGGGAACCGGGCATCAGCAGCAAGCCCGTCTGGCTGGCCGTAAAGCCCAGAATTGTCTGACAGAAAACGGGGATAATGAAAACAGATGCAAACAGCCCAAAGCCCAGAATAAAATTGAACAGCGTACCAACCGAAAACCGACGTTGTTTCAATAAACGCAAATCCAGAATGGGCATTTTGACAGCCAGTTGTCGCCAGATAAAACCGATCAGACCAACAACGGCCGCAATAGACATGCCGACGATGAAGGTAGAATCGAACCAGTCCTCTTCGTGCCCTTTCTCCAGAATAATCTGCAACCCCCCAATACCCATGATCAGGAGTATCAGCGCGAGCCAGTCCATCTTACCGGCCATCACTTTTTCGGCAGGCTCCTTAATGTACGTATACGTCAGGAACGTAGCCAGAATGCCGAAGGGAATGTTGATATAAAACACCCAATTCCACGACAGATTATCGGTGATGTACCCGCCGAGGGTAGGTCCGATGGAAGGCCCGATGATAACACCCATCCCGAAAATAGCATTGGCAATACCCAGATCTTCCTTCGGAAACGTCTGAATAAGAATGGATTGGGCTGTGGTTAACAACCCTCCCCCACCAATACCCTGCACCACCCTGAAAAATACCAGTTCCCACACATTGGTAGATGTACCGCAGAATATCGACGAGATGGTGAACAGGATGATGGATGCGGCAAAATAATTCCGGCGACCCAGTTTGGCCGTCAGCCAGCCCGACATCGTAATCATTACGGCACTGGCGGCTGCGTAGCCCGTAACGACCCAGCTAATATCGCCCAGCGATGCTCCCAGATTTCCCATCATCTGGTTCAGCGTCACGTTCACGATGGACGAGTCGATGGTTTGCAGCAGAGCGGCCGTCGTGACGGTTATCACGACGACCCACTTATCAAAACCTAACTTCATAACTAACTAGTCATTTATAGTCATTCGTTGTCATTTATAGTCACTCGTTGTCATTTCTGGTCATTGTGCACAGGAGCGACCAATGGCTGGTAAATGACAAGCTAATGACGACTAATGACTCTTTAATTTTTCTGCAAATCTACTGCTACCGTCGCGCTCATGCCGGGGCGAAGTCTGGCGTAGAGCGGACTGCTTTTGTCCAGGTCAATCCGAACCGGAATCCGCTGCACTACTTTCACGTAGTTACCCGTGGCGTTATCGGGGGGCAACAGGGTGAATTTGGCACCCGTTGCACCGGCAAATGACCCCACGTGTCCAACCAGTTTCTCGCCTTCAAACGCGTCTACATCCACATCAACCATCTGGCCGGGTTTCATCTGCTGCAACTGCGTTTCTTTAAAGTTAGCCGTCACCCACAGGGTTGAGTTGCCCACTACCGAGCACAGTGCCTGACCCGGCTGAACCAGTTGACCAATCTGCACGGCCCGCTTGGAAACAACACCAGAAATCGGTGCCTTCACCACCGTGTAGGACAGTTGCAGTTCGGCCATATCCAGGTCGGCCTGACGCTGTTTGATGGCGGCCTGCGCTACGGAAATCTGGCCTTCGGTTGCCCGGCGTTGCGAACTGGTCACCCCCGTTTGCGTACCGGCGGCACTCACCTGCGACTGCGCCGTTTGCAGTTGCGCCTGGGCGGCCTGTAGCTGCGCCTGAGCTGCATCACGCTCGGCCTGTGCGGCATCGAACTGCTGCTGAGGAACAGTTTTTTCGGCCAGTAACCGACCATAGCGTTCAAAATCCTGCGTAGCCTTGCGGGCGCGGGCCTGGGCAGCGGCTACGTTCGCCTGCGCCGTAGCCACCTGGTTACGAGCCGTTTGTACGCTGGCCTGTGAACTTTGAATGGTAGCATCGGCCACGTTCACCTGCGACCGGGATACCCCGGCAGCAGCCATGGCACTTTGCAGAGCGGCTTCGGCCTGCGCTACCCGAATGCGGTAATCCGCATCATCCAGCACTACTAGCGTATCACCCGCCTTCACGAACTGATTGTCTTTGAAGCGAATCGCCTTCACATACCCACCGGCTTTTGGAATAACCGGGTTCACATCGCCGTCAATCTGTGCATCGTCGGTGGTTTCGTGCCGTTGCAGGTAACGAAACTCGCTGTAGCCAAAAAAGAGCGCCATAGCCAGCACAACGACGCCCCCTACCCGAAATACTATTTTCTTATCCATTTTTTAAAAGAAGTTATTGCTAGTCATTTTTAGTCATTGCTTCGCGGTCATTGAGTTGTTATTTATTACCACTGGTAGAGCCAGTAAATGACAACCAAGTGACAACTAATGACCAGAAATGACAATGAATTACAGGTTATTTCCAGTCGCTTTCAACAGGCGCTGGTAGGCCAGTTGCGCATTGACGGTTGCGTTGATTACATTGAGTTGCGCCTGTAGCAGAAAGCTGTTGGCTTCCAGCAGATCGGTCGATCCAACCAGGCCATTCCGAAAGCGGGATTCTGTCAGGCGGTAGTTTTCCTGTGCCTGCCCCACAGCGGTACCAATCACATTTTGCTGCTCCAGGGCCAGTTGGTAATTGTTGTAAGCCGTTACCACCTCGCTCCGAATCTGGTCGGTTTGTTGCTGGCTTTGCAAACTTGCCTGATCGATAGCGTTCTGGGCACTGTGCAACTTTCCCTTCATGTTGTAGAGCGAGCCGATATTGTAGGACAGTCCGGCACCCAGATTCCAGGCACTCACGAACGAATTAGCTTCGGGAATCAGGTGGGCGGATGGATTGATGTAGTTGTAGCCCAGTGTTACCCCCAGGTGCGGATACATCACACTTTTGGTATTCCGCAACATAGCCACCGCCGATTGCTCGCGCAGGGCGTTCGCCTGCACTTCGGGGCGACCTTGAATGGCCTGCGTCATAAAGCTGCTGAGCGGTTCGGCCACGGTAACCGGATTCGCCAGCACGGTATCAACCGCTACTTCCTGCCCTTCCGGAAGACCAATCAGCAGGTTAAAGTTATACAGCGCTGTCTGACGCGCTTTCTCCACCTGGAGACGACTCAGTTTAAGGTTATTTTTCTGCAACTGAATCTTCAGTACTTCGTTCGCGGTCACAACGCCTTCTTTCAGCAGATTCTGCGCTTCCCGTTCTTTCTCGTCGAACTGAGTAATACTCTGGTCGATAACACGGGTAGAACGCAGCAGTTTAACGATGTTGTAGTAGGCGTCAGTAACCGTATAGACCAACTCCGACCGGTTCCGCTGGGCGTCCAGATGGCTCGCTTTAGCCAGTAAATCAGCCGATAATTCCGCCGACTTTTCGGCAAACCCACCAAATATTTCTTTGCTGATGGTAGCTCCTCCGATGGTGGCATTAAAGGCACCCGCCGAAATCGAGAGCAGTGGTTTACCATCACTATTCTGGCCCAGGGAAAACGGGCCGGTCAGGCTATAGCGGGAATAGGCAAGCGAGGCACTGGCCTGCGGAAGACTCCGGTCTTTGGTTTCCTGCAAACGCGATTCAGCCGCCTGCGTACGGGAGTCGGCCAGTTTAATTCCCTTATTATTCTGCAAAGCCAGTTGAATGGCCTGGTTCAGCGGTAGCGGGGCTGGAGCGGGCTGAGCGATTCCAACCGCCAGACCCAACAGCCATACGCTGGCTCCTATCACATACTTTTTCATTTTCACTGATTTCTAATTTTTTCAAGGAGTGTATTCAGGATGCTTACTTCATCGTCGGTCAGATGACTGACGATGGATTCAAAATTTTTGAAGTCAGCCGCCACCGTTTCCACGAACGTATAGGACTCCTCCGTCAGTCGCAGGTTGACCTTCCGGCGATTCTGCGGATCTACTTCCCGGACCAATAGATTTTTGGCTACCAGCCGGTCGGTCAGCCGGGTTATATCGGAGTTTATATCGGTCATTTTCTCTTTCAACTCCCCGGCAGTAAGGCTGCCCGGATACGCTTCAGACAGACGACGCAGCAGTATATACTGCTGCACCGACAAATCGAACGGGGCTAGCTTTTGTCCAAAATAGTTGAAGATGTACCCATCCGTCCTATGGATATTCTTAATCAACCGATGATATTCATTGATGAGTGGCTGTTCCATGTCGTTGTTGGCTGGCAAAGGTAAAACCAATATTTGTTTAAACAAATTTCGTTTAAACGATAAAAATCCACTCACTTTTAGTAAGAAAAGTGCTCCTCATGCCAACCACCTCTTTATAGTCCAAAAAATTCTCTCTATTGAAATAATACAATAGAGTTGGTGTAAGTTGACTTTCAGTCAGTTAGGGTCTTTTAGGGANCCCGCCGATTTGAACCTAAGTTACTCATTCATGCTTAGCTACCAACATATTTGTAATGACCGCCAGTGGAAAGCGACTACCGGCTTGACCAGTCAGCAGTTTCACTTGCTGGCTTACCATTTTGGCGAATCCTATGAGTTTATTCATGGACTCTCCATCAACGAGTTAGCCGATAATATTGAGGTAGAACTCAAGCTAGCTACTTACCCGGACTGCCTGTTTTTCATCCTGTTTCAGCTGAAAAATGGCTTATCCTACGAT
>NZ_KB893510.1 GCF_000374085.1 Spirosoma spitsbergense DSM 19989 | reverse complement strand
GAATCAACGTAATTTATCCATCGTAGTTACTCGGGTTATTTTACTGTTCAGAAGTGGCTCCATGGAACATTTCGTACGAATGTCGGCCACCCCCCAACTAGGTAGACAACAGATGAAAAAGCGTGAATAATGTAACTCTTTAAGGATATTGTGTAGTAGAGATTGGTGTGAAAGGAATCAATTTTACTGCTATGTACCAAGCCGTAGAATTACTAACTCCTACTTCGATGAGTCCTCAGCTAGCAAGTAAAGAGCCAGCACATGAACATAATTATAGCGGAACAATCCGCACCCTGACCTGGATAGTGGTTTTCCTCATTACGCTCCTGGTGGTTTACGGGGTGATTAAGTGGATTTTATAACATGATGAAATTTATTGACGCGTATGGTCTGATCACCCTGTTTGGTGTAATACTAACTTGGCTGGCTATATACCTCTATAAAAAAGTGACGTTTAAGAAGCGATGTACCGCCTGCGAAAGTGATCGTCTTACTAGAATGCACCGCCCTAATTGGGCTAAATCCATGCCTGTTGAATTACATAAGTGCAAGGTTTGTAAACATAAATTTTATCAACTGCGGATCGCTTTGCTGTTTCGTACAAAATCCGTCACTTGACTGATTTGATCGACTAACCGGCTTTCAAAAGTCAAGTTTCAAAAAGTCATACCTTTTTGAAACTTAAACGACTATACTGGTCTATCTCGCCAGATTGGTCAAGTGACGGATTTTGTACGAAACGGCAAAGCGACCCCTCATGCAGCAATCAGTATAAATACTTATCTCAATGACCTAATACCCTGTAGGAGAAGAAGACTAGACTTTTTAACTATTTATCCAACTTAATCCGTAGACGACAAGCTCGAAGAACAGCTTGTCGCGGGAAAAGTCATTAATAGTATTTATGGTATCTTTATTAGTCATAATATAATATATTTCATATGTATATTCTACGAGTTATTTTTTAGTTAATTGAAAATCAACTTATTAATTTAATCCTAAATTAATTTAGGATTAAATTGGTTAATTAAATTTTTGTTTAAGTTTACGTACCTATCCAGACGGATAAGTTAGACAAAGTATACCGTAACTACTAGATCTGTATCCATGAATCGACAGCTAGATTGCCCAATAAAGCGCGAAAATGCTTTGACTGATTGGATAAAAGCAACAGAGGATTTCTACTTAAGCTATACTCAATTGGCCACCTATATTCCTCAGGACGCGACTCAGGAAAAAGTGAGTGCCGAGGAGAGTTCCTATATCGGTCAGTGCCCTATGGCTCCAATCGTAAGCCTACTTACAACAATGCATACGGAGTTAGAACGATTATTCCAGGATATGGGTCCATCCAAGACCCTACAGCAGGTTACTATAAGCGAAAACTATCGAAAGCTGGCAGCTCATACCCTTGTTTTGAAGCGATTGAATCAACAAGCCAAAATCAGACTTTTGTTGATAACCAGTATGACTCAATAGCCGATACCTCGGGGAGTCGCCCACATTCGTACGATCGGATGGCCTAAGCCAATGTTCCATCAACAATAATTCGTACAGATAATCAATGGGTTACGAGGTTAAGTAAAGAAAACGTTCGTTTTCTTTACCACCTATCGGCTCGGTAAATGATGAGTTTACAAGCCCCTATTGAAGCAATAAACCCAGTAAAGGAATCAAAGTAAGCTATCCATTATAGCTATTCGAGTTGTCCTACTCCTCGGAATTGGCCCGATGGAACATTTCGTACGAATGTGCCCCCTCCCCCCTTCTTTCCATAAAAAACGTAAACAGTACAGGTGGTAACATATGATGTTACACCTGTACTGTTTACGAATGTATCGTATGAATACTATTT
>NZ_KB893509.1 GCF_000374085.1 Spirosoma spitsbergense DSM 19989 | reverse complement strand
AAACGGATCAGTTATGGGCTACCAAATTTCGCTCATCTTCGGCTCAGAGTACTAGCCCAAGCCATCTGACCACAAGAATTGTCAGAGTACCATAAAATTACTAACAAAACAAAAAGACGTATGTGGATTATTTTATCAATTACAATTTTAGTATTCTTACTTTTGAGTAGGACAAGCTTTGAAATTCGAGATGATATCGAAATCAACGCATCAACAGACAAGGTCTGGGCGACAATAATTGACTTTGAGAATTATAAAAATTGGAACTCACAATTAACTTTTTTGGGTGGGACAGTAAAACCACATGGAAAACTTCATCTAAAACTTTCAGCAACAGGCGCAGAACCATACGAGTTTAAACCGGACATATCGTATTGGCAGGACAAGAAACTATTTGCTTGGATTGCAAAAACTGGACTTCCAAGAATTTTTGATGGGGAACATTTCTTTGAATTAAAAGACCTTGGAAGCGGAAAAACTCTACTCACAAATAGAGAAGAATATAGAGGAATTTTATCCCAAATATTCAGACAACTTCCAATGATGAAGACGGCACCTGACGGATTTAAAAAGATGAACTTGGAACTTAAATATTACATTGAGAAACAATGATGATAAGTTTGAATCATAGAAAAAGTCAAGCAAAGAAAGCCCGAACCGCTAACAGCACCTACCCAAAAGGCAGGGTTTCGCGTTCCAAAGACAGTTTTGTGGTTAACCAAACATTAGTTTTTCAAATCAAGTTTCGTGGTAAAAGGCTCGCCCTTCGGGTAGCTGCAAAACGTTAGCGGTCATTGTAAACGACGACTATGAATCACCAATTTAAAGACAAAAATTTAGTTTAACAAAAAAAACGTAAACTTTTAAACATGATAATCAATATCAAAAATTATATTATGGAATGTGAAAGTAAACTATTAGAAGCCTTTACCAAAAAAGATCTAATTAGTTTAGACTCCTTAATTCACGACAGTGCTCTTTTTATATTACCAAATGGTCTTTCTGTGACGAAATCCATGGTTTTAGACAATTATCGAAAAGGAGAAACTGCAATGACTTCAATTAAATCAAAAGACCAAAAAATAAATTTGATTGACGACACCGCTGTTGTTTCTGTTAATTTAGAAATGACTGGAAAATACAATGAGCAAATAATTAGTCAACAATTTCGATATATCAGAGTTTGGAAGTTGTGTAATGACAATTGGCAAGTAATTGCAGTAAGCGGAGTTCCAATTAATAAATAAATAAAATGAATAGAGAAATTGAACGACTAAAAAATACAAGAACATATTTGCTTGACTTAATTAAAGATTTAAGTGCGGAGCAACTAAATGAAATCCCTTTAGGATTTAACAATAACATTATTTGGAATTTGGGGCATCTCATAGTAAGCCAGCAAGGACTTTGCTATTTGCGAGCAGGTTTAAAACCAATAGTAGACGAACAATATTTCACTGACTACAAGCCGCAAACAAAACCTAATAGTCCTATTCAAGCAGATGAAATAAATACAATTAAAACATTATTCCTATCTGTACTTGACAAATTAGAAACCGATTATAACCAAAGTGCATTTTCTAACTATGGGACATTTACCACTCCATATGGTGTAGAAATAACAAACATAGACGAAGCAATAAATTTCATACTATTTCACGAAGGACTTCATACAGGTTATATTATGGCAATGAAAAGACTTTTGAAATAAACAAAAAACAACGAACCGCTAACACGGGTTTGGCAAAAGTGGCGGTTCAGTGGGGTGCATTTCAAAAATACCAGTATCTTGTTGACATAGCCTCAAAAAGCCCTTGTTCCCATGACCAGAGAAGAATTACATGCCCTCGTTGATGC
>NZ_KB893508.1 GCF_000374085.1 Spirosoma spitsbergense DSM 19989 | reverse complement strand
AAAGCTTTGGTGCCGATTTACCGCTTACGCTCAGCCATCACTAACGCACTGATGGTCGCATTCGCCATCACCCAAAATTCGGGATGACTCATGTTCGCGTAATCTCACGCCACGGCTTCGTACAGCTCCTCACGCTGTGCTTTCACGCGGTCGTCGGTGAGGTATTCATCGTAGGTCATCAGTTTATCCAGGATGCCCGCCGGGGTAATTTCGATGATACGGTTGGCTACCGTTTGCACAAACTGGTGGTCATGGCTGGTAAACAGAATCGGGCCTTTGAAGTCAATCATACCGTTGTTCAACGATTCGATACTTTCAAGGTCGAGGTGGTTGGTTGGTTCATCGAGCATCAGGGCATTGGCACCCGACAGCATCATTTTAGAGAGCATACACCGCACCTTTTCGCCCCCGCTCAATACGGTCGCTTTCTTCAGTGATTCTTCGCCCGAGAAGAGCATCCGACCCAGGAAGCCCCGGATAAAACTCTCGTCTTTCTCCTCCGAATACTGCCGGAGCCAGTCTACCAGGTTCAGGTCCGTCTCAAAGTATTTCTCTTTCTCAGCATCCGTCGGGAAGTACGCCGACGTGATGGTGATGCCCCAACGGAACGTCCCCGAATCAGCTTTACGCTCACCCGCCAGAATATCCAGCAACGCCGAAACAGCCAGCCCATCGCGGCTAAAGAGAAAAATCTTGTCCTCTTTATTGACCGTAAACGTTAGGTTTTCAAACAGCTTTGTACCGTCCTCGGCCGTATAGGTAAGGTTTTCGACGGTTAGAATCTGGTCGCCGGGTTCGCGTTCGGGTTTAAAATTAACGTAGGGGTATTTCCGGGACGACGGTTGAATATCTTCCAGCGTGAGTTTTTCGAGCAGTTTACCCCGGCTCGTTGCCTGTTTGGATTTGGATGCGTTGGCCGAGAAGCGACGAATGAATTCCTCCAGTTCTTTGCGTTTATCTTCCGTTTTCTTGTTCTGGTCCTGCCGTTGCTTCAGTGCCAGTTGGCTCGATTCGTACCAGAATGAATAGTTACCGGCAAAGAGCTTCACTTTGCTGAAATCGACATCCACGATCTGCGTACAAACCTGATCCAGGAAGTGCCGGTCGTGAGATACGACAATAACGGTGTTGTTGAAGTTCGCCAGGAAGTTTTCGAGCCAGCCCACCGACTCCACATCGAGGTTGTTGGTCGGCTCGTCGAGCAGCAGCACATCGGGGTTGCCAAATAGCGCCTGTGCCAGCAGCACCCGTACTTTTTCGGAACCATTCAGATCGCCCATCAGCGAGTAGTGACTATCTTCTTTAATGCCCAGACCGGATAGCAGACTGGCCGCGTCCGACTCGGCATCCCACCCGCTCATTTCGCCAAATTCGGATTCGAGTTCAGCGGCTTTTTCGCCATCGGCATCCGTAAAATCTTCTTTGGCGTAGAGTATATCTTTCTCCTGCATAATGTCGTACAGGCGTTTGTTGCCCATAATAACCGTTTGCAGCACGGGAAACTCATCGAAGGCCGACTGATTCTGGTTCAGCACCGACATCCGTTCGCCGGGAGTCATGTTCACCAAACCAGTCTGGGCTTCAATTTCGCCCGATAATATTTTCAAAAAAGTTGATTTGCCCGCTCCATTAGCTCCAATAACGCCATAGCAGTTGCCGGAGGTGAATTTTATAGTGACATCATCAAAAAGTACCCGCTTTCCATAGCGGAGGGAGACGTTTTGTACCGATACCATTGTGTGATTTACTGTTCAGATTGAACTACAAAGGTACGAAATTTTAGTGAAAATTTTGGGCGGGATCCCAGACGAACCCCAATCCAGGCTCAACAATGTATCCTACCCGTTCCGTAAGCGGGCGAATTATTGATTTGAATTAATTAACCGCCGAGTTCCTTTTGAGGGCATGGGCATAGATACCCTTGGGATTGAACAGACCAC
>NZ_KB893507.1 GCF_000374085.1 Spirosoma spitsbergense DSM 19989 | reverse complement strand
GACGCTAAATGCAACTAAGTTGGCTTTGCAGGAACTCAACAGCCTCAAAAGTCAATCTACTCTATTGGCCAAGGCTGCGTAACATCAGTTAGTAAAATGCGTGTCTGATCGTCCGTCTGATGTGGGCAATCCAAATGAAACTTTGAGCCGACAGAATCGTCCGTTCGTAGTCTTTTGCCAATCTGCGGTTATTACCTAACCAACTAATCGTACGTTCTACTATCCACCTCCACTTGTGAATAAGCAATTCACCATCAGTAGGTTGGTCCTCAACCGGAGTCTTTGAAATCACCACGCGCATATCATAAATCGTTTCTAACTGTTCCTTAAAATGGCCGCCGAACGTACTGTCAGCATACATCAACACCAGGTCATCCAGCAACGGGTTGATATGCTCAGCCTGCTCCCAAAACGTAACGCCTGCCTGCCCGTCGTGAACGTTGGCCGGATGCACGTCAGTCCACAACAAATGCCCGCACGGGCGGCCCCGCCATCGTATCGACCATCAAAAACCGCTTGCGGCCCTTGATAAGTTTACCGCCATCAAACCCAATCTGTTCGGTGGCCGTCGAGGAGTTCTTGACGCTCTGCGAGTCGATCACGGCTACTGTTGGGACAGGCTTTTTGTCCACTTTAAGCCGATGAAGTATCGTCAACTCGTTGGCAATCAGTATCCAGGTAACGTCTTTGCTCCATTTCCGGAAGTACCAGTAAACAGTTTGCCATGGCGGAAAACCATCGGGCAGATCGCGCCAGATGATGCCGTTTTTGGTCAGATAAAAGATGGCTTCGACAATGCGTCGAAGGGGCCAAACGCTTTTTCGTTTGACATAAATGAGTTTTTCAATACCTTGCCATTGAGAGGCCGTCAGGTCGGAGGAATAAGGTTGCTTCACACAACTTAAACCCCGATTGGCGGCTTTCTCGTTTCTCAAATCGCTAACTCAAACAGCTTCTAAGAGGGGTATACTTACCGAACCTTGGTTACCTCTGTATGCTGGTTAGTGGACATAGATTAGTACCGGACCTACTTCATTTAATTACCTATAAGTCAATACCTTACACGTATATCACGTCTCATAAAATAGTCTAAGACCACTAAAACACCTATGGCAAAAAGGGTTAATGGGTAACTAATCGGAAGGGCGTCGAGGGTTCCCTCTATACCCAAAAAAAAACGATCCAGTCCGGAGGAGGTAGGTTGAGCTGGACTGGAAGAAAGTAGACCTACACAGAAAAGAACGATCAAGAGCAGCGATGCTGCCATCACATACCATACCCTGGGGCGAATAATGGGCTCCAGTTGCCTGGGTTGCGAAACCAGGATTTGATTCATCACCCGACGATTAAAAGCAGACGATGGTTTTTCGACAAGCGTATGCGATTGTAAAAGCTGGATCAGGGCGGCTTCGTTTGCCGGGTCCAGTTCCGATTCAGCCTGCACCTGTTTCATGATGGCACGGGTGAAGTCAGCACCCGGTTTGTCGGGTCCGACTTGTTGGATCAGCCTGCTGAAACGATCTTTTTTTTCGTCCTCCATAGATAATGGCCGTTCAAATCGACAACCGGTTCATTTACAATAAAAAACGCAACTGCGCTTCCAGTACTTTTCTGGCCCGGAATAATTTTACCTTAATGTTAGATTCCGATAAGCCGGTTATCTCCTCAATTTCCCGGATTGACTTCTCGTCCAGGTAATATAACGTGATCAATAGCCCATCTATTCCCGGCAATCGACTGATAGCGTCTTTAATATAGTTCTGCTGCTCGGTTATCTGTAGATGCTCTAGTTGTGAACGCTGGTCATGATCCAAAAACGTCTCGGCGCTCTCTTCATGGATTGAAACCGTTGTCATTCGCTGTTGCTCTAATTTAACGCGAACTATGGGATTGTGAAATTCTTAAAACCGGCGTTTAAAGGGCATATGAGCCGAAATTGGTAGTTTTGGGTGCTAACCAAACAAAA
>NZ_KB893506.1 GCF_000374085.1 Spirosoma spitsbergense DSM 19989 | reverse complement strand
CTGGGCGGCTCCGTTTTGGTCAATTCCGGCTACCACCTCGATTTGGCTTACTTTGTCGCTGTGAGCGGAGAAAAACGCTTCCTGCTGGTGGGGTGGTAGCTGGCGGCCGGCGCTCCGGTTATTCTCTTTCTCCAGATACCCGGCTAACCGCTGACAGCTCCCGCTGTTGGCTCCCTTAATCGGACTTGAAAAGTTGGTTACCATCGGGCTACATCGTTACGCCTACCTTCTCGGCCACCTGCCGCAGCCGTTCGTTGATCTTCCGCAGATGCTCAATTTTGCCTACCCCGTTGGCGGGGTCGTCCAGCTCGTAGAGCTTACGGCTAATCAAAATCAATTCGTCTTTTATGGGTCGCAGCTGCTCCTTCTCCTGCTGTTTGATGAAGCTGATTAATCGCCGGTCGAGTGCCTTAATAGCGTCGGTAGGGTTATCAGCTTTGGGGTCGCGGGGGTCGGCTTTGGTTGCCTTGAAATACTGCACCATGGCCGCCAATAGCCCTTTATTGCTTAGTCCATACTGCTGGGCCAACTTCTCAAAGTCGGCGAAGGTCGCCGGGGATGCCGTAACATGGTGGGCCTTCTCCGGGGTATCTGTTAACTGATTCATTAATAGTTGAGTATTGATTAGTAAAGGGTTATAAAAAAAGTTAACTTTTCATTAATAGCTATAAACCGTAATTTATTGATGGTCAAATCTTTACGAAGTAAAGCAAGCCTGAGAATGACGCGAAGCGGCATTCCAGCTTGCTCTTTTACAAGACCGTACCACGCTGCACTCCGTAGGAGGGCTACACGCCACGTTTCGTCAATACGCACGATCATTTTTTAGTTAACACCTCTCTTTTTTCTTCTATAATTGGAATTACTTCTGGCTCTACTTTTTCTCCTTTAAGCTCCTTGCGTAATCTTGCTATACTTGAAGCAAGATCTTTGACAGCGTCTTCAAATGATCTTGCTATTCGACCATTAACTTTAGCCACTGTATCTTCTGATAATTGGAGACCAAGCGTTTTCAGCGATACATCCGCAAACTTTTCAAAGAAGTCAATTCTTGCCTGAGATGTATTGGGAAGACTGTCTGGCCTCCATATTCCCTTATATGCTTGACTGGCTAACCAATCAATGTGCTTGGCATTTTCAGCGTTTATAGGTTGAGTCTTAGGAATCTTTCCAGTGTAATCTGTCACTGAAATCTCCTTAACCCAAGCTAGAGACTTCATAACATAGTTTGTAAAAAGATGCTCCGATATGATGAGCGTATCGAAATCGCTGTCTGTCGAGTATTCTTTCTCCAAAGCATTACCCTTTAAACTTCGGCCAGCCATTGCACTACCGACTATAAAAATGTTTGTTGGCTCTACGTTGAATGCATCGGCTATGGTCTTTCTAAACAGAGCATATTTTAAGGGTTCATCCCGGAATACATAGGGAACATGTGCAAGTAAGAGCTTATGAGCAATAGCTTCCGGTGAAAAGTCTTCTACTAATTTGCGCCATTCATCTGCTGTGGGGTAATCCTTAGATAGTAAGCTTCCAGCCATTGTTACGGTTATTTTGTTTGTGAAGTAGCTAAAATCAGTTCATCTTAGGTTTTCTACTACTATTTTGATAGCTACTTGTGTCGATATGGTAACCGCTGATCCAAATGGCTTCATTTGGTTAGACTTGACCTTTCATCAGAACGATGTTCCGGTAGATAGCTAGTCGGGCATCTGCCTCCTGTAGACCTTCTTCGGCCTGCTCTTTGCAAGACTGCTTACGCGCTTTGGCCTGGCTTATCGTCGCTGCCGGTGCTGGTGGTAAAGGATGTTATTCCGGGCGTGAATGATATAGCTATCATTGCGCTGGATAGACTGTTCTAACCGGTTAATCTCGTCGGCTTCGCTCTGGTCGAACCAGTACCGCGCCCCCTCGCTCAGCTCCGGGCGTTTCTCGTCGGCTAACGCTTTGCGCTCAGCAATCCAGTTTAATATACGCTGCTTGTCGGCTTCGTGCCAATCAATGGTAATTTGTTCTCCGGCTATCGCCCGGCTCCGCTCGTCGTTGGCCTGGGCTTGGTTCGTTCCTGAACCGATACCCAACCAGGTAAATAAATTCATGTGAGAAAGGGGAAAAAAGGTTAGTGGTTTGTGCAGGTTAGATTAGGCCAAATCAGAATACTAAAATACTACTTCCAGCGAACATATAGGCAGG
>NZ_KB893505.1 GCF_000374085.1 Spirosoma spitsbergense DSM 19989 | reverse complement strand
AAGCCGTTGTCGAAGTGGAAGCGTTATTCAGTCACGTCACAGGCATTAAAAAATAACCTTATGGCCGTATCAGCACCACCTAAAAAGAAGGCAGTACCCGCCAGCATCACCGATCAGCCGACGGTCAAAGGGCAGGAAAGGAAGATAGACGAGATTATAAACCGGGGTAGTACGACTATCGGGAAAGCAGAGCAGCAGGAGCAGGTTAAGAATTTTAATATCAAAATTATGTCCGGCCAGCTTGCCGCAGTTGACCAGTTACGGGCCAAACGGCCACGCAAGCCGACCAGTCCAAAGCTTGGCGTTTCCTTACAAGACTGGATAATAGAAGCAATTGAAGAGAAGGTAGAAAGGGAGAAAAAGAAGTATAATTTGGGTGTGTAACTGCACCTGTTTTTACACCTCTTTTTAGGTATAAAAACAGGTGCAGTTACACACCCAAAAATATAGCTTGATATGCTCAGATTGACCAAAAAAGAAGCGAAGGAGAAAGCTCCGAAGATGGTAGCCGTAATTAAAAATGGGCATACAGAGGCAGAGTTAGCCGAATCGGGCGAACGGTGGGTTAACCATCAGGGTCCCTATTTAACCCTTGCAGAAACGATTGCTATCGAAAAAGCGAAACAGAAGGGCCAGGCTGATAAATAGAATTCTGAAGCAGTCAGCGAAAAGCAAAGCAGTTACGCACCGCGTTTTCATCAGGGCTCAACTGCTTTACTTTTCTAAAGCGTCTTCAACTTCCTGTTTTAATCGTTCCTGAGCACCTTTACCCATTCTCACAAACACGGCGTTGCAGTACTTTGCCCGGTCTTCTATACGGTCGTTTGAGTTCTCTTTTAGTTGCCAATCGTATACCAGCTTGTTAGCCGCTTTAGTGCCTATGTCTTCTAGATATAGGGCTATATTTTTGTCTGTTACTTTCCACGACCGTAGACCAGCTATTACTTTGGATATACTAGTGTGTTGAAGCCAGTACTCTGGTATTTTACCATCCTGCTTACGTTTGAGCGTGAATTTAAAGCCAATTATTTTTTTCCGCCCCCGTGTCAGTCGATCAGTCTCGTAAACAGGCTCAAAGTCAAAGGCTAAATTCGTATTGGCCAGTTCTTCTAATGGCTCCGTAATAGTGCGGTTTATCAAGTCTTTAGTTAGAGGGTACTTAATTTTTGGGTTTCCGTCTTTATCCCATTTAACCCTACCCCGTTTGTCTTTTTCTTGAGCACAGTCCATTAATTGCCGGTATTGTTCGACCGTCGGACACCATAGACCCGTATCCCGATAAGCTGACAGGATTTCAAAGAAGCGCATCGAGTACCAGCTTTTTAGCCCCATATAGTTATTAAGCTGATGAGTTGAGTAATGGGCAATCTGGATAAAATACGGCTCTAATTGTGGATTGAGCAGTATCGTAATAATTCCATCTTTATACCCCACGGCCCGTTCCTTCGTTGAGTCGAGTAAATGCCGGGCGAACCATTCCGAACTATCTATGCTTTCAAATTCCCAAACAGCCGCTAGCAACTCACGCAATGACCCTTGCACCTCTTTGTAAGCGGTCTCTTTACTTATTCCGACATCAGTGATAATGTCCACAATACGAAACTGATAGTAAGGCCGCAACTTAAAATCGTCGTCTCGTATTTGGTCGATTACACGGGCCATGATCCGCTTAGCGGACACACTCATTCGACCTTGGCGGGCAAAGGTTACATTCCAATGCTGTTTAACTAATTCTTTGTGCTTCGGCTCATAGGTCAACTCGAGCGGTAACGTTAGCTGAGTGCTACGCTTGTCTTCCATAGGGTTTATATTTTTGTCGACACTTCGGGAGATGGACAAAGATATGTGTAATAAAAGGACAAGGAAAATATTTGCCTTATAAATCAGGAGTATTTGTCCTTTTATTACTCTTACGAGTGGGGGTATTTGTCCTTTTATTCAGAACTGTGAGTGGGGGTATTTGTCCTTTTATTCGGCATCACTCTATATATAGTATTTAACTATAATAGTAAATTTTCCTACTATAATAGTTGTGAAGCCGCGCGTTGCTAAAAAGATGTGGATAAGGTCAAGAAGGCTAAAAAATTTCCCTGATGAGTGAACGAAAAACAAAAAACAAAAAGGGCCGCGCGTTTAGTAAAAAGAGGAAAAAGGGCGGCAACTAAAAATTTAGTTTATTTACTAAAATCATAAATTAGACACATGTCATTTTTTTT
>NZ_KB893504.1 GCF_000374085.1 Spirosoma spitsbergense DSM 19989 | reverse complement strand
GTCGTTAGTTGTATCCGTCATGATTGTGAAAATAAGGATTTTTCTTTTTCCCTTCTATTCACCCTCAGCCTTGACACAGTTCAGCGAGCAGTCTCTCGTTTATATTGGAAGCAGTAACAAATAGAATACTTTTCTATTTGTTACTGCTATTCACGGACTACATCACATTGAAAATTGACTTAATAATCTAACTCTAATCCTTCTAAACATTAAGATAACTTCCCTTTGACGAGTTCAAAAAGATCTGAATATCTCATTAAGGATCTACGTATTTCAATACATCTATCGTAGTCAAACTCTTCAGTTGATCCTTTTAGAGTCGTTTTACCGCCTTCTTTTACTTCCTTAGCATGCGCGAAAATATTACGTATTTTAATTACTTCTGTTGTATAATTCTCTGTAAAGTTCTTCAATTCATTAATCACCTTAACTTTACCAATTTTATTTAACGCTCTTGCTCTGACATAAGCACTAAATAATAAAGTGTCTTCAAGTAGACCGTCGATATCTGATTTTTCTTTGTATGTTTTAAAGTCCGCCGATTTTTTATCTAAAGATTCCTCTACAGTCTCAAATATATATTTAGCAATTGCAGAAGAAGCCTCAGTGCCTTCTTTAATAAATGAACTAGTTATATCTAACGATTCATCATCAAGAATACTCGTTTCCGCCATTATTAGGCCACGCATTGTATTAACTTCTTGATTTTTTTTATTGTCGTTTTTACGACTTTTTCAAATTTATCCTCAATTCCATCTCTTCCAGATGTATAAACACCTTCTAAACCTAAATCTTTAACGCTACTTCTAACGTTATCTATATCTTGTGAATAAAAAAGCACATCTGTATAAATTTCGCTTTCTCGAAGTTTTTCAATTATAGTATTACCAGTTTGAGAGTTTTGAAGATTAAAATCTACTAATATGAGATCGAAGTCAGCAAATCCGTTTTGTATAACTAACTCATCAATTTTATCTCCATCTTTAAATGAGGTCGGATTTAAACGAAATCCAAGATCATCGACACTTTCCTCAAAAAGTTTTTTTGTCGTGTCTAGCCATTCGTGATCATCTTCAATCCAAAGAATATTGTAATCTAATCTCATTTTGGTAAGTTTATAATAAGTTCAAATCCTTCTTTGAAAGCAGTATTAACTGAAATACTACCTTTCATATCGTTTATAATCTTACTAACATGTGAAAGTCCCAAACCCGAACCATTAGTAGTTGTAACACCTTCTTCAAAAATCGTTTGCCAATCAGCAATAGTAGGATCAAGCGGCTTACCAAAATCTCTAAAAACGACCATTAGATGGTTATCATCTTTAATAAATTCAATTTGCAGCTTAGTGGCTTTTTTCTTCCTAGAATTACTTACTAAATTATCTAATACAACTGAAATTTCAATTGGTTTAAAGTGCGTAGTAAATTCGATTTCTGGATTTATAAATTCTACATTGAAATCATCAAATAAGTACTGATAAATGTTTTCAAAATAGTCAATTATAAATTTTACAAGGTCTCCATTCGTGTCATTTGCTGCTTTTAGAAAATTACCTTTAGTCGTAAAAGTTGCAATAGCTCTTATTTTGTCATTCGCTAAGCTAATACTTTTTATAAAATCCAAAACGTCTGCTTTAGAAATGTCTGGTTTTTTATCATATTTTCTTTTAAAGAGGAGAACCCTCTTTCTGATGTTATCCGAATTAATGCCAATTATATGGTTCAAATCTCTGATATCATCATACTCAGTTGCTTTGACCGATTGAAGAAACCTAATTTGATTCTCCTTTACTTCTTTAGCTTTTTCTGCTTTTATGCGGGCTTCTTCTTCTAGTATTCTCTTTTTATCAGCTTCGATTGTTCTTTGCTCAGCCTCTTTTCTTTTTAATTCTTCTTCTCGCCTTTGCAATTCTTTTTCCTTTGCTTCTAATTCGGCCCTTTTCTTATCTCTCTCTGCTTGTTGTTTTTCTTTTTTTGCTTCTTCTTTCTCTTGTTCAGCTTGTTCCGCTTTATCTTCTGCCTCTTTTCTCTTTCTCTTTTCTTCTTCAGCTTCTCTTTCTGCTTTTTCTTTTTCTAATTTTAATTTATTATACTTTTCCTCGGCTGTTAACACTTGTGATTTAAACGTACTATCATCCGTCTTATCAGCTATCTTAATCAAAGATTTAAAGACTTTATCGGATACCCTTGATATATCTTCTTCTAGTACATTTATTAAATCTTTATTATAACTGAAGTTACGCAGGGTCAATGTTTAACAAGAGATTCTTTTGTTGGAGAAACCGGAGTTCAGCTAAAGCTGCCTGAATGGCTTTGATATA
>NZ_KB893503.1 GCF_000374085.1 Spirosoma spitsbergense DSM 19989 | reverse complement strand
CATCAACGAGGGCATGTAATTCTTCTCTGGTCATGGGAACAAGGGCTTTTTGAGGCTATGTCAACAAGATACTGGTATTTTTGAAATGCACCCTTGTCAATGAACTTCATAAAGCAGGATATTATATAAGCAAAGAACTAACCAATTTTGGTGACTTTGGCGTACCTCAAAAAAGGGTGAGATTTCTTTTAGTAGGAATTAGAGAGGACATTGGAAGAGCGAAGCCTGATCTCATTAATAATTTTTTCAGAATCATTAATGAGCAAAAACAAAATTTCCTTCAAACGCTAAATATAAGTTTAGAAACAAATCTGGGAGATGCAATATCAGACTTAAATAAAACTTATGGCATTATAGATTCGCCAGATAGTAAGAATTTTAAAGCTGGCATATATGGCCCGCTCAATGGGAGCTTTCAAGCTTTGATGCGAAGAAATACTCCAACGCAAGATATCGACAGTCACAGATTTGCAAACCATAGACAAGATATAATTGATAAATTTGACTTTATACTGAACAATTCAGCAAAAAATAAACATATAAATGAAGAAATAAGGGAAATGTTTTCAATAAAAAAGCACAGGATTGTAGTTTTAGATAGAGCGCATAAATCTCCAACTATCACATCACTACCAGATGACTACATACATTATAGCGAACCAAGAATTTTGACAGTAAGGGAATATGCCAGAATTCAGACCTTTCCAGATTGGTATGAATTTAAAGGAAAATATACTACAGGTGGTGAAAGAAGAATTCGAGAAGTACCCAGGTATACTCAAATAGGAAATGCAATACCACCACTATTTGCTGAACAAGTTGGAGCAATTTTAAAAAATATTTTTTGATGAATCAGCTAGATCAGCTTACTTTCAAAATAAGCTCAGGGTTAAAAAAAATTATAGGTAGAGACCTAATCACAGACGATTTTATAGCCGTTTTTGAACTAGTTAAAAATTCTTACGATGCTTATGCGAAAAATGTCAAAATCATTTTTGATAATGATTACTTAACAATAAAAGATGATGGAAAGGGTATGTCATTTGACGACCTTAGAGACAAGTGGTTATTTGTGGCCTATTCAGCAAAGATAAATGGAACAGAAGATGAAGAAATAGGATCTAAAGATAACAGTTATCGAGACAAGCTCAATAAAAGGTATTATGCAGGTGCTAAGGGAATTGGTAGATTTTCTTCAGACAAGCTTGGTTCAAGGCTAAGACTTATAACGAAACAAAAGGGTAGCGACACTATTGAACAACTTGACGTAGACTGGGGAGATTTTGAAGAAAATTCTTTAGAAGAATTCATAGATATTAAAGTAGACCATAAGACTTTTTCAAAAGAATTTTATAATGATTTTGAATATGGAACAATAATTGAAATAACTGAACTACGTTCTCCTTGGGACCGTAATAAAATTAAATTGTTAAAGCATTCGTTAGAAAAACTAATAAATCCTTTTTCTAATTCGGGAAACGATTTCTCTATATCTATTGAATGTAAAAAAGAGTTAGAAGCAGACAAAAAAGAAAAAATAGCTAGAGACAAAATTAACGGGCCTATAGAAAACTTCATATTTGAAACTTTAAATGTTAAAACGACCCAAATAAACAGCGTTATTAACAAAGACTTTATAACAACTAAATTAATCGATAGAGGTACGCCAGTCTATGAGATTAGAGAACCTAATTTAGATTTTAATTATTTAGAGGATGTAAGGTATCAACTCTTCTTTCTTAATAGTGCTGCTAAAAATAATTTTACTCGCCAAATGGGTCTTGAACCTATTAAATTTGGTTCTGTTTTTTTATTTAAAAATGGTTTTAGAGTCTATCCTTTTGGTGATCCAGGCGACGATGAGCTTGGAATGGATCATAGAAAGCAACAAGGATATGCAAGGTTTTTAGGTACAAGGGATCTCTTAGGTAGAATTGAGATTTTTACTGACGATCCTGAACAGTTCAAAGAAGTTACAAGCAGGGATGGAGGTTTGATAGAAACCGCAGCATACGAACAGCTTGTCTCGTCTTTCTATGATAAATGCCTAAAGCGCTTAGAAAGATACGTTGTCGATGTTCAATGGAACTATAAATTAGATCGCAATTTAGAAGACGATAAAGATCAAGAAGACACCAATATAATCGAATCTTCAATAGGCGGTCGTACTCAAATTGTAGAGATTATTAAAAGACTGGCTGATAACAAAGAAATTGAAATTGTGTCTTATAACTGAAGTTACGCAAAGTGGTTAAGTGGACAAATTATCTTTGGTCATGCAAACGAACCTTGATTTATATACAGACTATCTGCTCAGTTCATTCGGC
>NZ_KB893502.1 GCF_000374085.1 Spirosoma spitsbergense DSM 19989 | reverse complement strand
ACTCAACAATGGCAGTGGTGGGTTTGCCACAACCCACTCTGCCACCAACGGTACTGGCACGTTTACATCGGGGCCGCTCAACACCATAAGTTTTTNACTCATTCCCAACTCAGCGGCATCGTCGGGCCTTTACGCACTTGATTATGACAACGATGGCGATACTGACCTCTATGAAGGAGCAGCCGGGGCAGCAGGACGCATTATCCGGCAGGATGTACCTGTTACCCCCCCCACCATCACCAGCTTATCACCTGCGAGTGGTCCGGCGGGTACGGTGGTAACCATCAACGGCGCAAACCTGACGGGAACTACAGCCGTTGTGCTGCGCGGCATTCCGGTCAACATCACGCCTATTTCGAGCACGCAGGTTTCGTTTGTCGTGCCCGCTCAGGCATCTACCGGACCCATCCGGCTGACTACGCCGGGCGGCACCGTACTGAGCAGTACGAACTTCACCGTAACGCGGGCCAGTTCGTCACTAACCTATACGTTACGTAGCAACTCGTTCAATTCGATCAATGTTAGCTCTTTTTCAACGCCCGCCATTACCGACCTTGACCACGATGGGCTTATTGATCTACTGGTGGGCCGGGAAACCGGCGAAGTAAGCCATTACGAGCAGAGTGCTCCCAACAGTCTCAGCTTTACGCTTCGTAGCACCAATCTAAGCGGTCTGACCGGGCACTATAATTCAATCGTTAGCGTGACGGATATCGATGGCGACGGACTGTTGGATATGGTAGTGGGTAGTGGAGCTGGTAATTTTAAGCATTACGAGCAATCAGCCGTGAACAGTACATCCTTCACGCAGATATCAAATGACTTTAATAACATTTTTAGTACAGGGGGGCTGACTTTTCAATATCCCCATTTTACAGATATCGACGGCGACGGTCTGCTTGATCTCCTGGTAGGGGACGAATTTCTTAGCCGATACGAGCAGACCACCCCTAACGGCGGCACCTTTAACCAGTTGAATAACCAAAACTTTGGCCCTACCGCCGATGCCGGCAACGGAGGTTCTATGGCTTGTGTGGTTGATCTGGACGGTGACGGACGGCTTGATATGCTGATTGGGCGTAGCAATGGACAATTGTTTCACTACGAACAAACCAGTGCTAACGGAACCGCCTTCACCCAGATTTCGACTGCCTTCAGTGGGCTGAATTTATCCGGGTACACAACCCCCGCCATCACGGACCTCGACGGCGACGGGCTGCTGGACTTGCTGATTGGTGGTTCTGATGGCGTGATTCGACACTACGAGCAGACCACACCACCAGTCATCACGAGTAATCCTATCAGTAAAAGCGTTTGTGCCGGTAGTAGCACTACGTTTACCGTGGCTGCTTCTGATGCTACCTCCTACCAATGGCAAGTTAACACGGGAAGTGGTTTTACTAATTTGAGCAATAACGCTCCCTACTCGGGCGTAACCAGCACGACGCTTACAATCAGTAATGTAGCGGGACTCAATGGGTATCAGTATCGCAGTGTCGCTACCGGAGATGGTGGATCTGTTAACTCTGACCCCGCAACCTTAACAGTCAACGCCCTGCCCACAGCGGGTCTGACCAACAACGGCCCGCTGACCTGTGCCCAGACCAGCGTCACGCTGACCGCTTCGGGAGGAAACTCCTATACGTTCACCAGTCCGGGCGGTTCGGTGCTGGGCACGTCGGGATCCACCACGACCCGTGTGGTGAGTAGTCCCGGCACCTATTCGGTCACCGTGGCTAATGCCAGCGGCTGTGTGAGCAGCACCAGCACAACGGTCAACAGCACGACGGCAGGGCCGATAGCGACGCTTAGTGCCAGCCCGTCCACGACCCTGACCTGCGCCCAGACGAGTCTGACGCTCACGGCGGGTGGTGGAAATGCGTACGCCTTCAGTGGTCCGGGGGTGGTTAGCCAGAGCGGCAATACGGCGGTGGTGAACGCATCGGGGGTATATTCGGTGACGGTGACCAACACGGCCACGGGTTGTGCCAGCACCACCTCCATCACCATCAACAGCAATGCCTCAACGCCCACGGCTACTCTATCGGCCAGTCCGTCCACGACGCTGACCTGCGCCCAGACCAGTCTGACCTTAACAGCGGGCGGTGGCAATAGTTACGCCTTCAGTGGTCCGGGGGTGGTGAGCCAGAGTGGCAACACGGCAGTGGTGAACATGGCGGGAGTGTACTCAGTGACGGTGACCAACACGGCCACGGGATGCGCCAGCACTACTTCCATCACGATTAGTCAGAATGCCAATCTACCCACAGCGACGCTTAGTGCCAGCCCGTCCACGACCCTGACCTGCGCCCAGACCAGCCTGACGCT
>NZ_KB893501.1 GCF_000374085.1 Spirosoma spitsbergense DSM 19989 | reverse complement strand
TTACGGACCAGGAGGTAAGCATACAGCAACAGAAGCTGCCGTTAGGCCGTAGTTACAAAGAAGTGTTTATGAAGCGCTTCCGGTTTGGCCAGTAGCTCCCTGATGGCAGCGGTTCCTATTGCTCACTAATTTCTTGCCCTACGAGCAGAATAAAAGGATCCCTCGCCTGGCCCGACACTGTTCAGAAAAACCTCCCGCTCTTTTTCGGACAAGACACCGTTTGCGTACATGGTCAAGCTTAACATAACCAGAACCTTATACAGCGAGTGGACACGCGTAATTTTTACCCCTGCTGAACCCTCGACAATTAGTGCGCTGGGTAAACCCCGGCTGGTGCGCTATTTAATGATTGCCCTCGCCAGCGTGTCAGTGACTGGCAAGAGCAGGCGTCAGTAACTAAAAGGGCGTGATAAATTTCGCGTTCAGCTTATTCGCAAATTATTAATAATCAATTGGTTATACTGCCCTGGCTCCGGTAATTGTCCATGGTTGTGTTGAGCGCAGAAACTCGCTGTTGGTTGGTATTGTACAGATTGCGCTGCTCATAAGGGTCGGCTTTCAGGTCATATAGTTCACCCGATACAGCGGGCGCATCGACATGGCCATAATGCTGGTGTAGGCTACCTGTTCCGTTTCCAAACACCAGTTTCCAGTCCCCATCACGCACGGTACGGGTTTCTATGACCAATCCTGTTCGTTCTGCCTTGCTCCTGCCCAGCCAAACAGGTAGCATGCTATAACTATCCTGAGTGAGCTGTTTGGGCAGGGGCTCGTTGATAACATCAGCAAACGTGGCCAGCATATCGGTAAAACAAAGCAGTTGAGATGATACAGAACCCGCTTTCACCTGACCGGGCCAGCGCACAATGAATGGCATGCGGTGGGCACCTTCATAGGCATCCATTTTCATACCCCGAAGCCGCCCCGTAGCTTGATGGTTATATTTCTGAACGTCTTCCTTAAACCAGACCGGGCCGTTGTCCGACGAAAAGATGACTATCGTATTTTTATCGATACCTGATTTTTTCAGCCTATCGAGTATCTGACGAACGGTATAATCGACTTGCGTTGTGAAGTCGCCGTAAGCGCCGGCTTTGCTTTTACCAACAAATTCCGGCTTAGCCACCCAGGGCGTGTGCGGGGCAGTTAGGGCGAGGTACAGAAAAAACGGTTTGTCAGGGGTTTTGCGCTGATGACCATCCATGAAGGATATTGCCTTTTGCGTGAACGTGGGGAGAACGTCAGCATGCACAAAACCGGGTGCGATCTTGCCCGCCCGCCAAAACGCTCCCGAGATGGTGGTGGTGGCATCAATACTCTGGTGACCGGCAATAGACTCTGTGGGAGCGACTACCGCTCCCTTGTTTTCAATGAAGAAATACGGGGGAATGTCCAGTGATGCGTGCATGCCGAAGAAATAATCGAAGCCCCGGTCGGTCGGTCCTCCGCGCAGCGGCTGGCTATAATCGACCTTGTCCCAGTTGTCCACTCCGTCGAAACCAAGATGCCATTTGCCCACCATACCTGTGTGGTACCCTCGCTTTTGCAATAGCGACGCAATTGTCACCCGGTCGGCATTAATCAGCCCGCCCAGCTGGATGTTCATCAGTTTTCGCATGGGGTACTGACCCGTCACCAGTCCATAGCGCGAGGGTACACACCACGAACCTGCCGAGTGAGCGTCGGTAAATCGCATACCCTCGCGGGCTAGCTGGTTAATGGCAGGCGTGGGGATTTTGGAGTCAGGATTGTAACAGCCGGGGTCGCCATAGCCCATGTCGTCAGCCAGAATAAACACGATGTTCGGCAAAGTCGCTTTGGTATTTACCTCTGGGGTGGCTGTAAGCTGGAGATCTGACAGTCCCAGCGAAGCGAGTGCGATCAGCAACGTAAGCAGAATTTTCATGGTGTTTCGATTAAGGTTATGATCGACTGATAATTAGAAATCAGCTAATTTGGTCTTAAAACGGGTATTAGCTGCTCTGCCAGTTCATTCTTTTCATTTTCTACACGTTAATTAAAGCCGCTCTCCCCGTCAGAGCCACCATGTACATCGGCGGCAGGTTTAGGTATGAGGCAGGGAACCCCCGTCCATGATAGACACGTTTGGTACGGCGTGAACTTGGTTGTGGACACGGCTATCCATATCTTCAGTTCTTTCTCTTTGTATTTGGTGTCAAACACTATCAGTAGCATACGAGTTTCAGTAAACGTATTGAATACCCTTGATAGACAATAGGTGAAAATACCCTTTTTTCGAATCTAGGCGGTAAAAAACGGATTAAAGGTAGTGCTTAAACCTTCCGAGTTAATTTACCTCCCCCTACCTATTTGGACTGGCCATTTTCGTTTAATAAAAGAGCAGCTAATACTATTTTTAAAATCACAATCTACTCTTAATTACTGATGTTACGCATGGTTGATCTATCTGTAGCAACCTCTTTCTAAATTTACTCAAAAACACCACAAAAAGCGCTCATGGAGTTTATATCCCC
>NZ_KB893500.1 GCF_000374085.1 Spirosoma spitsbergense DSM 19989 | reverse complement strand
TGGAGGCTAACTTGACTTTGTCGTTCAGATGTTGTGCAATCTCACAAAATTGTGTATTTCTGCTTTTTATGAGCCCAATAATAAACTGAGCGACGAACTTTTTACGGGCTAAATTGGCTACAATTGGTGCTTTATGCAGGAGTGTTGTAATTTGGTCAATGAAGTTCTGCTTCATGGGAAAGGGGGATATTTGGAGCTTGAGAACTACAAAAATCCAACTTTCCCTTTTTCATCCCAATTTTAGCAGGGTACAGTACTAGGTGCGCTATATCCATACCAACTTTTAATTTGTTTTCTTTGATCTAATTCGTTTTTTCTACTCAGTAAATATTGATAAGTATGTGGATATTTTTCCATCAGCTCTTTTTCCTCAATTAAAGAATAGCTGTCTTTCTCAATTTTATAGGGGAAGATAATTAACTCGTTCTTCGCTCCCTTAAAGTTGTACCTTGTGAAATTTGTAGCATATATGGGTATTCTAAGCATTTCAGGTTCTAGTGTAACTTCTCGGCCTTCTGAATCAACAAGAATATCATTAATGTTTTTTAGACAAAAAACATTATCACAACCTGTACTAGACCCCCTTGCTATATCCGTAGGTAAATCTATAAGTGGTATGCTTTTTGATCTCAATTTTTTAAATATAACTTCAGTATAATCGTCATTGAATGACCAGCCAGTTCTTTTTAAAGAATTTCTATCAATTAGATTGAAGTTTATATTTTTATTTTCTATTAAAGATAAGGGGTCAATGTTAGCATATCGAATTTGTTTTTCTACAATAGATGAAATTGATAAGATACAGGTGTAAGTAGTTGCAGTGTCAAAAATCTGATGATAACCAAAATCGACAATACTTTTCAAGGCAGATTTATTTATTAAAAATTGGCGCACATTTAAACCGTAATTTGTTGTCATAAACTTTGAAGGTAGAATGTAAGAAAGGTTACCATTTAGTTTATTTAGTAATTGATGCCCCTTTTCTATAAATAATAAATAGATGTCATAATTCCCTGATGAAGCAGTCAGATAGGTGTTTTTGTAAATTTGTGTTACATCACTATAATATCTCTTTAAATCTTGAATACTCAAATAAGGAGGGTTACCAATAATAGCATCAAAGCCCACAAAGTCTCCTCTTTCGTTCAGAACCTCGGGAAACTCAAACCGCCATTCAAAGGAACCCCGATACAGCGTATTATTTTCAATGTCGGCAATTTCGGTTTCTGCTTTTTCAATAAGTTTGTCGTACCGCTTCTTTTCAAAGGCAATCAGCTTCGGGTCTTTGACCGTATCGAAGATGCTCAATTCACTATCCAGCAGGATACGTTCACCCCGTAGTTTGGCCAGTTTAGCCCGGCGTGGGTCGCGATTAATAACCGTTTCGCGGAACTGGCTTTTTATGTCGTTGATGAAGCGTTGTAGTTCGCTTTTGGCTTCTTTGTTGGGAGCATTCTTGTAGGCAGCTACCGCGTCTTTGTATGACCGTAAACTGAACTTCTGCTTTCTGAATACGTCGCTGAGGTCTTCGGTTAAACTAAATTTGCTCAACAGGCTATTCCCCTGTTTTATGTTGATGTCAATGTTGGGTAACGTTTCCAATTCGGTAAAACCGGATTCGTCGGTATAGTAGGCATTCTTGAGCAGTTCAATCCAGAGCCGCAACCGGCAAATCTTAACCGAGTTCGGGTTAATGTCCACCCCAAACAGGCAGTTTTCAATAATGACCTGCTTTTCATTAAACAGGCTCTTTTGCACCCGTTGCCGTTCAGCCGTGGGTTTATTGGTTGCAACCTGTAATCCATAGCTGAAGGGTTCGCTTTCCTCATCTTCTACCACTAACTCATCATTCAGGATGCTTACCGTGTAGCCTTTGAGCCGCTTACCGGTTTCGTCCTGTAATACATTTAAATCGGACTTAATAGCTATCAATTCATTCAAAGCCGATACCAGAAAGTGACCCGATCCCACCGCCGGATCACAGATGCGCAATTCATTGATGAGGGTGTTAGCTTCGTTGCGGTCAAGGTCTTTGTCTTCTAAGTCGGCAAAGTCTTTACAGTTCCACCCCTTTGCATCATTGAACTTTTGCACCACCGCTTTACGGATGGTTTCCCGGCACATATATTCGGTAATGAATCCCGGCGTATAAAACGAACCATCTTTGTAGCCGTTGATCTTTTCAAAGATTAGCCCTAACACACTGGCATTAATCAACGTCCGGTTCTTTTCCTGAATCTCTTCCCGGCTCTCCGATGCAAAATCATAAGCATCCAAAAAGGCGAACAAATAAGGCAGCGTAGGCAACTCTTTTTGATGCCGGTAAGCCGTATTATCCTTCAGCACACTTTTAGCCAACAGGGGCAACGTCTGGCTATCTTCCAGGCTGTTAATGTTGATGGTTGCGTCTTCCAGTTCGGTAATCTCAAACAACGAACTGTTCAGGTAAGGCACCCGACCAAATTTGGTTTGGATTGACCCTTGCCGTTCGGCGGGTTTCTTTGCCAGCACCCGAAAGAACAGTTTGAAGAGTTCGTCAAAGTCTCCCACCGTTGCCTGATTCAAAAAGGCATATGCTGGATTACCATTGTGATACTTGACCAACTGCGATTCCAGCAACTTGAGAAACAGAATCCGGTTAACCCACGTAATACAGAGTTCAAGGGCTACGCTAAACAGTTGCTCTTCTGTCGTAGCCCCGTATTGCCCCCGATCCGGTAAGTGGAAGAGTTTATTGGTAATGTCAAGCTGAACAATAGTATTTTCCAGTAATGACCCCTCATCCCGCTTACCTACTTCTTTACGCCGGATTACCTTTTTGCCCCCCTCCTTTACCTCTTCCAATCCGATGAGGTGCAATAGTTCGGTATAAAATTGCGGGTTAAGCCGGTTGCTGTCGGTAGCCGTTGGCAGCTTCAGCAGGTGCGTAGGAGACAGGATTTTGTACAGCGATAGTAAAGCCTTGTCATTGACCTTATCCGCGTCTAAGACGTTCTTTTGATAATCCCGAATATCAAAGTAGGTAAACGGGATTTCGTCGGTTAACTCCGATAAAAAGGGTTTGGCAATCTCATTGTAAAACAATTCATTGTTCTTGCTGACCTTTTGCCCCGTTGACCATGCTTTGTATTCTTTGGATAGGTGAGCATTGCGGTAAAACACCCGGTCAATCAGAGCCGCGTCAAAAATAAACCACTCATATACGTTGGTAATGACACAGTGTCGAAGGTCGCTGTTTTTGGCTCGTTCCCTCTCCTGAAAGTAGTATAGTAAGAGTTCGTGAAAGGCTTTTGTATTCAGGTTTTGCCGGGTTATCATTTCCCCTTTGTTTGCCGGTCGTTTGACCTCAAACAGTACCCCGGCTTGCGACGTGGCATCTTTACCCAGATGAATCACAAAATCAGTTTTACCCTTTGGAGCTACTACGTGGGCATCTTTGTAATAGACCTCCTTTAGAAAGTCCATCAAATGATCCTTTACGTTTTCTTCGCTTTCCTTCTCATTGATGAGGGGCAATAGTTTGGCGTAACTGTTTTTAAAGCGTTCAACCTGTTCCCGGTTAGCGGATTGAAGGCGGTAGGTTTTTTCAAGGGATTCAGCCGGTGTGCGGATGGTAAGCAGCATGCTTTTTTGTATCTTTAAAAGGCAGACAAATAAAGGAAATCAACGCCCATTTACAAACAGCCACCCACATAGTTAACCATAAACAACCATTACCACCCATGCCGACCGTTACCAAAGTACGAAGGCCCTGGCTAAAGATTCACCCAAAAACAGCCGGATTAAAACAGAAGCCGAACGGTGACATACCCGTTAACTTTTACCGAATGGCCAGTTGGCGCAACCTACGGGCAAGGGTATTGCAGGAGCAGCCCCTATGCGTTCACTGTTTCAATCAAAAGCGATTAACCCCGGCTCAGATGGTTGACCATATTACCCCGATCCGGTTAGGCGGTGAACCCTTAGACGAAAGAAACCTGATGCCGCTTTGCCACCACTGCCACCAAATTAAGCGGGGCAAAGAACGGCACTTATAACCCTCTTCATCATATGTGCGGGGGAGGGGTAGGTTAACTTTCTACCGTTTGTCCAACCCTTAACCGCTTGGATAACCAAAAAAAAACGGTGCCAAAATTCAGGGGGGTATATGGTTGTAAATCTCTAAAGTATGAACACCCCTTAACCGCTATACTAACCAAAAAAAAGCGGTGGTAAAATTCAGACTATTTTTTTTAGGCAGAGGTGTAAAAAGTTGATTTGGATTCGTTTAAGGCAGTTTTTACTACTTTTTTGGGGAAATTTAATTCAATTTAATTGCCGAAAATGACTGATTAAATGCTTTTGGGTTGAACGGGGCAAATTATGTGAACCGTTGCCCCGCCAAAAGAAAACGGTGTCAAAATTAAGCGTTTATTACCCCTAGTACAGAAAATGAAATTTAGTTACATAGGTATTAAAGTATTCAGGGAGGGTTTCAGCCAGAAGTACGGCTAAATTCTCGAATAGCGTGGCCACTAATTGAGGGTCTAAAGTGGCTAATGTGCTTTTTGTTTCGGTAAGGTTTCGGTAACAAAAATAAAACCCCTATAATCTACTGAAATACAGGTAGTTACAGGGGTTCATTGTACCGGGAGCCGGACTCGAACCGGCATGTCCTTGCAGACAATGGTGTTTGAGACCATCGCGTCTACCGATTCCGCCATCCCGGCGACAGAATCGTCCCGCCAGTGGCAGGATGCGTTTGTCAAACGTGGGTGCAAAAGTAGCCGCAGGCCGTGGGTTTTGCAAATAAAAATTCAACAGAATCGTAGTGGGGTCGTTCACGCACGTTCGGGTTAGTGTTGATTGATCCATTTTCTTAGTTTTACAGGGTTAAATTATCTTGTCCGATATGCCCGCTTCATCCTTAACGACTTCATTCACACCAACCCCTTCTTTACTGGCCGATTTACTCGCCAATTTACCGCAGGGTGTAATTGCCAGCGAAGCAGTTCGGGATACCAGTGGAATCATCGTTAATTATCGTGCCTACTATGCAAATGCGCAGGCACTGGCCATCATTGGCTATTCAGTTGAGCAACTCACCAGCCAACTGCTGTATGAATGGGCACCCCATGCCCTGACCCATGCTGAACAGATTCGTCGGGTTGTGGAGGAGCAGATTCCCTTCGACTTTGAGTATTTTCATCCGGTATCGCATCATTGGTACTGTATAGAAAATCGCCCGCTGAACAACGGCTTATGCACCACCTTTCGGAATATTGACGAGGCCAAACAGGCGCAACAGCAGACAGAAAACCAGACCCGGTTGCTACAGGGCGTTATGGATGCAATGGATGAAGCCATTGCCTACTGCGAAGCCGTCCGCGATCCGGACGGCCGGGTAATCGACTTTACGTACCAATTGACGAATGCCGCCAGCGATACGATTGTTGGTTTCTCCGCCGACCAGGTTATTGGGAAACGGATCACCACGTTTTTCCCGGAATTGAGGGAAATGGGTGTATTACAGCAATTCATTGACGTAGTCGACTCCGGCCAGCCCCAACGCATTGAACAGTCATACCAGGTTGATGATAACGAAGGCTGGTATCTGATGTCTATCATACCGTTGCTGAATGGCGTCGTTATCTATTACAAAGACATTAGTGCCAGTAAGCAGGCAGCCCGACAGATTGAAGAACAGGCGCTCATATTTGATGATGTGCTTAAATCTATTACCAATGGGTTGTGCGTGCTGGAAGCCGTCCGGAATGAAAACGGGGCTGTTATCGATTTTCGCTACGTGCGGGTAAGTCAGGCCATTTGTAGGGACACGGAGTTGTCAGTAGCGCAACTGGAGGGTAAATCTATTCTGTCTTTGTTTCCCGGCTTGCAGGAAACCACGTACTGGACGGCCTATTTAGCGGCCCTGACAACGGGGCAGACTCAACACTTCGAACTGCATTATCAGCGGGACCGATTCGATAACTATACCGATAACTGGGTCACCCGCATCGATGAGAATCGGATCATCTCGATTTACTCCATCGTAAACGACCAGAAACGGGTGGAATTGGAGGCTCGTCAACAGGCGGCTATGCTCCAGAGCGTGCTGGATAGTTGCCAGATGCCCATTGTGCTGTTTGAAGCCATACGGAGCAATAATGGCCAAATTGCCGACTTTCGGTATCTGCTCCAGAACGAAGCCAACGCCCGGGCGGTTGGCCACCCGCTGGATCAGACAACCACCCGCACCATGCTGGACGTATTGCCCAGCCTGAAGTCAATCGGAGTCTTTGACCGGTACGTCGATGTGGTGACGACCGGCCAGCCGCAGCGGTTTGAACAGCAAATTGCCGATGGGGCCGTGGATGGCTGGTTTGATATGTCCATTGTTAAACAGGGTGATGGGATCGTGATAGCCGCTAATGACCAGACACTGTTGCGCCAAACGCTATTGCGGGCCGAGAAGCTGGTAGGTGACTTGAAACAGTCTAACCAACAGTTGGAGCAGTTTGCCTACATAGCCAGTCACGATTTACAGGAACCCTTACGGAAGATTAGGTCATTCGGTGATATTCTCGTCAGGAATTATAGTGCTCTTCTGCCAGACGAAGGACAGGACATGATTGCCCGCATGCAGTCGTCGGCAGAGCGGATGGGTGTGTTTATCCGGGATCTACTGGCCTACTCCCGACTGGCTACTCAGGATGACCCGTTTCAGCCGGTTGCCCTGGAAACCCTGTTGGCTGATATTCAGCAGGACCTGAGCGTAGTCATTACGGAAACCCACGCTCAGGTAATTGTTGGCAGCAGTAGCCAGCCACTACCAACGGTCAATGGCAGTTTGCTTCAGCTACGTCAGTTATTTCAAAATTTAATCAGTAATGCACTGAAATTCTCCCGCTCTGGTGTACAACCCCAGGTAACGGTACAGAGCCGTACCGTAGGACCCGAATCCGTGCCCGACACGGTACTGAATCGCGCCAGTCAGTCATGGGTAGCTATCGACGTTACCGATAATGGAATTGGGTTTGAGGAGAAATACGAGGAGCGCATTTTTCAGCTTTTCGAGCGATTACACAGCCGTAGTGCCTATAGTGGAACGGGCATTGGTCTGGCTATTTGCCGGAAAGTAGCCGAAAACCACGGCGGTGCCATTCTTGCTCATAGCCAGCCCGGACAGGGTGCTCAGTTTACGGTATTTCTGCCCATCAGTGCAGTTTCCATAACAGAGTAAGCCAGCTTTCCTGGCTGAAAAGAGGACCGACTTGCTCGTATGACTTTTCTCTGCCGGGTCGGAATCCGGTACAAGTTACTTATCGCCCCATTCCATAGCCGGTGTCAACCTGGCTGGAAAGTTCTGTGTCAGCTTTTCAGCTGTATTATTCGTACCGAAGGGCATCAATCGGGTCGAGCTTAGAAGCCCGCACGGCAGGATAAATACCCGCAAACAGGCCTACGGATACACAAACAACCAGTCCCAGACCCATCCATCCCCAGGGAACCACAAATCCTCCTTTTCCCTGGCTAACCAGCGAGGCAATTAGATTACCAATACCCAGTCCCAGCATCACCCCGCCTAAACCGCCAAGAAGGCAAATAACGATGGCTTCAATCAGGAACTGCTCGCGAATTCGCTGGGGTGTGGCACCAAGTGACTTTCGGATGCCAATTTCGCGGGTTCGCTCTGTTACAGAAACGAGCATAATATTGAGTAGTGCGATGGCCGCACCCAGCAAGGTGATAAAACCAATGCCAAACCCGCCAATGCGCAGGTAGCCGGTAATGTTTTCGGTTTGTTTGGCCAGCTCATCGGCCCGGTCTATCTCAAACGAATCGGGTTGCCCAAGCGGGTCGCGCCGGACCAGGCGCATGGTGCCCCTTGCTTCGCCAACGGCTTCGTTCTGATCAGATACACTGGGAACGGATGCCGTGATGTCGAAGGTTAATTGTCTGGTACCGGCCAGCGCACGGGCGTTGTTCAGGGGAATCAGGAGAATCCGGTCATCGCCCCCGCCGGAAAATCCCCCCTTTTTATCCAGGACGCCAATGATTTTGTACTGCCTGCCCGATACACGAATGAGCTGGTTTATCGGATTCAGTTTCTTTTCAAACAGGGTAGTAGCGACTTCACTGCCAATAATAGCGACGTTGAGCGCGTAGTTCAGGTCATTCTGGGAGAAGTTACGGCCATTCTGAATCGTGTATCCTTTTACCGCCAGATACGTATCGTCGCCCCCGGTAAGCTGCACGTTTGGATTCGTTTTCCTAGACCCAAATTTCGCCTGGGCTGCCCCCACCACAACGGTCGAAACGGAAATAGTGGCTCCGTACGGAAACCGGCGTTTGAACTGAATGGCGTCAAAATAATCAATAGGAGCATCCTGCTTCTGGATGCGGCCACCCCGCCGGAAAGCATCCTGCCGGGCCACAATACTAAAGGTATTGGCACCCAGCCCGGCAAAACTATTGTTTACCGAGTCCTGAATACCATCAATAGCGGTCAGTATACCCACCAGCGACGTAATGCCGATGGCAATGATGAGTGAGGTCAGAATGGTTCGCAGCCGGTTACCGGCAATGGAACGCAGCCCCTCCCGTATGTTTTCGAGTAGATTCATGTGGTAAAGAGCGAAAGAATGAATGAGTGAAAGAGTGAAACCAGGCCACCGGTGCGGAGCGAAAGAAGGGCTTGTTTGCTATCACTCTTTCGCTCTTTCGTACTTTCACTCTTTAATTCCTGCACAATAATTGCTTATCTTTCGTTATAACAAAACTAACACAAGCATTCTTACCTCAGATACCAATGAAACGGCTGCTGTTACCGCTTATCCTAATTCTGAGCCTGACGGGCCGGGCGTGGGCTTCTAAAATTCTGATTCCCATGGATGATAGCCAGAAGAATCACCTGAAAGCCTACGGAATTGCTTTTTGGGTCCTGAAAGTGTACGATACCGAAATCGACTGGCTGCTCAATTACCGGGGTGGCTCATTTATGATGCCCCAGACGCAGGCTTTTGTCAACGAAATTGTTATCCGGGGTGTAAGTTATGAGGTTATTTCGGACGCCCAGGCAGGCCAGATACTGGCCGAAGTGGCGGCTCCCGATGCCAACATGGATGCCGTAAAACTTCAGAAACCGCCCAAAGTAGCCGTGTATTCGCCCAAAACCAAGCAACCCTGGGACGATGCCGTTACCATGGTGATGACGTATGCCGAAATACCTTACGACGTTGTGTTTGACGAAGAGGTGATGAATGGTAAACTACCTGAGTACGACTGGCTGCACCTCCACCACGAAGATTTCACGGGGCAATACGGTAAATTTTTCCACTTCAAAGATCAGCCCTGGTACATTGCCCAAAAAAATGAAGCGGAAGCCATCACCCGGAAATTTGGCTTCACCAAAGTACCTCAGCTAAAACTGGCCGTGAGTCAGAAAATCCGGGACTTTGTGCTGGGAGGAGGGTACCTCTTCGCCATGTGTAATGCTACCGATACCTTCGATATTGCCCTCTCTGCCCATAATACGGATATCGTCGATTCCTTTTACGATGGCGACCCCGCCGACCCCAATGCCAATAACAAACTGGATTATAGTCAGACGTTTGCCTTCAAAGATTTTCAGGTGTATACCAATCCGTACCTGATCGAGTTCTCAAACGTCGATAACCAGCCCGAAGAACGGGGGCTAAGCGAGCATAACGACTACTTTACCCTGTTTCAGTTTTCGGCCAAGTATGACCCGATTCCCACCATGCTGACCCAGAATCACCTGAACGTGATTAAAGGGTTCATGGGGCAGACAACAGCCTTCAAAAAAGCGTACATCAAACCGGAAGTGGTGGTTCTGGCCGAAAATCGGGCCGTTAACGAAGCCCGCTATATTCATTCTCCCTACGGCCGGGGCTTCTTTACGTTCTACGGTGGCCACGACCCCGAAGATTACCGCCACGAAATCGGCGAGGAACCCACCGACCTGAACCTGCATCCTAACTCCGCCGGTTACCGCCTGATCCTGAACAATATCCTGTTTCCGGCGGCTAAGAAGAAGAAGCAGAAAACGTAAGCCGTGCCAACCTTCACCGAGACACAAAAGAATCCATGGCGATGGTATATGACGGCCCTCGTAGTTGCCATGCCGTTCGTTTTGTATTGGTCGATTCGTTCCAACACCCGCTTTGTTGAGACAACACATTACTTATTTATGCTGGGCACATTATTACCACTTGCCCTATACATAATAATCAAATTTTTCGGTAAAACCACGTACCGGATTGACGAGCAGGGGGTCCATTACCGTGTGAAACCCTTCGAAAAATGGCAGACTATCTCCTGGTTTCATATTGACCGCGCTTTCGTCCGGGATCTTACACTTTTCGGGGAGTACCCAAAGGGAACTGTCGATGCCCGGAAGAGACCAAAGGGCAGACCGTACATTATGAAGTTTGGGCCAGGTAGCCGGATGTTTGATATGAAGTTTGGCGCAAAGGGTGACCTTGGTTTCCAGATAACCAAAAAGTCGGGTGGTACAATTCTTTTCGGTACGCAGCGCCCCGACGAACTGCAGGCCCTTTTAATCACGCTTGGATTCGGGGCTTGAACACGCTTGGTTAAAACCAGTTGGCTGGCACTGTTTATTAGGTTTTGGGTTTCAGATTCATGTCTGTACATTAGCTCGACAAGACCGTTCGACGCAGAACCAATGCCTATGAATACCTTCACCGAATTACAGCGTTTCCGCCAATGGTGGCTTTGGGGCATTGTCGGTATATGCACCATAATAGGTATTAGCGGAATCCTGGTTGATTCGAGTGCTTGGCCCGTTCTGCTGGTAGTTTTGGTATTACCCATTTTTATGTGGGTTTACCGACTGGATACGCGCTTCGACCGGGAAAGTATTCACTATCGAGCTTTTCCTCTTTTTGGCTGGCGCACTATCTATTGGACTGATATAACCAAGGCAACCGTTACTACCTATGCGTTTGTGGGTTACGGCATTCGCTGGAACTTCGGTGAATGGGTGTATAACGTGAATGGAAATCAGGGACTGCGCATAGAAACATCCAGCGGTAAGCGCATCCTAATCGGCACCCAAAGACCTGACGAAGTAAGGGTATTTCTAGCGTCAAATAATGCATTGTTTACCTCGTAAATAAATGTTTTTCACCATGCTAACCTTCTCTGAAACGCAGCAAAATCCTTATCGATGGTATGTTGTTCTGGCAGTTATTGGCTTCTCCCTTTCTTTGGTAAGCTGGTTTTATTGGGGGGCAACAGTCAATTTACTGGCAGAAGGAGAAAGCCTGGTTTCGTGGAAACTGGCCGGTGCATTCATTCTGGTCAGCGTGTTCTTTTGTGCTATTCCTTTCAGGAAGATAGAAACACATATCGATCAGAGCAGTGTGCAGTTCAAAATAAGCTTATTCGGTAGCAAGCGTGAGGTAATAAAATGGGAAGACATCGACCACGCTTACGTCCGGGAGTTTGTCCTGTACGGTGAATACCCCAAAGGCATGGGAGGCACCCGACAAGGGCCAAATGGCTGGGCGTACGTCATGAATGGCGACTACGGCTTGCAGATCAATAAGAAATCGGGCGGCAAAATTCTCCTTGGTACGCAACGCCCTGACGAATTACTGGCTTTCCTGACGACATTGCCAATCCAGCAAAAAACAAAAGTACTTTAGGGTTAAAACCAATCCGCTACAACTTCCTCCCGGCCCTTGCTTTCCAGTTTCCGCTCAAGGTCATCGGGGATTTTCGGGAAGAAATCGAGGCCTGTCAGTTGTTCAATCAGGTCCACCGGCACCACAAATTCCTGTAGTGAACCATGGGCTTCTTCATTATTGAGTAGGAAGCCAATCATGCGTATATTGGGCCTGTTACAGTACAGAATTACTTTGTAAAACTTGGCGGGTACACTCACTTCATTGCTTTTTCCGATGGTGGGTAAACCGGGTTTGAGTACCGGACCTGTCACAATGTAGAGGCCTTTATCGCGCCGTGCCCAGACGCGCACCTGATTTTCCAGTTCGCTCCAGATACCCCGGTTAAACTGAGGTGCCTGAGGGGTAATATTGCTCATGAAAAACGTTTCACGCATCATTCGCTGCGAAAACTTAAAATCGGCGGCCGGGGCCAAATGCCCCCGGTCATAGCCGGAACGGGTATAGTCCGATGGTAAAGCGGTCCCATTTTCGACGGAAGGGTCGGGTTTGAACTGCTCATTTTTTCGGTCGGCATCCCCCGTTGTTTCATACGCTAGGAGTGGATACGCTACCCACTCTGCATCTTTGTATTGCCCGCGGTAACTGAGCGTGTACCCTTCATGCCGAATCAGTTCACCCGCCGAACCGGATTTGGGCAACAGAAAATCAACCTCTTTCTCAAAATCGAAACGGGCATTACCCGACGATTCCTCCGTCGGTCTGCCGGGCCTATTATCACTGGCTTCACTTTCACCCCGTTCGCCGTTATCCGTTGCTACATCAGAAGGCTCATTGGGTTCGGGTGCTTTATAGGGATTCGATCCGTCCCGGTCACGGCGCGAATGCCCCAGTCCAACCATTTCCCGGAAATCATTCCAGAATGCCACTACGGGCTGGGTTCGGCCGCCGTAGTGTAGAAAAAGCCCAATCAGGAAAAAGATGAACAGCAGTACGAGCGTGTTGCCATGGGGCCTCATACCCCGACGGGTATATCCTTTGGTTGAAAATTTAGGCTTGAAGAACATACATCAAAGTTACAAACAGTTTGTGGTTTAGCGGTAGCATTCATGTCGTCCCGATTGGGCAATAAGTCATAATCCAATAACTCAATGTGTCTGGTAAATCCTGAACGATGAACTATAAGCCCAAAAACCACTGTTTTTAACCCATGTCATCCCTTACAATTGCCGTTATCGGTGGCGGAGCGGCTGGGTTTTTCGGGGCTATCACGGCTGCGGAAACCTTTCCCGAAGCCTCCGTCATTATTCTCGAAAAGAATCGCACCGTTTTAAATAAAGTCCGCATTTCGGGCGGGGGACGCTGTAATGTTACGCACGCCTGTTTCGATAACCGGCAGTTGGTAAAGCATTACCCACGGGGCGAAAAACCGTTACGCGCGCTGTTGACTCAGTTCGATGCTACGGCTACGGTAAACTGGTTCGAACGCCGGGGAAGCCCGCTGAAAACCGAGGCCGACGGCCGCATGTTTCCCACCACCAATACCTCCGATACCATCGTGGATTGCCTGCTAACCACGGCTCGAAGGCTGGGTATTCAGGTCAGAACAAGTTGTGGGGTAGCCACCATTCGGCAAACTGAAACCCGTACCTGGTCGCTCGATTTGCTCACGGACGAAACGCTCATTGCCGACCGGGTACTGATTGCTACGGGGGGCTATCCGCAACCGGCATCGTATAACTGGCTTCCCCGGCAGACCGATGAACTCTTATCGCCCGTACCTTCGCTGTTCACCTTCAACGTGCCGGATAGCTACCTGCTACCGTTGGCGGGCGTGTCGGTACCCGATGCCGGTGTATCAATCGTAGGGGCCAAACAGGAACAACGCGGACCGGTATTGATCACGCACTGGGGCTTTAGCGGTCCGGCCATTCTGCGTTTGTCGGCCTGGGCTGCCCGCGAGTTAGCCAACCTGGACTATCGGTTTACACTCCGTATTAACTGGGTACCCGATCTGAACGACAATGCCCTGCGCAGTAAGTTGCAGGATTTTCGGCAACAGAATGGGAAAAAGCTGGTTGTTTCACAAAATCCATTCGGTTTGCCTACCCGACTGTGGCATTCTTTTGCCGCAGAGTCAGGTATTCCGGAGGTACAGCGCTGGGCCGACCTGCCCGCCAAACCCCTGAACCGTCTGGCCGAGCGGCTGACAAACAGCCAGTTTCAGGTTGCCGGTAAAACTACGTTCAAAGACGAGTTTGTGACCTGTGGCGGTATCTCGCTCAATGGTTTGAACGGGCAAACACTGGAGAGTAACGCCTGGCCGGGGCTGTTCTTTGCGGGCGAAGTGCTGGATATCGACGGTATCACAGGGGGCTTCAACTTCCAGAATGCTTGGACAACGGGTTACGTAGCTGGATTGCATATTGGCCGATAACGCTTGCTCCCTGCCAAACTTCGTCCTTACGCGTTAACAGGCTACTGGTGATGATGAGTGACCCCGCCTGATGTCGGCCAGGGCTTCCTGCCCCATTTGCCATCGTCGAATAACGTTTACCTGACGCACAAGTTCCGGATCTTTGGCTACGTTGGTCTGGTCGAAATATTCCGGCATGCGCTCCGTCATGCAGCTTACCAAATCCTCAATAGAACCGCTAATCAGTTCAGGCGATAGTTTGGTTAGTTGAATGAGTGCCCTGGCCATAGAAGCGCTGTAAAAAGCACAGTCGATATCCTGATGGCGAACGGGTACGCCATCATGTAATCGCTGGAGATTGAGACTGCCATCTTCCAGTCGCTCCGAAGCGGCTGGACTACCCTCGGGTTGCGGAAATACCGTGTCGAGGTAACGTTTGAACTTATCCCACCAGGGTGGCTTCCCGTTTGGTTTCAGCGTATCGCAGAAGAGTACCCGCTGGGGCAGGCTGGGCTGCTGGACGTTCATCAGCAGCAAGGCGGCTCCCAGATGCCGGTCATCGACAGCATGGCGACGCTGTACGACAAAGCAATGAATCGCCTGCTGACTTTCCCGCTGCAATTGTTCGGCCGCCGTCCTGACGGCCCGCAGGGAATCTTCCATGTACCCTTCCGTTACAACATGAATGGGCAGTTGAGACGAAAACAACGCTTCCAGACGAAGTTGACGGGCAATTAAATTCAGGGTTGTGGTATCCGAACGCCGGGTACCGAAGTAGTAGCCAATATCCTCCCGTCCTTCTCCGGCGGGTATGTCCGAGAAACGAATAGAATCGCCACAATCCCGCTGCCGACTGACGGGACTGTACCGAAAGGGTACTTCCCGGTGTTCGCGGTGGGCGGCCAGGTTGTAGATACGTCGCTCGAATAGGGCCAGCAGTGGCTCGTAGGCATCCATCTCGAAAAAGACTTTTGTGTCGGGCCTAAGCAGATGCCGGGCAATGTCGTCCTGCTGAAGCAGCCGCTCAAGCGCATCGTCATGATGCTTGAAAAAACTCCGTAATGCCCCCTGCTCAATAAACGATTCAGTATCCCGTTCAACCTCCGTACTTCGGTCGATACCTGCCGCAGTACCCTGTTCAATCCAGTGCCTCAGATATTGTTTTACGGCTTCATCGAAGGTGAAATTTGCTTCCTCTGCCTGTTCCCGGGTGTATTGTGTATAAGAAATTTGCAGGCTACTTATCGGTTCAGGATTGCTGAAATCGAGGGCCGGGAGTGCAGTCATATAAGTTTGTCGGTGGTTTATAAAGTTTAGGCTAATATATGAATTTACGGAGGATTATTTTGACAGAGTGGCCTTGCACCGCAACTATATTTCTGGATTTCACAAAATGATTTTGCTCAGGTCTTTATTTCGTCAGGCCATTGGCAAAGCACGCCAGTTTACCTGGATGAACAGGGCGTGCAGTTCCAGTAAACGGGTCAGGAAATTTGTGTTCAATGAATTCGGAGATGGACTGAGGGGGGTATTTACAATACCGCCCGTGCCGCTTCCTCGTCGTATTTTAGCTGAGCAACCAAAGCCGGTAATCCATCAAATTTCTGCTCCGGGCGCAGAAATTCCCTGAATCTTAAGGTCATGTGTTCCCCATAAATATCTTTGTCGAAATCGAAGATATAGGTTTCAATGGTCTGATGAGTACCCGCCACCGTGGGTCGGAAACCAATGTTGAGCATACCACCGAGGGTTTGACCACCATATTCTACGGCAACGGCATAAACCCCATTGGCCGGAACAAGTTTAGCGGCATTATCCACCTGCATATTGGCCGTTGGGAACCCAATGGTGCGACCCAGTTGTCGCCCTTTCACAATGGTACCCGTTAACGTATAGGGTCTACCGAGAAACTGATTGGCGGTGTGGATATTGCCTTCGTTCAGGGCGGCCCGGATTTTGGACGAACTCACGCCCACCGCGTCTACGTCCTGCCGGGGAATTTCCTCCACCTCAAAACCGTACTCATGCTGATGGGCTTTAATGTATTCGAACCCACCTTCGCGGTCGCGGCCAAACCGATGGTCGTAGCCAATGACCAGTTTCTTCGTGCCGATTTTTTCAATCAGAATCTGATTGATATACTCCTCGGATGTTAATTGCGAAAACGAGCGGGTAAACGGAATGATGACCAGATGGTCTACGCCCGCCTGATCGATCAGGGCGGCCTTTTCCTCAAGGGTAGTCAGCAGTTTTAAGTTCTGACTGTCATTGGACACAACGGTACGCGGGTGCGGCCAGTACGTAATCAAAACCGACTCGCCCCCGCTGGCTTTGGCCACTTCCGTCAGGCGCGCCAGAATGGTCTGGTGCCCCCGGTGTACACCATCAAACGTGCCACTGGTAACTACCGCATTCGGCAATGGTTGTATATCATCGAGACCCTGGTAAATAATCATTCATTCGTTGATGGTTGGTTCGCCCGATAGGCGTCGATAAATTGCTCGATTGTACTGGCTTCTTCTATCCGGAAGTCGCCAATACGGGTCCGGCGCAGGCTGCTCATGTAGGCGCCATTAGTGAGTAAAAGGCCCAAATCGCGTACCAGACTGCGAATATAGGTGCCTTTGGTACACACAATGCGGAAATCTATTTCGGGAAAACGGCCCGCGTCTACCTCAAAAACCGAAACAGTCACCTGCCGCGCCTTGATTCCCCCCTCAACCCGGTCGGCAGTTTCACCCCGCCGGGCTTTTTCGTACAGTCGTTCACCATTAACCCGAATGGCCGAATAAATGGGGGGTACCTGTAATATATCGCCCGTTAGTTGCCGGGCCGCTTTCTGAATTTGTTCAGCAGTAATAGATGAGGTATCAAACTCAGCATCGAAGGTCGTTTCCAAATCGACGGAGGGCGTGGTTTTGCCCAGCACGAGCGTTCCCGTGTATTCCTTTTCCTGCGCCTGGTACTGATCAATCTGTTTGGTCATCTTGCCGGTACACAGAATGAGCAACCCCGTTGCCAGCGGATCAAGCGTACCGGCATGCCCGATCTTCTTGAACTTGCAGGCGTATTTGAGCTTATTGGCCACGTCGAACGATGTCCAGGTAAGCGGTTTGTCAATCAGGATAACCTGACCCGGATCGGGTGTTGGTAGTTCATTCACTGTTATAATACATCCAGTTTCACCCCAGCTGCCATCAGCCCCAGCAGCAGCAGTCCCAGCACAATTCGGTAATAGCCAAATACCTTGAACCCATAGCGCGTCAGGAAATTAACAAATCCCCGAATAGCAATCAGGCCAACCACAAAAGCAATGGCGTTACCCAGTAGCAGAGTCTGGTAATCAGCAGGCTGGAGAAGCTTGTAGGTTTTGAGCAGTTTATAACCCGACGCAGCGGCCATAGTGGGTACGGCCAGAAAGAACGAAAACTCGGCGGCCTGTTTGCGGGATAATCCCTGAAACATACCGCCAATAATGGTTGCCGCCGACCGGGATACACCCGGAATCATGGCAATACACTGATAAAACCCGATGCGTAGGGCGTCAGGTACGCTTACATCCCCGTCCTTGGGCTCTGCGTTGGTGATTCGGTCAATAAAGACGAGTACGATACCGCCTAACAATAGAGTTAATGCCACAACAACCACGTTTTCGAGCAGGGAGTCGATGAAGTCGTTCAGCAAAAAGCCAATAACGGCGGCTGGCAGAAAAGCAATCAGAATTTTACTGTAGAAATCGGCCATGGGCTGCCAGCGGGCAGGCACCGATTTCAGGTAGGAGGGGATAGTAAATGTACCCGTACGCGGGTCCGTCAGGAATCGGCGGTGGTACAGAACCAGTACCGACAGGATGCAGCCGAACTGGATATCGACCGTGTATAATTTGGTGAATTCATCACTGGCAATGCCGGCCAGCGACGAGTAAATAATCATGTGACCCGTTGAGGAAACCGGCAAAAACTCGGTTATCCCCTCGATGATAGCCAACGCAATAGCGTGAAAAAGCTCCATTAAAAAACAGTTTGTAGTTCGTAGTCTGTAGTTTGACGTTTGTCAACGGCGGACAAACTTAGGACAAGCGTGGTCAAACGACAAACTACGGGCCACAAACGGCGAACTTTTTAGCTTTTCGGGCGGGCAAGAATGGCGAAAAACTCAACCATGAAACCGGCCATTACCACAATTGGTCCCAGCGTCAGCCCCAGAAATCCAAAACCAAACTCTTCTTTGTCGAGACTCATGATAAAGAAACCGGCCAGGATGGTGCCAATACCGATGAGCATGAGCACGTAGTTCTGCCGTCCAAACGGCATCGCTACCGTACGGGCAGGCTCACTAACCGTTGACCGGATAGGAGCAGTTTTTGCAACTGCCGGTACTGGAGTAACCGTCTTTTTTTCTGGTTCTTCGCGGCTTAGTGTAGCCGAACCAGTCTGTTTATCTTTTGCCATTTCTTTTTGTGTTTAACTGAACGTAAAGTCTATAGTAAACAAGGTAAACGGTAGTATGGCTTTCATGGCCAGTCGTTCAGCTTGTTATACGGGCCTATTTATCATTAATAAAGCTCATCCAGCGTTAACCCAAGATACCGGTTTACGGCCTGAAAGGTGCTCAGAAAACCAATTATGATGCCCAGGCAAACAATCCCAGCCATCAGGAAAATAATCTTTTGCGGATCCTGAAACATACCCAGTTCGGGTAGATTATGAATGGCCAGTTGTAACCCGCCTATGAGCAACCCAACGGCAATGATACCCGCCAGAAAACCCTGCCACATACCCCGCCCCAGAAAGGGCCGCGTAATAAACGAATTGGTAGCCCCCACCAGTTGCATACTCCGAATCAGCATCCGTTGCGAGTGGAGAGCCAGCCGAATGGTATTGTTCATCAGTACCACTATGATTACCAGTAGAATCAGGGCAAAGGCCGACATAACTGCGTAAATCTTCGTGATATTCTGGTTGATATTATCGACCAGATTTTCCTGATACACCACTTCAAAAATGCCGCCGATCTGTTCCAGATCCTTTTTTACTTCCTGCAATTTTGCTTCCTCGAAATACCCTTCGTTAAGCTTAATCCGGTAGCTGTCGTGCAGTGGATTCTCTCCCAGAAATTTCGAAAAATCTTCTTTCGTTTCAGCAATGAACTCCTTGGCCGCTTCGTCTTTGGTGACCAGGTTTACCTGTGCTTTGCCATCGGTTTGTAACACGTAAGGTCGTTCCGCAATGGTCTTGTACACCACTTCTGTCTTTTTCTCGTCCAGTCCTTTATCCAGAAAGGCCCGGATTTCGTAGTTCTCGCGGATGTGGGTCACCAATTTCTTCGACTGGATAGCCAACAGCCCGCAGAAGCCGATCAAAAACAACGCCAGCGTCAGACTGAATAGAATCATGCCGCTGGGATACGCACCTACTTTTTTCTTTGTACGAGCCATTCAGGGGTTCGTGTTAATGGAAACAAAAATAACGGAATAACCCGCTAAGCGGTCGAATTTAAGAAAATTTAAGGGTAAACCGAAAAAGCCATACTATCGGCAAAAAGGGTTATCCCTGTTTTTCCTTGTTTATCCGGTGCTGAAAGACACTGGCCGGATACGTGACTTCAACCAGATACAATCCATTGGCTGGCGCTGCCCGCCCTGCCCGGTTCCGGTCGCGGGCCAGTATAATCTGTTCAAACCGCTCCAGGCTCATGCGCTCCTGACCAATCTCGATCATAGTACCAACAATGGTACGGACCATGCCCCACAAAAACCGGTTTGCCCGAATATGGAACGTCAGCGAATCGTCGTTTATGCGTTCCCAGTAGGCAAAATCGATCCGACAGTTAAAATGCGTTACGTTAGCACGGGCCTTGCTGAAGCTCTGGAAATTGGTATGTTGACGCAATACAGCACAGGCTTCGTTCATCAATGATAGCTTGAGCGATGGCCTGAAATGATAAGTCAGGCCGTTCTGAAATGCGTCTTTCTGGCGGGTAATCAGGTACTGATAATAGCGGGCCGTAGCCGAAAATCGGGCGTGGTCGCTGGAGTCAACCGGAAAAATGGCGTGGATGGCAATGTCGTCGGGCAGGATGCAATTGAGTGAATAAAGGAACGATTCGGTAAGCGTTATTGGCTCATCGACCTCGAAATGCGCAAACTGCTGCCTGGCATGAACACCCGCATCCGTGCGACCACTACCCATCACGTAAATAGGTTTTCCGAATCGCTGGGTCAGGGCGGCTTCGATTGTCGTTTGCACACTAACCCCGTTGGCCTGCGTCTGCCAGCCGTGATAGGCCGTTCCCCGATAGGATAGTTCGATAAAGTACCGCATAGCCCGCAAAAGTACGGCTTCGGCGGCAGTTACCGGGTATTGCCCGTGTCACATCCAAAACAAAAGGCCCTTTCTCTTGCTTGAGAAAGGGCCATATTAATCACAAAATCGATAGTTTACCGGGGACCCCGCTGACGGCTTCCGCCCCCATTGTATCCGCCTTCTCCCCGCTGGGGCTGATTCTGAGATGGCTGAGAATTGGGTGCGCTCCGGACGTCCGGTGTTCGCTGTGGCTGGTCGCCACCATTTCGCCCACCCGGTGACGATGGCGCGTTTACAGTACCCTGCCGCTCAGACCGGTCGAACGTTCGGTCCGTTTGTGGCGATGGTGTTGGAGCGGACGGACCGGCACCTGGCGAATAAGTCCCGCGACTGCGTCCGAAACGATCAGCCGGTGTGTTGTCCGGTGTGGGAGTCATTCCGGAGTTGCCACGCTGGTCGGCTGGTGCATTGCCGTTGTAACTACCCCGGTTAGTTGTATTCCCGTCATACGTCCGGCCAGGGACAGCGTTGTAATCCCGATTGGCTCCGTCATACGTCCGGCTCGGTGTGGTACCGCCGTTGTAAGTTCGGTCGGGAGCCGTGTTGCCATTATAACTGCCTCTCGGTGCAGCATCGTGGTTGTCATCGTATCCCCGGTTTGAGCCGTTAGTATAGTCGCCACGATTTCCCCGGTTCGAACCGTTATTTTGGTTATAATCGGTCCGGCCGCCATTGTTGTACTGGTTATTCCGGTTCGTATTGCCCTGCCCGTAAGCACTCGCTCCACGACTCGTTGCGCTACGACTATCCGGACGATAGAACCCAACGGACCCGTTCCCCACCACCGAATGCCCCGGACGGTTTATGGACTCAATCCGGTAAACCTGAACATTCCGGCGCGTAACACGCTCAATGTCGCCACGGGGCGGGCCGTAGTTGAACGACCGGTTATTGTACCGGTACACGTTGTTGATATAGCTGGTATTCTGGTAGATATAGTTCGCCCGATTACGGGGCACGTAGTAGCCGTACAGATTAGGGCTGGTGATGTACACCTGCGGTACGAAAGTCCAGTAAGGGGCCGGAATATTGATGTTGATGTTCACGCCGGGGCCAAGCGGTGCCCAGCCATAATACCCGCCACCCGACCGCCACGATACCCAGGCTGGTGCCCATTCCGTATCGGGTAGCCAGAGCCATCCGCCGTAGGCAGGGTCATAGAGCCAGCGGCCGTAGTGAAACGGTGCCCAGCCCCAGTCGTAATCCGATACCCACGTATTGCCGTACTCCGTTAGTACCCAGTGACCACCCGTTGCATAGGGTTGAAAGTCAGGCCCGGCATTGGGAATCCAGGCATTGCCATAACCCGGGTACTGGGTCCACTGCCCATAGGGTGACAGTTCATTATAGAAAGCATCAACGGGCACACTATAGCCCGGTTGGGCCGATAGTGGCTGCGCGAAAAACAGACAGAAAGCAAATAGGGCGATCAGGCTGGTTGTAGTTAGTTTATTCAGGATGGTAGTCATTGTCTGTGTTATTAGACAACGTCTCAGACGTTTCAAAAGTTAGATGCCTAAACACCCGAAACGTTTAACGACTGACCAGCGTATTTGTGCCGCCCCCAAACGCCTGCCTTTTCACCCGCAGGATTTTAGAAATGATACTGTATCCCTAGATATGCCAGATTCGATTTTACCCGAAACCGGTCATTGGCTTCCGGTATCGTCTGGACGGTGGTGGTAGTGGTCAACTCATTGAATAAGTGCTGATAAGCCAGCTTTATGCCTACCTTGTTGGAGAACCTATAGCGACTGAAAATATACGACCCCAGCGAGCCGATGTCGTTATTGTCGATGAGCAGGACATTGAACCGGGTGGGCGATGCACTAACCGTCGACCGGTTGCCCGATGCGACAAAGTCCGGCTTCCCGGTTGGGCCAAACGAAAAACCCAGCGCGTCAATGCTAAAGCCAAGCTGAATTTTTGGACTGACATTGACTGCCAGCGTTATCAGTAAGTTTAGGGCGTTTATGTTGGGAGCGGGGGCAAAAAGCGTATCGACCGAAGCCGGGTCGCGGGCGAGGTTGGGCGGTGCCGACGTGAGCGTGACATTGTTGGCGTAGAAGCCGGTAAACCGTACGCCTGATCCGATCAAAAACCGGCTTTTTTTGTCGAGCGACCAATCTTTATGGAGAGCGACCACGGGCGAAATGGTACTTGCTCCGAACCCCACACCCGCTTCTGCATAGGGAGAGCGTTGGGCGTATCCCGCCAAACCGATACTGGATAGGAGGACCGACAAACCTAGTATTCGTGAAAAATTCATTGGATAAGGTGGCTTAGTTTTATGTACGAAACGGCTAACTGGATTAAAAGCCAATGTTCCATACCAGTCGGTAAGCTAGATTGTCTTGTGGTATTGGTAGCGCATTGGGACCCCATCGGTAAAAAACCCCCATGCCAACACCCACGTAGGCCACGTTAGCTATCCTCTGCCGATAGAGGTTATCCACCAGCAGGCCGCTCTCGAAAAACCCCCGTTCCAGCGTCTTTATTGGAATCCCTTCGTGGTAGTCCGGCGACCGCAGGCTTCCATAGGCAATGCCCTGTACGACAGACGGTTCGGGTCGAAACCATCTCACGGTGGGTTTGCCGAGCAACGTTTTGAAGTTGTGCGTCACGAACAGCGTTGCGTACCGGTCGGAGGTAAATTCGTACAAGTCCATCGTCTGGAAATGATTCGCTACCCAGATTGGGCTAAAGTCGTTCTTCGCTCCGCGGGCGTTGTACAGGTACGGATAGGGCAGTTGACCCCACAGGATACCCGCGGTCAGGTTCAGGTACGTTTCGCCCAGCCGTCGGTGCCGAATCAGTTGCTCGTAACGGGTGTTGAGTTTCGTGTAATTGTAGTGCCCACCCAGCAAACGGTTCATCACGCCCTGAACAACCTGCACCGACCACACCGGCGAAGGAGCCTGTGCCAGAATAGTGCCCTGCCCCACCTGAGCAAACTGCTCATTGTAGGCGTACCGAAACCCCGCGCTCAGTTCGGTCGTGCTGAAGCTGGTCATGGGCATATGTTCGTATTCGGGGGGGCGAAACAGGTACGTATAGGTAGGCGTACGGGTTTCGTCCGCGACCGAAAACGTTACCGTCGTGTGCTTAACGGCCCGAAATGACCACTCTACCCGCCACTGTTGCAGGCTGTCGGCTCGCGTGAATAGAAACGTGCGAAGCAGTTCATATGGAATCTGCGGGTAATCCCAGATGAAAAACTGAACATTTCCCGGCTCCGAGACATCAAACCGATAAGCCGCCGTGAGATACATGCGCCGGGCCGGATTCAACAGTAGCCGGGCGCGGCCTTCGTATTTAACGGCCTGGTCGCGAAAACCGTAGGATAGTTTGGCATCCAGCCGCAGCGTTTTGGAAAAAGCCGGGCTGGTAATCGGGTTGAGCGTGAGTCGTAATCCTTCGTACCGGTTGCCATCAAAAAACGTCTGGCTCGACATGTTCAGGTACTTACCTAACGGCACAACACCCGCCGTACCCCATTCGGCCAGGGTGGGGAGCATCTTTGTTTTAAACCGTGCCCAGCCCCGCAAGGCAGCTTGCCTGGCAAACAGGTCTTTTTCGGCAATGGTGAGTGAATCGAGCCGGTGCGTTTGCCAAAATTCCTCCGACCGGCGTGTACTATTATCGGCCAGCAACAGGGCTATTTCGCTGAAATTTTCGGCACGAAGGGGCAGATCTATCTGAATATTTGTCAGTAAACTGCGGGTTTCTACCTCCACAGCCCCCATTTTCAGAACGGATGACGGACTTATTATCCAGTTAGACCGAATCTCTACCGGGAACCAGTGTTTTTTTATTTGCTTGTAGGTCTGCTCGAATCGGAACCGAAGTACGGTTTTTGGGTCGGCTGGTTCGGCAGTAACATACGTCGGTGCAAAACTGCCCGACCGGATATGCAGGACCCCTTTCAGCCCCGAAATTCCCCGTCCCTTTTTTGGTTCGTATTCAATAACAAAAGTGCTGTCGCCGGGAGTATGTACCAGCGTATCGGCCAGATAAAAATCGTAGACAGCCGCGCTGTTGCGGGAGAGAGGATTCAAAAATGAAATGGGTTCGGTCATGCGGGGCAATCGAATCAGTATCGTTTCCTTATGAAATCCAAACGGTTGAAACATAGGGCGAAAACTAGCGAACAACGTAGCCTGCGTACCCGACGTGCGCGAACCGATTATTTCTTCGTGGTTGAGCGTAGGGGCCAGAAACTGCCGTATGGAGTAAGACTCATTCACATACAGCGGTTTTGTAACGGGCGTATCATGGACTGGTTTAGCCGCTTTCGTGTGGCTGATGGTGGATACGTGGTACCCTTCGTACTGAAAGGAAGCCAGTGCTTCGGGATTGTTGCGGGGGAGGTTTTGCGTAGCCTGTTCAATAATCCGGTGGGCAGGGTTAACCGCCTTTATCCGAACCTCATTTAGTGTCAGGTGGCTTTCTTTCAGGGTGATCCGGCTGGCTTCGGTGGTAGCAATCCGGCGTGTTTCGTAGCCTAATGACCGTACCAGCAGTGTATCATTTTTAGCCGGGACGGTCAGGCTAAATCGCCCGCTACTGTCGGCCATCGTGCCATTGGTGGTCTGCTCAACACCAACGGTGGCAAATGGAATACCCTGACCACTTCGTTCCGATACAACTTGCCCGTGCACCTTCACCTGTCCAAATACAGGATTCAGCATCAGCCAGAAAATGAGTCCGAGAAGTAGCAGTTTGTTCATTGTCGGCCTATCAATGGACAGAGTCAGGCAACGCTGAACCAGCAGTGCTGCGGAAAGATGACCAACTAACAGCAAGGGCTGTGCCAGAAATATTTCCTCAGTAAGTTGTTAAAATTCAATGGTATAGCTGATTTTTTTTGATAAGCCGAACCCGGATTTTTTCTGAAATAACGAGAGTGTTACGGTATTTCGGGAGAATAGAATCCCGTTTGCTATCGCTTGTTTACAGCAAACGTATAGGGAACGTAACACTGGCAATCGATAAGAAGATAAGCATCAGTGCCCGGTTTTGGGCGATGCACCGGTTGGATAGATTAGCAGGAGTTATCATATTTAGAATCTTTTTTCCTGATATCCTCCTATGATAAAACGCGTACTTTTTTTTCTGCTACTGGGTGGGTGATTACGTGTCTATTGCCCGAAAAGGGAAAGGAATACACAACTGGTAACTGGGCGCGATTACCGACGAAAACAGCCGTGACCTGCCTATAAACCTGGACTTCCTGGAACCTGGAAAAATATATGAGGCCATCCTGTATAAAGATGCCCCCACTGCCGACTGGCAAACCAACCCGGAGGTCTATGTGATGGGGAAAAAGACGGTAACGGCCACTACCTCTCTAACGGTTCATCTAGCCAAAGGGGGCGGTTGCGTCATTCAGTTCGTCTAACGCTGAAAGCTGACAGCAAGGCATAAAAAATCCCGATTCGGTGAATGAACCCACCGCCGGGATTTTTATGCACTCACGACAATCGTGTGCGTCAGCGTATATCCTGTTGCCACACTCCCCGATAGGGTACCTAACTCCATCGTGAAGCCATCCGAAAAGACCCCATCCCTTTCGTTGGTCGTATCCTGCGCTCCTTTTGTATAGCCTTTGGCCTGAGCCGTTGTATACACTGTATTCGTTACGTCATAAGGAAAGGCAATCTGGGTAACCAGCAGGGATTTGCCGGCTGCGTTGTAAATGTGTACGTGAATATGTGGTGCCCGACCTGAATACCAGCCCGGAAAAACAGATGTAAAACCAACCAGCCCGGTAGCATCGGTAGTCTGGCGGCCGCGCAGAAAATCGACCGTAGTCAGATTGACGCTCTGCATCCCTGACCCGCCGTATTCGGAGTAGTAACCGTCCTTATCGCAATGCCAGACATCCACAAGCGCACCCGCCAGGGCGGCACAACCGGCATTGGCGTTCTTGATGGTGATATTAACCGCCAGCGTTACGCCTGTACGCCCATCGGTGATATCTTTCCGAACAAAATTGGTTGGTACTTTTGTGGGAAAAGGCCCTTCTGTTTCCGTGGGTGTAACGGAGCAGTTGGTAGCCGAACTGCCATTTGTAGAACCCGTTGAGGAAGTACCGGGATCCATAATTTTTGTCTGGCATGCTCCTGCCAGCGGAGTAATGGCAGCTATGCCCAATAAGCCGGTAAAACCCCGTTTCAGAAATTCTTTGCGCTCCATAGTTTTCAGTAAGAAAGTACTTCTCTGATTGCCGTACCTATACGACACTCCTTCGCGAAGGGCCGCGCCATCAAGCTGGTTTGTGGCTGGCAGAACCGCAACATATCGGGTGACGTTATTAATCTGACTTACGCGATACAAAGATCTTTCGTTGCAGTACGGGTATATCCGGTCGTAGAGGGGCGTATCGTTCTCCGTCTAAATCCTGTACTTTTGTAAAAAAATAATGGCCAACAGAAACCCACGTTTCTCAGGCAACCCTATAAACGGATTACGTCATGCCAGGAATGGAATTTTTTGGAGCCGCTGAGCGCAGTGAAATCAACGATGTGCTGGAAACCGGTATCCTGTTTCGGTACAACCACGAAGCACAACGCAATAACGTCTACAAAGCCCGTGAATTTGAAGCGGAAGTAGCTAAACTAGTTGGGGCGAAATACGCCCACGCCGTATCGAGTGGCTCAACGGCTGCTTTGTGCGCTATGGCGGCCGCTGGTATTGGGGCCGGTGATGAAGTTATCGTACCCCCTTTCACGTATATCGCTACCATTGAAGCGGTACTGATGATTGGTGCTCTGCCCGTTTTCGCGGACATTGACGACACCATCTGCCTCAGTGCGGAAGGTATTCGTAAGGCCATTACGCCCCGTACCAAAGGTGTTTGCCTGGTACATATGTGTGGACAAATGGCCGATATGGACGCTATTATGGCGGTCATTAAGGAGCACAACCTGGTACTGGTTGAAGATGCCGGACAGGCGATGGGGGCCAGCTACAAAGGGATTTCAACGGGCCTTTGGGGAAAAACGGGTGCTTATTCGTTCGATTTTTTCAAGATTGCCACGGCGGGTGAAGGCGGAATCATGGTGACGAACGACGAAACGGCTTATAAGCACGCTGACTCCTATTCCGACCACGGCCACGACCATATAGGTAGTAACCGGGGTATGGAGCAACACCCCATTTTGGGCTTCAACTACCGTATTAGCGAACTTCACGCGGCTGTTGGTTTGGTGCAAACCCGCCGGGTCCCTGAAATTATCGGCAGTAACAACCGCCATAAAAAGCAGTTGATGGATGCGCTGGGTCAGGTACCGGGTGTTTCGTTTGCGCGTATACCCGACCCGGATGGCGATTCTGGTACCTTCCTGAACCTGCTGCTACCCGATACCGAAACGGCCGGACGCGTAGTAACCGAGCTTAATGCTGCGGGTGTGGGTGGTTTCAACTACTGGTTTACGAACATGTATCACTTCATCAATCAGTGGGACCATATCAAGGAGATGCGGACGGCTTCGGCCCTGCCTATCGAGAAGTTCGGAGCACCGCAGGACTACAAGAATCTCGATATTCCCAATGCGCAGGCTGTTATTGGTCGATTGATTTCGTTCGGTGTCCGGGCTACCTGGACCCCGGAGGAAGTAGCAGCCCTGGCGTCGAATATAGAAGCCGCCGTTCGAAAGGTAGTACTGGTCGAAGCCTGATGCCAACGCTGTTCACGGAGGGGAGTTTACGCTTCTTCTTTGTTATGTTCGACTTGTTGAATGAGCCTTTCCATTTGCACGTTGGTGATGGCGGTAGAAAGCTATGTAAATATTGGATTTTTGCCGATAGTAGCATCGAACTGGCTGAATCAAAAGGCTTTAAACAGCGTGAACTGAACGGCATTTACACTACCTTACAAACCCGAATGAGTCAAATTCAGGAAGCTTATGGAGACTATTGCACAAAAAATAAAATCCAAATCAACTACAAAACAAGGTGGAGTAACTGATTCTGTTTCCATCGCCGAACTGCCAATCCTGGCGAACGTCCGGGTAGATGAGGAGCGTGTTTATTTTGATTTAGAAGATGGTCGAATCATAGCCTGGCCGTGGTCGTGGTCGGAGTTACTGACGAAAGCAACGCCCGAACAGCGGCAAAACTTTACTCATTCGGCTTATCATGTTTTTTGGGATGAACTGGACGAAATTATTGGGGTGAAAAATGTGCTCTATCCGGTTAAACTACAACAGCCCAATTCGCCAGCTTTCGATAAAAAATAGTATAAAATCTGTCATGCATAAAAATTTTAAAGGCATCGAGAAGACCGTTTTTGGTCGGGGAAGTTTTTCTCAGCTCGACGAAATTATTGCTCCCCATCGGGCTGATAACGAAGGCTATTTCGTTTTTCTGGTCGATAACTACTTCAAAGGAAAACCCCTCGAAAGCCGGGTGCCCGCCCACGATGAAGACCTGACCTATTACATCAGCGTCGAAGAACACGAGCCGACGACCAGTCAGATTGACCAGCTTCGCGATGAGATTCTGGCCAAAAAGGGTCTTCCATCCGGTGTGGTTGGTATTGGCGGGGGAAGCATCATGGACATTGCCAAGGCACTCTCGCTGATGCTCACCAACGAAGGCTCCTCGACGCTGTATCAGGGCCTGAACCTGATCAAAAAGCCGGGTATTTACCACGTGGGCGTTCCCACCATTTCGGGTACCGGTGCCGAAGTGTCGATGACGGCGGTGTTGACAGGCCCGGAGAAAAAACTGGGTCTTAAATGCGAATGGACCGTGTTTAACCAGGTTATCCTCGACCCCGAACTGATTGCTACTGTACCGCGCAACTGGTGGTTTTATACGGGTATGGATACGTATATTCACTGCATCGAATCGGAAAACGGAAACCTGAACAATGCCTATTCGCACGCTTATGCCGACCAGTCCATGAAACTCTGCCGGGAAATTTACCTCGGTGAGCAATCGGGGCAAACGCCGGAAAACGACGACAAGCTAATGGTGGCTTCGCTGATGGGCGGGCTGAGTCTGACGTATTCTGAAGTAGGCGTTTGCCACGCGCTTAGCTACGGGCTGTCCAAGATTCTGGGCATGCGTCACTGTTACGCCAACTGCCTTATCATGAATCATCTGGAAGACTATTATCCGCAGGGTGTGGCCGAGTTCAGACACATGGTAGCCTATCACCAGATTGATCTGCCGCAGGGGTTGTCGAACGACTGGAACGACGACATCCTCACCCAGATGGCGCATGTATCGTACGGCCTGCCGCATATGTGGCTGCACGCCATTGGCGACAACTGGAAGGAGGTCATCACGATTGACGGGCTGAAAGATTTGTTCCGCCGGTTGTAAATCGAAACAACGAGTATGGAAACCAGACAACGAATTGTATCAAACCCTGATGTATTGACTGGCAAGCCAGTCATTGCCGGAACACGCTTGTCTGTTCCCTTTATTGTAGGATTACTGGCAAAGGGGGTAACACATCAGGAAATCCTGGCTGAGTATCCTTACATTATGGAAGAGGATATTCTGGCTTGTTTGGCTTATGCCAGTCAAATGCTTGAAAGTAGTACGCTTGTTCCACTAGCAGCCTGATGAAGTGGCTGGTTGATGAGTGTACAGGACCGTCGGTGGGGCGATGGCTACGTAGCGAAGGATATGATGTTTATTCTGTTGGAGAACAGTCTCCAGGCTGGTCTGACTGGCAGGTGCTAGCGCATGCTGTTAGTGAAAACAGGGTAGTTATTTCGAATGATAAAGACTCTGGGGAATTAGTTTTTAAATTCCATTTGTCGCATTGTGGGATTGTTCTGATGCGATTGGACGATGAACGTATAGAAAATAAAATAGCCATACTGAGTCGTTTTCTGGCTAGTTTTTCTGAGCCAATTACCCCGCAGCATTTTATTGTTATCACAGAAAAAGCAATGCGAATTACGCTTAACAAATAAAAAATATGTCTCAGAAAATTGTTCGCGTTGGCGACATCGAGTGCGGAGCGGATGAGTTGTTTCTCATCAGCGGCCCCTGTGTTATTGAGGATGAAAAAATAATGATGTCGGTGGCCGAGCAGCTCCGCGAAATCCAGGAGCGGGTTGGCATCAAAATCATCTATAAGTCATCGTTCCAGAAGGATAACCGGTCCAGCCTGAATTACTATAATGGTCCCGGTCTCGATAAAGGCATGAAGATTCTGGCCAAAGTAAAGGAACAGTTCGGCTTCCCACTGCTGACGGACGTTCACTACCCTGACCAGTGTGCTGCGGCTGCCGAAGTCGTTGATGTGCTTCAGATTCCGGCGTACCTGTGCATGCAAACGATGCTGGTGGTGGCTGCTGCCAAAACGGGCAAGGTTGTCAATGTGAAGCACGGTCAGTTTCTGGCCCCGGAGAACATGAAGCACCCGGTCAAAAAGATTGAAGATTCGGGCAATGACCAGATTATCCTGACCGAGCGCGGTTTCACCTTTGGCTACAACGACCTGGTAGTTGACCCGCGGGCTTTTTACCACATGGCCCGCACCAACTACCCGGTTGTGTTCGACGTAACGCACGCTATCCGTAAGTATGGTATCCCATCGGCCGATGCTAAAGGCGGGGCGCGTGAATACCTGCCCGTGCTGGCCCGTGCCGGCGTGGCTGCGGGTGTGGATGGTCTTTTCGTAGAAACGCACACGTGCCCCTCAGAAGCTCTTTGCGACGCGGCCAGTCAACTGGATATTCGTTTTCTGGAGGAATTCCTGAAACCGCTTATTGAACTACACGCGGTGGAAGTAAAATACCGGAACACCCTGCCCGAACTGACTTAAATAACTTTTATCCTGTGGCAAAAAGGAGACCGGGCCGTGGGGTCAGTTATGAGTAACTGACCCCACGGCCCGGTCTCCTTTTGTGGGTAACTCCCTAAGCGGAAGCCTGTTTCAGTATCTCCTCCACCGTCAACGCTTCCAGCGAGGGTGCAACCATATCTGCTTTCGTAAGCACATCGGGCGTTCCGATGCCAACTACGAACATGCCCGCCCGTTTGCCCGCTTCTACCCCCGCAACGGCATCTTCAAACACCACACATTCGGCCGCGCTGAGGCCCAGTTCTTCCGCTCCTTTGGTGAACACTTCCGGGTCTGGTTTGCCTTTGCTGATTTTGTTCCCGTCAATGATAGCATCGAAGGCATCGGTCATGCCAATCCGTGCCAGAATCATTGGGGCATTTTTGCTGACGGAGCCAAGCGCGGTTTTCAGACCGGCCTGCCGAACCTGCGCGAAAAAAGCGGGTACCCCCGGTAGAATATCATTGGAGGTCATTCGGCTAACCAGTTCCAGATACCATTCATTTTTTTGGGTAGCCAGTTCGGTTTTTCGCTCATCGGGTAACGTAAGGCCACCGTGGGCCAGAATCAAATCCAGCGAATCCATTCGGCTAACGCCTTTCAACCCTTCGTTGAATTCCTCCGAAATATCGAAGCCAAGTTCGTTGGCCAGCCGTTTCCAGGCTTGATAATGATAGATAGCGGTATCGACAATGACCCCATCGAGGTCGAATAAGAAGGCATTAATGGACATAATTTTTCAGGTTGGCGAATGGCAAAAGTAGCCGATTCAGCGATTGATGATGCGCTGCAAAAAAAAACTTACCCCAGAATTTGCAAAACCAGAAAGCATATAGTTTACTTTGTATCACAAAGTACTTTTAGTTATAAACTATATGGAACCTTCATTTCCCTCCGAGCAATCAATGTCCATGTTTGACCGTATAAACCGCTGGGTTCGTACCTCTACCATGCTAAAACTGGCCGTTATCGGTATACTGGTGCTGGTCCTGCTGATTCCAACGGCCATGCTGCAATCATTGATTTCGGAACGGGAGTCGACGCGTAACATGGCCGTGGCCGAGGTGAGTTCAAAGTGGGGAGCGGAGCAGGTCATCGGTGGGCCGGTACTATCTGTACCGTACGAAACGACGGTGAACGATGCGAACGGACAGGTTCAGCGTCAGACGGAGTACGCTCATTTTTTACCCGACGAGTTGCAGTTTGATGGGAGTATTCGGCCGGAGAAGCGCAGCCGGGGTATTTTTACCGTTATGCTTTACAATACCCGGCTCAACATCAAAGGAACGTTTAAGAAACCTTTGGTAGCCTCTCTGGGGTTGTCGGCCAGTGCGATGCGATGGGACAAGGCCTTTTTGTCGCTTGGCATCAGTGATGTAAAAGGTATTCGGGAAGCCATAAAGTTTCGGTTAAATGACCGGCTGGTCGAAGCCGAACCCGGCATTGCGGGGGGGGATATTCTGCCATCGGGCGTCAGTATTCCCCTGGCACTGAATGCCGACACGTACGCGTTCGAAACTACCCTCAACCTGAATGGGAGCACGCAGTTGAGTTTTTTGCCACTGGGTAAAGAAACGCGGGTGCGGCTGCAATCGCCCTGGTCTACGCCCAGTTTTACCGGTTCCTTCCTGCCCGACCAGCGACGCATCACGGCCAGTGGTTTTGAGGCAAACTGGAAGGTATTGCAGTTCAACCGGAATTTTCCGCAGCAGGGTATCGGCAATTTTTTAACCAGGTCGGGGAGGGGAGAGGTAGTCAGTCCCGGTCAGCAGCCCAGTGAACTACCGTCGTTTGGGGTTAAACTTTTACTACCGGTGGATGAGTATCAGAAGACGATGCGCTCGGCCAAGTACGGTATCATGTTCGTCATGCTGACGTTCGTTGCTTTTTTCTTCGTCGAAATCCTCGACCGTCGGCGTATCCATCCCATTCAATATCTGCTGGTTGGTTTTGCCATCTGCCTGTTTTATCTGCTGCTGCTATCCATCTCTGAACACATGCCGTTCGACTGGGCGTACCTGATCGGGAGCGTTATTATCCTGGTACTAATCACCGGCTACGTCCGCTATGTTTTTCGAAATGTACGCCTGACGGTTTTATTCAGTACCGTGCTGGCGTTGCTGTACGGGTTTTTCTACTCGCTGCTGCAACTGGAAGATTATTCCCTGCTGCTGGGTAGTTTTGGCTTACTCCTCATGCTGGGCATAATCATGTACCTGACCCGCCACATCGACTGGTACCAGGCGTATGAACCGGCGGACGTGGTAAAGGCGTAGCGTCGTTGGTGTTAAATAAGGGAGGATGTGTATTTTTGGGCTAATCATTTTCTTATTCCTGCCATTACCCCAAATTACCTGATTATGTCCTTAACGAACCAGTACCTACAAAAAGCCAGGGCGATTCTGGATACGGCTGAGCAACAGGCCGATGCCATTCAACAGGCGGCCCAATGGTTTAGCCAGACGATTCTGGCGGGTCGGATGGTCCATTTATTCGGTAGTGGGCACAGCCGGATTATGGTGGAGGAGATGTGGCCCCGCTACGGCTCGTTTGCGGGTTTCAATCCTATTGTGGAGTTATCCCTTTCGTTTCATAATCTGGTGGTAGGCGCCAACGGACAGCGGCAGGCCATGTTTCTGGAAAATGTGCCGGGCCTGGCCCAGCGGATTTTACGTAACTATGATCTTTCGGAGCAGGATTCGGCGCTGGTCATTTCGTCCAGTGGCTGCAACGTCGTTCCTGTCGAAATGGCCGAACTGTTTCAAGAGCGGGGTATCAAAGTGGTGGCGCTGATTACGAAACAACACGCTGAAAAAAGTGCCAGCAAGCGCCCGGATGGGAAGAAGCTGAGTGACTTTGCGGATTTGATTCTGGATACCGGGGCACCCGCAGGCGATGCCATGGTAAACGTTCCGGGCCTGGATACGCCGGTAGCACCGGGGTCAACGGTGGGCGGGGCCGTGCTGGTCAACTGCATCAAGGCCGAAGTCGCCGGGTTGCTCACGCAGGCTGGTTATCCGCCCAGGGTGCTATCGGCTGCTAATGTAGTGGGAGCGGAGCGGGCCGTGTCGTTGTTTGAAAGCGCGTATGACGAGCATGCTCACCGGCTGGCTAAACTTTACGAACGCGTGGGTATTCCCTCGTACGTCAGTGAACCGCAAAAACCGGTAGTTCCCTGACACTGCTCCTCAAAAACTGTTCGGATGCAGACAGTTTTACCAGTAATTAACGATTAATTCGAACTATTGGGGCAGGGACTGGGGCATATCAGCCGCACAAAGCCGTCTATATGGGAAAAAATACACTAAAGACTGACCCCTGATCGGGTTGGCTCGCAGCCGTAATAGCCCCGCCGTAATTAGTAACGACTTTTTCGCAGATGGCCAGGCCAATGCCCGTACCCGCAAAGGTACTCCGATTATGGAGTCGCTGGAAAACGTCAAAAATGCGTGTCAGGTACCTTTCATCAAAGCCAATGCCGTTATCAATTACATCGATCTGGTGGTACATGTCGGTAGCTTTTGCCGGTTTCACCGTATTGGATAAATCAGCCGCTTTTACCGTTCGGGCGGTGATTTGAATGTGGGGAACGGTATCCGCCCGGCGAAATTTCAGGGCGTTGCTAAGCAGATTCTGGAAGAGCTGATTCAACTGAGAAGCTTCACCGATTATGGTTGGTAATACACCGACATTCACGATGGCTCTGGTTTCTGCAATGGTCAGGTCTAAATCAGTTACTACCGATTGCATCAGATCATTGAGTACCACCAATTTACTCGTATCACGCCGGATGGATAGGCGCGAATAGTTGAGCAGGTCCCGAATCAGGGTCGACATGCGACCGGCGGCACTCTGCATACGATCCAGATAATCCAGTCCTTCGCTGGAGGTTGATGCGAACTCTTTTTTCAATAGGTCGCCAAACGCCTGAATTTTGCGTAACGGCTCCTGCAAATCGTGCGAGGCTACGTACGCAAACTTCTGGAGGTTATCGTTCGACCGTATCAGTAAATCGTTGGCTTCTACTAAGTCTTCGTTGACCGTGAGCAATTCCTTCGTCCGCTGTTGTACCTGCTGCTCCAGTTCAACCGATAGTATTCGGTAACGTTCTTCACTTTCTTTCAGGGCTGCATTGGTTTTTCTTAGTTCCAGCATATGCACAACCTGCCTGGCCAGGGTTTTTAGTGCCGCCAACTGATTTTGGGACAACTGGCGGGCGGTCTGATCGATAACGCAGAGGGAACCCAGGGCGAAGCCATCCGAATCCACCAGTGGCACACCCGCATAGAAAACAATGTTTGGATCACCCGTCACCAGCGGATTCCGGGCAAATCGCTCATCTTCTCTCGAATCCGTAACCACCATCATTTCGCTTGGGTTGAGGATGGCATGCGCACAAAAAGCAAGTTCACGGGATGTTTCCCGAATGGGCAGGCCATGGTTGGATTTGAACCACTGCCTTGTTTCATCGATAAGGCTTATGAGGGAGATAGGCGTCTGACAGATTTCGGAAGCGAGTTTGGTGATATCGTCGTAGTCCTGTTCGGGCAGTGAGTCCAGGATATCATACTTTTTTAACGCATCGATTCGGTTACTTTCCACTGTATAAGGTAGATGAGTCTTCATAGGCTACTAGTGAAACAGGGGGCGCAGAAAAAATCAGCCAGTTTCAAAATTAGGGAAAACTGAGCCAAATCAAGTATTGTTTACTTTCTTTTCGGAAAGTGCTGACCGAAAGAAATCTTGTAGCGCGTTGTTTCTGTCTAGTAGTCTTTCAGCAGGATAATCACGATGGAGCCGGTTATCATAATAGCCGAACCAATCAGCTTCTGACGGATGGCCTGCTCGTTGAACAGCCGGTGTCCAAAAAATACGCTGACAATGGCCGAAAGCTGGAATAATGACAACGCATAGCCAACGGGCATGTGGTCAAAAACGTAGTTGGTTGTAAACTGCATGGTACCGACACAGGCAACGAGAAAGGCGTATTGAGTACGGTTTGTTTGACTTATTTTGCTCAGTTCACTTTTTATATCCAGCCGATAAACAAACAGAAGAAGCCCGGAGAAAACAGCCCCGAACAAGCACCAGCTAACGAAAGCAATGGTTGTTGACGAGGCCAGTACCACTTTTTTGACAAATACCGCTTCCACCGCCGTCAGAACCATAGCCCACAGGCGAAACCGGATTTCGGGCTTCTTCAGCAATGTCCAGGAAAATCGTTCTTCTGTGGTATCGAGCACGAAGTAGCTGCCGTAAATAATCAGCACAATACCCAGTACACCCCATCCATTGGGTATTTCTCCCAGCAGAAAAACGCCGATGATAATACTGACAACCGACTTATACGAATTAATGGGCGCCAGTACCGACAGGTCACCTTTCTGGAGCGCCTTTACTAGAAAACCGTTTCCCAACGCGCCTATCAGGCCGCCGAGAACCGAGTAATACCAGAATGAATCTGGCAGTGCCCGCCAGTTTATGCTAATCGCAACAGGAAAGCAGACTATCGATAAAAGCAGGTACGTAAAGAAATTGACCAACAGAGGGTGGTTTCCGCTGACCGTGAGCTGTTTCTGAAAAACGTTTCCGGTAGCATTGGAAAGGATTCTCAACAAAACGGCACCAGAAAGGAGAAAGGCCTCTATCAACTGATTGATGGTTTGTACCCGGTAAATTACACATAAAGTACCCTCATAAGGGCAGTATGCATGCTGAGACACGTCTACTCTTTGCAAACATAGATCTGTTTAGCGCTATTTTTCCTCATAGATTGGAAGTACGCAAACCATTTTACGGGTCAATTTACGGGTCATGCCATCCCTGGTCTCTACACGTAAATCAGCTGACTCAATCAAAATCTGGTCGCCGGCCTGAGCGTTGAGAAGTGAAAAATACAACGACGCCCCACCTGGATATATCATTATCCGTCTGCCATTTCGAATCAGGTATTCATACGTATTTTTTACGATCACAGCAGGCTTTAGATAGGGGTATTTTTCGAGACTTTCATCCGTAAGTACTACCCTTAATTTAACTAGCTTAGACAAAACCGATGCACCTCGTTCAGGATTGATGGGTACTCCGTCCTCATACACCAACACCTTGTAAGTCGGCTCCCGGCTGGAAGGCTGGCTTTGCGATATGGCTGGAATTGCCGATAGGGAAACCCAGCCATAAAAGAAACACAGAAATGAGAGTGGGGGGCGCATTGGATAGGTCGTTATGGTGCATGATATGCCTATAACGAAACCGATAATAAAATCTTTTATCAGCATTTTTCCTTCCCTTATTTCAACGGGAAATTGCCTGAACAGACGTATTGGTCCTGTATTTCAGCTACTTGATAAAATAGTAACTGGCTCCGTACCGAACACAACGTGCAGATGGTCAGGACTGGGTTTGCGGTTGGCCGTAAGCAGGCTGGCAAAAACGTAGACCACAAACGAAGCGATAAACGCGGGGAAAACCTCGTGTACATCGGCCATTGATTCATAATTGGGTCGCACGCCAAACCGCCAGATGATGTTGACCACAATACCCGTTATCATCGACGCCACCGACCCTAAATCCGTACCCCAGCGAAAATACAGCCCTCCGAAAATAGTGGGCAGAAAACTGGCTACGTACACTGAACCCGCAAAGGCCGACAGCTCTACCACGCCCGCCGGCGGAAATAACGTGAAGTAATATACGAGAACGCAGTACAGCAGCATGACCAGCTTGGTTCGGGGAATGATGCGCTCAACGGGCATGGGTCGCCACACGTTCCAGATATCCTTAACCAGTGTGGTACCCACTACAAGTGTCACCGACGCCAGAGCCGCCATACCAGCCGCAAAAAGTCCCATCAGGCAGATACCACTGATGAGCGGACTATTGAACTTATTCAGCATGAAGCCCACTACCTCGTCGGTATTGTTGACCAGATAGGCGGCTTCTTCCGTCGAAACCATACCATGTACCAGCGCACCCAGCCCCATGACGCACACCAGCGATACGCCCATAAAAATGGGGGTCCAGGTCATAGCGAACTTCATGCCTTTCCGGTCCTTCACGGTATAGAACCGAATGAGGAGCTTGGGTTCTGAAATCTGTTTCATGCCCACCGACAGCCCAATCCCGGCAATGTACAGAAACGAGGTCAACTGTCCGAAACTAACTAACCCACTGCCAATGGGCGTTCCTTTTTTAGACACATGATCGACGTAAGCAATTTTGGCCATCAGCACATCGTACCCGCCCACGTACACAAAGGGCAGGGCCAGCATTAGAATCGCCACCGCAAACATCAGAATGCCCTGTACTGCATCCGTCCACATAATGCCGTACATACCCCCCGAAATGGTATAGAAGCAGGTGAAAAACAGCATAAAACCCGCACCATACATGTACGGTATGTCGAGAACCGATTGCAGCAGATGCGCGATTCCCTTGGCAATACCGGTCATGTACCAGACAGTAGCAAACAGGATAATGAAGGCCGACAGCACCCGGATACTCCGGGAAAGCGGACTCTGGTAGCGAAGCTGAAAATAGTCCGGCACCGTAAACGACTTGAGCCGGATACTCTGATTCCGCATCCGGGGACCAAGAATCATCCACGACACAACGCAGAAAATGGCCCAGAATAGCCCCACCCACGTCCACGACAGGCCGTACCGAAACGATTCACCCGCCTGCCCGATGTAGGTGTTGGTGCTGATAAACGTCGAGAAGAAAGCCAGCGAAACCACCCAGCCCGGTATCCGGCGGTTGGCCACGTAATATTCGCCAACGGTTTTGGCCGACTGGCGTTGCAGGTACCAGCCGAGCGTGATAATCAGGCCCAGATAAACCACCATGCATAGTAACACGGTGGCGTGGTTAGTGAGGTAGTTCATTTGGTGGGTTCTTTTTCCTTTTCGTCATCCTGCACGTCTATTTTCATAAACTGTACAGCAATGGCATTGACAATCATGATGACCAGAATGGCCCAGTACGGGAAGGCGGTTAGGAAATCCATCGGTCAGAAAAGTTGTTTGAGGTCGTTTTTTGTCACTTTGCCCATTGCGTTCCGGGGCAATTCGGCCACTACCCGGTACTGCCGGGGCACTTTATACGGCGGCAACTGCGTCCGTATCCATTGATTCAGTTCGGCCAGGTCAATGGGGTGCAGGGCTACCAGCACGGCGGCTACCGTTTCGCCCCATTCCTCATCGGGCAGGGCAATCACTCCGCAGTCGTCAATGGCCGGGTGGGTACGCAGCACCTCTTCAATTTCCAGTGCCGATAGTTTGTACCCGCCCGACTTGATGATGTCGATAGAACTGCGGCCCAGAATTTTATAACTTCCGTCATCTACCACGGCCACGTCGCCGGTACGGAACCAGCCGTCATCGGTAAAGGCGTCGGCCGTGGCCTGCGGGCGTTGCCAGTAGTCCAGAAACACGGTTGGCCCCTGCACCTGAATCTCTCCCGGCTGGCTATCGGCAACGGGTTGGTCGTAGTCATCGACCAGGCGAATACCCACACCCGCCAGCGGTTGGCCGATGTGGCCGGGAACGCGTTTACCCCGGTAGGGATTGCTGATAGCCATCCCGATTTCGGTCATGCCGTATCGTTCGAGCAAAATCTGTCCGCTTACCCGTTCCCATTTTTCCATCACCGTAACGGGCAACGCGGCCGAGCCGGAAACCATCAGCCGGAAGGGGCGCATCACGGCGGTCAGGGCTTCCTGATCCGGTGTGTGCAAACGCTCCCAGTAGGTAATTAGCTTAAAATAAATAGTCGGTACGGCCATGAAAAGGTTGATCGTTCCCCGCTGAAAAGCAGCAAATACATCGGCCGCCGAAAATTCAGGTAAAAACTCACAGCAGGCACCCGCCCACAGGGCACATCCAATCACGTTTATGATACCATGCACGTGGTGGAGTGGCAGTACACACAGAATATGGTCGGTGGGTTGCCATTCCCAGGCCGTTACGAGTGAAGTTATCTGGGCATCAAGGTTAGCGTGGGTCGTTACCACGCCTTTGGGTAAACTCGTCGTGCCGCTTGTGTACAGGATCATTGCCTTCCGCTCCGGCATCAGGTCGGGCAGAATTATGGCGTCGTATTCATCCAACTGCTCCAGTTCAATAAACCGAAGCTGCCGCGCTTCGACCAGGGGTTTGATGATGGTTGTATAACGAGCCGAAGCCACGACAATATCGGCCCCCGTGTCAGATAATACGTAGTCGAGTGAAGCGGGCGGATAGGTCAGGCAAAGCGGTACTGCCATGCCACCCGCCCGCCAGATACCCCACTGCACCCGAACGTAATCGAAACCGGGCATAACCATAAAAGCAACTCGCGCTTCGGCCAGGTCGGCCTGACCATTCAGCAACCGTTGCGCAAAATGGTCAGACTGCTCCAGCAACTGGTTATAGGTGTACGACTGTCCATCGGAGATGATGGCGGTATTTTTCGGATGAGCCTGCGCCTGCCGAACCAGATGTAACATAGAGTGAGCGGTTTAGCCAGTAAAGTTCAACGACTGTTTATCCTACTAGGTATGACCGAATCTCAATGTTTTTTTATGGATTCTCTACCAAAAATATGTCAGACTGAGCCGGGCGAAAAATGGGGTTCCGGGGGTGAAACAAATGTCGGTAATGGGTGCTGGTTCACCACGCAGGTGGCTTTCGGTGGCAAACTGCGTTTCTTTCCAGCGTACGTTGAACAGGTTTTGTACCGATAAGCCAAGGGTATAATTTCGATGACTGTAATTGGCCTGCAAATCATTGACGAAATAACCGGTTGCGACAATCGAATAATCGTCGGTAGCGGGCCGGTCGGCGATATACCGGTAGCGGATGGAACCACCGAAGCCGCTATTGCTTTTCAGCGACAGTCCGCCCGTTGAGGTAAACAGGGGTGCCAATGGTAGGTAATTCTGGCCCGTTTCTGAATCGATGGCGCGGGGAGTAGCCGTGTTCAGGTCTACGTCGGCGTACAGGTTGGCTCCGTCCGTCCGGTTGGTGATCTGATACCGGGCCGATACATCGACACCATACCGGCGCGACCGGCCACTGGGTTCCACTACGTTTTCGTCGCCCACGAAAATGAACTCCTGCGCCAGCCACAGATACCAAGCTGCGGCATTGATGAGCAGCCGGGGAAATGGCTTGACAATCAGCCCCAGATCGGAACCGTAGGCCGGTGGCAGTATACCCTTGCCGCCCTGTGGCACTACCACCCGTGCATCGTTGGAATGAAACCCTTTGCCCGAATTCAGGTAAAGCTGCACCCGTGGATTGATGGTGTAATAAAAATTCAGTTTGGGCGAAACGATGGCATCCGTCGCGTGCTTTGTGGTTACGGGTTGGGCCAGCAAATCCTCGTACTGACTCCGGAAATAGTCGACCCGCACCCCTGCATTGATCGTAAACCGATCCGACACCTCAATCAATTCATCGGCATATACGGCCGCGTTCAGTTCGTTGATGTTGCCAAAGTTCTTCTGTTCAAGGGTAATGACCCGGTCCTTCGTGTGCGACAGTTCGGTGTGGTGGGTTAAGTCCTGCCGGTATTGCGCTCCTATAGTGGTGTTCCAGTGGCTACGGCCAACGCGTGTTTCAACGGCGTAGCTGCCGTTGTAGCCAAACAGATTCCGGTGTTCTTTTTGTCGAATCTGATCGCCATTGATGGTGTCCTCCCTGAAAAAAGTGAAGTTGGAATACAGTTCAAAATTGTAGTTGCTGTAAAAAAACTGATTTTTGATCACGTGGTTTCGGGGCGTTACCGTTACGAGTTGGGCGTTGAAATTTGTCCGGCTGGTTTCGCCCCCTTCGGTTGGGTCGATGGACCCAAAAAAGTCGGTCAGGCCCGAGGCTACTGCCCGTTCGGGAATCTGACCGGAGTGGTTCCATTTGCTCCAGAACGTGGAGCCAGTCAGGGTCAGGTTAGTATTTGGTGCCAGATGTCCGTGGTATTTACCGACTACGTTTAGCCGTTTAAAGTGCTGCGGATTATCGAAATACGAATTGGTAAACGAATATTCCGATGCCAGATAGGCCGATTGATTTTTATCCCGTTCTTTCCGGATCGCCGGACCGCCGGACCGCCGGAACGTATTCAATAAATCTAACCCAGCCACGGCGCGGTAGGTACCATACTGACCGGTTTCGAGTTTCACGAAGGACCGGTCGAGGGCGGTGCGGGTTCTGAAATCGACCCAGCCGGCGGTGGTCAGGTTCCCTTTGTCGGCGCGATACGGTCCTTTTTTGAAATCGACGCCTTCTACCAGTTCGGGAATAACAAAATGCAGGTCGGCATACCCCTGCCCGTGCGCGTGCGACACCATGTTGACCGGCATACCGTCTACCGTCAGGCGAATATCGGTACCGTGGTCGAGGTCAAAGCCACGCAGGAAAATCTGTTCGGCCTTCCCTCCGCCCGCGTGCTGACCAATGAACAGACCCGGCACCAGCCGCAAAATCTCCTGCGAATTGGTGATTGGGCGTAGTTTGATGTCCATACTGCCGATCAGCTGCTGATCGTGCGCCCGCTGCGAGGAGACAACCACCTCGCTCAAGTAAACCGATGTAGCCGACAGGATGGTACTAACAAACGTAGTCTGGTCATCATGCACGACTACATCGATTAGTTGTGCCTTAAACCCCACGTGCGACAGTTCAATTTTGTAGGGGGCCGCTACCAGCCCGTCGAAGCGGTACTGGCCCAGTTCATTCGTTAGGGTGGCTTTACCCAGTCCCACCAGTTGCACCGTTACGCCCGCCAGGGGCAGGTTGGTTGCCTGATCGTATACCTTACCGGACGCATGACCAAGGTGGGCATACGATTGTACACTAACCAACCCTACAATCAGGACAGCGTATAGAAATTTCATCATTAATGCAAAATGGGGTGATTCAACACCCGTTTTTCCAGTCGTTCTATGCAGTATAAGGGATAACCTCACAAGCTGTAAGGACAGTTGTGCAGGAGTCGGGCGTAATACAATTATCTCAGTGCAATGGCAGGAGATAGCCGTAAGGCCGCTCAGGAAGAAGAACGTAAACAGCCACGTATGGCTGGAAGATAGCTCCGTACCCCACGGAATAGCCTGACGGTGTTGAATCGGCGGGGACTAGGCCAGCCTGGGAGGTATGGGTATAATATGGCCGTACCCGGGCGGGATGGCATACTGACCAACAATCAAGGGCTTGATTGCATCGGCGTAGATGGGTTCCTGCATCGGCCACTGCATGCCCGGCAGGCAATGGGAATCCACACCACTAACAATCGAAATTAGATTATGCTTAGGCGTGTCGGTCGCTTTCTGATACCGGCTGGCCAATGATTCCAGCAGGAAATTTTCCAGCCCATCCATGCGCATGTACCGGCATTCCTGATACTGCTTACCGGCCTCACTGGCTTGTACCAGCAAAAACTCCTGCTGATCTTCCGGGCGGCTAATGCAACCCAGGCCAACCACCAGCAGGTAGTTGATTAGCAGCAGAAGGGCGAGAGAACAGCGGAGCATTGGAATAAAGAGAACTATGTGTGTAAAAAAACTACAGCGTGTAATTTGGGTTTGTTTTGCGGGCAGCTGCCACTAATTTCTGGTGTTCGGCCGCATTGCCCAGGGCCAGTTCAATGGCTCCTGCTTCCTGTAATAATTCGGGGTCTTTACTGCCGGTACGCATAGCAACCTGCATGTGTTTTTGAGCATTTTTCAAGTCATGCTTATTGAAATACACCCAGGCCAGCGCATGGTTGACATCAATATTGTTAGGCCGTTTTTTATACTCATTCAGTCCATACACCAGTGCCGAATCCAGTTGACCCGTTTTGGTATAAAGCTTACATAATTCCAGATCGACCGCGTGGCCCGAACGGGCATCGTCATCCAGCATTTTAACCACTTCAGCGTATTTTTTGGTGGCTTTGTCCTTATTTCCCTGCAAGGCATATATGTCGGCCATTTGCTCGTGGAACGAAAATTCAGGCATTATTTTAGCCGCTTTATCCAGCGTGGCCAGCGCCTGATCATATTGCTTGCGGGCCTTCTGAATCCGGGCTTTTCCGGCCATCGCAAATGCATAGCTGGGCCGAAGAACCAAAATGCCATCGTACTGATTTTCGGCTTTATCCAGTTGACCGGTTGTTTCGTACAAATGACCCAGGGTGTTTTTGCTCCAGCACTGGGGTTCAGAACCGGGTAAACCAGCCTGCACGGCCAGTTTCATCGCTTCGATAGAACTAGGGTAACTGCCATAAATTTCGCGCAGGTACGAGGCCCGTGAGTAGGCTTCCAGCGAGGGCTTGAGTGCCTGCATCTTGTCGGACATGGTTACAGCTTCCTCGTAATTCCCTAACTCTACATTGGCATCGACCAGTACACCGTATACATAGGCATTGTTCGGGTTGATCTGACGGGCTTTTTCGGCCAGGTCGCGGGCTTCGGCAAACTGGTGCTGCGACATTTTGACGGATGCCTTAAAGGTAGTTGCCTCAAAGTTTTTTGGTTCCATTGCCAGCACGCCGTCCAGCACTTTCAAAATTGCCGGATAGTAATAAGGGTGCTCACCGGTAATCCGGGCTTCGGCCAGATAGATCATGGCAATCTGAAGCCGGGGCTTTACATCATTTGGCTCCTTTCTGATTTTGTCGTTCAGTTCAGCCACCTTTTCTTTTGTGCGCTGCCACTCCACAGCCGTAGCTAACTCACCCCGCCGTTCAAAAAGGGGCGGAATGTCCATAATGGATGTGCTCGCGGTTTCTGTTTTCTGTTTGCTGGTACAACCGGTTTGTGCCAGCAATAACAGAAAAAGAAACGCCGGAAGGCCTAGTAAAAAGACTTTTTTGCCAGAAGTAATAAATGCGTTCATATAGAGAGAGAATGAAGACGTATTAACAAAAAATAAGCCGACTGCGCGTAAATGTACGCAGTCGGCTTACCGGATTTTATTTAGTGACGAATTACTTTGATCGTCTGGCTACCCGTTGGCGTTACTGCCTGCAGGAAGTAGGTGCCTGGCTGTTCGCCCAATGGCAGCGTATGACGCTCGACCGTCCCCGCTTCAGAGATTGTTTTCTGATTGATAAACTGACCGCGACTGTTGGTAACGCCCAGTTTCAGCGTCTGACCAACGGCTCCGTTTACCTCAAACGTTACGTCGCTATTGGTGGTCGGGTTACCCAGCAGACGCATCGATAGCGGAGCTACATTTTCAGCCGCTACACGAGCCTGCCCACAGGGGGTACGGAAGTCGAAATTGTAGGTAACCATTGACGCTGGGTCACCCACATAACGAGCCCGTATCATGAGTATACGGCTGCTGTTCGCATCCATCCGCAAGGGAGCCTCAATTTGCTGGTTTACGTTAGTGCTCCACATCCCGTTCACCGTACCAGGAGCCAGATACTCAACTGTGCGGGCAGGGTCTCCACCAACACGACCGTAGGTAATAGCACCTGTACTACAGTTATAGGCTACTACCGTTGCCGACAGGGGACTTGTAACCGGCGTTTGAGGGCCCATGTACTGATTGCCGATAAACCCTCTCCATGGGTCCTGTACAAATGGGAAGGCAGCTTTCAGGGTCGTATCGTTTTTCGTTACACCGGCGGTGAAACCCAATACATTGCCCAGCATCGGTGTTACCGGACTTGGGCTAACGTTCGGCGTATAGTCGTCGTACCACAGACCAATGGCTGCCAGTACTACACCACCCACGGCCTGCAACTCAATCGTTGTCACGTCATCCTCCAGCCGGCGTCCGTTGGGGAAACCATCCATGTTGGGAATAAACTGTAGGTTGATGTTGGTGTAGGTCGAGTTGGTCAACCCCAGCACCGCTGCTCCCACCAGTCCCAATGAAGAGAAGTTAGGGTCATTGCGCGGGGTAGCGGGAACGGCCATATTCAGCCGCAGCATGTCACCCAGGGTGGGCAGGAAGTTGTTAATGAAGGGCTTGCCAGCAGCCAGAGGATTGCCTGCTTTGCCGGTAGCCAGTTGGTAAGGCTTCAGGTTAGGCACCCCCGTGTAGAAGATAGGCAGCAAATCCACTGCCCGTGGGCTGGCGTTATCAGGCAGTAATACACCCCCGAAAGCAGCTTCGGCCAGGGCCGTACCATCCAGGGCTGCATTGCCTTTCAGACCGAACAGGCCGGGCTTGCCATTACGGAAGTCAAACGAACCCAGTGATTTTGACTGAATACGCAGGGCTTTCAAACCTGGAACCGCACTACCAAACTGGGAATCGTCCATGTACAGGGCGAGTTCAGGGTTGGTGAAATACTTGGCGAACTGAAGGTCATTACCAGCGTAAGGCGTAACCGAGTTCCAGCGGTCTTTTTGTCCGATTGGGATAACAGCTTCGTTGGTCAGGGGCATGCCCAGACGGGACACCTGTACCCACTTGCCATCATAGCCTACATCACCAGCCGCGTACAGCGTCTTGATCATTTTACGGCTACTCGACGCCCATACACCGATGACATAATCGCCATCCAGAATGTTAGCTGCCTGCGCTACTGTTTTGCCACTCTTTTGCAACGTCGAAACGGGCACTTCAATGGCAATGGTATGACAGTTAAACTTGGCAACGGCATCGCGGGCCTGCGCTCCGGTGCGGAAGTTGCCCACGTCGAATATGCCACCCAGGTCAACGAAGAAGGGATCGTCGATCGGTCCGCAGAAAATCCGCTCTCCTGTCGATGCCGTTGTGATGGCTTTGGTAGCCAGTTCGTTGTAGCTACCTGCGCCTAAACCAACCGTTTTGTTCTCAATGGAACGGGGTCCAATATTAGCCGGTGGCACTACGCCATTGCTGATAATGGTCATCCAGGTTTGACCACCGTTGATGCTGCGTTCGCAGGTGTAGGTCGCCTTCTGGTTCTGCTTACCCAACCGGATGTTGAAAAACGTGGTTGGGTCTTCGTTTACTATTTTGAAGGTAAACCGGTAAGTGATGTCATCACCAGCCGTAGAGGCATTGTTCTTGACGTGAACTTCATACCGGATGTTCTCACCGAACGTGTACCAGTTTGGTCCACCCGCCGGGTCTTCAAACGGAATATAGTTGGCAATCAGGATGATTTTCTCCGCGTCGGTTGGACTCTTGAACGCATACACGTCGGTATTATCGGCCAGTGGATCATTGGAGATCAGCGGGGCTTCGCGGTGCGAAGAAGCCCTCACCTGGCTATAGGGCAGGTACATCAGTACCGCCATCAAAGCTATTGATAGTATTTTTTTCATTGTTTTTCCAAAGAAGAATGAGGTGGCTTAAAACTTAACCGCTTTCGAGTAATTGAAACCACGCCAGGGTGTTTGCACGTAAGGGAACGAAGCCTTCAGGGTCGTATCGTTTTTCGTTACACCGGCGGTGAAACCCAATACATTGCCCAGCATCGGTGTTACCGGACTTGGGCTAACGTTCGGCGTATAGTCGTCGTACCACAGACCAATGGCTGCCAGTACTACACCACCCACGGCCTGCAACTCAATCGTTGTCACGTCATCCTCCAGCCGGCGTCCGTTGGGGAAACCATCCATGTTGGGAATGAACTGCATGTTGATGTTGGTGTAGGTCGAGTTGGTCAACCCCAGCACCGCTGCTCCCACCAGTCCCAATGAAGAGAAATTAGGGTCATTGCGGGGCGTAGCGGGAACGGCCATATTCAGCCGCAGCATGTCACCCAGGGTGGGCAGGAAGTTGTTAATGAAGGGCTTACCAGCAGCCAGGGGATTACCTGCTTTGCCCGTTGCCAGTTGGTAAGGCTTCAGGTTAGGCACACCCGTGTAGAAGATAGGCAGCAAATCAACGGCCCGTGGGCTGGCGTTATCAGGCAGTAATACACCCCCGAAAGCAGCTTCGGCCAGTGCCGTACCATCCAGGGCGGCATTGCCTTTCAGACCAAACAGGCCAGGCTTGCCATTACGGAAGTCAAACGAACCCAGCGACTTCGATTGAATACGCAGGGCTTTCAGCGAGGGGACCGCACCGCCAAACTGGGAATCGTCCATGTACAGGGCGAGTTCAGGGTTGGTGAAATACTTGGCGAACTGAAGGTCATTGCCATTATAAGGCGTCACTGCGTTCCAGCGGTCTTTCATACCGATTGGGATAACAGCTTCGTTGGTCAGGGGCATGCCCAGACGGGATACCTGTACCCACTCACCGTCGAACCCTACGTCGCCCCCGTTGTATAGGGTCGTGATTTTTTGCCGACTAGCCGAAGCCCATACCCCGATTACGAAATCACCATCCAGAATGTTAGCTGCCTGTCCAACGGATTTTCCGTCTTTCTGCAGCATGTTAACCGGAATCTTCAGGGCAATGGTGTGCACGTTGTACCGGGCCAGTCCATCTTTCGGCTTGTTTACGCTATTGCCTTCGGGACGGAAGTTACCTACGTCGAAAGCGCCCGCCAGATCAACAAAGAAAGGATCATCGGCAGGACCACAGAAAACCTTCTCGCCCGACGTTGCCGTGGCGATGGCCTCTGCAATGAGCATGTCATACGATTTGCCCAGTCCCAGACCCGGTGTATCGATAGACCGTGGCCCGATGTTGTAGGCTGGTACGATACCGTTTTGAACGATTGCCGTGAAGGGACCACCATTTACGCTTTTCTCACAGACGTAGCTCGTCTTTAAGTTTTGCTTGCCCAGCCGGATGTTGAAAAATGTGCTCGGGTCTTCGTTTGTTTTGGTAAATGTGAACCGATACGTGATATCGTCTCCCCCCGTAGTGGCTTTGTTTTTGATGTGAATCTCGTACCGGATCCGCTCACCAAAATTGTAGTAGTTTGGGCCGCCTTCGGGCGACTCAAATGGGATGTAGTTAGCAAGAATCGTAATGGTGTTCGGATCGTCCGGGCTTTTGAACGCGTATACATCGGTGTTGTCGGCCAGCGGATCGTTGGAGATCAGCGGGGCTTCGCGGTGGCTGGAGGCATAACTGCCAAATGCCAGTCCCAGCATAGCGAAACTAAGACATACTATCCTCAGTCTGCCTAATAGTAAAGGAAATTTTTGCATATCAAATTTAAATTAAACGTGAAAAAATTGTACCCAAATAAACGTAAAAGAATTAACTGCACTGACAATGAATAAGTTATTGCTGCATGAAGAATTTAATATTGCGGATATAGTAAAAGCACCTGAATGTGACTATTTGATGAGCAGAGATAGCTTTTTGTGACCCATTTATCCCCATAATAGACACCAGACACTGCGAAATTTTCAGATGAATTGTTGCGGATCTACTTTCAGGGCCAGAATTGGTTGTTGAAAAGTAACCGTATATACTCTCAGGCCCAGAAAATAGATTTAGTGATTTTGCGGAATGAACTTTTTATTCTGAATTCGTTCGGATACCGCTACACGTCGCCTGTCTGAAAGGCATATTTCGGGAGTGGGTCCGGATGACGCAGCACAGGGAGTTCGCCCGGAAAACCAGATCGGTGAAGCGTTAGCGAAGGCAGTCAGTAATCTGCTGCTTCGTTAGAGGAGTTCATGCACAGAATGGGCAACGGTAGGGAATCCCTCTCCCGGAAAATTATCGGCAGGAATATATAGGCCCGGTTGAGCGGGTGAAGGTGCAGAGGCAACGTAAAAGCAAAGGGGCTACGGGGTTGTACTGTTTTGGTGAATTTAGCGGGGTAACCGGATGATAAACTCGGTGCCTTCTCCTTCCGTACTTTCCACCATCATCTCGCCCCCGTGCCCTTTGGTAACAATATCGTAGCTTAGTGATAGACCCAGACCCGTGCCCTCGCCCGTTGGTTTGGTGGTGAAGAAAGGCTGGAAGATTTTTTGCTTCAGCGAATCGGGAATGCCCGTGCCATTATCACTAATACGGATTTCGACACGGTCATCCAGCCTTTTCGTCGTGATGCTTACAAAGGGCTGGTACCCTGTTTTATCCGTTTTTTGTCGTTGCTGAACGGCATAAAACCCGTTGTTAATCAGGTTTAACAGCACCCGGCTCATGTCCTGCTGAATTAAGTTTACCTCACCTATAGTCGGATCTAAATTCATTTTCAGTTCGCAGTTAAATCGACCCGTCGACCCGTGCTTTTCCTGCGCCCGAAAACCATGGTACGCCAGACGAAAATACTCGTCGCAGAGGGCGTTAAGGTTCGTGGGTTCTTTTGTACCCGTACTTTTTCGGGAATGCTCCAGCATCCCTTTAACAATGGAGGATGCCCGATGTCCGTGGTGGGTAATTTTCTGAAGATTCTGTTTCAAATCACCCAATAGTTCGGTTTCCAGTGCTTCATCCCGGTCGGGTCTCTGCTGTTCTTCTTCAATTTCAGTAACCAGTTCCGTACTCACTTCGGAGAAGTTATTAACGAAGTTGAGCGGGTTCTGAATTTCGTGGGCAATACCCGCCATCAGCTCGCCCAGGCTGGCCAGTTTTTCCCGCTGAATAAGCTGATTCTGCGTTTCATGCAGGTCGGCCAGCGATTGCTCCAACTCAGCGGTTCGGTCGGCAACCTGCTGTTCGAGCCGCTCGTTCTGGCTGGCCAGCAGTTGTTGTTTTTCCTGTTCCTGCCGCAGCGTTTGAGCCGACAATTGTTCGACTTCGTCGTACTTCTGGCGCAGCGACTGGTAGGTTCGGGCGTAATCGCGTACGAGCGAAAGCGACAGGCCCAACGGAACACTGAACATGGCCACCAACACCAGGATTTTTAAGGGGATTTCAATCCATTCCAGCACGTCGTAATTCAGGGAGAAAACGCTCAATGAGATACCCACCGCTACCCCTAACAGTAGCATGGCGAATAGCGCGTACAGCGTTATCTTCAACGAATTCCAGGGTAGCCGGGCATCGGCATCGGGATTTCGGCGTTTTGCCAGCCAGCTGACGCGAACGTATTCGACCATCATCAGACAGGCGGGGACCCAGTACAAATCATGTGGCAGAGGGCCAATTCCAATACTGTACAGCATGGCCACGATTGACAGTCCGGCCAGGCTCCAAAATGTCCAGCCGGGGCGTTGGCCTACGTAGGTATTGACCGAAAGCAGTAATAAAACGGTGCCTATACTAATGCCCGCCCGGCTCAAAGCCCCACACAGCGAATCGAGCGTCAGAGTGCCGGTGCTGTCATTGGTTTCGTTGAACAGGAATCCCACCGAAAAAGTCAGCATGGTAGCCGCCAGAACCCGGTTCACCCGCTGGGCCGGATTAGCCCGGTAAAACAGCCAATGCAATAGTCCCAATAACCCGAATAATCCGGTTATCAGATACCCCATACCACTCGACGTCCGCTGCCGGTCAATCAATCGGGGCATTGCCTTCTGCATCAAGCCAAACTCAGTCTGGAAAGGCGCCTTGTCGACGACTGCACTGAGCTGTGGGTCGGCCCGGAAGGCGTAGCGTACGGCCAGTGTGTGCCAATTACTATCTGCTATACGGATCGGCACCAGCGTTGTTATACGCTGCGAACCACCTGAGTCATACCCATCGGGCTTCAGCACAGCGATTCGTCGACCGTCCAGATACACTTCCGACCGGCCAAACTGCTGGATAGTAATAGCAGCATCCTGGTTCCGTAAATCCCTGAACCTGAATCTCTTTATAAACCAACCCCGGCCTTTTTTCCACAGGTCCAGATTCTCATTAAGGTCTGTTTCGGGATTAATTGTGGTCCAGAGACGAGCATCGTAACGCGGGTTATTCCAGCCTGTACTATCGCCCGCTCTGAAGTGCCAGGCGTTATCCGTCAGGGCATAATTAGTGGCTAAGGAATCCCCGACCTGAGCCGTTACATTCAGTGTACTGAAGAGCAGCAACAAACCAACAAACTGGTGAAAAAAACGCATCATGTACACAGGTATTACCTGGTTTATTGGTTACCTAACGGGCGCCGGTGGACTCAGATACCGGGCCAGGAATTTATAAATTTCCTCCCGCGAATCGCGGGCTAATTTAGTATCGAGCCGGTTGAAGCTGTGCCCACCGGGGGCATCCTGATAAATTTTGTACTCGAACTTTTTCTCGTGGGCTTTCAGGGCATTAATCAGCGATTCGACTTCCAGCACGTTCACGTCCTCATCATTCGTGTTCGTATGGATGAGCAGGGGCGTTTTCAGTTTCTGTGCATTCCAGACCGGCGACCGTCGGCGGTATTCTGCTACGTTGTCAGAAGGATCTTTTCCAATGTGCGTAGCCGCCGAAAAGATGGTTCGGTAGCTCTGCGGTTTGTAGCCCAGCCGCGCAATAATGTCGGACACGGGCACACCGGCATAGGCCACTTTGTAGTCTTCGGGGTGATCGAACACGTTCATCAGCGAAATCATGCCCCCGTGACTCCAGCCAATAATGCCCACCCGACTGGCATCTACCTGCGGCATATTCTCGACCGCCCAGCGCTTGCCGGCCAGCACATCGTCATTTTCGTAGTCGCCGTAGTCAATCTGGTTGTAGAAAGCCCCGCCGTAGCCCACGCTGCCCCGGTATTCGGGCGCAAAAATGAGGTATCCCTGGTCCAGCAATTCCCGCACAACATGGGCATACAACGTACTGAAATCACCGTGGATACCGTCGTGAACGAAAACAAGCAGGGGCAGCTTTTTAGCCGACGCAAACTTCTTCGACACAAACGTGTAGGCTGGAATCACTACCGGATTATTGGCCCCCTGCCCAGTGGGGTTCTTGATGACGTGGGGCGGCTTACTGTCATACCGAACCTTATCGATAATGGCTACATCGCCCAGTTTCTGGTACCAGAGCAAATCGTCAACACTTTTGGCCAGACTCTGATCGGCAAAGCGGAGGTTTTCCTCCAGCAGTCGAACACGTTCATTCAAATCAATGGGTGGGGTGGATGTCGTTGGACTGGCGGGAGGGGTTTGGGCAAATAGTGTACCGGAAATAAAGAAAAATAGGAACGTAGCAAGATACAGCTTGTACATAAGTTAGTTGATTGAGTGATTGGCTCGCTGCGTGAACAACGCAGCGATGGAAATTACAACTTTTCTCCTTTGGTCAACACACTTTTTATCCTCAGCACGGGAAAATGACTTTTTCAATGACCAGCGCGGTGGACAAGTGATGTTATTCCTTACGTTAACTGAGAACGTAGTGAAGGTAGTGAAGGTAGTAGACGAATAATGCCTGACGGTGGTGGCGTAATCATCGTACGATTTACCAAAGATGGTAAGTATAGTGTATTTCCCTTGAGTGAATCAGCTAGCTAGTACAGCTAATTAGCGCATTCGGCCCGTTCGTCAAAATTGATGAACGGGCCGAATGCGCTACAGCCTTTTTCTAAATACTTCTTACAGAAACGACCGGATTTTCTCCGCCGTTTGCGCCAGTTCTTCGGGCGTTGGCTTCAGCTTATGGCTGAAATCCATGTCGGCCATCGAATTGAGTGGAATCAGGTGGATGTGCGCGTGGGGTACTTCCAGCCCCACTACGGCCATGCCGATGCGCTGGCAGGGAATGGCTTTTTCGATGGCGGGGGCTATCTTTTTGGCAAACGCCATCAGGCCCAGATACAGGTCATCGTCCAGGTCGAAGAGATAATCGACTTCTTTTTTCGGGATTACCAGCGTATGACCGGTGGCCGTGGGCATCACGTCCAGAAAAGCCAGATAGTCGTCGGTTTCGGCGATTTTGTGGGCGGGTATGTCACCGGCCACAATGCGGGAGAAGATGGAAGGCATAGTTAATGGATAATGTACAATGGATAATGTACGATGTAAAAGAAGCGTGGGTACTCATTATTCATTTTACATCGTACATTATCCATTCATTCAATTACCGGCTTATGTCAAGTACGTCGAATTCAAGAACCCCGGCGGGTACCTTAATCTCAGCGGTGTCGCCTACATGTTTGCCCAGCAAACCCTTGCCGATGGGGGAGTTCACCGAGATGCGGCCCGATTTTAGGTCGGCTTCTTCTTCCGACACCAGCATGTAGGTCATCTGAGCACCGTTCTTCCTGTTCTTGATCGTTACTTTCGACAGCACCGATACCTGTGAGGCATCAATCGTTGATTCGTCCAGAATCCGGGCTGTAGACAGAACCTCTTCCAGCTTCGATATCTTCAGTTCATGAAGCCCCTGTGCATCTTTAGCCGCATCGTATTCGGCATTTTCGCTTAAGTCGCCTTTGTCGCGGGCTTCGGCAATCTGGTGGGCAATTGCCGTCCGGCCTTTCGTTTTCAACTCATTCAACTCCGCTTTTAGCCGGTTGAGTCCTTCTTCGGTGTAATATGAAATCTTTCCCATAATCGTATGCTTACTCGTTATTCTAAATTCTTACTAGTATTGGTGTAGGGCTAAAAAACAAAAAGAACGGTACACCGACCGTTCTGCAACCAAATTGGTTTTCTTTGCAGACGCGTCAGGGATACCATTGACTTCCCGAAGCGAGCGGTTTTGGTGTACAGAAAAAAGATTGTTGCATTAGGTACGCTGATTACTGATTAACAATAGCAGGATGTGCTGCCTGTAACAGCAGCGCATCGTGGATACAAAAATAGATATACTTCCCGGCTATATCAATACAAAGTCGGCTGGCCGGGTAAAAACTGATTAAACGATTCATGTCAACTCCACTTCGCATCATATTCATGGGTACGCCCGATTTTGCCGTTGCCAGTTTGCAGCGGTTGCTGGGTGCAGGCTGCCAGGTCGTGGCCGTCGTAACCGCTCCTGACCGGCCATCCGGTCGGGGATTACAGCTCACCCCATCATCGGTAAAAAAAGCGGCCGAAGCCGCTAATTTACCCGTGTTGCAACCTGAAAAACTGCGCGATCCGGCTTTCCTGGAACATCTGGCCAGCTTCCGGGCCGATTTACAGGTGGTGGTTGCGTTTCGGATGCTGCCCGAAGTGGTATGGTCGATGCCTACCATTGGCACCTTCAATCTGCACGGGTCATTACTACCGCAGTACCGGGGAGCCGCGCCCATCAACTGGGCCATTATCAACGGCGAAACCGAAACGGGGGTCACTACTTTTTTTATCGAAAAAGAGATTGATACGGGTCAGATGATTTTCCAGGATACCGAACCCATCTACCCTGACGATACCGCCGGAATGCTCCATGACCGCCTGATGGAACGGGGAGCCAACCTAGTAGTAAAAACGGTACAGGCCATCGAAGCGGGTGATTATCCCCGCACACCCCAGCCCACTGCGGAGGAAATGAAACCCGCACCGAAACTCAGCCGCGAAACCACCGAGATCAACTGGAATCAGCCTGCCCTTACTATCCGTAATTTCGTACGGGGCCTGTCGCCTTACCCAACCGCCTGGACGCTGATGAACGGAAAGGTGTTCAAGATTTACGAAGTCTCAATCGCTAATTTCTCTCCTTTTGCCGCCGAACCTGGCTGGTCGGCCATCGCCGACACGCACACCGACAACAAAAAAACAATTCTGGTCCGGGCTGCGGATGGCTGGCTGCAACTCGATTCACTTCAGGCCGAGGGTAAACGACGCATGAGCACTGAGGAGTTTTTGCGGGGGAATAAGCTTTAGAGAGGTATGAAACAATTCCTGAGCATTCTGCTACTGGCCACAATTACCTGCACCGTTGCTACGGCGCAACCCACAGAAACCTACGCCGAGAAACTGGGCTTCCCGAAAGGTAAAAAAGTAATCATTCTGCACGTCGATGATGTGGGGATGAGCTATGAATCGAATGCGGGCATGATGAACGCGCTGGACAAAGGCATTGCCAATTCGGCCAGCGTCATGATGCCCTGCGGTTGGGTACCCCAGTTTTTCGACTACCTCAAAAAAAAGCCGGATACCGATGCGGGCATTCACCTCGCTCTTACGTCCGAATGGGATAACTACCGCTGGGGTCCACTAGTAGGCTGCAAAAACGCACCGGGCCTATGCGACAGTCAGGGGGCCTTGTGGCATTCAGTGGCGCAGGTGGTCGAACACGCATCGGCTGATGAAGTAGAAGCCGAAATCCGGGCGCAGCTGGCGCGATACCGGGCCTTTGGCATGGAACCCACGCACCTCGATTCGCACATGGGTACGCTCTTCGACCCGAAATTTATCATGCGGTATGCGAAGGTAGGCATGGACCAGCACATCCCGATTCTGTTTCCGGGCGGACATGCCACGCTGATTTTCAAAGCCAGCAGTGTACCGGCTCCGATGCGGCAACTGGCGCATCAGGTGGGTCAGCAACTGTGGGAGTCCGGACTACCCGTTTTTGATGACATCGATGGCACCAGTTACGGCTGGAACCTCCCCGCCGGAATGCCCGTGACCGATGCGAATTTACAGCAATACAAAACCAGGAAGTACATCGAACTCCTCAACTCGGCAAAGCCGGGCCTGACCTACATCATCATGCACTGCACAGCCTCCACGCCCACCTTCGATCAGATCAGTACCTCCGGTCAGTCGCGCAAAGGGGATATGCTCGCCATGATGGATCCCGCCCTGAAGGCGTTTATCGAAAAAGAGGGAATTATCGTTACAAACTGGAAGGAGTTGCTGGAACGACGCAAAAAGGCTAGGTAAGTGGCTGGCCTTATAGGCTCATTAGTAACCTGGCCAGTGCCCGAACCAGTTGATTTGGTGGATCGAACTGGTAGCTGAGCAGGTGCTTACTGACAAAGGTTATTTTTCGCTAAAGATTCACGGCTGACTGTTGCCTTCGCCAAAGGCTTCGACCTCGAACTGGACGACCTTTCTTTCTCACTGTTTTCTCAACGAAAACGTGTTCCGCGACAGGGCAGTGCCATGGCAAGTTTGATCAGATAGGTACTGCCTTCGATCGTTCACCCATTACCTCTTTTATTCTTTCGCTTTTTATGAAACTGAACCCCGCTTTCCGCGCCGACCACGTCGGCAGTTTACTACGCCCTGATGCCGTTCGGGAAAACCGGCTTCGCTGGAAGAAAGGCGAAATCTCCGCCGAAGAACTTCGTGCCGTTGAGGATGCTGCCATTGCCGATACCGTCAAAAAAGTGGAGTCGCTGGGGATGAAATCCATCACCGATGGCGAATTTCGCCGGGATTATTTTCACCTCGATTTCCTGAAGCAACTGGATGGCGTCACCGTAACGGGCGGCATCGGGGCCAACCCAAACGCTAAAGTTGCCGACGATGGATTTACCCCGCCCCAGCTATCCGTAACGGGTAAACTCCGCCACGCCCGCGACATTCAGGTGGCCGATTATGCGTATCTCGAATCGGTCACCACCCAAACCCCGAAGGTGAGTATTCCGTCGCCCACGATGGTGCATTTCCGGGGTGGCCGCAAATCCATCGACATTGAGGCTTACCCGGACATGGATGAATTTTTTCATGATTTAGCCGCAGTCTATCGACAGGAAATAGACCATCTGTACAAAGCTGGTTTGCGTTACCTGCAACTGGACGATACGAATCTGGCCTATCTCTGCGACCCCAAAATGAGGGCGGCTGCCGTGGAGCGGGGCGAAGACCCGAATGAGTTGCCCAAAACGTACGCTGCGCTGATTAATTCGGTCATCGACGGTCGGCCCGACGACCTTACTGTGGGAATTCACCTCTGCCGGGGCAATTACCGGAGCACGTGGTTTGCCGAAGGAGGCTACGAACCCGTGGCCGAAGTCTTGTTCAGTTCCATCAATGTGGATGCCTATTTCCTGGAATACGACGACGAACGGTCGGGTGATTTTGCTCCGCTGCGCTTTGTGCCGGATAACAAAATGGTGATTCTGGGCATCGTATCGTCTAAAGTGCCGACGCTGGAGAAGCAGGCCGACCTGATTACGCGCATTGAAGAGGCCGCGCAGTACATGCCGCTGGCCAACATGGGCGTTAGTCCGCAGTGTGGTTTCTCGAGCACGCACCACGGCAACGCCATGACGATGGATGACCAGTGGCGCAAGCTCGAACTCGTGGTCGACACCGCCCGAATCGTATGGGGTGATTGAGTACTAATTCACCCGCTCGATGATGACTGCGTAGCCCATACCTACGCCGACGCACATGGTAGCCAGCGCATACCGCTTTTGCTGTTGCTGCAGTTCGAGCATAGCTGTTTGAATCAACCGCGTGCCCGACATGCCCAGGGGGTGGCCCAATGCAATAGCCCCGCCGTTCGGATTAAGGCGCGGGTCGTTGTCGGCCAGTCCTAGTGCCCGGGTGCAGGCCAGCGACTGGGCGGCAAAGGCTTCGTTGAGTTCGATAACGTCCATCTCATCCAGCCGTAATCCCGCTTTTTTCAGGGCTTTCTGCGTGGCCGAAACCGGGCCGATGCCCATGATGCGCGGCTCCACACCTACCACCGCCGAGGTAATAATCCGGGCTTTCGGCGTTAGCTGATACCGGTTGGCGGCATCCTGCGTAGCAATCAGCATGGCTGCGGCCCCGTCATTCAGGCCGGCCGCGTTCCCCGCCGTCACGCTCCCGTTCTTTTTGAAAGCTGGTTTCAGAGTGGCCAATACATCCAGACTCGTATTTGGTTTTACAAACTCATCCTGCTCAAACAGCGTTGGTGGCCCTTTGCGGGCCGCAATCTCAACCGGCATGATTTCCATCGCCAGTCGGCCCGACTGCCGGGCGCGCGCGGCTTTCTGCTGGGAATTGTAGGCGAACAGATCCTGGTCTTCACGACTGATGTGGAAAAGGTCGACCAGATTTTCGGCGGTTACGCCCATCGCGTCGGTCCCGTACATCTCCTGCATTTTGGGGTTGATGAACCGCCAGCCAAAACTGGAATCGAAGAGTTGCGCGTCGTTGCCAAAGGGTTTCGATGATTTGGACATTACCCACGGTCCACGGGTCATATGCTCCATGCCCCCGGTAATGAACACGTCGCCGTCGCCCGCCCGGATAGCCCGGTTGGCATGAACCACCGCCGACATCCCCGACGAGCACAGCCGATTGACGGTTTCGCCGGGAACGGTGTACGGTAGTCCAGCCAGCAACAGTGCCATGCGGGCTACGTTGCGGTTATCCTCCCCTGCCTGATTGTGGCATCCCAGAATGACATCCTCAATCACATCGGGTGGCAACGTGGGGTTTCGGCTGAGTAACTCCTTCAGTGGCATAGCCGCGAGGTCATCGGCCCGAACGGTCGACAGGCTCCCGCCAAAACTCCCGATTGGGGTACGGATGGCGTCAATTATATAGGCTTCAGTCATAGGATGAACGAGCGAAAGAGTGAAAACCAGTCGGCGGTTTTTTCACTCTTTCACTCTTTTGCTTGTTTTAAAGTTTGCAATTGTTTTGGCTTTTACGCCGTCGAGCGTGGCACCAGGCATTAGTTCCAGCAGGGTTAGTTTGCCATCCGGATAGGCAAATACGGCTAAATCGGTAATAATCAGGCTCACCACGCCCATTGCCGTGAGTGGCAGCGTGCATTGCGGCACTAGCTTGGACGACCCGTCGGGGTTGGTATGCGTCATGGTGATGATGAGTCGTTTGGCTCCTCTGGCCAGGTCCATTGCCCCGCCCACGCCCAGCAGGGGTTTACCCGGTACGGCCCAGTTGGCCAGATTAGCGGCTTCGTCCACTTCCAGTCCGCCCATGATTGCGACATCAATGTGCCCACCCCGAATCATGGCGAAGGAATCGGCGCTGTCGAAATAGCTGCTTCCTTTTAAGGCCGTCACGGGAATTTTCCCGGCGTTCACCGGGTAATTCATGGCCCCTCCACCATCGGCAGGGACGGGTCCCACGCCCAGCATCCCGTTTTCGGTGTGCAGCAAAATGCCGTGTTCGTCCGTAATCAGGTCGGCCACCAGGGTTGGAATACCGATGCCCAGATTGACCACGTCGCCTTTTTTGAGTTCGGCCAGTGCCCGCCGGGCCATGTTCATTCGGGATTCGTCCACCTTTTTGGACGACGATACTGAAGCCGAACTGCCTAAATCAGCCAGCGTCAGGGTTGCCTGTACCAGATAGTCGACAAAGCAGCCGGGCGTGTGTACCTCTTCCGGCGCTATCTGCCCAACGGGAACAATTTCCTCCACTTCAACGATAACGGTATCGGCGGCCGTTGCCATCGCCTTGTTGAAGTTATTTTCGGTCATGCGGTAGTGTAGATTCCCCGCCGTATCGGCCCGCCAGGCCCGGATAAAGGCGACGTTAGCCCGGATACTTTTGACGAAAACCTGCTCTACCCCGTCGATAATTTTTGTTTCGCGACCGTCGGCCAGTGGCGTCCCCGCCGAGGTGGGCGTGTAAAATCCGCCGATACCCGCTCCCCCTGCCCGGATGGCTTCGGCCAGCGTTCCCTGGGGTAATAGTTCGTACGCCACCTCACCACTCTGGGCGGCTTTGACCGCATCATGATTGGAGGTGAAAAACGACCCAATCATCCGGCGTATCTGCCCGTTCTGCAGTAAACGCCCGCCCCCCATGCCCACTTCGCCTACATTGTTACCAACGAACGTGAGGTTTCCCGTGCCGGTTTCTGCCAGTGCGTGCATCAGGTGAACCGGGTTGCCTGTCATCCCAAATCCGCCCTGTAGGAGTGTGTCGCCGTCTTTTACCAGCGCGGCTGCCTGCTCCAGCGTTAGTATGGGTACTGTTTTCATGCGTGAAGAGTTGATTGCCAGAGCTTACTACCCGTTGCCTCTGACGCCCTTTTGGCCGCGAGACCCACGTAGTTTTCGGCTATAACCGTTGAGGCTGCCTGACTATTGACTAATTGATTGAATCGGGATGCCTGCAAATGAGCATCGAAGGTTGATTTATTGGGATCACGGTGCAGCATTTCAGTCATGAAGTTCGAGAACTCCTGCACCCGCCACACCCGACGCATGCAACCCGCGGTGTAGGCATCCAGCTCCGACGAAATGCCGACCTCATACCAGCGCATGAGGGCATCGAACAAATGACCCGTATCGGCAATGGCCATGTTTAGCCCTTTGGCACCCGTTGGGGGGACAATATGGGCCGAATCACCCGCCAGAAACAACCGCCCGAATTGCATGGGCTCGCTCACGAAGCTGCGCATGGGCGTGATGGTTTTCTCCAGAATCGGGCCTTCCGCTAAAGTCCATCCGGTAGCCCCCAGCCGAATCTGGAGTTCGGCCCAAATGCGTTCGTCGGGCCAGTCGTCCAGCGTGTCGGTTACGTCGCATTGCACGTAGAGCCGCGAAATTTCGGGCGAACGCATGCTGTGCAGAGCAAATCCCCGGTCGTGATAAGCGTAGATCAACTCGTCGGTGGAGGGCGGGACTTTAGCCAGAATGCCCAGCCAGCAGTAGGGGTAAACTTTATCGTAGGTGGTAGTCAGGTGCGCTGGGATAGCCTGCCGGGCAATGCCGTGAAAGCCATCGCAGCCCGCTATAAAATCGCAGGTGAGGGTATGGTTACCGCCCTGATGCGTGTAATGGATGGCCGGTGCGTACCCGTCCAACCCGTCGATGGACGTGGCTTTGGCTTCAAACAAAATAGACTGGTCGTCCTCATCCAGCCGCAGATGTATCAGGTCTTTTACTACTTCCGTCTGGGCATAAATCGTCACACGGGAGCCGCCGGTCAGGTGCGCCAGGTCGATGCGGTGCCGGTGTCCATTGTAGCTTAGTATAACGCCATCGTGAACAAGCCCTTCGCGGTCGAGCCGGTCGGTGGCACCCGCCTGCCGGAGCCGGTCGACGGTGTTTTGTTCGAGTAACCCCGCCCGTTGCCGGCTTTCGACCCGCTGGCGGGGTCTATTTTCCAGCACCACCGAGTTGATGCCCTGCGTATGTAGCAGTTGCGCGAGCAGCAACCCCGACGGCCCGGCTCCGATGATGCCTACCTGCGTGTGATGGTTCATTTTTCCGGATTGTTAAGGACTTCGCTGGCCGCGTGAAAAGCTGCGTTGGCGGCTGGTAAGCCACAGTATAGAGCCGAGTGCATAATTACCTCTTTTATCTCGTCCATTGTAACGCCATTGTTAAGGGCGGCACGAACGTGCATCTTGAACTCGGTTTCGCGGTTCAGCGCAATGAGCATTCCCAGCGTAATCAGGCTTCGCGCATGGCGGGATAGACCTGGCCGGGTCCAGATTTCACCCCAGGCGTAGCGGGTAATGAAGTCCTGAAAATCAGTAGTAAAGTCTGTTGTGCCCGCATTGGCCCGGTCAACGTGGGCATCGCCCAGCACGGCACGGCGCGCGGCCATACCGGCTTCGTACGTAGGCTGATTGGGGGAGAGTTCTGGTTCGGCTAAAAACGTGTTCAGGGTACGGGCGAAAGCATCGGCTGATTCAACCGCCGACAGGTGGGCAGCTGGTAACTCAACCAGTTGGGCATCGGGGATAGCCTGTTGCATGAATTGCCCATCGGTTACGGTGGTTACCGGGTCGTGCGTTCCGGCAATGATGAGCGTGGGTGCCTTGATTTGGTGCAAATCTTCCCGGAAATCGGCGTTGCGGATGGCCATGCAGCAGGCCGCGTATCCCTGGTCGTCTGTTTCCCGGAACCGGTTTACCCAATGGTCGCGTACTGCCGGGTGCTGCTCCCGAAATTCGGGGGTCAGCCAGCGGTCGAGGGCGGCATTAGCAACGTCCGACAAGCCATACCGGCGTACCGTGTCAATGCGTTCGTTCCAGCTGACATTGGTGCCAATTTTAGCGGCTGTGTTGCTCAGAATAAGCTTATCGATGCGTTCGGGGTGGTGAATGGCCAACCATTGGCCGATTAACCCTCCCATCGATAAACCACAAAAATGCACTTTCGGAATGGCTAGTTCGTTCAGCAGGGCGATTACATCCTCGCCCAGATCGGCTATGGTAACGGGGGGGGGCAAAGCCGGGGTTTGCCCGTGACCCCTTGTATCATACCGCAGTACCCGGAGCGAAGGAGTTAACTCGTTCACAACGGCATCCCACATGGTCAGGTCGGCACCCAGCGAATTGGAAAATAGCACCACCATGCCCTCTTCAGGGCCGTCGAGCTGGTAATGCATCCGGTTGCCATTGATTTTTTTTTCAGGCATAAGTCAGTCAGGTACGTTGCTGTTTTGCTTCATTCGTTCCGTATCAACCTCAAGGGTACGGATTAATTCGTTGGCATGGTACAGGTTAGCCGCGGTCAGTCGAATCAGGTCGCGCATAACGGGCCACTCACTGTGCCAGGCACCAGCGGCCCGTTCGTGCGGCTGTATCATAGCGGCCAGCATACTGGCCACCAGGGCAGGGGTGTGGTGCGCAATGGCCACCATAAACGTGCTGCTGACCGGATTGCGTTTGTGCGGCATGGACGACGAACCGCCTTTACCATCGGCGGCACCCTCCCGCACTTCGCCCACTTCGGTTTGCATGAGCAGGATAATGTCATTCCCCAGCTTCCCCAGCGACCCGTTCAGGATGCCGAGCGTTGCGGCTATATTGGCCAGCCGGTCGCGTTGGGTATGCCAGGCGTGGGGTGTATTGCCTAATCCCAGTAGTTCGGCCATCCGCGCCCGAATAGCTTCCGCATGGTCGCCGAGTGAAACGCTGTTGCCCACGGGACCACCCAACTGAATCACGATGTCTTTTTCAACTACCTGGTCTACTCGTTCAGCCGCCCGTAGTAATCCGTCCAGCCAGCCCTTTACTTTATCGCCAAAGGTGATGGGCAAGGCCTGCTGGAGCAGTGTTCTCCCCATCATGGGTGTATCGCGGTGCGTTTGAGCCAGTTGTGTAAGTTGCGTATTGAGCTGATTCAAGTCGGTCTGACATTGGGCCAATCCCTGTTTCAACTGCATCATCAGCACCGTGTCGATAACATCCTGACTGGTAGCTCCCTGATGAACATATCGAACGGCTTCAACATCTTTCTGATGTACCCGCTCTTTCAGCATCGAAACGAACGGTATTGCTGGATTACCCGCCAGCAACGTCTGCTGGCGGATGGATTCTGTATCCCAGTTGGTTTGCCGACAAACATCGGTGATAGTTGCTGCCGCTTCTGCTGGAATTGCCCCAGCCGCAGCCTGCGCTGTGACCAGTGCCGACTCGAACGCCAGCATAAGCCGTAGCTCCGTTTCGTCCGAGAAAATAGTCTCCATCGGCGGGGTGGTAAAAATAAGGTCAGCAAGCATCGTTTTACTACTAAGTGAAGGGCAAGGTACTAATCAACGCCGGTTAGAGGTCGAAAAATACGGTTTCCTTCGGCCCCTGCATGTGGATATCAAAGACGTATCGAATCTCATTGTTCACCTCTGTCCGATGAGCCAGCAGGGTGGCCCGTCGTTCGGCCGGAACGGCGTTCAGCAAGGCATCCTGGGCGTTGGCTACCGGTTCGTCAGCAAAGTACAGGCGGGTGTACAGATTCCGTAGTGAGCCGCGCATCACCAGCATAACGTTGATGTGAGGGGCCGCACCTGTACTTATAGCACCGGGTTTGATGGTGGTAAACTGGAACTGATGACCGGGTAGTGTGCCCGTTCCCACCCGGCCAAACCCCAGAAAGCCCCGGTCGGTATGGGTCGCGGTGTTCTGCTCAATGGGTGCCGTGCGGTACTGCCCCTTCGCGTCGGCCTGCCAGAACTCAACCACGGTATCGGAAATGGTGGCCCCCGCGCCATCCCAGATACGGCCACTAACCATAATCCGCTGGCCGGGGGTATCGGGGCTAACCAGCGTGTGATTCATCAGGCTATCGTAGGGATAGCCGTACTGCTCGGCGGTCAGGGCATAAGCAAAGAAAGGACCGACTGTTTGGGAAGGTGTTTGTTGTAGCTGTTCCATTATTCGAAAGGAGTCTTGTGGCGACCGTTCAGGACAATATCAAACTGGTAAGCCAGGGCAAACTCGGCCTCGGTCCAGTCCATTCGGAATTTGGCAATCAGCAGCTCGCGGGCGTGCTGCGGAACGGACTGAAAGATGGGGTCGTAGTCGAACAGCGGGTCGCCGGGAAAGTACATCTGGGTTACCAGCCGCTGCTCAAACTGATGACCAATCACGGAAAAGTGGATGTGATTCGGTCGCCAGGCGTTGTAATGATTTCCCCACGGATAGGCACCGGGTTTGATGGTATAAAATGAGTAGTTGCCGTCCCTGTCGGTTAACACACGGCCTCCGCCCAGGAAATTAGGATCCAGGGGAGCGTCGTGAATTTCGGCTTTGTGAATGTACCGACCCGCCGAATTGGCCTGCCATATTTCGATGAGTACGTTGGACAATGGCTTTCCCCCGTCGTCCAGTACCTTCCCCGCTACTTTGATACGCTCACCGATTGGTTCGCCATTGATGCGGGCGTTCCTGGTCAGGTCGTTATCAAATTCGCGCAGCACCGACTGACCAAAAACCGGCATACTCAAATCGCGAATCAACTCCCGTACCGGCATAAGGGCCTGGGTCGGGCTACGCAGAATGGTTGATTTGTAGGCGGGCGACAAATGAGGTGGATGAACGTCGGTACCGGAGGCCGGTGCGGCTGACTGAGGCAGGTTTTTTTCGTGCAATGCTTCCATACGGGTGATGCTGTCTCCGAAACGTAAGGTTCAGCAGGTCAACGTAGCTATTCGAAAGACAATCGCCTGCTTATGTCTTGTAAAAGTAACGGTTCGGGTGTGCTATCATTTGGCAAATCGGACAAAAAACCAGCACAAAACAAACATAATTAAAAATAGATAAAATTTACTTATTGGGGAATCAGGCAAGATCATGGATTTTTATTCTCTAAAGGGATGATTGACAGGTGATTTCAGTAAAGGATTCCGGTTAGTAAACCCGTTGTCAGGACCCGACCAGAGCCTTTTTTGTCTAATCCAAACATGGCGAAACGGACAAAAACAGGGAAATGATTGGTAATTTACCCGCTGTTATGAATACTACATTAGCCACTTACGGCCTATACGGCGAGAAATACGAGCCCCGCCTGCCGGATTTTGTGCATAGTGAACTACACGAAACCCGATGCAAGCAATATGGCTGGGTTATTAGTCCGCACAGACACACCAATTTGTTTCAGATTGTGCTGATTGAATCCGGAGCGGCTGAGTTTACGGCGGGTTCGCAAACCATCTCGCTGAAAGAACCCTGCCTGATTACCATGCCGGTGGATGTTCTGCACGGGTACGTGTTTAGTCCGGACGTTACAGGAGTGGTTATTTCGCTGGCGGATTCCTACCCGGAAAGCCTGTTTCGCAACTCACCGTCCGTGCTGCTGGAACTGGGCCGAATGCAGTTGATTCGGGCTGGTCAGGATCAGGAGACGTTTCGGCAACTAGCCGCCCTGGCCTGGCAGGTACACCGGGAATTATACGCCAATCTACCCGAGCGTATGGTTTCCCTGCAAGCCTGCTTAAGTTTACTGCTGGTCAATGTGTATCGGCTGGTCCACCGGCAAGCGGCTGACGCGATGGCCGTGGACAACCGGAGTCTCCAGTATTTCCGGCAGTTTCAGCAACTGGTAAAAGAAAACCTGCTGCACCGACTGACCATTACAGACTATGCCCGCATGGTGGGCATTACCGCTGTTCACCTGAACCGGGTATGCCGGTCGATTGTGGGTAAATCGACGTTGCAAACCATTCAGGAGGCCATTTTGCTGGAAGCGCAGCGGTATCTGCACCATTCGTCCTATTCTATTTCCGAGATTTCGTACCTGCTGAACTTCGACGATATCAGTTATTTTTCCCGCCTGTTTAAAAAGCAGGTGGGCGTATCGCCCAGGCAGTTCAGGGAACAGGCCACTCGGTTGATGGTAGCAAAGAAACGGGATCCAGGGTAACTGTACGGATACCAGTTCACAGACGGGGGCAGAAGGCCAGGCAGCCGGTGCCGGGCTTTGTTCAAACTTGAATTAAATTCCCTCCGGGAGATTCAGGGGTGCCTGTGTATGTGCTATCGGCATAGTCGTCGGCCTAATTGGACAGTTAACCCATGATAAATGACCCGCTAGTGAATCATTTTTCGTATTCACTGTTTTTCTGGTATATAACCTTACGTACGCATGTTAGAAAGACCCCTTACCGACTGGTTGCCGCTCACGATGAAAGAAGTCGAGAAACGAGGTTGGGATGAAGTAGATATCGTGCTGGTTTCGGGCGATGCCTACGTCGACCACCCTGCTTTTGGTACCGCTGTCATTGGGCGCATCATGGAAAGTGAGGGGTTCCGTGTGGCCATCATTGCCCAGCCCAACTGGAAAGATGACCTGCGCGATTTCAAGAAATTCGGCAAGCCAAAGTACTTTTTCGGCGTCACGGCGGGGTGTATGGACTCGATGGTGAATCACTATACGGCCAACAAACGGCTGCGTTCCAACGATTCCTATACGCCCGGTGGCGAGGCTGGTTTCCGGCCCGATTACGCGACCATCGTCTACACCAAAATCCTGAAAGAACTGTACCCCGATGTACCCGTACTGCTAGGCGGAATAGAAGCTTCCTTGCGCCGGGTAACGCATTATGATTACTGGCAGGACCGGTTGATGCCGTCCATTCTGGTCGATGCCGGGGCCGATATGCTGGTGTACGGTATGGGCGAGCAGCCCCTGCGCGAAATTCTGAAACTGGCCCGGAAAGGAGTGCCTTTTTCGTCGATGCAGAATATCAATCAGGTGGCTTTTTTGCACGATGCCAGCACGCCACTGCGGGACCACAACAACTGGGATTCGGTGGAACTGGCGAGCCATGAGGTTTGCCTGGAGGATAAAATAAGGTACGCGGCTAATTTCAAGATCGTTGAAGTGGAGTCGAATAAGTGGCAGGCAAACCGGATTCTACAAAAAGTGGGCGACCAGGTGCTGGTGATCAACCCGCCGTTCAAGACGATGGAGGAGGCTGAAATTGACAAGTCGTTCGACCTGCCCTACACCCGCATGCCCCACCCGAAGTATAAAAAACGGGGACCCATTCCGGCCTACGACATGATCAAGTTCTCGGTCAATATGCACCGGGGCTGCTTTGGCGGCTGTAGTTTCTGCACCATCTCGGCGCATCAGGGCAAATTCGTGGCCTCTCGGAGCGAAGCATCGGTGCTGAAGGAAGTGGACGAGATTACAAAACACCCGGAGTTTAAAGGGTATATTTCGGACCTGGGTGGCCCGTCGGCCAATATGTACAAGATGAAGGGTAAAGACGAGTCGATCTGTGCCCGCTGCCAGAGTCCGAGCTGTATTCACCCGGTCATCTGCTCCAATCTCGACACCTCGCACAAACCGATGACGGAGTTATACAAAAAGGTCGATGCTAACCCCGCCATCAAAAAAGCATTCGTTGGCTCCGGCGTTCGCTACGATCTGCTGGTGGACGATTTTAACAAGAACAATGCCGATGGCAACCACGATGAATACATGGAGCAACTCGTTACGCGCCACGTATCGGGTCGCTTGAAAGTAGCTCCTGAACATACGTCGGATGATACCCTTCGGGTGATGCGGAAGCCCTCGTTCAAATATTTTAAGCTATTCAAGAAAAAGTACGATACCATTCAAGAGAAGCACAACCTGAAGCAACCGCTGATTCCGTACTTCATTTCGTCGCATCCCGGCTGCGAGGAGCAGGATATGGCCAATCTGGCCGCCGAAACCAAGGATTTGGGTTTCGAACTGGAGCAGGTGCAGGACTTTACGCCCACGCCCATGACGGTGGCCGAGGTTATCTACTATTCCGGCGTTCATCCGTATACGCTGAAGCCAGTTAAAACGGCCAAAACGCGGGAAGAAAAGCAGACCCAGAACAACTACTTCTTCTGGTACAAACCCGAATACAAAAACTGGATTCGGAACCGGCTGGCCAAACTCAATCGTCCTGATTTGGCCGAGCGATTGCTGGGTGCTCCAAAATCAGAAAATACCGATAAGCCGAATAAATCAAGGCATTATTCCGACCGGAAGAAGCGGTCATGAAATCAACGTTTTTCTGTCATTCCGACGTCAGGAGGAATGACAGAAAAATACCAATAGAAGGTTAAATCAGCTAATGTTTCTTACTCAAGTTCCTTAGGCACTTCACCAGCCGCCAGTCCACCGTTATCTTTCAATTCCACTCCCGTAAGTTTTAACCGGAAGGCTGTTTCGATAATATACATAAGTTTGTTGACGGCCATGATGGGCGTTAATCCCTGTTCCCGAATGTTAGAGAGACAATTTCGGCGTTCATCGGTCAGGCCGGGTTGGGGGGCGTAGGTAATGTAGGCGCCCATGCTGTCGAAGGAACTTAGGCCCGGCCGTTCGCCAACCAGCAGGATAGCCAGCCGGGGCTGCAACAATGCGCCGATGGCATCGGTGATAGCTACCCGGCCCTGCTCGACCAGTACAACAGGAGCCAGTGAATACCCCGCTCTTCGGACCTGCTCAACCAGTAAATTAACCACCAGAACCGCGTTTTTATGGATGGCCGTAGCCGACAGGCCATCGGCCACGATAAGGCTAATGTCTGCGGGTGTGCTGTTGAGTCCCTGTAACCGTTTCGCGGAAGGCTCATCCAGCAGTCGACCTAAATCAGGGCGTTGCAGGTACGTATCCCGATTTTCGGCCTGACTATGAACGGCACAAATCGGCAGGCCCGTTGGAGCCAGATCATCCTCCAGACTGGCTATATTCAGCCGGGAGTAAACAGCATCCTTCGCGTGGGCGTGGGCCAGCCGGAACCGCAATGACTCCCTAAGTGGAATGGAAACGCCCGTTTTTCCCAACGCAATACGGGCGTCGGTATAGGCCTTCAGCGCGTCCCACTCATCAGATTCCAGCCCTGTCTTTTTTTGCTTGTTCATGCCGGAAGGAGGGCTGCGTAAAGCTGTTTCTGAAGGCCACCGGAGAGTCGATTTCCCTGATTATCGATAATTCCCTGTCGCAGCAGCCACTCCTCAAATTCGGGAGCCGGACGCAGGCCCAGTACCCGGCGCAGATAGAGCGCATCGTGGAACGACGTGGACTGGTAGTGCAGCATAATATCGTCGGCACCGGGAACCCCCATAATGAAATTGACACCGGCCACGCCCAATAGCGTCAACAGCGTATCCATGTCGTCCTGGTCGGCCTGGGCGTGGTTGGTATAGCAAATGTCCATACCCATTGGCAGTCCCATCAGTTTGCCGCAGAAATGGTCTTCCAGCCCCGCCCGGATAATCTGCTTCCCATCGAACAGGTATTCGGGGCCGATAAACCCAACCACCGAGTTCACCAAAAAGGGATTGTAGTGCCGGGTAACGGCGTAGGCCCGTACCTCGCAGGTTTGCTGGTCAACGCCGTGATGCCCACCAGACGACAGCGCACTTCCCTGACCCGTCTCGAAATACATCAGGTTGTTACCCAGCGTACCCCGTTTGAGCGAAAGACCCGCTTCGTAGGCTTCCTGCAATAAGGGAAGCGTTACACCAAAGCTGGCATTGGCCTGTTGGGTACCCGCGATGGACTGAAAAATCAGATCGACCGGTACCTGCTGGTTGATGAGTTCCAGCGTAGTAGTGATGTGGCTGAGCACACAGTTTTGGGTCGGGATAGCAAAGCGTTCCCGCACATCATCCAGCATGTGCAGCAGACGCGCGGTCGTGGCCGGGCTATCGGTGGCGGGGTTAATGCCAATCATGGCGTCGCCACTGCCGTACAGTAATCCGTCGATGATGCTGGCCGCAATTCCCTTAGCATCGTCGGTGGGGTGATTCGGCTGTAACCGAACGGATAAATGCCCGGGTAAACCTATCGTATTGCGAAACCGGGTCACTACCTGTATCTTTTTTGCGACCAGAATCAGCTCCTGATTTCGCATCAGTTTTGACACGGCGGACACCATTTCGGGCGTCAGTCCGGGTGATAGTGCCCGTAGTGCAGCGGTATCAGCGTCATCACTCAGCAGCCAGTCGCGCAGGTCGCCCACGGTGAAGTGGCTGATGGTAGCCAGCGCAGCGGCATCGTGCGTATCAATGATCAGGCGGGTAACGTCGTCGGTCTCGTAGGGAATGACAGTTTCGTTCAGAAACTGGGTGAGCGGTACATCGGCCAGGGCTATTTGTGCCGCCACGCGTTCTTCGTAGCTATCTGCCACCAGCCCCGCCAGGCCATCACCCGACCGCAGCGGACTGGCCTTTGCCAAAATCGTTTTAAGGTCGGCAAAGCGGTACGTAAAGTGGCCGATGGTACAGGAATACCCCATTTTCTACGCGTCTATACTACGTTGGTATCCTGCCCCTGCCGGTGTTTCCGGTAGCGGACAGAGGCATAAAACAGACCGGCAATCGCGCCGAAGCCAGCGAAAAACAGCCCGCTTAATTTAGTATAAAAATAACCCATTGCCACCATCGTCACAATCGCCATGCCCAGCGCAATGGCTGGAAATACGGGATAAAAGGGCGCTTTAAACGACCGGGGTAGGTCAGGCTGGGTTTGCCGGAGACGGAATAATGATAGCATACTGACAATATACACTACCACCGCGCCAATGGTCGACAGGATAACTAATTTGCTGGTATCCAGACTTATGAGGGCTAGTGTGCCAAAGATGGCTCCTGCCAGTAACGCCCGGTACGGTACCTGACGCTTCGGACTTACGGTCGATAGGCCGTAGGGCAGATAACCGGCACGGGCCAGCGCAAAAATTTGTCGGGAATAACTAATAATAATCCCGTGAAACGAAGCAATCAGTCCGAAAAGCCCTACACTGGTGAAGAATTTGGTGAGTGGATTTTGCCGACCGAGTACAATAGCAATAGCTTCGGGCATGGGGTAGTCGAGGTGGTCGAGGTTTTCCCAGTTGGTGACACCGCCCACGCTGATCATGACGGTCAGGGCCAGAAAAGCCAGCGTCAGCACCGCCGAGATATAGCCCTTGGCAATGGCATTTTTTCCTTCTTTCACTTCCTCCGCTACCATGGCGATACCTTCCAGACAAACGAACAGCCAGATGGCAAATGGCAGTGCCGCAAACACCCCCGACCAGCCGAATGGCATGGGATTATGCATAAAGGTGTCGAAACGGGTGTAGGGATACACAACGCCTATAAAAACCAGCAGTTCGGCAATGGCGATAAGGGTGATAATCAGTGAAAACCAGGCCGCTTCTTTGATGCCCAGCAGATTTATGGCGGTAAATACCACAAACGACCCCGCCGAACACCACACCACGGGTACCGCCGGGTACAGAAAATGCACGTAACTACCCAGCGCCAGCGCAATGGCAGGGGTAGCGAACAGAAACTCAATCAGGGTTGCGTATCCGGCCATTAAAGCGCCGAATGGCCCAAATGCCTGCAACGCATATGAAAACGGCCCGCCCGCATTCGGGATGGCCGTGGTGAGTTCGGTAAAACTGAAAATAAAGGTGATGTACAGGATAATGATGAAGAGCGTGGCGATCAGCAACCCCACCGTGCCGGCCACGCCCCAGCCGTAGTTCCAGCCGAAATACTCGCCCGAAATTACCAGGCCGACGCCAATAGCCCACAAGTGAACGGGTGTCAATACTTTTTTGAGAACCGGAGCGGATTGGTCAGGCATGGTTAAGACAGACTACGGGCAGAAGAACAGAAAGGTGGCTGAACCTGATAGTACTGCAACATACGAACTTAACCCGTGCAAACACAGCTCTCGTTTCGCTTTCATTTGTCCGGGCAGCGTGCAAACGTAAAACCATCTTTGCAGAACTGTTACCTTTGTGAATTCATCGTAGCTTTAGCTCATGTCCACTCCCGTAAACGAGAAACTGGAACTCGCCCACAATTTTGTTCTGCATACGAACCGAAACATTTTCCTGACGGGCAAAGCCGGAACGGGTAAAACGACGTTTCTGCACCAGGTTAAGCAGCTAAGTGGCAAGCGGCTGGCCGTGGTGGCACCCACGGGCGTGGCAGCTATCAATGCCGGGGGCGTTACCATTCACTCCCTGTTTCAGCTACCGTTCGGGCCGCTGGTGCCGGGCGCTACCCAGCGGGAGGGGCGGAAGTTCAACCGGGAGAAAATAAACCTTCTCCGCACTCTCGACCTGCTGGTGATTGACGAAATCAGTATGGTGCGGGCCGATGTCCTCGACGGTATTGATGAGATACTCCGCCAGTATCGGAACAGCGGGCAGCCGTTTGGGGGCGTTCAGCTGCTGCTCATCGGCGATATGCAGCAGCTGCCGCCCGTTATTCGGGATGAGGAGTGGGCTTTGCTGCGACCGTACTACCAGACGGGTTACTTCTTCGGCAGCAAAGCCCTGCGGCAAACCCCTTACGTGTCCATTGAGTTAACCCATATTTACCGCCAGTCCGACCAGCGGTTCATTAACCTGCTCAACAGCATCCGGGAGAAGACCATCACTCCCGACCAGTTGGCTGATTTAAACAAGCGTTACATTCCTGATTTCTCGCCCAGCGACACGGAAGGCTACATTACCCTCTCCACGCATAACCATACGGCCCAGCAGATTAACAGTCAGAAGTTAGCGGCTCTGAAAGCGAAACCCCGCACCTTTACGGCCACCGTTGAAGGCGATTTTCCCGCCCACGCCTACCCTACCGAAGAGCGTCTTGAGCTAAAAGTGGGGGCTCAGGTAATGTTTATTAAAAACGATATATCGCGCGACAAACGGTATTACAACGGTAAAATAGGCCGGATAACGGACATTGACGATGACGTTATTGTCGTCGATAGTGGCGGTGAGGATATTGAGGTGTATCCGGCTGACTGGAGCAACATCCGGTATAGCCTCGACCCGTCTACGAAAGAAATCAAAGCAGAGCCCATTGGTACTTTCCGGCAGTTTCCGCTTAAGCTGGCTTGGGCCATTACGATTCATAAAAGCCAGGGACTAACGTTCGAGAAAGCCATTATTGATGCGTCGGGAGCGTTTGCGCACGGGCAGGTGTACGTGGCCCTCAGCCGCTGCAAAACCCTGAATGGGCTGGTTCTGCGCGCGCCTATCCCGTCGCGCAGCATCAAAACGGAGCAGACGCTGGAGGATTTCCACGAAGAAGTGCAGCAGCATATCCCTACCCAGCAACAGCTACACGAGTCGAAGCGAACCAACCAGCAAACCCTGCTTCAGGACATGTTTTCGTTTGAACGGGCCAATTCCCTGCTGTACCGATGTCGCCGGGTAGTGAACGAGCACACTAGTAGCCTGGCCCCGGCCTGTGTGCTCATAACCCAGCAGCTTACCGACCTCCTGCGCGATAAGGTGCGCGATGTAACCCAGCGTTTTTTGCAGCAGCTACCGGCGTACTTTACGCAGGAGCACTTACCCGAAGATAACAGCCAACTGCAGGAGCGCGTGCGGAAAGGGGCTGCCTACTTTCAGACCGTGCTGGGCCAGGAGCTACTCCCCCTGCTGCACACCCTCCCAACCGACTGCGACAATAAGCAGGTGCGCGAGTTGCTGCTGGAAGCAACGGACGAGCTGGAGAAAGAGCTGTTTAGCAAGCTGCGTAGCTTTGAAAGCTGCCGGGAGGGTTTTGGAGCGCTGACTTATTTACAGGCGCGTAATCGTGCCGAACTGGACTTTCTGCCCGAACGCAAAAAACACGAGCGGCAATCAGCAAAAACCGAAGAAGGGTCGGCGCGGGGTGGTCTGTACGGCGCCCTGATGAAATGGCGGAATGACCTGGCGGGCGAAAAGGATACCTCTACCTACCTGATTTTACCGCAAAAGGCCATCGTTGAACTGGCACGACTCAAACCGACCACTGCGGATGAACTATTGGCCATCAAAGGGTTCGGTAAAACAAAAGTAAAGCAGATTGGCGCTGAAGTACTGGCCATTATCCAGGCGTACGGCGACCGGCCGAAAGCAGGCAGCCGGAGTACGACGGCCAAAGAAAAACCGATAAAAGAGTCCAAGATTCCCTCAACAACCCTAACGCTGGCCCTGTTTCAGATGGGTAAAACCGTTGCCGAGGTAGCTGCCGAACGCGGTCTGTCCGTTTCCACCGTCGAAAGTCACCTGACCCAGTGCATAGGTAAGGGGGAGCTGGCCGTTGAAGCGATTCTTACGCCCGGCCGAATTGCCTTAATCCGTAATTACCTCGACGCGAATAGGCCCGGTACCCTGAGCGAAGCCGTACAGGGCATTGGGCAGGGCGTAACGTACAATGAAATCCGGATGGTGTTGGGTGCAAGTCAGGAGTAGCCGGATAAAATTCTCGGACTATACTGACACCAGTTCTTTGCGTTCCCCGATTTGCTGACGCCACATGGCGTAATACAGCCCTTTCCGCTCTACTAATTCCTCATGACGGCCTTCTTCGACGACATGGCCCTGTTCAAGCACAAAAATCCGGTCGGCGTGGAGGATGGTGCTCAGGCGGTGGGCAATCAGGATGGTAATGTGCTGACGCGAACCGGACAAGTCGCGCACGGTGCGGCCAATTTCTTCTTCGGTCAATGAATCCAGGGCAGAGGTGGCCTCATCGAACACCAGCAGCGCGGGTTTGCGCAACAGGGCACGGGCAATACTCAGTCGCTGCTTTTCCCCACCCGATACTTTCACTCCGCCTTCGCCGATAACGGTGTCGAGGCCCTGCGGGGCGCGGGACAACAGCGTGTCGGCGGCTGCCTGATGCAAGGCCATCAGGCATTCCGCATCAGTGGCGTGGGGTGCCACAAAGAGTAGGTTTTCGCGAATGGTACCCGCAAAAAGTTGCGTATCCTGCGTTACAAAGCCAATTTGTTCCCGAAGCTCGTCCAGATTAACATCTGAGCCGGGAATGTCGTTGTACCGAATCTGCCCGCTCAAGGGCTTGTATAAACCCACCAGTAACTTTACCAGGGTCGTTTTCCCGGAACCGCTGGGGCCGACAAAGGCAACTGTTTCACCCACCCGGGCATTGAACGAAATACCATCCAGTGCCGGTTTGTCGGCGGTGAGGTGTTTGAAATGAACATCGTCAAAGGCCAGCGTTTTCAGGGCTTCGACGGGTTGCGGGTGCAGGGGTTGCACATCGCGGGGCGTATCCAGTATCTGCTGGAAATTAGCCAGCGACGCTTCCGTTTCACGGTACACGTTGATTATGTTGCCCAGTTCCTGTAATGGCCCGAAGATGGCAAACGAATAGATAAACAGCGAGAAGAACTCACCAACGGTAATTTTCTCCTGTACCACCAGAAATAGCATCAGCAGCATAATGGCGTTGCGCAGCAGGTTGACAAACGTGCCCTGTACGAACGACAGCGACCGGATGTACCGCACTTTTTTGAGTTCGAGTTTCAGAATCTTCTCGGTCGTCGCGTTCAGTCGTTCGGTTTCCTGATTGGCCAGCCCGAGGCTTTTGACCAGTTCGATATTGCGCAGACTCTCCGTGGTGGAACCAGCCAGGGCGGTGGTTTCGGCCACAATTGTTTTCTGAACAGTCTTGATTTTTTTGCTGAGTAACGAGCTCACGAATCCCAGCAACGGAATGGTCAGAAAGTAGGCCGGGGCAATGGGCCAGTACACGGTAGCGGCATACCACATCACAAAGACGATACCCACCACCGAGGTGAACAGCACGTTCACGAACGACTGAATCAACTTTTCTACATCGGCCCGAACTTTCTGGAGTTTACCCAGCGTTTCGCCCGACCGCTGGTCTTCAAACACCTGATAGGGGAGGTCCAGCGAATGGCGCAGGCCGTCTGTATAAAGTTTGGCACCCAGTCGCTGGGTAATCACATTGACGTAGTAGTCCTGAAAGTTCTTGGCAATCCGGCTCACCATCGCTACGCCCAGTGCCTGTAAAATCAGGATACCGGCACCGTTTTGCAGGAAGCTCCAGAAACCCAGTGGTCGCAGGGCGCCACCCGGTTTAACCACATATTGGTCGATGATTTTTCGGAAAATGTAGGGGTCCAGCAGCGAGAAGACCTGATTGATAGTGGCTAGTAACAGCGCCAGTGCCAGAAGGCCCCAGTAACGCCGTAAATAACTGTACAGTAATTGCATAAATGAGTTAATGATAGAACAGCGCGGGGGTGCCTGTTGGAGGAAGCCCCTGAACGAATGCCGGTTATTTCGGGGAGTTAACAAAAAAAGTAACGATTTAGGTCGACGTTTGGCGTGTTCTGCTACTGGATAAATGCGAAATTTGCCGCATGAAAAACAAACTCTTACTCTTTTCTATAGCCAGTCTGTTCTTCGCCTGCGGGCGTACCGAAAAAACGTCGGACACGACCGGGAAGACGGCTGATACGTCCACTGACTCCGCCATGACTGCCGCCCCACCTGCGCCGAAAAACTGCCAGTCGGTTATTAACGCGGATAAACTGGGAAAGGCCGATGTGTATCAGGAGTCGGCCAAATCCATCAGCGTATCCATTACGATGGAGCAGGACGCCAGCACAACGCCCACCGCCAGTGATTGCTATTTCAACAACAAGGCTACGGTGCTGGCGGCCAAAAAATCGGGTAGTCAGGTTTTCAAACGTACCCTCCAGAAAGATGACCTGGCGTTGTTCACCAACGATGATGCGTACATTGAAAAGGCCGTTCTGCAACAGGTGACGTATAAACCCACTTTCAACGGACAGCGATACGTTACTCTGACCATGCGCCTGCTCCAGCCCGATACTAAAAAGACGATGACGTATACCGTTTTTATGAATTACTTCGGCGAGATGGTTAAAGTCAAATAAGGTGGCCCGTATAAAGATAAGCCGCTAAACTATGTTGGCTGACAGAGCGTTAGCAAAGTTCACCTACTGCCCTCCAATTGTGACAAAAGACGTTCCTGTTTTTCGATTAGCTGGTCAGGCGTTCGATAATCTAAAAGCGAACGCCCCGATTCAGATGGCGGCTGCCACGGCTTTTTTTACTTTTTTCGCCCTGCCGCCCATCGTCATTATCCTGAGTCAGTTGTTCAGTGGTTTACTAAATGTGCAGGACAAGCAGGTTAGCCGGCAACTTTTTCATGAACTGGCCCAACTGTTTGGGCATCAGGGGGCCCGCGAGTTACGGGATATTTCACACAACATGAGTCAGCGCCGATCGGGTCTGGCGTTTACGGCACTGAATATCTTTCTGCTATTGCTGGCTTCCACTACGCTGTTCGCCATCATCAAGCGTTCGCTCAATCAGCTCTGGATGGTGAAGTCGATTGCCCACCGCCCCTGGACGGATACCTTACTGGAGCGACTGGTCGCCCTGGGAATTATTATTTTTTCGGGTGTTCTGGTGGCGATGTCGCTGGCTATTCAACAGTTTCTGCTGACTATATTTCCCGATGCTATCCAGTACGACTGGCTGCTAACGGTTGGTAAGCATCTGCTTTCCATTCTCCTGTTGACGAGTTGGTTTTCGGTCGTTTTTAAATACCTGCCCGACATTCGGATACGGTGGCAGGGTATTTGGGTAGGGGCGCTGGTAACGGCCCTGCTAATTGAGGCAGGAGAAAAGATTCTGGATCGCCTGCTAATCAATAGCGAGGTAAGTTCTCTGTATGGCACATCAGGGGCTATTATCCTGGTCCTGCTGTTTGTCTTTTACTCGTCGCTGATCTTCTACTACGGCGCGAGTTTCACCCGTCAATACGCTCAGTGGATTCATCAGGAAGCAAGACCCTCGACCAATGCCACTGCCTTTGAAATCAATGATGTAAGCAGCAGGGAAGTGAACTCTGGGGAGGAGTAAAGGAGTGAACGCGTATAATCTATGTGGAAGTGTTGGTTCCAGATAACTGCCAGTCAATGCATACAAACAATAGCGGCCTGTACTATACAGGCCGCCTAAAGACAACTTTCTATCCCGGCCCTTGCCGGGTTCGATGGCTGTAAGGAATCAATCCTCTTTCTTATGATACACCAACACGGGCACGTCCGATTTTCCAATCAGGGAATTGGTGTAATTGGGGTGCAGAATGCCATCCAGGAAACCGGATTTTGGGTGTAACTCCATCACAATCAGGTCGGGGTGCGCCTTGTCCAACTGCTCTTCGGTGAGCACCTCGAGCCTGGCCTTGAACGCTTCCACGAGCGATTCGGTCTGGAAGGTTACCTGCGCCTGCGTCGTTTCGGTCTGCATAGCATAGGCAATGGTGCTTACCTGGGCTGGCCGGATTGCTTTCCCTTCGTCATTAACGGGCACGATAAGCACGGGACACCGGGCTTCGTCGGCTACGTCGGTTGCGGCACTACCCGCGAGCCGATCAAAAAAAGTGCTCAGATCACTGCGACCCATCACAATCAGATCGGCCGAATGGTCGCGGGCGGCATCCAGAATAGCGTCTTCTACTGAACCAATGCGCCAGTCGACCGCTATCTGTAACCCTTCGCCCTCCAGCTTATTGGCTAGTTGACCCAGCCGCTGGCGGCTAATGTCTTCAACTTCCTGCGAAGCCATCATGCCTATTCCCGGATCGCTAATGCTGGGGAATGTGCTGTCGGGCAGCATAGGTTGGAAAACGTGCAGTAATGTAATGGTTGCCCCCGTCTTCTGGGCAAAGAGTCGCACCCAGTCCAGGGCCACGGCATTACTGGTTGAAAAGTCGGTAGGGAACAGCAGATTAGTCATTTCAGTGAACAGTTATCAGTTGGCAGTTATCAGTTTTAGTAGGTGACGAGTTGCTGATAACCGTTCTCTGATAACTGCTAACTGTTCGGCTATGTTTACTGCTCGCTGGTACGGTTCATTTTTTCAACCGCCAGCAGTTGGTTCATTGTCTTCTGCATTCCTTCGGTCGAACCGTCCAGGAAAATGACGTTGCCCTTACCGTTTTCAGCAAAATGCTTGATGGCTTCGGTCCAGATAGAGAATAAAATCAGGGACGCATCCAGATTGGCTTCATTCATCACTTTGGCCGATTCGGCCATACCCCTGGCCACTTCTTCGCGGAACAGGGCCACCCCCTGTCCTCTTAGCTGCGAAGCTGTCTTCTCGGCTTCGGCCGAAATCTGAATGGCATTACCGTCGGCCTGGGCAGCCTTGGTTTTAGTAATGAGCAGTGCCTGGCCTTCGTTTTCGGCGGCTGCTTTCAGGTTGGAGGAGGCCACTACCTGCGCCATCGACCGCATAATCACTTCATCGAACGCAATATCATTCAGTTGCAGATCGGTGAGGTGATAGCCCCAGGTTTCGAGCAGCACATCGAGCTGTGATTTAACGTGTTCAATGATTTCGGAACGGAGCGACAGGATTTCGGCCTGCCGTTTGGTGGCCACAAAACTACGGATGGACCCTTCGATAGTTCGAATCAGGGCCTGCATAAACGACGCTTCGTCGATGAACTTGAAGGCTACATTTTTAATCGTTTCCTCCGCCTGATTCAGCACTGAATAGACCAGCATTGCCTTGAAGTTGACATTAGCCTGATCGGCCGTGATGGCCTGAAACGCCAACTCGACGGAGCGATTCTGAATCGAAATGCGCCGGTAGATGAACTCAATAAAGGGAATCTTGAAATTTAAACCCGGCGTCATGACCCGGGAATATTTTCCGAAAACGGTAATGACTGCCACCGTGCCCTGCTGCACGATAACGACAGACAGGTATATGATGATAATGACTAACAGGAACAGTACAAGTACAAAATTCATTGGCGTAAATGGTTTTAGGGAAATAAAAAACGGATTCCGCTTTTAAGGTACGGAATCCGTTGATAGTGTGTATGGGATTCTATGTAATCGGTCTCTGTTTAGTGTCCGGTTGATAGTTCGTAAGCCGGAGCCTCTTTCTGCCTGAAATACATCATCATCGCCATCAGGAAACCCGTGAACGCCAGCATGGCCCCCACCAGTTCGGGAGCGGCATAACCCAGACCGGCAGCGATTGGTAGGCCTCCCAGATAAGCCCCCAGGGCATTACCCATGTTGAACCCGGCTTGAGTCACCGAAGAAGCCAGCATTTCGGACCCGTTGGCCGCCCGAATCATCAAAATCTGAATCGGTGCACCCAGGGAGAAGGCAATGGCTCCTGTAATAAATGTCATACCGAGAAGGGGTATCTGAAAGGGCGAAGCGTAATACACAACGACCAAGCAAAGGCTCATCAACAAAAGAAACAACGCGGTGGCCTTGATGGGCGAAATACTATCGGCGGTACGGCCGGAAATCAGGTTGCCAAAGGCCATACCAAAACCCGCCAGCACGAGAATCCAGGTAATCTGACTACTGTCAAAGTGCGCCACTTCGGTTAGCAGGGGCGCTATATAACTGAACCAGGCAAACAACCCGCCGGTGCCAATGGCCGTAATACCCAGGATAAGCCAGGGTTCTATATGCGTAAATAACTTCAGGTCTTTCCGCAGGTTGGACTGACTCACCACCGGCATCACCGGCAGTAGCTTCTGAAGGCAAAACAGGGTGACCAGGCCAACAGCGGAAATGATGACAAACGTTAGTCGCCAGCTCAGGGTGTGACCGATGAACGTGCCTAACGGTACGCCGATGATGTTGGCAACCGTGAGTCCGGCAAACATCATGGAAATGGCCTGCGCTTCTTTCCCTTTACCCGCCAACCGACTGGCTACTACGGCACCCACACCAAAAAAAGCACCATGCGGCAAACCCGATAGCAGGCGGGTTATCAGCATGATTTCGTAGTTGGGCGCAAAGGACGAAAGCAGATTGCAAAAGGTGAACAAAACCATCAGGCCGAGCAAAATTTTCTTGGGTGGATAGTTCCCGGCAATCCCAACCAGCAGGGGAGCACCCAAAACAACGCCAAGTGCATAGGCTGAAATCAGGTGACCGGCAGTCGGAATCGTGATGTTCAATGTGTTTGCGATATCGGGCAGAATACCCATCATGACGAATTCCGTCATGCCGATACCAAAGCCTCCTATGGCGAGGGGTACTAATTGTTTTTTCATGTTGCAGCTTTCTATTTTCTGACAGCTCGTGCGTTTTACCAACTTGGAAAAACGCACAATAAACCCCACTTGGTGAAGTTTATTTGGTCAGAAAAATAGAAAAAATACAAAATTGTTCCCCGTTCTGGGAATGTTATAACTTATTAGTTGGTTGGTGCAACTACCGGTTATTGTACACGCTTACCCGGCATATCCCGGCCATTCTGATGCAGAATCAGCTGCTCGACTTCGCCTTTGTCGTTTTTAACGAACGTTACCTGCGCGTCGACCACTTTGAGGTAAAACTTGGTATTCGAAGTAGGAAAAAGTTCAAACGGGGGTTGGCCGGTAGCCTGCCCAAAGAGTTTATTATCCTGACGGGTGATGGCAATAGAAAAGGTGGGGGCCAGTTGGTACGTACCCACGTAGGATTGCAGGGTAGCCGCATCAACCACGGCATCGGCAGGCGTTTCTACGGTTTCGCCCAGTTGCTTCAGCATGGCCGTTCCGTTGGTATTGCCCGGATTCAGTTCCAGCGATTTTTTGTAATCCTGGATGGCCGCTACTTTATTCCCCGCTTTCATGTACGCTTCTCCCCGGCTATCGTACACGTTGTATGAGTTGGGAAAGGCTTCAGCATTGAGGGTAAACACGTTTATCGACTCTGGTAGTTTACCCTCGCCCATCAGTTCATAGCCCAGCGCGTTTATCTCGCTTTCGTTCAGGTTATAAGCTTTATCGGCTTTCCAGGCGTTGAACCGCTCCCGCGTCCTGGCAACTGGTTCTGTACGTACCGACTGACGAAGCAAATCGGTGATGGGCTTTTTAGGGGCTTCTACCGGTTGATCGTACAGGATACGAAGAATATTCCGACGCATGTCGCTGAGGGGGGCACCACCGGTATTGTTCAGCAGAACAATTAGTTGCCTATCCTGTGGCAGCCGGCTAATGAGCGTGTTGAAGCCATTGATGCCGCCACCGTGTTCGATAAGTTGCAGACTGTCTTTCTGGCTTCCAACCTTCGTTTTACCCACGTTCCAGCCATATGCATAGTAATCCAGAAAAGGGGTAAACATCGTTGTTTTTGAAGCCGCTGATAGGAGTTTGTCCGTGTACAACGCCTGGTCCCACTTATACAAATCTTCGACGGTGGAATAGAGCGAACCGGCTGCGTAGGGAATCGACATATCCAGGTAGGGCGCGTTTACGTAGCTTGCTCCCTGCTTTTCGTACCCCACAGCGCGTTTGGGCAGTATTGGACTGAACAGATCGTAGCCGGTGTCTTTGAGTTGGAGGGGTCCAAGAATAGTTTCCTGTAACACATCAGCATACGGTTTGTCCGTTACTTTCTCGATGAGTACCCCCAGCAGAAAATAGCCCGAGTTACTGTACGAAAACTTCGTGCCCGGTTCAAAGTCCAGGGGCATATCGGCGAAGGTTTTCAGGAAGGCGTCGGGTTTGTAAGGGTCCCTGCTTTTGGTTTGGAAAAAGCCGGGAAAACTGGTATAGTTCGGAATGCCGGAGGTGTGGGTAAGCAAGTGGTGAATCGTAATTTTATCGCCGGTTGCTTTAGGGTAATCAGGCAGATAATCCGTGACGTGTCCCGCCAGTTTCAGCTTGCCTTTTTCGACCAGTTGCATAACCAGCATGGCCGTAAACTGCTTGGTAATGGAGCCGAGCCGAAATTTGGTATCCGGCGCATTAGGAATGTTCCATTCCATGTTGGCCATACCGTACCCTTTCTTAAAAATGACCTGCCCTTTTTCTGCCACCAGCACCGAGCCGTTAAACTGTTTATTGGCCACGTACTGCTGCACGAGGGCGTCAATTTTAGCGACTTTATTCTGAGCAAAACTCATGGAAAGAGTGAGCCAGAGGAAGAGTGCCATCAGGGCAAACGATTGGGAGTAAACTATCTTTTTCATTTAGATAAGGAGTAGCCTACTGTACCCTGCTAAAATTGGGATGAAAAAGGGAAAGTTGGATTTTTGTAGTTCTCAAGCTCCAAATATCCCCCTTTCCCATGAAGCAGAACTTCATTGACCAAATTACAACACTCCTGCATAAAGCACCAATTGTAGCCAATTTAGCCCGTAAAAAGTTCGTCGCTCAGTTTATTATTGGGCTCATAAAAAGCAGAAATACACAATTTTGTGAGATTGCACAACATCTGAACGACAAAGTCAAGTTAGCCTCCAA
>NZ_KB893499.1 GCF_000374085.1 Spirosoma spitsbergense DSM 19989 | reverse complement strand
GTTTATCTTTTTCGGCCAGACGGGCATAAAAGTCACGAATGGCTTGTTCGATGGAGGCAGAGTAGTGAGCCATGAGCGGAAATAGAAGCTGCGAGCAAAACTACAAAATTTGTGTCACCTTATTTTATCAGCATTCCTTAGAGAAGTAAAAGGTGGCTTTTTGAGAGAATCATTAAACGTATCCTATCCCGACGACCAGCAGGCCGAATTACTAGGTATCCTGCAAACCATTCAGCCTAGATAACTCTTTATACCACCAGCATGGCCATAAACTCGTCTTCGCCGATCATGGGTACGGTGAGTTTGCGGGCTTTTTCCACCTTCGATGGCCCCGCATTTTCGCCGACAATGAGGTAGTTCAGCTTTTTGGAAATACCGCTGAGTACTCTGCCCCCGTTGGCTTCAATGCGGGTTTCAAGTTCCTCACGGGTGAAGTTGGCAAACGTGCCGGTGTACAAGAATGTCTTACCATCCAGTGTATCGCCTTCCCGCTCCACTACTTTCTTCTCCCCGAAGAATTGCAATCCTGCTTCCCGTAACTGCTCCACTATGGCCCGATTGTAGTCATCAGCGAACCATTCTACTACGCTCTCGGCAATGCGGGGACCGGTGTCCGGTACGGCCAGCAAGGCTTCCTGACTGGCCGTCATCACGGCATCCATCGACCCGAAATAGTCTACGAGCTTTTCGGCGGTAGTATTGCCCACATACCGAATGCCGAGTGCAAACAACACATTGGAGAAGGGTTGTGCTTTTGACTTTTCAATGGCCGTCAGGATATTCTCGACGGTTTTCTCCCGAAAACTGACGATTCGTTTTTTGCCCGCCTCCTCATCGATGAAACTCTTCTCGATACCCAGCAAATCATCGTACGTCAGTTTGTACAAATCGGCGGGGGTTTCGACTAATCCCCGGTCGATGAGGAGTTCAATTTTCCCTTCGCCTAGGCTTTCGATGTTCATGGCCCGACGCTGAATAAAGTGTTCAAACCGGGCTTGCCGCTGGGGGGGGCATCCGCGCTCATTCGGGCAATAAAAATTGGCTTGGGCGACACCTCGCTCTCCCTCCCGGCGAATCAACGGTGTATTACAAACCGGACACGTGGTGGGATAAACGATTGGTTCACTTCTGTCAGTACGCTTAGTTAAGTCGACACCCGTAATTTTTGGAATGATTTCGCCCCCTTTCTCCACAAAAACCGTGTCGTTTACCATTACACCCAGCCGCTCTATCTCGTTGGCGTTGTGCAGGGAGGCCCGTTTTACGGTGGTTCCGGCCAGGAGAACGGGCTTGAGGAGGGCAACGGGCGTAACGGCCCCCGTACGACCTACCTGATAACGAATTCCCTTCAGAACGGTGCTGGCTGCCATCGCTTTGTATTTGTAGGCAATGGCCCAGCGGGGGCTTTTGGCCGTATAACCCAACTCGCGCTGCTGGTCGTAGCGATTTACCTTAATAACGATTCCATCCGTATTCAGCGGCAGGTCGAAGCGTTTTTGCTCCCACTGGTCGATGTACTGCATTACGGCTTGAATGTCAGTGCATTTCTGCCAGCTCTGCGACACATTGAAGCCCCACTGGTACATAGCAATCAGGCTTTCTTCGTGCGTCTGGAACGTATCACGCTCTGTATCATCGGCTAGAAACGAATAGACATAGCAGTCAAGCCGCCGTTTGGCCACGGCACTCGAATCCTGCTGTTTGAAGGTGCCCGAAGCCGCGTTTCGCGGATTGGCCAGCAATGGTTCTCCAATGTCTTCCCGTTCTCTGTTGATACGCTCAAACTCCGCCAACGGCAAAAAACCTTCCCCGCGTACCTCGAAAAGGGCTGGAATTGGCAGGGGAGAAGGGGTGGTATCGGCCTCGGGGAACAGGGTGTACGATTGACTATCGACTTTTTTATTGGCCTGCTGCTCTGCTTTCACCCGTAGGGGTACCGTGCGAATGGTGCGGATGTTGTTCGTAATATCATCACCCCGTACGCCATCGCCCCGGGTGGCACCCTGCACAAAAACACCATTTTCATACGTCAGGCTCAGGGCCACACCGTCAAATTTCAGCTCGCAGATGTACTCGTATTCCTGGCCGTTCAGTCCTTTCTGCACGCGTTTATCGAACTCGATCAGGTCTTCTTCCGAGTAAGTATTACCCAGCGAGAGCATCGGAAAACGGTGGTAAACCGTAGCAAACTCTTTACTGATCGTACCGCCAACGCGGGCCGTTGGTGAGTCAGGTCGCCGATAGTTGGGGTACTGAATTTCCAGTTCAGTCAACTCGGTTAACAGTTTGTCAAATGTAAAATCGTCGATTTCCGAAATACTGTTCTGGTAATACTGATGATTGTAGTGATTCAGCAAATCAGTCAATTCGGCAATACGTTCCTGGGGTATCATAGGTATATTAGTTGTTCAGTCAATCAGTTAGTTAGTTGTCGAGTCGGTTCGTTGGTCAGTCAGTTGGTAGCTGGTTATTATAACGTTCATGCATTAACTACAGGCTGGTTAACTGACAAACCAACGAACTAACCCACTGACTAACTGACTGCCTGGCTTTAGTCGGCAATATTGAGTTTGTTTCCTCGTTCATGCAAAAAAACGTTAGTTTTACAGGACAAAAAAATACGTAACCCATAATTGCATAAGGTACCGACTAAGCTTTTTTCGGACGTTCCTTTTTTCAGTACATCTGACCAACTATGAATCAGCCCCTCATTGCCCCTTCTTTGCTGGCCGCCGATTTTGCCAATCTGCAAAAAGAACTGGAACTGATTAACCAGAGCGAAGCTGATTATCTGCATTTTGATGTGATGGATGGTGTATTTGTTCCTAATATTTCGTTTGGCTTTCCATTGCTGGAGGTAGCCCGCAACTACTGCCGGAAACCGCTGGATGTACATTTGATGATTACCCAGCCTGAGCGGTATCTGGAGGCTTTTGCCGAAGGAGGGGCCTCGGTTATTCATGTTCACTACGAAGCCTGTACGCACCTGCACCGAACACTTACCCGCATTCGTGAACTAGGCTGCCGGGCGGGCGTTGCGCTTAATCCACATACCCCCGTTTCGAGTCTTGAAGACGTGCTGGAACAAATCGATACCGTTCTGGTGATGTCTGTCAATCCTGGTTTTGGCGGTCAGTCATTCATTCCACACACCATTCAGAAAGTAACGAAGTTAAAACACCTTCTGACGGTAAATCGCTCTCCGGCATTGATTGAAATTGACGGGGGAGTCAGTCAGCAAAATGCAGAGGCCTTAGTTAGGGCCGGGGCCAATGTGCTGGTAGCGGGTAATTCAATTTTTAAGGCGGAAGACCCGCTGCAAGCTATCCAGCAATTAAAAAACAGCAGTCTGCCTCTGGTAGCCTGATGTATGTGTCCCCTTGGTCCTTTTGAATCTGTAGCCCTCCGTTCATGAATAAAGTACATCTGGTCGTTTTTCTTAGTGCCCTGATACTGGCAACGGCCTGTCGCGATACCCAACAGAATAAATCAGAATCGTCCTCTTCAGATACTGTTGCACTGGCAGCCCCCCCTGCTCCTGAATGGGCTAAAAATGCGACTATTTACGAGGTTAATACGCGGCAATTTTCACCAGAGGGTAATTTCAAAGAAATTGAAGAACAGTTGCCACGCCTGAAAGAAATGGGGGTCGATATTATCTGGCTGATGCCCATATTTCCCCTCAGTCAGGAAAATAAACAGGGTACCTTAGGCAGTTTGTACGCCATTGCTGATTATGACGATGTAAATCCGGCTTATGGTACGCTCACCGAATTTAAGTCGCTCGTTAACCGGGCGCACGCGCTGGGCCTGCACATCGTGCTCGACTGGGTGGCCAGCCATACGGGCCGCGATCACAAATGGGTGAGTGCCCATCCCGACTGGTACCTCCAGGAGAACGGGCGTATGATTGCACCCACTGATCCGCAAACCAATAGATCGACCAACTGGAAGGACGTTGTGGCTCTTGATTACAATAACCCCGCCATGCGACGGGCTATGATTAGTACCATGCAGTACTGGGTGAAGGAGACAGACGTGGATGGGTATCGGTGTAATATGGGCGGTTTTGTGCCGAATAACTTCTGGGCTGAATTGCGTCCTGAATTAGATAAAATCAAGACGGTTTTTATGCTCTCCGAATGGGAAAATGAAGCAGCTCAGTTTAAAAGCTGTTTTAATATGAATTACAGCTGGACGATACATAATATCATGAAGGCAGTAGCGAAAGGCGTTCGAACGGCCGATAAGATCGACTCTGTACGGGAAGTAAACCAGCAACGCTTTCCTATTTGGTATTATCAGATGCTGTTTACGCAGAATCATGACGAAAATAACAGTAACGGTACCCTAACGGAGACGCTTGGGGCCGGTGCCGACGCGTTTATGGTGCTGAGCTGCACGCTTGAAGGTATGCCACTGGTGTACAATGGGATGGAGTCCAATTTGAATAAACGGATGTCTTTTTTTGAACCGGATACAATTCCCTGGGGGAATTATGCCAAAAGCGACTTCTTCAGGACCCTGCTTACCTTAAAACACCGAAACCGGGCTTTGTGGAATGGACTGGCTGGGGGTAAAGTAATGAAGATCAGTACCGATCATGACGAGGCTGTGTACGCTTTTTACCGGCAGCGCGATAGTGACCGGGTCGTTGTGCTACTCAATCTGAGCGATCACCCGCAAACGGTACATTTGATGGGGGATGGTTTTACGGGCATGTACACCGAGATATTCAGTCATCAGCCCATCGAGTTAAAATCCGAAATGACTGCTACGCTCAAACCCTGGGAATATCGGGTACTGACGAATTAAGTTTTCTCACTAACTGGCACGATAGGTGCGTAACTTATCGTTAAAATAGACAACTAATTCTTTAAACATTCCGTATATAACTTATACTCACGCTTTACTGTTTATGCGATTTTGGATCATTTTGACGGGGATCATCATTGTAATGACCACTTCAAGAAGTCAGGCGCAAACAACGACTCCGCAACCGCAGACGGGCACTCGTAACGACCTGGAGCCATCCCGCATACAGTGGGCAGGCCGCGTAATGGGCGTTTCGTCAGAAAAAAAAGGAGAGTCTACCGGCGAACAATTCAGTGCGTCGCAGGCATTGGGTCGGCCCAGTAAAGTACCCGAAATGGGCGAAAGTCCCTGCGCCTGGGCACCCTTTTATGCCGACGGAACATCCGATGAATGGATCCTGCTAGGGTTTGATAAACCTATGTATGCCCGGCAGATTATCATAGCCGAAAATGTAAATCCGGGAGCCGTTGTCAGGGTTATCGTAACCGATGATAAAAGCACCGAGCATGTCGTCTACGAAGCATCGGGCACCCAGCCTCGTACCGATCCACTACTCCGAATTTTCCCTAAAGAGCCTGATTACCGCTGTTCCCGAATTAAAGTTGTTATAAATGGGGCTGCTCTGAAAGGGATGAATCAGATCGATGCCATCGGTATTTCGGAAGAAACAACCCCTATAGCTGTAGGAATCAACCTGTCCAGGGAGACACCCAAAGAAATTCAGAAAGAAAACCTGGGGAAAACCGTTAATTCAGCCGGTCAGGAGGTCGCCCCTGTTATCTCACCCGATGGGCGGACGCTGTACTTCACCCGAAATTTCAACAAGGCCAATATCGGAGCCGCCGACCGGCAGGATGTCTGGTACTCCACGCGCCAGTCGGCCGCCAATACCAATCAGGGTGACTGGAGCGAAGCCGTCAATATCGGCCCGCCTATCAACAATGCGGGCGATAATGCCATTAGCGGCATGGCACCCGATGGGCGCACGGCTTACCTGATCAACGTATACCGACCCGATGGGGGTATGTCGTTCGGGATTTCCAAATCCATCCGGACCAACGCAGGCTGGTCGCAACCGGTAGAATGCCGCATTGCCAATAACTACAACCTGCACGAGAAAAACCAACTGGAATTCTGTGTATCACCCGACGGGCGAGCCATTATTCTGGCTGTTCAGCGGAAGGATACCCGGGGCAATCGGGATTTGTATGTGTCGCTGCAAAAGCCGGACAATAGCTGGACGGAACCCGTATCGCTGGGTAATGTGATTAACACAGCAGAATTTGAAAGTTCGCCGTTTTTAGCGGCCGACAGCAGAACGCTTTATTTCACCTCAGCCGGTCACGCGGGTTATGGTAATGGGGATATTTTCGTTAGTCGGCGACTGGATGAATCCTGGGGCAACTGGAGTGAGCCCGAAAACCTCGGCCCTTCGATTAATACCGATGAGTGGGATGGCTATTTTACCATTCCGGCCTCGGGCGATTACGCCTATCTGAGTTCCCGCGCTGGCTCGCTGGGCGAGGATGATATTTTCCGATTAAAATTATACCCTGCCATAAAGCCCGACCCGGTTGCTATCATATCGGGACAGGTGCTGGATTCGAAGAGTAAAAAACCCGTAGCCTCGGAAGTGATCTCGGAGGTTTTTGGCGACAGCACGGACTTGTCCACCGTTGACTATAACCCAGAAACCGGTGGGTTTACGATGATTTTACCCACGCAGAAAGTATATACGCTGAAAGCAAAAAAAGAGGGATACTTCACTACGACCGAAGTGCTTGACCTGAGTAAAGACAAACGATTTCGGGATATCCGGCGTACCCTGCTTTTGGTAAAAATTGAGCCTGGTCAAAAAATTACCATGCGCGAGGTGCTGTTTCAGCAAAGCCAGTACGAACTGGAGCCCGGTGCCAATACCGAACTGGATCAGGTGGTGGCGATGCTGGAAAAGTACCCGACAATGGAGTTACTGGTGGAAGGACATACCGATAATCAGGGAGAATGGGACCTTAATATGAAACTTTCTGAGGATCGTGTTCGGGTCGTAAAAGAGTACCTAATGGCAAAAGGAGTAGACGAAACCCGTATTCAGACGAAGGCCTGGGGCCCTAGTAAACCCGTTGCCAGCAACACCAATGAGGAGAAGCGTAAACTAAACCGGCGCGTAGAATTCACAATCCTGAAACTATGAGAACCCGGATTTTGCACGTAGTTTTGCCCTGATGTCTGCTCCTTTATCACGTAATACACTGCTTTTGCTGGTTGCTTTATTAGTACTGGCTTTGAGTCTTCGTTTGTACCGGGTTGGTACATATAGTATCTTCTTCGACGAAAAATCGACGCTCCTCATCAGCCAGAGTGTAGTGCTGGAAGGGTCTAATCAGAAGGACGTATTCAGCAAGACGTACTTTACCCCCGCCGAATTCTGGAAGCCCAAAACCATCAATGATTTCATTGAAGCCAACATTCGGGGTGACATTGGCAACAGCCCGGCCTATTATGCTGTATTGTGGCTCTGGCTAAAGGTCTTTGGATTGAGTGATATTTCCCTCCGAATGCCCTCCGTTATCTTTAGTACACTACTGGTGGGTATGCTGTTTCTCTTCGTTCGTCGGCACTATCAGCCTACATCACGCAGCAGTAGCTTGGGTAGCACTGGATTTCTGGGTATAAATCCGGTTGATGGGCTAGCCCTGACTAGTGCCGGTATTGCCACTGTGGAGCCGTTTTTTGTGGCTTACAGTCACATTGCCCGTAACTATTCCATGACGTTCCTGCTGACCCTGTTGGCCACGCATCTCTTTCTGCTCATTATGGAGCGCGTTCGTTTAGCTCCCAATAAATCATCTGCTTCCCTAGCCGGGCTCTACGCGGCTTACGGACTCGTTTTTGTTGGGGCTGTGCTTTCTCATTACCTGGCCATTACGGTTTTCCTGTGTCATGGCCTGTATGCGCTGCTCTACCTCCGGAATGGCCGGGCCTGGCTTTCACTCGCCCTGACTGGCGGGATAGGCGTGGGGCTTATTTCACTGTGGTTTCTGTTTGGTGGGGGTACGTACACATTTTATATCCTGGAGGAGCAGAAGAATTTTTACCGGAATCTGGCCCTCACGAATCCACTGAACAATGGGTTTGGTATTATCCTGCCCGCTACAATCCCTAACATTGCCAAACGGGCGGTCCCTGTCTTCGCTGATTTGTTTGTTTTTACCAACGGGGTAGGGAGTGTGTTGGGTAGTATTCGGAATGCGGTACTGGCCTTAGGCTTAGGAACGGCCGCTACGCTGGTGATGCATCGGTATTACGCGATGGCAAAACCGCCCGTCTGGGTATATGCAGCCGTGGCCCTCCTGCTGCTGGTTGGATTGCCTTTTTATACCCTGCTGCCTCTTCGTCTGCTGGTCTTATCCATTGCACCCCCATTCATCTACCTGATTGGTCGTTACACGACCGACGCTATTGATGGAAAGCAGAGGCATTTTGTCGTTTTGCTAATCCTGCTGGCTTTAATACCAACGTTTTTTTTGCTGTTCATGGCCTGGCGGTCGGGACATACGTTTGGCATTACGCAGCGGTATTCGGGTTTTTCCTTTCCGTACGTCTGTATCTTAGTGGCCATGGGACTGTATCAGCTAACGAGTACCCGCTGGTGGTTTAGCCTTCCCATTGCGGCCGTATTGCTTATTCAGGCGGGAAACATCGTGGAGGTTCTGGGCAATATTTACGACGACACAGCGGCTAAATATACCCAGTTCGGCTCGCCCCGGATTGCTAACCCCTACTGGGCATCCGCTCAGGAACTTATAAAACAGTATGCACCAGGCGATACGATTCTGTATCCGAACAAAAAGCGAATTATTTACTCGGAGAAAAACGATAAATCCTTCTCGGATGTATCACTACTGGATGCCCAACTGGTGAATGTTTATTTGCCGAAAGATGCGCAGTACATCGAGCGCATCGATCCTGGTGAGCCCGACCGGATTGTATTGGTAAAGGGAAGTTCGGGCGAAAAAATTACTATTTTTGACTTCAAAGGGAGAACTTATCGCTATAGTGATTAGCCCGTTAGCATCAGCCAACTTATGACTTTAACTACAGATATAGCCGATACAAAAACGCTTCAGGGGCAACTCAGACTTAAATTGCTGAGTCTCTACAACCAGGCTCATGCCGGGCATATTGGCTGTTCGCTCAGTTGCATCGACCTGATGATTGCGACGCTCGTTCTGCGAAAACGGGAACAGGATACGTTCCTGCTCTCAAAAGGCCACGCGGCTGCTTCGCTGTATACCTGCCTGAATTACCTCGGCGAGATATCGGACGAAACTCTGGCTACCTATTACCTGAATGGTACCTCGCTGCCCGCCCACCCGGCACCTAAACAGCACCTGGGAATTCCTTTTGCTACCGGATCGCTGGGGCATGGGCTGCCCATTGGTGCAGGTATTGCCCGGGCGGGGAAACTAATTGGCGATGATTCCCGTGTGTTTGTGCTGATGTCGGATGGTGAAACCAACGAAGGAACTACCTGGGAGGCTGCCCACTTCGCTATGCAGCACAGGCTTGATAACCTAATTGTCCTAATCGACAAAAATGGGTTGCAGGGCTTTGGTCAGACAGCCGATGTGATGGGTGACACGGCCGATGTACAAACCTGGAATGCCATTGGTTTTGATACTGAAGTGGTGGATGGTCATAATATTACCGACCTGGTAGCAACAATTGATCGGTTGACGGCCAATGTCAATGGAAAACCTAAACTGCTGATTGCCAAAACAATTAAAGGCAAAGGCGTTTCGTACATGGAAAACCGGATGGAATGGCATTACCTGCCCATGACAGAAGCCCAGTACGAGCAGGCACATACGGAGGTTAGTGAGCGGTATTTTCAGCCACATCACGCCTGATTATTGATTGGCCTATCGTACCACTCCCTATAAAACTCCCTGTTCTGGCGGGCATATCCGTCTTTTGCCGTAATTTGCGGCCTGAATGAATTCGTCTACTCCCACTGTGGCACCCGCTGATCCTTCACAGCTTGCTGGCCCAATCGTCGTTTTTGGAGCCAGTGGCTTTATCGGCGCTAATCTTTTTGAGCAGCTTTTTCGCGTCCGCCAGACCACCGGAACGTCTGATGTGTATGCGCTCACCCACGATGCTACAAAGGCCTGGCGGCTCAAGTTACTGGATGTGCCCGCCGAAAATATTATTCACTGCGATATTCTATCGGATGCGTCGGTACAGGATGTATTCGAGAAAATAAAGCCTCGAACTATTTTCAATCTGGCAGCCTATGGCGCTTACAGTAAGCAAAAAAATGTTATCCTGACGTACGAAACCAACGTGCTGGGTACCGTGAACATCCTCGAAAACTGCACACCCGATATGGTATACATCCATGCCGGAAGCAGTTCGGAATATGGGTTCAACTGTACCGCTCCGAAGGAAACGGACCGGGTCGAGCCGAACAGCCATTACGCCGTGTCGAAAGTATCAGCAGCTTACACGCTGGAGTATTACGCTAAAATGCACCAGCTAAACACGCTGAACCTGCGGCTTTACTCGATTTACGGTGGCTGGGAAGAACCCGACCGGCTGATTCCCCGGCTCGTTGAAGAAACCCGTAAAGGGCACTGGCCCCCCCTCGTTTCGCCCGACATCAGCCGGGACTTCGTGTATGTAGATGACTGTGTCGATGCCTTTGTGCAGGCAGCTTTGCGGGTCAACCCCACCATTCGGGGGCGGTCATACAACATTGCAACGGGTAAAAGAACGACCATGCGCGAACTGGCCGAGGTAGCCCGGCAAACGTTTGGGGTAACGCAGGAACCGGTCTGGGGTAGCATGACCAATCGAAAATGGGATCTGTCCGACTGGTATGGCGACCCCACAGCCGCCGAAGCTGACCTGGGCTGGAAAGCACGGACACCCCTCAGCGATGGGCTGCGCCGAACGGCCGACTGGCAAATAACCAACCAGTACGAAAGTCGGGTTATCCCCGCTTTTCAGACTCCCTCGCTCAACCCGGTCATATCGCCTATCATTGCCTGTTATCGGGATGCGCAGGCCATTCCATACATGTATGAGCGGCTGGTGAAAACGTTCAATGAACTGAAAGTACGCTACGAAATTATATTCGTCAACGATAATTCCCCCGATAATACCGACGAGGTACTGAACGAAATCTGCGCTAGAGATCCTAACGTTGTGGTTATCAAGCACTCCAGAAACTTTGGTTCGCAGTCGGCTTTTTTGAGCGGCATGGAGATTTCTACGGGCGATGCCGTTGTGCTCATGGACGGCGATTTGCAGGACCCCCCCGAGGTGATTCCGCAGTTTTACGAAAAATGGCAACAGGGATTCGATGTAGTATACGGTGTTCGGGTGCAGCGCGAAATGCCGTCCCACGTTCATTTTTTCTACAAACAGTTTTACCGCCTGTTCAAACGAACCGCGTATATCGACATCCCGGTCGATGCGGGTGATTTCTCAATCATCGACCGTAAAGTAGTACGCGAGTTGGTCAATCTGCCCGAAACGGAGCAGTTTCTGCGGGGATTGCGGGCCTGGGTGGGCTTTAAACAAACGGGTGTTGATTATGTCAGGCCGGAGCGGATGTTCGGTGTTTCGACGAATAACTGGACCAAGAATATCTGGTGGGCCAAGAAAGCTATTTTCTCGTTCAGTTTTGCTCCGCTGGAACTGATGACCTACGCGGGTTTCGTCCTGACGGGGCTGTCGATGCTGGGTATCGTTTGGCAGATCGTTGCCCGACTCCTTAACTTCGACCCGAATACTCCCTATGGCCTGTCGACCGTTATTATTCTTGTCACATTCTTCGGAGGGATCAACCTGCTGGGTATTTCGTTTCTGGGTGAGTACATCAGCAAGATTTTTGAGGAGACCAAAAAACGCCCGAAATTTATCCGGACCATGGTTCGCAAAGGGGATCGGGTGTACAAGACTTCGGCTGAGATCAGTACCATGATTGAACAGCGAAAAAGTAAGTAAACAGAAACGGACCCAGGTCCGCTACTACTATGCGAAAGGAATTTGCAGCCGCCATCGAGAAAATCGGGCGGGAAGACGATAAAGTAGTATTCATTACGGGTGACCTGGGCTACAACGCGCTGGAAAACGTGGTTGATGCCTTAGGGCCGCGTTTTATCAATGCGGGTGTCGCCGAGCAGAACATGGTAGGTGTTGCCGCTGGTATGGCCTACAAAGGATATAAAGTGTTCTGTTACAGCATCGCCCCGTTTGTGGTTTATCGCTGTCTGGAGCAGTTTCGTAATGACGTGTGTCTGCATAATATGCCGGTTTTTCTGGTTGGCAACGGGGGCGGTTATGGCTACGGCATTATGGGGAGTACCCACCACGCCATCGAAGATCTGGCCTGTCTGAGCAGTTTACAGAACGTGAATACCTACATCCCGGCTTTTGCGGACGAGGTGGCTCCTATGCTCGACCAGATCGTAGCTGAGGGCCGGCCTACGTACCTGCGTCTGGGCGCGGGGCCTAACACACCCGACGGTGCCGAAACCCATGGTTCGTTCAAACACATTGTGCGCAGTGCAGCTTCCATTGGCACTGTTGTGGCACTGGGGCCAGTAGCCGCTAATGTGCTTACTGCCCTGAATGACGAACTACTAACGGGACAATTCGATGTTTTTACTGCTACAAACCTTCCCCTGCATTTGCCGTCCGATCTGGCCCATCGCTGGGCGGGTAAGCCGATGCTGGTAGTTGAAGAACACGTGTCAATCGGTGGACTGGCTCAGCAATTATCCGTTAAGCTGCTGACCGACGGCGCATCACCCAGTCATTTTGTGAGCCTGACGGCGCAGGGCTACCCGAATGGCCTGTACGGCGACCAGAAATATCATCAGCAACTATCCGGGCTGGACCCCGTCAATATTGCTCGTCAACTAGCCTCGTTTACCAACTAGTGTTGAATCAAGTGGTAACGTTACCCGATACGCGACAATCACGCCAGACCCGTTCCGGTTCTTCCAGACTCTGGATTGCCGCTTTCCTGTTGCTGATTCCAATTGGAATGTTTTGGTACGTGTGGGGCGTATATGCCGCCAATGTACCCAAATGGGATGACCACGTACTTCGGTTTTTTCTATTCGCTCTCGATGAAGAATCCTCATTTTCGGGAAAAATTTATCAGTTCGTAAAGCAGCACAATGAGCACCGGATTGTGTACGATCGACTAATTACCTGGCTTGATTACCATATAACGGGGAAGCTGAATTTTGTCCATCTTATGTTCATTGGCAACCTGAGTCTGATAGGCCTGCTAGCCGTTTTCGGACGGGTACTGAGTCAGTCAGGTGGGGTGCCGGATAGTACCTTTACAAGTAGGACGGTGGTGAACTGGCGAGTGGGGCTGATATATCTCCCGCCGGTGGCGTTTCTACTGCTGAATCTCTCGCATTGGGAGAACATGTTCTGGGGGATGGCTGCATTGCAGAATTTCACCGTTATGCTCTGGGTGTTTCTAGCGATTTATGTACTTGCTTATACCCAAAAAACAGGATTGGCTCTGGTGCTGGCAGTAGCTGCTACGCTCACCAGTGGTAACGGGCTGCTGGTATGGCCCGTTGGGTTTGGTATGTTGCTGTTACAAACCGGGTTTGCCCGTAAGAAGGAGTACAGAGTGATACTCCAGTGGGTTGCGGGGGCTGCTCTGGCATTCGTGGGTTATTTTTGGGGTTACCAAAAACCACCCGGAAACCCACCCTTACAGAGTTCATTTTTTCAGTTTATAAAGGGCTGGCTGGCTTTTAATGGCTCGGCTGCGGAGGCAGTACCGGTTGGGCCGGTGGTGGGTTTATGTGTGTTGCTGGGGGGGATTTGTCTACTGCTGGTATTGGCTATCAGCCTTGGTTTACTCCGAAACTTTTTAAGCCGCAAGCCCTTGTCTCCGCTCGATTTTTTCTTTCTGGGAACGGTTGCCTTCCTTATTGGCACAAGTGCCGTGGTAGCCTGGACGCGTACCGGATTTGGTTTCAACACCCTCATCACCAGTCGGTATAAACTGTACTCGCTGCTATTGATGGCTGTTTTATACACCTATCTGGCCAGTCGGGCCGGGGCTTCGGTAAAAAAAAGGGTGCTGACGGGCGGTTTACTGGTTGGCAGTGTGCTGATGGCTGGTTCATACATTACCTACTTAGCGGATACCATCTGGTGGCGGCAGTGGATGCTGACGAATCAGTTTAACTGGTCCCACAGCATCAATGGCCCGGCCGTTAGCCGGGACTCGATTTCTGAACGCTATACATCGCTGGCCCCGTCTTTTTTAAACTCCGTTCTGCCTGCTATTTACGGCCCGGCCCGTCAGTCTCCCATAGCGGTGCAGGTAACCAAAACGGCGGAGGAGTATGAGATATTGAATACCAGTGCCCCCCCGCAGGAACTGGTCAATGCGGGGAACTTTATAGTGGCTCGTTCCGTGAAGCGGACGTATCTGTTTCCGGTACGTCAGAACAGAGGCTCCCTTCGGGCGGCTATTTTTGATTCTGAAAAACTTTTTGCCGCTGGTTTCAGGGCTACGATCTTACACGCCGAACTGGAAACGGGCGTTTATCAGGTTTTTGTGCTGAACGTTTCAGCTAGTGGGGCAAGCCTGTATCCAACCAACCAGACTATTCAGTCGGTGGGAGCACCCGGCACAACTACCAAAACGAACTGGTAACTTTGCCCTTTGTTTATCAATGCTATGCAGCCAATAACCCAATTCGTGAAGCCTACCCGCCCGGCCCTGAACCACCTGATTCAGTTGGACGGGGTTCGGTTCATTGCCGTTGCTCTGGTCCTGTTCGATCACTGGACCATGGAGCGCATTGCATTGCCAGTGGGTGCATTGGGCGCATTGGGAGTCACCATCTTTTTTGTACTCAGTGGTTTTTTGATTACCCGTATTCTGCTATCCAGCAAAGATAAACTCAGCAATCAGCCCAATGGGGGCCTGGGGAAATACCTCAAGACCTTCTATATCCGCCGTACTATTCGGATTTTCCCCGTCTATTACCTCACCCTGTTTATACTGGCACTGGTTAATGAGCCGCCTGTTCGGCAAAAGTTTGCCTGGCTGGCACTGTACGGCACTAATATCTATATTGCCCTCAAACACACCTGGCTGGGTACCGTGGATCACCTCTGGTCGCTGGCAGTGGAGGAGCAGGTGTATATGTTTTTGCCCCTGTTGCTGTTCTTTGTACCCCGCCGTTTTGTTCCGCTCACGGCTTTTCTGATGATTATTGGTAGCGTGGCTCTGCGTTATGCCCTGTATCGGGCGCACATGCCCTGGTTCATCGGATACGTATCAACACCAACCTGTCTGGATGCTTTTGGGCTGGGTGCGCTCATGGCGTACGGCTGGCTTTACCAGCGCGACTGGTTTAACCGGTTCTTTCGCTCATCGGTCTGGGTCTGGCTGAGCCTGTTACTTTTTATTGGCGTTGGCGTACTGAATAACTGGATTGCCATCGATTCGCCACGGGGCTATCATAACGTTATGTCTGATGTGTGGGAGCGGCTGGCGGCTTCGTTGTTCGGGTTTTTCCTGATTGGGCGTGCGGTACTGGGTTTCGGCGGGGCTATGAAATGGATACTCGAAAACCCCGTCAGTCAGTACATGGGGCGTATCAGTTACGGGCTGTATCTCTACCATAATTTCGTCTTTAATGTCTATCATACGAAACCTACCCATTTTACGGTACGCTCCTGGAACTGGCTGACAAACCACCTGCCGGTGCTGAATAGTACGTATTTTTTTCAGTTTTCATTTTTTGTTCTACTGACCGTTCTGCTGGCCACGATTTCCTGGTTTCTGATCGAAAAACCAGTCAATTCACTCAAGGATCGCTTCTCTTACTGACCAGCAGATGTATCCGGTATCGGCTCTCACGGTCATCTCTGCATTGACCACACAATAAGGTCATGACGGGTTAAGGCATTTACCCGCTAACAATTTCCTTATATTTGCAGTAGTAATACGTACAGTCAATTCGTTGATTAATTAGCCTAGTCTATTTCAAACCTGTTGACAAACGAAGGGTATTGTCAACCTCCTAAAGTACACTGAATGAGCCTCATGCTGTCCATTGTAATGCCAGCTTACAATGAAGAAGAAGTAATCGAAACTGTTGTCAAGCAGTGGACTGATCTATTGACCCGTCAGTTTCCTGGCGAAAATACCCGACTGATTGTCGTTAATGATGGCTCTAAAGATAAAACCGGGCAAATTCTTGATCAGATCAAAAGTCGGTACCCAAAATTGATGGTTGTTCATCAGCCAAATGGTGGTCATGGAAACGCCGTTGTAAACGGGTATCGGCAAGCCGTTGCGCTGGATTCGGACTATGTGTTCCAGACGGATAGTGATGATCAGTTCGTTACCGACGATTTTGCCCGATTGTGGGCCAAACGTACGGAATCCCCGTTTATTCTGGGTTATCGGGAAGAGCGGTATGATGCCCTGCCCCGGTTGGTAATCACCCGAATTCTTCGGTGGAGCATTACGCTAATCTACGGAACGCACATCATGGATAGTAATATCCCGTTCCGGCTTATCCGGGGCTCGTTCCTTCGGAAATTACTGGCGCAGCTTCCGACCCCAACTCCTTTTGCGCCCAATATTTTCCTGGCCGTTATGGCAAAAAAAGCGGGTTTCAATACGTTCGATATCCCAATTACGCACAAGGAAAGGCTAACGGGAACGGTATCTATCCTGAAATGGAAACTATTGGAAGTCTGTTTCCAGAGTTTTAAAGAGTTGGCTCAGTTCCGCTTTGAATTGGCTGGTAAAGTTAAAGCACTCAGAAAACCAGAGCCGGTAACGGCATAAATAATAGTTTGAGGATTGTTGGGCAGCTAACGATAAACCTTAAGCAGGAAACCTTGAACTGATCACTCAGCAATGAATTATAAATACGTTATTATTGGCTCCGGCCCAACGGGTCTGGGAGCTGCTTACCGCCTGAAAGAGTTAGGTATTACCGACTTCATCGTTTTAGAAAAAGAAAACCGTATTGGGGGGCTGTCCCGTAGCTTTGTGGACGACAAAGGGTTTACCTGGGATGTGGGTGGTCACGTCCAGTTTTCTCACTACAAATACTTCGACGACCTGATGCTTAAGGCATTAGGGGAAGATGGATGGCTTAGTCACCAGCGTGAATCGTGGGTCTGGATCGAAAACCGCTTTGTCCCTTACCCGTTTCAGAACAACATCAAATACCTGTCTCCCGAAACCATGTGGAAATGCCTGGAAGGGATTATCCATAACTATAAGTTTCCGACCAATCAGAAGCCAGCCAATTTCCGCGAATGGATTCTGGCCACGTTCGGGCAGGGACTGGCCGATACGTTCATGTTTCCGTATAACTTTAAGGTGTGGGCGTATCCACCCGAGGATATGAACGCCGTCTGGGTAGGGGAACGGGTAGCTATTACCGACTTGCAACGGGTTACCAAAAATATCATTTTCAATCAGGACGATTTTTCGTGGGGGCCTAACAGTACCTTTAAATTTCCTAAACAGGGAGGTACGGGGAGCATTTGGGAATCAGTAGGTAACCTCATCGGTCGGGAGTATGTGAAGCTAAACGCTACCGTTGAAAAAGTGATCGGCCCCGAGAAACGAATCAGGCTGGCCGATGGTACCGATATTCAGTACGAATACCTGATGAGCACCGTACCGCTCGATCTGTTTACGCAGAAGGTGGAAGGCCTCGATGCCGAAACGGTACAAAAGGCACAGGGGTTGAAACACTCCTCTACCAACGTAGTCGGTATCGGATTGAAGGGGAAACCGAAGGAAAGCCTGAAAACCATGTGCTGGATGTATTTTCCAGAATACAACAGCCCTTATTATCGGGTAACGGTATTCTCGAACTACAGCCCAAACAACGTGCCGGATATCAATCAGAACTGGTCATTGATGACTGAAACGAGTGAGTCATCGGCCAAGCCGGTCGACCGCGAAACGTTGATTCAGGATACTATAAAGGCACTGATAGAGGATCAGCTTATCGAATCTGCCGATGATGTTATCTCAACCTTTCACATGGCTTTCGATTATGGATACCCGACGCCGTCGGTGGAGCGGGATGGTATTCTGAAGGCTGTTCTGCCCAAACTGGAGCCATTTGGTATCTATTCGCGGGGGCGGTTTGGTGCCTGGAAATACGAAGTCAGCAACCAGGATCACTCCCTGATGCAGGGTGTTGAGTGGGCCAACCGGGTTGCTGCTAATGTTCCTGAAGTGACAATGCCTTTCCCCGAAACCGCCAATGCGATGTGGGGAAAATAAATAAGTCGTGAGGTACAACGTAGTAAGTGGCTGACGCGACACCGATATTTGTGCGTCAGCCACTTACTACGTTATAACATACTCACTTACCACTATTCTATGCATAAACGTCTCTGGATTGGTATTGGCGCGGTAGCTTTACTGGTAGCAGGCTGGTTTTTTTACCGGCAATTGTTTCCGGCCGGTCGCACTGTCGATTCGCTGATGCCACCGGGGGCGTTGCTGGTAATCACCAGTAATCGGTTGCAGGATACCGTTTCCGCCCGGACGCTGCGTACTGAAATATCCCTGCGGCAAGTACCAATCTTCGACGAAGCCCGTCAGCGGCTCGACCGGTTTCTGTACGCAACGGCCGATACGGCCACGGTGCTGAAATTTATCTCGGGTCGGGATGTCCGCTACTCGTTACACTCCATCTCAAAAACGACCCTCGACTTTATCTTTTATATCCCCATTTCTGATAAAGATCAGTCGTTTATTAACCGGGTAACCAATCCTGACCCCCGACAATACCGCGTCCTGAACCATACTTTTTCGGGGGAGAAAATTCTTGATCTGGTCAATCGGGGTAATGAACCGGTCGGGTCATTTATCCTGACAGAACATTTTCTGGTTGGCAGCGTATCGGGTATTCTCATTGAGAATGTGGCTAAACGAATGCACCAGTCCCTGAAACGGACGCAAAAAGTGCATAATTTCCGCATGGATGCCGACCACATAGCCGGGTTATCCGTGCGGCCCGACGTTTTACAGTCGCTGTTTAGCGATGTTGGTTCACTGGTGAGGCTGTTCCTGCCCGAAGAGTTGAACCTGCAATTTCGGTATTCGGCCTCCCGTTCCCACCTCATTGGCTATTCGGTCGATAAGATTGGCGGTCGGCGCGATGTGGCAGCCCTGTTTGCGAATCAAACCCCCCAGCGTATCCAGCATCCGGAACTTATTCCGCAAACGACGGCCACGCTGTACCACATAAGCATTAGTGATGCTCCGCGTTTTGGGCAGTCACTCAGCACCTTGCTGGGGTCGGCTTCCAGCGATTTCCTGCGCGACCGGTTCAGTCAGATTAAGCCAGAAACAAAAGCTCTTTATGAGGCATTGGCTAGTGATATTCTGTTGTGCCGTCTGGAATCGGCTACGGGTGGCCCCCGTCAGGTATTGATTCTGACCACCAGGAACGGACGGTTACTGGCCAATGCGTATCAGCAGGTAGCTTTCCGGGCCGGAGCCAGAGCCCCCGATGCCCCAAAAAATTACCTGGGCCACAAAATCCTGCGGCTCAATGTACCTGAATTGCCGGCCTCACTCCTGAGTAGCCTTTTTGCGGGTTTCCCACAAAGCTGGATTACCCAACACGGCCCCGCACTGATTGTTACGAACAGTGAGGAAACGATGCAGGATTATTTGCAGCAGGTGGCACGGGGAGCCGTTTGGACAGCCGACGAACCGCAGGCTGAGTTACTGAATGCGACGCTGCGTCCGGCTAATTTCACGGCCTTCGCCCGGTTGCACCGGGGCCAGACGACTGTACCCGCCAGTTGGCCTTTAGCCTGGCAGAATTTACTCGACCAGGTCGATCTGGCAACTGGTAGCCCCTCGTTGTCAAATTTGGAAAATATGGCCTATCAGGCCAGTTATGGTAACGAGAATATTCAGTCGACAGTTATATTGGGCCGCACCACTAAGCGGGCCAGCCGGGCAGTTCTTCATAAAGTACTGCTGAGAAAGAAAACGGAATTCAATGCCCCGCTGATTTCGGCCCCTATCGTAACGGGCAATCTGAGTGATAGTTCGGCTCAGTTTTACGCACAGAACAACGCCGGTCAGTTTGTGCTGGTAACCCCCGCTGGCGACAAACTGGTGCAGAATAGTACCGATGGACCTATACGCAGCAACGCCCTGGGAGTCGATTTTTTGAACAATGGACGATTGCAATACCTGTTCATGACTGACCGGACGCTATATATTGCCGACCCCGTACGAATTAAGAAGGAGGTAGCCTTGCAGGCTATTCCGCTGCCAAAAGGTATCGATCCATCCTATCTGGCACGGCCACGGGGTAGTCAGCAACGAAATCTGGTTGCACTGGTAGCCCACAGAGAGGGTCACATCTATGCCCTCGACCGGCAACGCCGAACGTTCGTCCGCCTGATGACTGCTCCGCACAAAGACACGTTGCAGCTACCTTTTCAGGTCATTACGACGCCAGAAGGGATGGATGTACTGGCTATTCAGACGGATGGTACCCTGAATCACTGGCGGGAGAATGGAACACAGTATCCACATTTTCCCACCCGAATTGAGCGGCAAAACGAAGAACAACCCAAAATACGGTTTGCCGGACCAGCGTTGCTACCGGCGGGTCAATCAATGATTCAGACCATTGCCGACGAAGGGCAGCTATTCGCCATCAACAGCAATGGCCTGATTGCCAGGCGAACCCAATTGTACCGACCCGTACGGCGCGGTACATTCCGACTCTTTCCCGACGAAGACCAGACGAACTGGCTGTTGCTCCGTACTACGGATACCGAAGTAACCGTGCTGGATCAGCGGGGCCAGCGCCTGTTCGACGTTCGGGCATTGCAGTCGGGACGTAACAGTGTTCGCTATCATCGGCTGGGGGCAGGAATTGAGTTAATCAGCGTTCAATCCGGTAACTTTACCATGCTGTATGACCTGAACGGGCGCATCCTGAATGACCGACCCATTCCGAGCGACTTTCCGGTAGCTTTACAATTTGATGAGCGCACCAATGAGTTATATGTACTGAGTGGTGCCCAGCAGGCTGTTGAGTTATTTAGTATTCGGTTGAGGTAGTAGAATTTGATTTTACGCTAATGCACTTTCTTCGCTATATCGTTTTTGCAATAGCCCTTGCTCTGTGGGCGGGAGGTCTGTCTACCACCGTATCACGCTGGCTTTATCGTACCGGCATCATTGCGGATGATTACCGGTATGGTGATTTATACCGGCTTTCGGCCCTGCATCAGTTTAAGCTGGCACAGCCTGTTTGTCCACCCGCTAACCGGGCGAGTGATTCGGCTTCTACGCACCTGTACCTGATTGGCGATAGTTTCTCGGAACCACAGCGCCTGAGTAAAGATGACTTTCGGGTCAGCTATTACCGGCGCGTAGGCTGGGACAATCAGCAACGGATTGAGCTGGATTCAACGAAGCGAAACATACTGTTGATTGAATCGGTCGAGCGTCATTTTCGGGAGCACTTTGGCCGACCTGTTAATGAATTTATTGTCGAGCAGGATACGGCCCGGCATCGTGCCACCAACCCAACGATATTCCAGCGGATTAGCCTTGAAATTCACTGGACTGATGTAGAAGAACGGCTCGAATCGGCTCTGTTTAGTCAGGATTGGGCATTCTGGTTCAAGGAGTTGAAAGCCAGTCTGACACTGAACTGGTTTGACCGGGCAAATGCAAGTGTCAGTTTATCGAAAAACCATCACTATTTGTTCCTGAACAGCGACACGAATCCGAAAAAGCCCCTGAACTCGTCGTTTGTAGCGGTAACGGATCTGGAAATTAACGCCCTGGTCGACAGTGCCAATTCGGTAGCAAGCCGCTACCGGCAACTGGGTTTCGATGCCGTTTATTTATCCATTATCCCCAACAAAGCCACCATTCTGGAAAAGGAACGGGACGACTACAACCACCTGATCGAACGGGTTCAGAACAACCCGCGTCTAACGGTACCAACTATAGATACCTATCGGGCATTTGAGCAGAGCCCGGTGTCTCCCTACCTCAAAAGCGACACCCACTGGAACTGCGAAGGCCGGGCTATCTGGCTCGGTCTGGTGCGGCAGAAGTGTGGAATTTGAACAGACTACTGTGCGGTATCCGTTAGGGTCGGATCGGGTTCGGTGCCATCGTTATTGCCCAGTGAATCCCCGTTGCCATAGTTATTGGTATCTTGTTGCATTGTCGGGCTGCCCGATGCTACACCAACACCGTCCGGCCCACTATCCACCTCGCCTGCTAAATCGGTCGGGTTATAGTCTTCATTAAGCATGACACTATCGTCGGGGACCTGGGCTGTTTCGCCCGTATTGGGCTGGGCTGGCTGCGGGCGTTTATTCAGCATCGCATCCTGATTTACGTTTTCCATGCGCGTATTGTTAAAGTAGGTATACTACATAGATAACTCAAAACACCCGAATCGGTTTATCCTGCTGATTACCATTTTGGTCCTGCTGATTGCTTAGTACCTGCCAAATGCACTGCGCTAAGCGTTCAGTTTACTTTTCATAAAGCGAACGGCCATGTACGTATAAGAAACAGGGCTACTGTCTGCAAAACCGCTGCCTGTAAAAACGCTACTGCTTAAGGCCTGTATCCGGGTAATAAGCAGTACACAAGGTAAACAGACAATGGACTTACCTGCTATTTTTACATCATGAACCAAAAACGCCTGATTCTGTCCAGCCCGCTGCTTGAAATTGTTATTAGCCGACTGGCACAACAATTGATCGAAACGTACCAGGATTTTTCCGATACGGTCATTCTGGGGATGCAGCCACGGGGTATTTATTTTGCCGAACGCGTAGCGAAGGAACTGAATCGGGCATTAGGGCAAACGGTACCGCTTGGTTATCTGGATGCCACTTTTTACCGGGACGATTTCCGTCGGCGCGATAGCCCGTTGCGTGCCAATACCACGAACGTTCCTTTTATTATCGAAAATAAACGGGTAATCCTGATCGACGATGTGCTGGCAACGGGCCGCATGGTGCGGGCTGCCCTGGATGCCATGACCGCTTTCGGACGACCCCGGAAAGTAGAACTTGTTGTGTTGATTGACCGGCGTTACAACCGCGATTTACCCATCAAACCTGATTATACCGGCAAACGGGTCAACACGCTCGAATCGCAACAGGTATTGGTTGAATGGACAGAGCAGGGGGCCGAGACGGACCGAATCTGGCTCGTTGGATAACGATTTCGGAGTGAGTAAAAACACTTAGTAGTAGATTATTGCTACTTAGCACTTTACTTGTATCACTTCACACAACTAAGGTATATTAATGGGTGATTTTTACTTAATTTAGCAGACTGTGATTAGTACTATAAACCGTCTGCTGCGCTTGTGCGCCTTCTTCTTTATTTGTATCATTCCGGCTGGCAGTGCATATTCCCAAACTGTGTACACTGTTACCGGCCTGATTACTGACGCGAATACGGGTGAACCAATCCCGTTTGCCAGTGTTTCCCTCGTTGGCAAAAAGAATGGTGCTATGGCAGATGAACTGGGTCGTTATACGCTGACCGCCAAGCTTTTGTCTGATTCGCTGGCCGTTAGCTCAATGGGCTATAAGACACTTCGGCTGGCTATCGATCCCGAACGAACTACTCAGGCGGTCGATTTTAAACTCAAATCAGGAGGCATGGCCCTCCAGGAGGTAACCGTTCGGGCTGGTGAAAACCCCGCCTGGCGCGTACTCCGCCAACTCCGTAAAAATCGGGACCTGAACGACCGTAAACGCCTGGCTGCTTATGAGTACGATAGTTATGTGAAAACTGATATTGCCATTAGTCATGTTACGGACCGGATGCGCAGGAATCCACTCATCAAAAGCATTAACAAGGCCATGAGTAAATATGACTCGATTGTGGATGATGAGGGGCATAAGTTATTGCCGTTGCTGGCTTCCGAATCGGTGTCAAGGTATTACTTCAGAGACAGTCCCGACCGCAAACGGGAAGACATCCGGAAAACGCGGATTAGAGGGGTTGCCGTAGATGATGCCGGGCTGAGTTCGCAGTTGCTGGGCGGTACCAACCTGGTAAGTCAGAATTTCTACGACAATTACATTCCAATTCTGGGCAAAGATTTTGCCTCGCCCGTTGGTGATAACTGGAAAAGCTGGTACGAATTTTTTCTGGCCGATACCACTCAGATTGGCGACCATGTCTGCTACGAAATCCAGTTCGATCCCAAGCGCAAGGAGGACCTTGCGTTTATCGGGAAAGCGTGGATCGATACTACTTCATTTGCGCTCTGCCAGATCGAAACCCGTATTGGCAGCGGAGCTAATCTGAATTATGTCCGGTCTCTCACCATCGAGCAGGAACTGGAATCGACTATCGACTCTTCATCGGGTAAGGGGGCTACGGCAGGCTGGTTGCCCATCAGTATCCGGCTTTCGGCCAACCTGACGGGCGTGGGCAAACAATCGCTGGGTCTGCGGGCGCAGGTAACGCTCCGGAATGACAACATCATCGTGAACCGACCACATCCACCGGGTTTTTATGAGCAGGCCGTCGAACTGAGCGATACGGTGGCTACGGAAAATGAGGCTTTCTGGCATTCCATCCAGCGCAACCTGGCTGGCAACGACTCGTTGAGTAAAGAGGATTTGAAGACCCGTGAGGTGATCGCTAAACTGCGGTCGGTACCAGCGGTAAAGAAAGCCGAAGCGATCGGGCAGATACTAGTGACGGGTTTTTATAAAGTAGGCGGGTTCGACCTGGGGCCGTATCCGTATCTGTTTGCCGTGAACAGTGTAGAAGGACTACGCACCCGCATTGGTTTTCGGACCAACGATGATTTTAGCCGCAACTGGGTAGTGCGGGGGTACCTGGCCTACGGGACACTGGATGGGCAGTTCAAATACGGGGGTGAACTGGATTACCTGTTTTCCCGGCAGCACTGGACGGTAGCGGGTGTGCGGATATCCAGCGATCTGGAACGCCTGGGTCTTACGCCCGAACTGATTGGGGGTAACCGGATTTTTTATGCCCTGAACCGTTTTGGCCGGTATCGCGGAGCATACCAGAGCTATCAGAAAGAAGCTTATATTAAAACAGAGCCAATAAAAGGGGTTTTGCTGACAGCCACGCTTGGGAGCCGTACCTTCGACCCATTGTTCCCGTTTCGTTACCGGCTGGAACCTGAGTTGGGCGACCAGTCTACCCTGGCTTCTGACATTAATGATGCTTACTGGTCGTTTGAAGCGCGACTGGCCCGGAAGGAAAAGTACATTATGGAGGGGAACAACCGCATTACCCTCGGTACCAAACGCGCGCCTGTTTTAACCATCCGCTACACGCAGGGGATGAAATCGTTGGGTAGCGATTTCAATTACCGCCGGATTACCCTGCGGGCACAGCAGTCGCTGCGAATCGGAACCCTTGGTCGGATGACCTACCTGCTGTCGGCAGGATATACGCCCGATGTGATGCCTGCCCCCATGCTGTTTCCGCACATTGGTAATCCTACGCCCCTGCTCACGGTCAATACCTTTAACCGAATGCAGTTTTACGAGTTTGTGAGCGACCGTTTTGTTGCCGTTCACATCCAGCATAAGTTTGAAGGACTTTTGTTTAACCGCCTGCCCTTGATTCGAAAGCTAAACTGGCGATTGATTGCCAATGTAGATGCTTTATGGGGAGGTTTATCCGATGAAAATCAGGCAGTAGCTTCCCGGAAAATGTTACCAAGCGGCACGCGACCTATTTATTTTGGTGCCCTCGATAAAAACAAGCCTTATGTAGAAGTAGGCTACGGTATCGATAATATCTTTAAACTCATTCGTATTCAGGCCATTCACCGGCTCAATTACCTGGATGATGGTCCCAATAATATCCCGCTCAGCTCATTTGCACTGAAAGCATCGGCCTCTCTCAACTTTTGAGTTTTCTGTGAAGCCGTGTCCGGGCTGATAACTTTCTGCCACTATTGCCTGTTCTTCCTGAAACGTTTTTCTGTATGTCTCTTGTTTCCCCCGTTACCATTCAGAAAGTTTCCGGTAACAGCCAGCGTGAAGCACCGGATTTATTAGCTATTGAAGAACCCCTCGAAATTCGACTGGGCTTTGGTTCGCTGAACGACCGCCAGCAGCGGGCCGTATCGGTAACGATGCGAACACCCGGCCACGATGAAGAACTGGCACTAGGGTTTCTGTTCACCGAAGGCATCATTCACCAGCCAGCCGACGTACTGTCGTGCCGGCATTGTGTACAGGATGCCGAAAAAGAAGGTAATGTGATCCGGGTTGAACTCCAGCCGAATGTGTTAGTAGACTGGTCGCGGCTGGAGCGTAATACCTTTACGTCGTCCAGTTGTGGGTTGTGCGGCAAAACCTCCATTGAAGCGGTACGGTCGCTTACGCCCGGCCCCGTTTTATCGGACTCCAGCCTTTGTTCGTCGGTGTTGCACACTCTGCCGGATCGGGTTCGGGAAACCCAGCCGGCTTTTACCCATACGGGGGGGATTCATGCGGCTGCTCTGTTCGATACGGAAGGGAAGTTGTTGCTGGTGCGAGAAGACATTGGCCGGCACAATGCGCTGGATAAATTGATTGGTGCGGCATTCTGGCACAACTGGTTGCCTCTCAGTAAGGCTGGTGTCTTTTTGAGTGGCCGGATTGGCGTAGAACTGGTACAGAAAAGCTGGATGGCAGGCGTACCACTCATAGCCGCCGTAGGTGCCCCGTCGAGTCTGGCTGTACAGATGGCTCAGGAAGCCCGGATAACGCTGGCGGGTTTTGTTCGTAATAACCGGTTCAACCTGTACAGTGAGCCACAACGTATCCATATACCGGTTAATGCTTAGCCGGATCACTCACCGACTTTTCTGTTTTGCCGCCTGATATCATGGTTTATGGCGACTTTGGTAGTACTATCAGCAGGGACCCCGGTTTGATAGTGGCTTTGATGTGATTTACCTTGCCCCGGTACTCGCCATCTACCTGAAAATAAACTTTCCGGTGCGTTTCGATTGTAATAGACGTAGCCGGGAAAATTTCAACATTTCTGGGATCGAAGGGCTTATACCGCCAGAACAGTTTTATAATCTCCAATACCGAAAGCCGACGAAAAATAACGACTTCAAATTGGCCATCGAAGGGAGAACCGTTAGGATTGATAACGGCTCCGGTTCCGTACATCCGGGCATTGGCCAGTACCACCATAAGGGCCGCCCGCTCCACGCAGGAGTCGCCAATGGTAATGGATACTCGCAGTAGCCGACGTTTTTTCAATACATTAATTACACTTCGAAGATAACCCAGTTTGCCACGCAGGTTGTTTTTTTCGTAGTGCTGTACTAACTGGGCGTTCAGTCCTATATCGCTCAGGTGCAGGCAGATATCATCATCATTGATGAGTACCACATCGGTGGGTTTGGTCTCCCCCTCCACCAGAACCTCCAGGCTACCGGCAACGTCGGTAGGAATATCCAGCTCACGGGCCATACCATTGGCCGAGCCAGCCGGTAGTATGCCCAGCGGAATGCCTGTATCGAGCAGAAAAGTAGCGACAAACTTGATGGTACCATCACCTCCTACGGCTACTACCCGATCTGGTTTATGCTGCTTAATCTGCTGGGGCAGGGTCTGCTCATCGGTTTCTCCGTTGAGGTGAAACAGGTAGAACTGATGGGGGGAGTCGGCAAAGAAAGTGCGGATACCCTCTTCCCATGGGGTTTTGTCCGTACCGCCCGAAGCGGGGTTGATGGCGAATAAAAAAGTCAACTTATAGGGAAATTAAACGTTGTAAATGATAGGGATCTATAACCTCAGCAGCCCGTCAATAATGAATAAACAAAAAATTGGCCTGAAGGATAAAATAAAACGATTTTTCCTGGCAAAACTACGGTTGAGTGATCAGCCGGTGGTGCGCCTGTACCGGGGATTTGGTAACGATACCCAACTACTGATTGACGGGCATGTATTCAAACGCAGTGCCCTGGCCCGGAATCGGTACCGCAACATCGACTTCGTCAATCTGCTGGCCGTGCTACGCCTTTTTTTGGTAAAACCCTATCCCAATGCGTTGGTGAAGGTCTACTTTGGTGAGCAGGTCATTGAAACGAAGGCCAATGCCAATGGTTACTTTGCCACTGCCCTAACCCTGATGGAACCTTTGCCTCCCGGCTGGCATCGGATAAAAGCACAGGTTGTATCGCAGGTAATAACGCCTGAGCTACTAATTGCCGAGGATGAGGGGAAGGTGCTGATACCAAACTCAACGCCGTTCATCTGCATTTCGGATATCGACGACACATTCCTGATTTCGCACTCCTCAACCATCGCCAAGCGATTACTGGTGCTCCTGACTGAGAACGCCCACAGCCGTACTCCTTTTGACGGTGTAGTGGCTCATTACCAGCTTCTGGCCGAAGCGGGAGCGAATAAGCAGGCGCTTAATCCATTCTTCTATGTATCCAGCAGTGAGTGGAATCTGTACAGCTATATTCTGGAGTTTTCTCAGAAAAACGGGTTGCCAGAGGGCGTATACCGGCTTAGTCCGCTCAAACGCCTGACCGAATTGCTCAAAACAGGCAGAGGGAAACACCATACTAAATTTGACCGGATAGAACAGATTATCCGCTTATACCCAACCCGGCAGTTTGTTCTGCTGGGCGACGACTCGCAGCAGGACCCCGTTATCTATGCACGGATAGTAGCGCAGTTTCCCGCGCAGATTCGCTGTGTATACATTCGACAAATTTACGCACCCAATAAAACACGTACCGAACAGATAGTAGCCACCATAGACGCTGCGGGGGTAGCCTGCTGTTACTTTGTCCACAGTGCCGAGGCTCGTCGGCATTCGATTACTATTGGGTTAGTGCAGGCGTGAAAATGATTGCTTTTGTCTGATTACTACGGAATGGCTGTACTACATTAAAATTTAATGTTTCTGTTATTTCTACCCTTTTTTATTCCATTATTGCTTTTTTTTAGTGCCTCTAAAACTGGGAATAATAAAGACAAGCATGATTCTTGCTTGATACATACATATAGTTTATCCAACGCTGAAAGAGTATACAGCATGATAGTAAGAGCGAGCGCGGTGTTGCTTTTGACCTGCATAGGTAGTCTTTTATGTACCTGGCAGGCAAAAGCCCAACTTAAAATTACATTTCCTGTTAGCCGATTGGTTGTCCAGCGTAATAATAATAACCAGGCAACAGTACAGATTGCCGGTAGCTATTCCCAATCAGTAGAATCAATTGAAGCACGGGTAGTGGCGCGGGTAGCGGGTCAGGGAACGTCAACGGACTGGGTGCCTTTGCAGAATAACCCCACAAATGGGCAATTTAACGGTTCGCTAACGGTGCGGGGGGGATGGTATCAGCTGGAAGTTCGGGGATTGAGCGGAGGGGGTGTGGTGGCATCAGATGTGGTAGACCGATTTGGGGTGGGGGAGGTATTTGCCATCATGGGACACTCCAATGCGCAGGGCTCAGCCTGTTATGTCGACGGAACAAACAGATGCCCGACTACGAACGGGCCGAGTGATGACCGGGTCACTATTGTAGCCCTCGACCAGAGCAGCAGCGATTTTCAAACTTACCTCAACACGGCCGATACCCGCTATCTGCCGGGACTGGCCTTTAGTAAGCTGTTGACTAATGGGGGCATGTCGCCATTCGCCAGTATATCCTGGCTGTGGGGACCCATGGGCGATGCACTCGTTCAGCGAATCAATGTGCCCGTGCTGCTGTATAATGCCGGATTCGGTGGAACAAACATGCAGCAAACCTACTGGGCAGCGTATGATATTCCCTTTCAGCATTCATTCGTTCGCTATGACCTGCGCATGCCCTTTGCCAATACGCGTAACCTGATGAACCTGTATGTACCCACTACGGGATTGCGGGCTGTATTGGTACAGCACGGAGAAAATGACCGGGCTAACCCCGCCGATTCAACCTATAAATATTATGGTGGCTTTATCGATAAGGTCAGGAATGAATTTAGTAAACCGAATCTAGCCTTTATTGTGGCCATTTCTTCTTATGTGGGCGCGCGTTTCGACAATGTGCGGCAGCCGCAGTTTCAAACTATTGGCAGGCCGGGTTATCTAGCTTTCCAGGGGCCTGATCTTGATAATATCAACTCACTAGATGACCGACCCGATCAACTCCACTTTTCACCTGCCGGACAGATAAAAGCGGGACAGGCCTGGGCTTCGGCCATTAGTGATGCTTACCTGAACACCATCACCCCTTACCTTGCCGAAACACAACCAATAGCTACCATTGCCTGTGCAACCTCCAACCAGCTATTGCTTACCCAACCCGCTGGTTTCCAGTACAACTGGACTACCGGCAGTACCAACAGCAGTGTAACGGTTGGGATGGGAACTTACTCGGCAAGGCTGAAAAATCCGCAGAACAAGATATACTTTCCGCCTGCCGTAGTAGTGCCCGGTAACGTTCAGCCCGGAACGCCAACAGTGGTGACGGATAACGGTACGTCATTCATTTGCCAGAGTAAGGGTCTGACTCTTACCTCGTCCTATACCGGGGCGAACAATTGGAGTACCGGCTCTTCCGCGCAATCGATACTCGTTACCACGCCGGGGGCCTATACGCTGCAAGCCCGGAATCCGGTTTATGGGTGCTTATCGGAGGTGGTTTCCAAAACAATTGATCTGGCTCCGGCGGAGTTGGGGTTGAGCATGCAAACAACCCGACGTATTGTGGCGTTGAACGACACGGTAAGCTTCTGGTTAACGGTACAGAACAAAGGTGGCTGCGATGCGGGTGCTGTAAGCATTCAGAGCCGTTTGCCACCCAATGTTTCATTTGTTTCTGCCAGTGGCCTGTCTGCATTGAACAACGTAGTGGGTGGCATCATTGGCAACATTGGTACTGGTGAGACAGTAACCCGACGTTATACTGCCCGCCTGACGGCGGAAGGAGCCTATTTCCCCACTGCCGAACTGACAGCCAGTATTAACCCGATTCCAAACGTAACCCTGAATAATGGTACGGCTAACGGGGAGGAAGACGAGACGCAGACTGATTTGCGGACAACCGTAACGTCGGGGAATGTGTACGTGTCGCCAAACCCCAACCAGGGACCGTTACCACCCGTTCAGCCGAATCAGCCTGCGCCCGAACCAGATAAAGCCGACCTGAGTTTGTTCATGCAGACCAGCAGTCAGGCTGTACAGTCAGGACAATCCCTGACCATTACACTCACGGTGCAGAATCGGGGGGGGCTGGCTGCTACCAACGTAGCGTTGACAGATGTACTGCCTGCCGGTCTTCAGTTCGTTACTTCCTCATCGGGCATGACCGCCAACGGATCGTCGGTGAGTGGTACAATTGGGCAGATACCCGTTGGGCAATCCACGAGTCTGACCTTCGTTGTTCAGGTAACCGGTAGCGGTATGTTCACCAACAAGGCCCAGATTATGTCCGTTGATCAGCCCGACTCCGATTCAACACCGGGTAATGGCTATACGAATGGTGAAGATGATCAGGCCAGTACGTATATTCGTACAAACGGCTGATTTTGACAGGATAGGCAAACTTATTGTTACTGGTTTAAATCCTACATAACGATGAAATACATACGTAATTTTTTGATCTGTCTGGCACTGGCTTCGTGTAGCCAGGCCCAGACTACCATTGCGCCCAAGGTTCCATCAGGGTATCTATACCCCGTAGAACCCGGTATTCCCGGTAAAAAGGTATACATATGTGGAGAGCGGCCATTCAACGCCAATGGTGATTTGGTGGGAGCGGGTGATTTGACGGCACAGACCCGGCAGATTTTCGAAAATATAAAAACGGCACTGGCTACGGTCAATATGGACCTGACAGATATAAACCAGATCAAGTATTCGGTTAAAACAGGGCCAGACATCGTAGCCGTACCAGTAGCCCAGGCACAGGCATTGCAGGCAGTTGAGGCTGCTTATCTGTCTACTCCACCGAAGATTACTGAAACCAAAGCCGTTACCCAGACCGTCCGCGACGATGTGTTAATCGAAATAGAAGTGATCGCCATAAAGTAAGCGTGGATTGACGTAAGAGTACTGATGTAAAAGAGATAATTGCCTGATATGAAACTTGCGGTGTACATCCTACTGATACTTTCTATATCTAGCTCCTGCCATAAAGAGACAGGACCGGATGGCGAATTGGGTTGTGATTGTCAGGGACAACCGTACAATGTATTAAATGATGCTTTAGCCATTCACAACATTAGCTTGATCAGTATTCTGGACCCAGATCATCTTCAGCAGGGATGGCAGTTGTATACAGCGGTTTATTGTAACCCTGAATTCATAAAAGGGAAAGTCAACGATATTGATACCGTTTACGTCAGCGGGAGCCTTCGCCCTCCCTGCAACTATGGGGATTGGAATTATCATTCACGTCTTGAGGTGACAGCTATCCGAAGAAAGTAAGGCTTACTTAGTGACGTCTACTTCTGCCCAGTGTATTTTTATTCCCCGTTCTTAATTGCTACCCTCATTTACAGGTAGTGCAGCATAACGAAGGGAATGACAAACCGGGTATTGCGCGTATAATGCTGACAGCAGACCCGTACTAGGCAGGTAGTAACCGAAATGCGCCGGTCTTGTTGTCAAAATCGTACTGGTGCGGGACGCCGGTGGCCAGTTCTACCTTCTCGATGTCTTCCGGGCTGATTTGTTCCAGTTCCATCAGCAACGCCCGCAGGCTATTGCCGTGCGCTACCACCAGAACGGCTTCCCCGGCTTGCAGATGGGGCAAAATGGCTGTGTTGAAATAGGGAACTACCCGTGCGCGGGTGTCGGCTAAACTTTCACCCTTTGGGGGAGTGTCGGTATAACCCCTACGCCAGCGGAAAAGCTGGTCAGCCCCAAAGCGTTCTTCTACTTCCGTCTTATTCAACCCCTGTAAATCACCGTACATGCGTTCGTTGAGAGCCGCACTGCGTTCAACGGGCAGGTCAGTTTGCTTGATTTCATCCAGGATAATAGCCATCGTGTCAATGGCCCGTTGCAAAACCGAAGTAAAGCCAATACTGAAATTAGTTGGCTGATTTGCCTTTAGTAAGTCACCGGCCTGGCGGGCTTCGTGTCTGCCGAGGTCGGTAAGCGGTGTGTCGGTTGTACCCGTAAAGCGATTTTCGGCATTCCATTGCGATTGGCCGTGCCGGACGATAACTAAGAGAGACATATGCGTTGATTACTGCCAAAGCACTAAGATTGTTCAGCCAGCCTGGTTTTTACGGCAGTTTTCTAATTAGCCAACGAGTTTCTCGTAATGCGCTGAAGGGACAAAAATGCCTCCGCTTTGGGCATAGAATGATTTATCCGTACGAAAAATACCCTTGTGGGCGCGTATCCAGGCAGCATCCGCTTTGGGGTGGTACGTCATGAGTTTGTCCCAGTTTTTATAGTACTGATGCCCATTGGTTTCCTGTAAACCAACCGTCATGCCCGGAAAAGGGGGGAGCCGGGCGGCTACGCATTTGTTCCAGTCGACCAGAATGGGGTTCACAGTCAGATCGGCGCAGAAACAGGGTACTTTTCTCTCGAAAGCCAGCTGGGTAATCTTCATGGTCACGCTCAGGGTTTTGGCAATGGCCTTCACGGCAATAGCCGAATAACCCTGCTCGATGCGCCGGGCCGCATCTTCCACCGTATGGGCACTTTCGTCGGCAGCAACCCGTACGCCTAAATCGCCCACAAACACCTCATTGTGTTCGGCAAAAGGTTCTTCGATCACCGCAATCTGGTCGAAAGCACCAATCTTTTTGGCGTGATCCAGAAAACGGAGCAGCGTCTCTTTCTTTTCATACCGCCCATTGGCATCGAAGTAATACGGTATTTTGCCGCTCTTCGTATAGGGGCGTATAGGGGGTTTCGTACTGCCCGATAGCCCGATGCACGGCTGTCAGAAAGGCAATGTCCTTCTCAATCATTTCGGGCTGCGTACCCGCGGAACCTGTCTTGAGTTTCAGGATAAAATAACCTTCGTCGGCAGCCGCCTTAACCGTTTCGGCGGTTGTTCCGACGCTGAAGGAGGGGATACTGGCTACTTTATCGTGCCGATACGATAAGCCCGGTTTGTAGGTATCGGGAATCATATCATCGAACCGGGTTATGTTGTTTTCCTGCGCATACAGGAGCCAGGCGGCATTATCGACGCATACCAGCGCATTCAGGGCAAAGGTTTTTCGTAAGTCAGGATTGCCCGTTATCTGCTTGCCATAAGCCAATACCTCGGGTAGTAACGAATCAATCAGCTCAATAGGATTGGTAAAGGAGGTTCCTTTCAGTAGCTGCAAAGCCCGTTCGCTCATGGCATACATAAGGGCGTTTCCGGCACTCTCGGAGTGGGCGGCAAATACACGGGAGTCCGACCAGAGAACACCCTGCGTGCCCAAACCAACGGCGTGTCTCCCGGATGCTGAGTCAAGCCGGGCCACGGTCTGCCAGCTATCGGTAATGGCACTCCCCTTAAACCGGTAGGGGTTCAGCGGCTCCCGCTCGAAGTTGGCATTCACATTTTCTATTCGAATCGGGACCGGTGCCTTACCCGGTCTGGTTGGTTCGGCCGCTGCGGGGGGTAATCCCGCTGTACCAAGAGCCACTACGGACGCACCGGCACAGGTCATGAATTCCCGACGGTTCAGGATATTGGGTTCGGTTTCCGGGTTGGGCATCGTTCGTTAGAGGACTGGTTAGTTTGCAGCTGCGGATTATCATAAAGGTGTAGAAAAGTAGGAAAATCCCCAAATACTGGCTGTTAACTCCCTGTCGGCACGATTTCCTGCAGTAAGAAGTAAAGCAGCCGTATTTACACCTTTATTTCTGAGATGGAAAATCTGACCTGACGGATCAAGCCACCCACGCAAACGACCGTAACTTTTTTCCCTGATGACTGATCCGCTTTTAATTTTAGCCGCCGGTGTTTTAATCGTAGTCGGTGGAATTATTGGGTTGAAACTACACCCTTTTTTAGCCCTGTTGCTGGGGGCGTTTGTCGTAGCCCTCATGACACCGGCTGCCGCCATAGAACAGTTTGCCCTGGCTAAGGGAACAGCTCCGGCGGCTGCCGCTGCCCTGGCTAAAAAAGGCATTGGCGAACGCATCGCCACGGAGTTCGGGAATACCTGCGGCAAAATAGGTATCCTGATTGCTATGGCCGCTATCATTGGCAAATGTATGCTGGAAAGTGGGGCCGCCGAACGGATTATCCGGTCGATGCTACGACTCACGGGCATCGAAAAAGCGCCCGTAGCCTTTCTGGTTGGTAGTTTCTTTGTGGGTATTCCCGTTTTTTTCGATACGGTCATCTTTCTGATGGTTCCGCTGGCGAAAGCGATGGCCCTGCGGATTGGCAAAAATTACCTGCTGCTGGTATTGTGTATTATGGCGGGGGCGGCTATGGCTAATTCGCTGGTACCTCCTGCACCAGGGCCCCTATTTCTGGTGGGCGAAATGCGTATTCCCATTGGCATGATGATGATTGGCGGTACCATTGTGGGCCTTTTTACCATTACGTCCGGCTACTTTTTTTCGGTGTGGGCCAATCGTAAATGGCCGATACCCCTGCGGGATTCGCTGGATGCTCGTCTGGACGATATCAGGGCCATTGCCGCCAAAGACACTGTGAATTTACCCCCGCTGGGTTTGTCCGTGTTGCCGGTGCTGATTCCACTGGTATTTATCTGCGCCGATACCGCTCTTGGGGCCATGACCACGCCGGGTGTCCCCCTTACGAATGCTGCTTTCGGGAGTAAACTGGTGAGCCTGGTCAAATTTTTTGGCGATAAAAATAGTGCCATCATTACGGGGGGCATCGTCGCGTTGCTCATCCTGGCCCGGCAAAAGCAAGGCACTAAAGAAGGGCTGACGGCTTTTGTGCAGACCGCTCTGATGAGTGGGGGAGGGATTATTCTGATTACCGCTGCGGGTGGCGCTTTTGGGGGTATGTTGCAGCAGACCGGTATCAGTTCCCGTATTGCCGACATGACCTCCACCTACCAGATGGCTCTGATTCCGCTGGCTTTCCTGATTGCCGCCGTTGTGCGTACCGCGCAGGGTTCGGCCACGGTGGCCCTCATTACCGCGTCGGGAATTTTATCTGGAATGGCCGGAAATGCGAATCTGGGATTCCATCCGCTGTATCTGGGTCTGGCCATAGGGTGCGGCTCAAAACTGGTTCCCTGGATGAATGACTCCGGTTTCTGGATCATCTGCAAACTGAGTAACCTGACTGAGCAGGAAGCGCTCAAAACGATTTCTCCCCTGCTGGTGGTCATGGGCTTAACAGGTCTGGTTGTCATTCTTATTGCGGCTCAGTTGTTCCCGTTAGTATAACCCGGTGCCGCAGGTATCGGGAGAAACAGATACGAATAATACCTTTGCCATTAGCCACTGATTTTACTACTGATGCTATGCTTATGCCTGAAAAAACGGGTCCCCGAATTAAAGACATTACCATTACGCCCATTGCCATTGTTGACCCGCCGTTGTTGAATGCCGCCGGTTTGCACGCTCCCTATGCCCTGCGGACCATCGTGGAACTGGTGACGGACGATGGTATTTCGGGGATTAGCGAAATTCCGGGAAATAGGGCCATTGATGCCGCCCTGCACGATTCCATCGACCTGCTCATTGGGAAAGACGTGTTTCAGCTCAATGAAATCAGGCAGGTGCTTATTGATCAGTTTGGGACCGATACGGCTGCCGAACGGGGTGAAACGCCCTGGGATCAACGTAAACTGGTGCATATTTTCAGTGCCATCGAGGTGGCCTGTATGGATATCATCGGGAAAGTAACGGGTCGGCCGATTGTTGATTTGCTGGGCGGTAAGATGCGGGATCGGGTGCCGTTTGCCGCGTATCTGTTCTATAAATATGAGGGCGCGGGGGGAGAACTGGGTTTCGGTACAGACCCAGCCGCAACGGGCTGGGCAGCCGCCCGGCAGGCAAGCGGGCTAACACCAGCCGAACTAGTGGCGCAGGCAAAAGCGATGTGCGCTGCGTTTGGCTTCCAGTCCATTAAGTTGAAAGGGGGTGTATTTGAGCCGCAACAGGAAGTGGATGCTATGTTTGCCCTGCACGAAGCCTTTGGCCCTGATGTCCCTCTTCGCCTTGACCCCAATGCCATCTGGAAACTGGAAACGGGCATCAAATACGGTCGCCAACTGGAACCCATCCTCGAATACCTGGAAGACCCGGTCCGGGGTCAGGAGAATATGGCGCAGGTTCGACAGGTGCTAACTATTCCGCTGGCTACCAATATGTGTACGACATCGTTTGGGGACATTCCCAACAGCATCCGGCTGGGGGCGGAGGATATTATTTTGAGCGATCACCATTTCTGGGGTGGGCTGCGGGCATCCATGACTCTGGCTGGTATCTGCGAAACGTTTGGGCGGGGATTGTCGATGCATTCCAATAGTCATTTGGGTATTTCGCTGGCTGCGATGGTGCATCTGGGTGCGGCCATTCCGCACTTGACCTATGCGCTGGATACGCACTACCCCTGGCAATCGGACGAGGTAATCACGGCCGGGCGTTTTACATTCGAGGAAGGAGCGGTACTGGTGCCAACAGAGCCCGGTCTTGGCGTTGAGCTTGACCGGGTGGCTCTGGCCCGGTTGCATCAGAATTACCTGAACTGCGGGCTCACAAAACGGGATGATGAAGTAGAGATGCAGAAAATACAACCGGGCTGGACCTTTCAGTCGGTACGCTGGTAGCAATCGAACTACTGATTGTGAATCACTTAATTCCTTCCAACTTAACAACCTGATTTGATGCTTACGATAGATGCTCACCTCGATTTGAGTATGAATGCCCTGGAGTGGAACCGCGACCTGCGTCAGCCGGTAGCCCAATTGCGCCAGCGCGAAGCGGGTATGACCGATAAACCCGACCGGGCAAAAGGCACCGTTTCCTTACCCGAATTACGCCGGGGAAATATTGGTTTGGTGGTGGCCACGCAGATAGCCCGCTACGTGGCTCCCGATAACCCATTGCCCGGTTGGCACTCGCCGGAGCAGGCATGGGCGCAAACGCAGGGACAGCGTGCCTGGTACAACGCGATGGAGGATGCGGGAGAAATGGTACAGATTCGTGACCTGGCCGGTTTGGAGAAGCACCTGACGCGCTGGCAGGATGGAAACCCCAACGACCAGAAACCGGTAGGCTACATCCTGAGTCTGGAAGGGGCCGATTCGTTACGAACGCCAGCCGACGTTGAAACCGCTTATAACTACGGCCTGCGGGCCATTGGCCCCGCCCATTACGGCCCCGGCCGGTACGCGCAGGGCACCGATGCCAGCGGTGGAGTAGGACCTGCCGGTCAGGCGTTGTTGCAGGAAATGGAGCGGCTTAACATTATTCTGGACGCTACGCACCTTTGCGACGATAGCTTTTGGGAAGCCCTCGATTACTTCGGTGGGCCGGTTTGGGCCAGCCACAACAATTGCCGCGCCCTGGTTAATCATAACCGGCAGTTCAGCGATGAGCAGCTAAAGGAACTGATTGCGCGGGATGCCGTGATTGGTGGGCCACTGGATGCCTGGATGATGGTGCCCGGCTGGGTACGGGGGCAATCTACACCGGAGGGGACAAACTGTACGCTTTCTGTCATGATTGACCACCTGGACCATATCTGCCAGCTGGCCGGTAATGCCCGGCATATCGGCATTGGCTCCGATCTGGATGGTGCTTTTGGTAAAGAGCAGTCGCCGACGGATTTGGAAACCATTGCCGATTTACAGAAAATACCCGACCTGCTGCGGCAACGGGGGTACACGGAGGCCGATGTAGCCAATGTCATGCACGGTAACTGGCTTCGGTTCCTGCGCCGGGTTTGGGCGTAGATTAAAGTAAGCTTTTAGAAGACGCAAGACAAAGACTGCTAAAGTCTTTGTCTTGCGTCTATCTGCGTCTGAACTATTTATCCGCTACTTTCCCCACGGGTCGAACGTTGGCACCCGTGCGGTTAGTGAGGTCATCCCCCAGGTCGACGCGGGCTTTTTCGACCAGATTTTGCAGATCTGCCAGCACCTCCGGGTACATGGCCTGCACATCGTACCGTTCGCCGGGGTCACGGCGCAGGTCGTAGAGAGCAAGCGGGTAGGGGTGGTCTTCCGGGGCTTTACCGGGGAAACCATCCTTACCCGGTAACTGACCTTCGTACGAGCGACCCGGATGCGGCAGAACCAGTTTCCAGTCGTCGCGCCGAACGGCTTCCAGGTTATTTTTTCGGTAGTAATAATAAAACTCCCGGCGGGGTGTCTGGGCAAAATCGCCTTTAAACAGCGGTATCAGACTAATACCATCAATGCGCTTTTCGGGCAGTTTGGCCGAACAGGCAGCGGCAATGGTGGGCAACAGGTCGATGGTAGAACTGAGTTTTGTACATACCCGTCCGGCGGGTACTACGCCGGGCCAGCGCACGAGGCACGGCACCCGCTGACCCCCTTCAAAACTAACGCCTTTTGCTTCGCGCAGGCCACCCGTAGACCCGGCATGGTTACCAAAGTTTATCCAGGGACCATTGTCACTAGTGAATATGACGAGGGTATTTTTGTCGATACCCGTTTCTTTCAGTGTTTTCAGAATTTCACCCACCGACCAGTCGACTTCCATCATCACATCGCCGTATAACCCCTGCTGACTTTTCCCCCGAAACGGTGCTGATGCCGCAATGGGTACGTGCGTCATGCTGTGCGGCATATACAGGAAAAACGGTTTGGTATTATTCTGCTTCTGCTTTTTGATAAATTGTATGGCCCGTTTGGTATATTCGCCGGTCAGCGTGGCCTGGTCTTCGAGGGTAGTAATGTCACGCAGGGGCCTGTCGTTCTCCATCAGTTGCAGCGTTGGGTACGACTTCTTTCGGTAATTAGTCTCGTCAGTAATGGGCTTTCCGTCATAATCGACTGGCCACATGTCGTTGGAATACAATAAACCGGTGTAGGTGTCGAACCCCTGCTTGCCGGGGAAAAAGGCCGGGTTATCGCCAAGGTGCCACTTACCGAAAATGGCCGTAGCGTAATCCTGTTTTTTGAGGACCTCGGCCAGGGTGGTTTCGTCAGGATTCAGGCCCACAGTTGATCTTGGCCCCAGCGCACCGCTAATGCCCACCCGGTTAGGGTAGCAACCCGTGAGTAAAGCGGCCCGCGAGGCCGAGCAAACCGCTTGTGCCGACAGAAAATTCGTAAACCGAATACCTTCCGAAGCCATCCGGTCGAGGTTGGGCGTCTGGTACTGCGTGGCGCCGTAGCAGCCCAGGTCACCGTAGCCCATGTCGTCCATAAAAATCAGGACGACGTTGGGCGGAGTGCTTTTTTGGGGCGACGTTTTAGCCGGAAATGAGCCTGTCAAAAGGAGTACCAGCAGGCAGCAAAGGCTGGCCAGAATTAAAAACTGCTTCATCGCTTCCGAAAATTAGCCGACGAATGCGTTACTCTTTCTTCGTCGAAAACTGATAAATGGTGGTGGTTTTATACGTTTCGCCGGGGCGTAGGGTCGTTGTCGGAAACGACGGCTGGTTGGGCGAATCGGGGTAGTGTTCGGTTTCCAGGCAGAGGGCGTAGCGTTTTTTGTACGGAAATCCTTCGCGGCCTACAACTTTGCCATTCAGGAAGTTGCCGGTATAGAACTGCACGGCGGGTTCTGTGGTACTTACTTCCATTACCCGCCCGGAGGTTGGCTCATAAACGGTAGCCGCCTTTTTCAGCGAACCGGCCTCTCCGTTCAGTACCCAAGCGTGGTCATAACCACCGCCGTATTTTATCTGTGTGTCGGTGGAATCGTTGATACGGGCACCTACCACCGTTGGCTTCGTAAAATCGAAAGGAGTACCGGCCACGGGCTGGAGTTTGCCGGTTGGAATCAGGGTTTCATCAACGGGTATAAACTTATCGGCATTGATGGTTACAACGTGGTCAAGGATGTCACGTTTAATATCCCCTGTCAGGTTAAAATAGGTGTGATTGGTCAGGTTTACCACGGTTGGCTTATCGGTCGTGGCCTCGTAATCAATCTTGAGGGCGTTATCTTTTTGCAGGGTGTAGGTCACCGTTACGGACAGATTACCCGGATACCCTTCTTCGCCATCTTTCGATGTGTAGGTTAGTTTCAGGGCGGGTTCGTCGCCATCCACAGGGGTAGCAGTCCACAGCACTTTATCGAAACCTACTTTACCACCGTGCAAATGGTTGCCCATGTTGTTGATAAACAGGTTATAGGGCTTGTCATCCAGCGTGAATTTTCCTTTGGCAATCCGGTTGCCATACCGCCCGACCAGTGCCCCAAAGAAGGGATTGTTTTTGACGTAACTCGACAATGAATCCAGACCCAGCGTTACATCCTCAAACTTCCCCTCTTTATCGGGGGCGGTCAACGCCACCAGGATACCGCCGTAGTTGGTGATTTTGGCGGTCATACCGGCCGCGTTTTGCAGCGTGAATAAATCAGCCGTTTGGCCATCGGGCAGTTGGCCGTACGTTGTTTTTTCGATGCCGGGCTTTTGTTCGTCGGCCGTATTTTCTTTTTTGGAAGAACAGGATGTCATAGTCAGAAGGCCCGTCAGCAGGGCCAGAGATAAACAATGGGTCAAAGCGTTCATGAATGATTAAGGAATTTAGGAAGTGAGTCTTTGTGTAGTTAGTAAAGAATAAATGGGGACGTTCATACTATAAACTGATGATAGATAGCCTTTTTACTCTTCCTGCCCATAGTAGGAATCAGGGCCGTGTTTCCGCTCGTAATGTTTGAGCCGGAGTGTGTCCTTAATCCGGGGCGTATGGGGGTTTATCTGTAACGTCAGTTGAGCCATACGGGCTACTTCTTCCAATACTGCCGAATTGTAGACGGCTTTGGCCGCCGTTTTACCCCAGGTGAATGGACCATGATTCTGTAACAGCACCATCTCCATGTCGCTCGGCGAAAGTCCTTTTTCGTGAAATGCGTTGACAATCTGGTTACCGGTTTCGTGTTCGTAATCGCCCTGAATCATAGTATCGCTCAGGACGGGGGCACAGGGGATATCCTGATGGGTGTGGTCGGCGTGGGTGGTGCCAAAAATGGGAATGTCCATACCCGCCTGCGCCCAGGCTACGGCGTATGTACTGTGCGTGTGCGCAATACCACCGATACTATCCCAGGTTTTGTAGAGCAGCGCGTGGGTTTTCGTGTCGGACGAAGGGCGGTAGATACCCTCGATGACGTTGGCGTCGAAATCGCAGATAACGATGTCGTACGGGGTCAACTCTTCATAAGGAACGCCACTGGGCTTGATGGCGAACACGCCCCGCTCGCGGTCAACGGCGCTCACATTGCCGAAGGTAAACAGTACCAGGCCCAGCCTGGGAAGCTGCATATTGGCCTCGTAACATTCTTCTTTTAAGGTTTGATACATAGGTGAAAGAGTGAAAGGGTGAATGAGTGAAAGAGCGAATGAGTGAATGGGTGCGGCTGCTATTCGCTCTTTCGCCATTCACTCTTTCGCTCATTTTTACATTTCCAGTACAACCACCGATACGGGGGGTAGGGTTACCGTCAGGGTATTACCCGACAATTTGGCCCCGTTGAAAGCAACTGGTTTGATGGTTTCCGGTTTATCGAAGGTGTTGTGGTCCTGAACGTGCGCCGATGTTAGAATACGACCGGTCACGGATGTGCTTTTTACGCCTTGCAGCGTCAGGGTAATGGTTTGCGGCTTGTTCAGGTCAATGTTCACGAGTGAAATGTGCGTCTTGCCAGCCTTATCGCGGGAGGCCGATACCGATACCGCCGGGAGTTTGTACTTATCCACCTCATAACTGCCGGATTTGATGTCGATGGGCAGGAGAGTAGCATCCTGGTGGACGCTGTACATTTCCATGACGTGGTAGGTAGGCGTGAGAATCATTTGTTCCCCCTTCGTCAGAATAACCGACTGCAACACGTTGATGGCCTGGGCCAGATTGGCCATGCGGACCCGGTCGGCGTGATTGTGGAAAATGTTGAGCGTAGAACCGGCCAGTATGGCATCCCGCATGGTATTTTGCTGATACAGAAAACCCGGATTCGTACCCGGCTCCACGTTGTACCAGGCACCCCATTCATCCACAATGAGTGCTACTTTTTTACTCGGGTCGTACTTGTCCATAATGGCCGCGTGCTTCCCAATGAACTCGTCCATTTTAAGTGCTTCGTCCATCGTGTGGGCGTAGTCTGTCTCGGTAAAATCGGTCGCCGATCCTTTGGCGTTTTCGCCCCAGCCGAACACCGAATAGTGGTGCATGGCCACACCCTCCAGCATATTCATGGGGATGTTTTTCATCAGCGTTTCGGTCCAGTTATAATCGTCGTCGCTGGCCCCCGATGCAATCCGGAAAATCTTTTCTTTACCGACGTTTGCGTTCATAAACGTGCTGTACTGCCGGTATAGATTGGCGTAATAGTCGGGTTTCATGTTGCCGCCACAACCCCAGGCTTCGTTGGCCACGCCCCAGTAGCGTACGTTCCAGGGGGCGGTGCGCCCGTTCTCCTGCCGAAGGGTAGACATGGGGCTGTCTTTCGGGAAGTTGACGTACTGCACCCACTCGCTCAATTCCTGTACGGTACCGCTGCCTACGTTCCCCGAGAGGTAAGGTTCGGTACCCAGCAGTTCGCACATGTTCAGAAAGTCGTGCGTACCGAAACTGTTGTTCTCGGTCACGCCACCCCACCAGGTGTTCACGATGGTTGGGCGTTTATCTTTTGGACCAATGCCGTCCTTCCAATGGTAGGTATCGGCAAAACAGCCGCCCGGCCAGCGGAGGTTAGGAATCTTTAGCTTTTTGAGAGCATCCACCACATCCAGCCGTACCCCATTCTTGTTAGGGATTTTGGTGTTGTTTTCGCCCACATAAAAGCCGTCATAAATACTACGGCCGAGGTGTTCGGCAAAATGGCCGTAAATGTGTCGGCTGATGACCGTTTTGCCATCATCTCCTTTGATGATCACCGTATTCTGCGCCTTAGCGAACAGACTAATGCCTGACAGGAGAACGATTGTGAGTTGTTTTTTCATAAAATATTATCGGTAATAGGATTCACTCCAGCGAAGTTCATTTTTCAGTTGACGCAGATTCGTATCACGGTCAATGACCACCAGTTCTACCCCGAATATGTCGGCCAAATCCTCTACATGGCTGGTTGTCAAGTTCTGACTGTACACCGTATGGTGGGCACCACCGGCCAGAATCCAGGCCGCACAGCCGGTGTGCATATCGGGCATGGGTTTCCATAACGCACGCGCCACGGGTAGTTTGGGCAACGCTTCCGATACAGACACAGCTTCCACTTCGTTGACCAGCAGCCGGAACCGGTTACCCATGTCAATCAGCGACACGTTGATAGCGGGACCCGCCGACGCATTGAACACCAGCCGAACCGGGTCGGCCTTGCCACCAATACCCAGCGGATGAATCTCGCAGGTGGGCTTATCGGCTGCGATGGAGGGGCAGATTTCAAGCATGTGCGAACCCAGCACCAACGGGTTTTCGGGGTTGAAATGGTACGTGTAATCCTCCATGAATGAGTTGCCGCCCGGCAGGCCGGAGGCCATCACTTTCATCGTGCGTACCATGGCCGACGTTTTCCAGTCGCCCTCACCCCCAAAGCCGTAGCCATCGGCCATTAGTCGCTGGGAGGCAATACCGGGGAGCTGGGTCATGCCGTGCAGGTCTTCGAACGTATCGGTATAGGCCGAGAAATTACCATCTTCCAGGAAAGCCCGCAGCCCCAGTTCAATTTTGGCCGCATCACGTAGTGAGCTATACTGTGCCCCGCCTTTACGCAGGGAATCCATTAGCGTATACGTATCGTTGTACTCCGCAATCAGCTGGTCGATTGCGGAGTCGCTCACCTGATTGATTACCGCTACTAAGTCGCCGATACCGTGCGTATTGACCGACATGCCAAACGTCATTTCGGCGGCAACTTTGTCGCCATCCGTTACGGCCACCTGCCGCATGTTGTCGCCGAAGCGAACCACTTTCATGGTTTTTAACTCGAAAGCCGCCACGGCCACGCGGGACCAGGCCGCAATTTTTTCCACTACGTCGGGCTGTTGCCAGAAACCGACCACAATTTTCCGGTTCAACCGCATACGGGCCATGATGAACCCAAACTCCCGGTCGCCGTGAGCCGACTGGTTGAGGTTCATAAAATCCATATCGATGCTGCTCCAGGGAATGTCGCGGTTGAATTGCGTGTGCAGGTGGAGCAATGGTTTCTGGAGGACGGCTAATCCCCGAATCCACATTTTGGCGGGAGAGAACGTGTGCATCCAGGTGATGATACCTACGCAACTGGGCGCTACGTTCGCTTCCTGACAGATGGCGTAAATCTCGTCGGGCGTTTTGACGACGGGTTTAAATACCACCCGAATCGGCATGGGGGCGGCTTTATCCAGAAATTCCGCAATGATTTGCGAGTGGTCGTCCACCTGACGGAGTGTTTCTTCGCCGTATAAATGCTGGCTACCGGTTACGAACCAGACTTCGTATTTTTTCAGGTCAATCATTAGATGAATAAATTTATAATAGACTGGCCAACATCTGATTGTCGACCTATTTCCTGTATTGTTTGCTTAGCCAGGCTGGGCCGTGTGTTGCTCAACAAACGCTCCCAGTTCGAGGTATTTTTTGTAAAGGCTATCGTATATAGCCACCTTGTCGGGGCGGGGCGTGTACTCAGCGTCGAAACCCGAACCCATGGCTTGCTGGGCGGCTTCCAGCGTGGGGTGAAAGCCAGCCGCTACCGACGCGCACATGGCTGCTCCCAACGCACAGGCCTGATCGGCCGTGGCCACCTGAATAGGTTTATTCAGGACATCGGCCAGGGTTTGCATGACGAAAGCCGATTTTTTAGCGACACCACCAATGGCAATTACCTTTTTGATGGGCACACCTTCTTCAATGAACCGCTCCACAATGCTGCGGGAGCCAAATGCCGTTGCTTCTACCAGTGCCTTAAACACTTTGGGCGCATCGGTGCCGAGGTTCAGACCGGTAAGGGCCGCTTTCAGCATGTGGTTGGCATCGGGTGTCCGGCGACCGTTTATCCAGTCCAGCGCCAGCACATCCTGTTCGGTTACAGGTAATTGGGCAGCTTTATCGGACAGGTGTGGAATGAGTTGCTGACTTAATTTGTCGGCTGCTTCATTACCTAGCAACTCCCGTACGGGACCGGCAATGAGTTGGGCGAACCAGGCGTATACATCGCCGAAGGCCGACTGCCCCGCTTCCAGCCCCAGCATGCCCGGCGCTACCGAACCATCAACCTGACCGCAGATTCCCCGGATGAGCCGGTGACCAATCTCCTGGTTGGGAGCCATGAGAATGTCGCAGGTGGAGGTACCAATGATACGCACGAACGCATAGGGCTCGATCTGTGCCCCAACAGCACCCATATGCGCATCGAATGCACCAATACCCACCACCACATCCGTAGACAGGCCCAATTTATCGGCCCATTCGGCGGATAGGTTCCCCATTGGCTGGTCTGCTGTGTAGGTTTCCGTGAACAAACGGTCGCGCAGACCATCAAGCAGCGGGTCAAGTTTTGTCAGGAATTCGTTGGATGGTAATCCATCGAACTCGCTATGCCAAAGGGCTTTGTGGCCAGCCGCACAGCGCGACCGGTGCAACGTGAGTGGGTTGGTATTACCCGTCAGCACAGCCGAAATCCAGTCGCAGTGTTCAATCCAGGAAAAGGCATGCGGCCGGATGGAGGCATCTACCCGAAGCTGATGCAGTAATTTGGCCCAGAACCACTCCGAGGAGTAGATGCCGCCAACGTATTTGGTGTAGTCTACATCCCAGTGGTGAGCCAGTTCATTTATTTCGCTGGCTTCGGCGTTGGCGGTGTGGTCTTTCCAGAGAATAAACATCCCATTGGGATTATCCAGGCAATCGGGGCGAAGGGCCAGTGGAAGACCCGTTTCGTCCACCGCACAGGGTGTGGAGCCAGTCGTGTCCACCGAAATGCCGACTACCTGCTGTTTGACCTCGTCGGGGGCCTGTGCTAGAGCACCCACGATGGATACTTCCAGCCCTTCCAGATAGTCGAGCGGGTGTTGCCGAAACTGCGCGGCTTCGGGGTCACAGTAAAGACCCTGTTTCCAGCGCGTGTATTCATGAACATGGGTGCCAACGGTTTCTCCTGTCAGGGCATTGATAACCAACGCTCTGACGGAGTCACTGCCAAAATCGACACCAATAACATAGGGATTGGTCATAGTAGGCGGTCAGGTTAAAGTTAGTTCCGGAAAAAAACTCACGAAGTCGTTTAGATAGCGCTGGTAGTTGGTGGTATCCAGCCGGTAAAGTTGCCCTTTTTTGGTGGCCGACCTGCTGTCTTTTTGACCTGTACTGAGTAGTAGCCCGGTAGAAATTATTTTTCGGCTGAAATTTCGCCGGTCGAGTTTGCGGTTATAAATCGCTTCGTACAGTTTCTGAAGTTGGGGAATAGTAAACTGTTCGGGCAGTAATTCAAATCCGATGGCGTGCAAAGCCGCTTTGTAGCGTAACTGCTGCCTGGCCTGTTCTACCATTCTGTTGTGGTCAAAAATCAGGTCGGGCTTGTCCGATAGATTAATCCAGTACGCATTATGCGCATTAATCGCGTTTATATCCTGCTGCTGGCTGTTGACCAGGGCGTAGTAGACAACGGAAATGGTGCGTTCAACAGGGTCACGATTTATGGAGCCGAAGGTTTGTAGTTGTTCGAGGTAGTTGTTCTTCAGGCCTGTCAACTCATACAAAATTCGCTGGGCAGCCGTTTCCAGGTCCTCATTTTCCTCCAGAAAACCACCCATCAACGACCACTTTCCAAGCTCAGGTTCAAAGTTTCGTTTGATGAGCAGCAGCTTAATGTCTTCCCCGTCGAAGCCGAAAATGATGCAGTCCAGAGCAACCAGGATCCGATTGGAATGCGTGTAATAACCCATTGTGACAACAAAGAAGGTCCAGGAAATCTATAATAGTGTATATAAGACACAATTATAGGAAAAAGCATTTGTAATCCATAAATTGTTCTAAAGAAATAATGAGCCGTGTCGATTCGTGTTGATTGTAGATCGTACAGAATTCGTTTGAGCGAGCCTTGTTTTTTCACGGACAGGACCAGAAATAGTGTACATTCAAAGCCAACTATTACCCCTATGTTAGCGGTATGACACCCGAACGCAGACTTGACCAACTAGAGCCGTTAATGGCTGACGCACTCCGAAAAATTGATCGTCGAGGGGCAGGGAAGCTTATTGATATGGTTACCCGCGCCGACCAGAATGCAACCAATGCCGCTGTTCGTGCAGACTATGCCGCTAAAATGACAGAAACAACGGCTAAAGGTGTGACGAACCTGACTGTATCGATGCAGAAGCAGTTTGACGAACTTAGAACCGGGCAGGAAACAATTATGGCTTTTTTGCGGGAGAAACTTCCCTGACATTCAGCGCCTGACAGAACGGTGTTTATGCCGGAGAGTTTTTAGATATAAACGACAAAGGCCGGATCAGTCCGGCCTTTGTTGTATGCTTATAGTAAGTAGGTTTCTTAATAGGTCTAGGATAATGTAGCCTCAACTGTGATTTTCGTGTCGAACAACTTGGAAATCGGGCAATTCGCTTTAGCATCGTCCACGAGCGACTGAAACCTGTCTTTGTCGATTTCCGGTACGCTTGCTTTTACGACCAGATGCGACTCGCTGATGCGACCAGCGTCGCTATCGAGTGTAATGACGCACTGCGTATCGATTGAATCGGCGGTAAAACCAGCCTCCTGTAAGTTAAACGCCAACTTCATGGAGAAACAACCCGCGTGTGCTGCGCCAATAAGTTCTTCCGGATTAGTACCTACGCCATCAGCAAATCGTGTGTTGAATGAGTATTGTGTACGGTTAAGTACTGTACTAGCCGTTGAAACTGTTCCTTTTCCTTCTTTACCCGAGCCTTCCCAATGGGCGGATGCTTTACGTTTAATGTTCATGTCGAATTAATTTATACGGTAAATTACAGTGAATGCCGAACCGTGTAAGGGTTGGTATATAGTAAAGCCCAATGGGAGAATTTTGTTACAAATTCGGCTGTCTGTCCTGTTTTCCGGAAAACGATTGAGTCGTGCTATTATACCCAATAATCAGGGATAATAGTACGACTCAACTAATCTTTGAGGCCGGTGGGTCTGTGATCGATGCGCTAAAGGGAGGTAGATAAAAGCCGTAAAATGTAGCTATTTACAGCACTAATTTCCCTGATTCAGTTTGTTGAGCAGCATTTTATTGAACACCTGTTCCGTTTTGTACAACTCGGTTAACTGTTGTGCTGTGATCACTTTCAAAAATCTACCCATGTATTCTTCATCCAGATCGGCGAGTTTCTGCTTAGTTGCGTTCACTTCCCGAAGTCCGTTCACCAGTTGTTCGTCGTTTGCACCGGAGCGGCTTGGAGCGTTATTTAACTGACGAACCCGCCGGTTTAACTCCTGTTTTTTTGCATTGTATTCATTATAAACCGCCCAAAACTGGGGAGCCTGATCGGTAGTCAGGTTCAGCCGGTTCGTAATCATTCCAATTTTGGCTGCTTCAATTTTCTGCCGTCCATTGCCGTCATTCTGTGCATTGGCCACCTGTGCCATAAACATCAGACTAACCAGCCAACCGATAAATACGTATCTCATTGTAGTAAGGTTAATCATGCTAAAAAATCAGGAACCCTGATTGGGAATATCCTGCACGTTATATTCTTTAATGTGTTGCTGAATGTCGACCGGATTCACATTGAGAAATTCAATGGCGGTTGTATCGCTACCCAGTGAGGAGTGAAGTTGCTGGCTATCGGCAAGTTCGTAGGCACTTACTCCCTGTTCTTCCAGGTAAGCGGTAATCATCTCATTGCTTACTCCGGCCAGTGCTTCACCTGGTAATGACTCCTGGCGCTGAGGTAGCGTTTGCCAGATCAACAGGGCAATCAGGCTGGCTCCCGCCAGTGATGCTGCCGTCCGTTGCCAGGACCAGCTAATGCTTAAAACGGGCCTGGACTTTTTTGTTACGTGGGCTTGTACGCGAGAGGGTAGCGTATCGAAGTACCCATCCGGAGCCGTAAACGGTACTTGCCGCAGTGGATGCTCGGGGGGTAACTCATCAAGCCTGAATTCGTTTTTGGCGTTCATTGTATTGGTGTGTATCCGATACACAATTTAATCTTGTTTCTGAGAATTTGACAGTCTGGGCCGGCTGTGGTTTAATCGGTTGTATCGGTTTTCGTTAGATAATCTTCAATTTTTTTCACAGCCAGGTGGTAAGAGGCCTTTAACGCACCAACTGATGTACCCGTAATGTCCGAAATTTCATCGTATTTCATATCATCGAAGTACTTCATGTTGAAAACCAGTCGCTGCTTATCTGGTAGTTTCAATAGTGCTTTCTGCAACTTTAACTGTATCTCTTCTCCACTCAACTCGTTGCCCGATGTAACGTAATCGGCGTTGGTTTCCAGCTTCTCCATCAGCTCACCTTCCACGTCGCCAATGGGCAGAAAAAAGCGTCGGCGTTTCTTATTGAGGAAGTTCAGGCACTCATTGGTAGCAATACGGTAAACCCAGGTATATAACTGACTGTCACCCCGAAACTGTTCCAGACTGTTCCAGACTTTTATGAACGTTTCCTGTACCAGATCGTCAGCATCATCGTGGTCGATGACCATTTTCCGGATATGCCAATAGATTTTCTGCTGATACTTTCGTACCAGGAGGTTAAAGGCATAGTTCCGGCTCGACGGGTCGCGGTATTTGGCAAGTAGTTCTTCGTCAGTCATTTTTCATCAGGAGCGAGGAGTTAGGAGCGAGTAATGAGGAGCCATCCGGCGATAAAAAATGCTGAAGCAATCATTGGAACCGGATGGCTCCTCATTACTCGTTCCTAACGCCTGATTCCTTTATTTTCTAGCTATTACTTTTTTTACCTGCTCAACAATTTTGTCGGCCGTGAGTCCGTACTTTTCCATGAGTTGGTCTGGAGTGGCACTCTCACCGAATGTATCATGAACACCTACATATTCAACAGGAGCCGGATAGTAACGGGCCAGTACCTGTGCCACGCTATCGCCCAGACCGCCGTTGATCATGTGCTCTTCGGCCGAAACCGCACAGCCTGTTTTCTTTACAGAAGCAAGAATGGCTTCTTCGTCCAGCGGCTTGATGGTGTGAATGTTGATAATATCCGCTTCAATACCCTGCTCCGACAGGATTTCGCCCGCTTTGATGGCTTCCCAAACCAGGTGGCCCGTACAGAAAATGGACACGTCTTTTCCTTCGTTCACCGTCCAGGCTTTCCCGATTTCAAATTTCTGGTCGGCGGGGGTGAATACGGGTATTACCGGACGACCGAAACGCAGGTAAACCGGCCCAACGTGTTCGGCGATAGCCAGGGTAGCGGCTTTGGTCTGGTTATAATCGCAGGGATTGATGACCGTCATGTTGGGCAGCATCTTCATCATGCCCAAATCTTCCAGAATCTGGTGGGTAGCCCCATCTTCGCCGAGGGTCAGGCCCGCGTGCGAGGCACAGATTTTTACGTTCTTGTTGGAGTAGGCTACCGATTGACGAATCTGGTCGTACACCCGACCCGTTGCGAAATTAGCGAACGTGGTAGCGAAGGGGATATGACCGCCAATGGTTAGCCCCGCCGATACGCCAATCATATTGGCTTCGGCAATACCGCACTGAATAAACCGGTCGGGGTTATCTTTGATAAAGGCTTCCAGCTTGAGTGAACCAGCCAGATCTGCAGTCAGCGCAATGACACTGGGGTTCGATTTGCCCAGTTCGGCGATACCCGCGCCAAATCCCGAACGCGTGTCTTTCTTTTCGGTATACTCGTATTTTTTCATAGTCTCGATTAATTCGCCGAAGCGAGGGTTTGCAATTTAGTTAGAAAATACTGCGCCGAGGGGCAGTTCGGGTGTTTGGCTGCGTTTTCGATGGTGAAGCCATACTTCAGCATTCGTCGGGCTAGTATCGGTTTAGTACCAACTCCACGTCCTGTACGCTGAAGGAACAAATCACGTATTTTTTCGAAAGGCTTCGTTTCCTGTTCCGGGTATTCGACATGAAAATGGCTATCGAGCAAGCGGCTCAACGTTGCTGAATCGGCTAAAAACCAGGCTTCTGCCTGCCGAACAGCAACAACAATATGCTGATTTTTGTATTCCCCAATTCGTAGTCGTGTATCTTCGATGGAAATGTTCTGATCGAGATCAGTCAATACGAAAATGGCGTTTGTACCGGCCTTCTCAAGTACACTGCGCCTTTCCATTAGTTTATGCGGTAGCAAATTACCGTTACCGTCAGCGTCTTCTATTGGAAATATACATTGTAGACGACAGTCGATAAGTAACTGCTGGAATGCGCTCGATTTAACAATTTTAACTTCCGTATCACCTTCGCAGATAAATCCGATGTTTACCATGCTAGCCCTCCGTTCAATGCGTTTGTAAGCCAGGCTTCATCTGCCCGCATACCGTGGAAATCACCTTCTTCGAACTGCCTGACTGTGGTAGCTCCCTGCTTCTTCTCCACAACAACAAATTCTTCTGGTCTCACGCGCGATGCCATTGATTGCGAGTGAGTGTTAAGCCAGATGTAATGCCCCCTTTCCTCGCACATGATTCGGAAGAAATCGACTAATTCCCCGGCTACCTGCGGATGAAGCCCATTCTCCGGCTCTTCGATGCACAAAAATTGCGGTTTATCATCGCTCTGATAAACGGCGGTCAGCAAGGCCAGAATGTTATATGTACCGTCAGAGATTAACTCTTTGGTGAAATATTCTGGTGTGGAATCCTCAAACCAATGCAATTCATCTCTATCATCTATTTCAACGGCCTTAAAACCTGGTACGAATAATTCGAGCCACTCGAAGATTTCGTCTCTCAGAATAGGATTTGTTAGAACGCGCTTCAAAACTTTTTCTAGATTACTGGCTGAAAAGTTCAGAGAACGGTCATCTTGATAGTTGAACTTCGGTACTTTGTTGTTGCCTACAAAAACTCTGCTAAAATGTAGATAAAACTGTTCATAACCAGATGATGGCGCTTTTGCAACGACAAACGTATTATCCTTTCGGATTGAATCAATGAGCTTATCGTAAGCGAACTTTACTTCATCTTCATTATCATTAAACGAAACGCCAAATAAAAATTGGGCTAGATCCGCTCCATTACGATTTTGAATGTTGGCAATGCCGCCGAATTCACGAACAGCTTCATTAGGGGAAACTTTTACGCATCTATTCACAAACTCCAAAGCCTCGAAAATATTCGATTTACCCGACCCGTTGGGGCCAACAAAGACCGCGAACGGATTGGGCTCAATTAACTCAATCCGTTCAATGGACTTGAAATTTTCGATGACAAGGCGTTTGATTTTCATAGATCTATGTAGAGACGCATATTTGCGTCTCATAGGCGTCAGCAAACCGTCCGGATGTGAGACGCAAATATGCGTCTCTACACCCACACAATTAATAATCCTCCATTCCTACTGTCAGGGGCAGGCCGTTCAGGGCCTGCGTTAGCTGGTCGGCGTTGGGGGCGGTGCCATGCCATTTATAGTTGCCTACCATGTAGTCGACGCCGAAGCCCATTTCGGTATGCATCAGAATCATCGTCGGGACGTCGGGGTCCTGTTGCGCTTTTTTTAGCGTTTTGATGACCTCTGCCATATCGTTTCCTTCCATTTCGTCGACAAACCAGCCGAATGCCCGGTACTTATCGGCCAGACTCCGGTTGTTGTTCACGTTGTCGGTTGTACCGTCAATCTGGGCGTGGTTCAGGTCGATAACGGCGGTCAGGTTGCCGAGTTTTTTGTTGGGCGCAAACTGGGCGGCTTCCCAAATCTGGCCTTCCTGCTGCTCACCGTCGCCCATGAGGACGTACACGTGGCTCTTGTCGCCGTTGAGTTTCTTGGAGTAAGCAGCTCCGCTGGCTACAGACAGGCCCTGCCCCAATGAACCAGAGGCAATCCGAACGCCCGGCAGATGCTCGGCGGTGGTAGGGTGCCCCTGTAACCGGCTGTCGAGTTTGCGGAACGTCGCCAGTTCTTTAACCGGAAAATAGCCCGCCCGTGCAAGCACCGAGTAAAAAACGGGCGAGATGTGGCCATTGGAGAGGAAGAAGATGTCCTCATCACGGCCGTCCATATCGAAGATTGGGTTGCCCTGGGCATCTTTCTTCCGGTTCATCACCTCAAAATAAAGCGCAACAAAAAAATCGGTGCAGCCTAACGAGCCGCCGGGGTGACCAGAGTTAACGGCCGCAACCATCCGAAGAATGTCACGCCGAACGGCCGTAGCCGTGCTTTTGAGTTGTTCGATTTCCATAGTTTTTCAGGAGTTAGGAGTTAGGAGCGAGTAGTGAGGAGCCATCCGGCGGTAAAAAAACAGCCGGATGGCTCCTCACTACTCGCTCCTAACTCCTAATACTTAGTTCAAAATTTGTTTTGCGTGTTCTTTCGTATCAACTTTCTCGATGATGTCCGTAATGATACCCCTCTCATCGATGAGAAAAGTAGTTCGGACGATGCCCATGAATTTACGACCGTACATGGATTTCTCCTTCCAGACATCGTAGGCTTCCACCACCTGCTTATCCGTGTCGGCAACTAGCGTGAAAGGCAGGTCGTACTTGGTTTTAAACTTCTGGTGAGCTTTGGCGTCATCGACACTCACACCCAGAACCTCGTAACCCGCTGCCCGCAGGTTGGCATAATTATCACGAAGGCTACAGGCCTGGGCGGTACAACCCGGCGTGTCATCTTTCGGGTAAAAGTACAGTACAACTTTTTTGCCCCTGTAGTCGGACAGCCGGATAGGGTTACCCTGTTGGTCAGCACTCGTAAAATCCGGAGCGGTATCACCGATGGCTAGGGACATAGTATTTACAGTTTACAGTTTGTGGTTTGTAGTTTGTAGTTTGTCGTTAGCCAGGGCAACAACAAACCATAAATCGGTTTATCTTCTTTTTTTCCTGCGCGCTGGGGCGGCTTTGCGCCGAACAACAGGGCGGGGTTCGTTTATGGTCGTACTGTCAGAACCAATATTACCCGACCGGTCTTTGACCTGAATAAGTACCTCGGCCCCTTTCTCAAAAGGTTCTTCCGAATTCAGCTTATCAGACCAGAGCAAGGCCCGTTTATAATCATACTGCATCAATACCCACTCGCCGTTGACTAATGCCCTAAACTCCGCAATGCCCGACAGATCGTCCCGAATGCGGGCCGTAATGCCCTGCGGGGTGGCCGTCAGAATATCGACTTTAGGCGGGTTGGTATCCGTCATCAGTTGAAACCTGCCTAATGACCGGGTTTTGAACTCAATGTGCCCACCGCTCCAGGTACCTCCCAGATAACTATCATTTCCGCCACTCGACCAATACACTTTGGTGCGGACGGTATCAATGGCGATGGGGTAATTCGGGGTGTACGAAACCGTCAGGTAATCGTTCAAAGGTATAATGGACTGGTTAATTTCCAGTCCCCCACCCGGTAACAATCGCGTAGCCAGATAAAGCGTGTCGAACAGGGTTCCGGCCTTGAACTGCAACCGGTTTTTGCCATCTGTAACAACCTCGTTTCGACCCGGAATCAGCTTTTTTCTGAAATTTGTTCGTATAATGCTATGACCAAACTCAACTGAGTCGGGCAAAACCTGACGCAAATCTATAAGATAAACCGCTTGATTAGCATGAAGATAGCTGACAGGCTGCTCAATTATGGTGCGACCAACAAAGAGTCTGGCCGCTGGTGGGTTATCAATCGGTAAATTCTTAACGCTTAGCTTCAGTACGTTTTCATCCGTCGTGATGGTAGCCGTAGGAGCTTGTTCAATCATGGCTGCCGCAGATGGTTTGACCACCGGACTCTCCGCCAGAGAATCCAGACGGAGTTCGCTGTCTGGGGCTTCTTCCGGCAGAACGGTAAATGTTAGCTGGGCAGAGTGGTCAAAAGCATCGAAGAGGATCAGTGTTACCTCGTGGGGTTTGCCATCCAGTAAGGGCAAACGACCCCGATAGGTTGCATTGTTCTGTAATTTGTATAGATTAAGGAGGTTGCCATCGGCAATATAGGCCCGGTGGTATCGCTGCCCACTGGTCTGCTCGATTTCGTAGTTTTCGTGAATGTTCATGAACCGGGTTTTCTCACTCGGAAAACTATTCATGTTATACGCAAAAACTTCCCGCCCGTCGAGTCGGACTTCCAGGCAGCTGATACCAATGCGGTAAGGCGAACCGCTGGTTTTGTCGTAGGCCAGCACTTCTATACCAATCAGGCCCGAAGCCGTTATCGGTTGTGTAATGGCGTAGGTGCCATCGGCCCGGCGAACCGGTACGTAGCTTACCCGGTGATACTCCCCGTTGATGCGCGAGGTTGGGGTCATTGTTTTCAGGGCAATCCGCTCAAAATAGGGCGGAACGTTGTCCTGGATTTCCGAAAATCCGTACAGCAGGGGATTGATCAGGTTATCGTGCGCATCCCGAATCTCGAAGTGCAGATGCGGCCCGCCAGAACCACCCGTATTGCCCGATGCCGCAATAACATCGCCCTGCTTGACCGGAAACTGACCAGGTTTGAAACGCAGGTCAATTTCAAAGGTTTTTTTCTGATATTGCTGCTCCTTGAGATAGATTCCCAACGTATCCTTAAGTGACTTCAGGTGTCCATAAACGGTGGTTAGCCCGTTGGGATGTTTGATGAAGACAACGTTGCCGTAGCCACCGGTAAAAACCGCGATTCGGGCTATATAGCCATCAGCAGCGGCATGGACATCAAGCCCCTCACGGCCGCCCGTTCGGATATCCAGACCCGCGTGAAAGTGATTAGGGCGTAAGTCGCCCACGCCCCCCGATAATGAGTTGGCGGAGCCGGGCTGAATGGGAAACATGAAATACCCATTGACGAGTGTGCCCGGTTTTATGTATCCTGTTGCAGTCGTTTCTGATGAAGGGGTCGAATCTGGCCTGGCCGACTGACCGAAGACCAGATTCATTGAGGTCAGAACCGTAAGGAATGTATAAAAAAGGATTCGTTTCAAAAGAAAAACTGTCGATGATGTGTCAGGGTGTATGGATACGCTGCGCTGACAAAATGAACTTACTTTACGTCAAACGTCAGCATGGGTTTATCCTCAATAAATGCGGTTAGCTTATCCCCAATCTGAACCGGACCTACGCCCTTTGGTGTGCCTGTAAATAAAATATCGCCCTGCTGGAGCAGGAAAAAACGCGACACGAATGAAATCAGGTAATCAATCTGAAACAACATCAGGCTGGTATTGCCCTGCTGCCGGGTTTCGCCGTTAATGTCCAGGTGGAAGTTTAGATTTTTGAGGTCCGGGAAATCCGATTTTGGCACGAAGCCCGAAATAGGGGCCGAGCCGTTGAAGCCTTTGGCCAGTTCCCAGGGAAGCCCCTTTGCCTTTAGTTTGCTTTGTAAATCGCGGGCGGTAAAATCAATACCAACGCCAATTTCATCGTAGTATTTATGCGCGAACTTCTCCTCTATATTTTTCCCTACACGATTAATTTTGACCAGTATTTCAACCTCATGATGAACATCCTGAGAGAAGTCCGGGTAGAAAAACGGCTCGTTTTTCAGGGGAACAGCCGTTTCCGGTTTCATAAAGATAACGGGATCTTCGGGCTGTTCGTTGTTCAGCTCCTTAATGTGCTCGACGTAATTCCGACCAACGCAGATGATTTTCATACGGGATTCTCTACCGGTTCAGGCCTGATAGTTGATATAGGCCTGCCGTTGTAGACACAAGTTTTTAAACTATTCAGATTAGTGCAAATCTAAGGACTAAAGAGGGCCTGACCGCATCTGGTTTATAAAAATTTGAACAAATGCCAGCCCTCACTAGTCATATAACGTCAGAATCTCACTAAACAAGAAAACGCAAATTAATGAAAAAGACACTCCTTGGTATGTTAGTGGTGGTGGGACTTATCTCCTCCTGTGCACGGGTACCGCTAACGGGCCGTCGGCAATTACTGCTGGTGCCTAACGATCAGATTTTAGCGCTGAGCAGTCAGCAATACAAGCAATTCCTGGATACGAGCCGGGTGGTGAACTCCAACGATGCTGAAATGGTCCGTCGTGTTGGGACTCGTATTCGCCAGGCTGTTGAGCAATACCTGAATGCGAATGGACTCAGCAAACGACTGGAAGGGTTCAACTGGGAATATAACCTGGTACAAAGTCCGCAGGTAAACGCCTGGTGTATGCCCGGAGGTAAAATTGTCGTTTACTCCGGCATTCTTCCCTATACCCAGAATGAAGCCGGATTGGCCACCGTTATGGCCCACGAGGTATCGCACGCCATTGCCGAACACGGTAACGAGCGGATGAGCGAAAGCCTGGTAGCTAATGGGCTGATGCAGGTGGGACAGGCGTATCTTGGCTCGCAGGCGCAGCAGAGTAACACTACCAAAGCACTCCTGATGCAGGCAGTTGGTGCCGGGTTGCCTGCCGCCTATCAGGTAGGTCGTGCCCTGCCGCATAGCCGGGCGCAGGAATCGGAAGCGGATCACCTTGGCCTGATTTTTATGTCGATGGCAGGGTACAATCCACAAGAGGCCGTTACCTTTTGGTCGCGAATGGCCAAAGCTGGTTCCGGAAAATCAACGCCTGAGTTTCTTTCCGACCACCCATCCGATCAGCGCCGGATTTCCGAGCTACAGAAACTGTTGCCCGAGGCTATGAAGTACTACAACAAAGCTCGCTAGTTGTGAGTAACGTAATGGATAAAAGTAAAAGCCGGAACGTGAGTTCCGGCTTTTACTTTTTATTCAGCGTCTATCTGAACCAGTTATAACGACTCGATAACCTGCCGAACCTTCTCGGCGGCTTCCTTGAGCAGCACAGCTGACTGTACTTTCAGGCCCGATTCATCAATGATTTTAGCGCCTTCTTCGGCATTAGTGCCCTGTAGGCGAACGATGATCGGAACCGGAATATCGCCGATTGCCTTGTAGGCTTCCACAACACCCGTAGCCACCCGGTCACAACGAACGATACCACCGAAAATATTGATCAGGATAGCTTTTACGTTTGGGTCTTTCAGAATAATCCGGAAACCGGCTTCTACCGTTTTGGCATTGGCTCCACCCCCAACATCGAGGAAGTTGGCCGGTTCCCCACCCGACAGTTTGATAATATCCATGGTTGCCATCGCCAGGCCAGCACCATTTACCATGCAACCGACGTTACCGTCCAGTTTTACATAGTTCAGGTCGTTGGCAGAGGCTTCTACTTCAAGGGGGTCTTCTTCGGCCAGATCGCGCATGGCTTTTAGGTCGAGGTGGCGGTACAGAGCGTTATCGTCCAGGTTCACTTTGGCATCAACGGCCAGAATCTTATTGTCTGACGTTTTCAGCACCGGGTTGATCTCGAACATGGAGGCATCCGTATCCACGTATGCTCTGTAAAGTGCCGTAATGAACTTTACCATCTCTTTGAAGGCTTCCCCTTCCAGCCCAAGACCGAACGCTACCTTACGGGCCTGGAATGGTTGCAGGCCAACAGCCGGATCAATCCATTCCTTCACGATTTTCTCGGGCGTATGCTCGGCTACCTCTTCAATGTCCATACCGCCTTCGGTACTGGCCATAATGACATTACAGGCTTTGTTCCGGTCGAGCAGAATACCGATGTACATTTCCTTTGGTTCCGTAGCACCAGGGTAATACACATCTTCAGCAATAAGGACTTTATTGACCTGTTTGCCTTCCGGACCGGTCTGATGGGTAACCAGTACGTTACCAATAAGATTTTTGGTGATATCACGGACCGCATCGACACTCTTGGCTAATGCTACGCCCCGTTGCTCAGAACCAACGATCTTGCCTTTTCCGCGGCCACCGGCGTGAATCTGGGACTTTACTACCACAAACTTCTGACCCGATTGGGCAATCAGGAGTTTGGCGGCTTCAACGGCTTTCTCGGGCGATTCTGCTACGATACCCTCCTGAATGCGGACACCGTACTTTTTAAGAATTTCTTTACCCTGATACTCGTGTATATTCATGGCAACTGCAACAAGGAGGATTGGAAATCGTATTTTTGTGCGGCAAGTTAACAGGAAATGATGAATGATGAATGATGAATGATGAACGGGCTTGTCGAAAATTAAGTGAATCCCCGTTTGCAATCCCATTAATTAATCATACATCATTTATTATTCATAAGTCCAAATGTCGCTTCTTCAAACCATTGATATTCGCCGAAATTACGGCAATCTGGCCGTCCTGAAAGGAATTGATCTAACCATCAAGCCAGGCGAAGTCGTTTCCATCGTTGGGGCATCGGGTGCCGGTAAAACAACATTGCTTCAAATTCTTGGTACCCTGGACCGGCCTGATGCTGGGGAACTACGGATTGCCGACCAGAATGTTTTTGCCCTGAACGACCGGCAACTGGCAAAATTCCGGAATGAGCGTATCGGGTTTGTTTTTCAGTTCAATAACCTGCTGCCTGAGTTTACAGCCCTCGAAAATGTGTGTTTGCCGGGGTTTATTTCGGGGAAAGACGAAGGGGCAGTTCGCCAGCGGGCTACTGAATTGCTGGAAAAACTTAGCCTGCAGGACCGGATGAAAAACCTGCCTTCTCAATTGTCGGGCGGGGAACAGCAACGGGTAGCGGTGGCGCGGGCACTCATTAACCAACCGGCTATTGTTTTTGCCGATGAACCCAGCGGTAATCTCGATTCGCGTAATGCAGAAGATTTACATCAGCTATTCTTTCAACTCAGGGATGAATTGGGTCAAACCTTCATCATTGTGACGCATAATGAAGCCCTTGCCGCCCTTGCCGACCGTACGGTGACCATTCGGGATGGATTGCTTTTTAATTAATATAAGTTCATATATACATGAAATTGGCCGGGCAGTTTAAGTATTTTTACTTAAACTGCCCGTTTAGTTGTATACATAATCTCATTTATAATGCTCTTGCTGTCAGATGATTGTGACTTTGTTGAAAAAATTATTCAGGGAGATTAATAAATTTTACTTAATTTTGTTTTATAATTGTGTCGAAAAGAAAAGTTTTTCATAACGTTGAGTAAATCAGAAAGCCAAGAGAGTGTCTCGCTTGGCTTTTTTGTTTGCTTATACGTCAATGGAAAAGTATAATTTGCTTATAGGCGCTTCGTCGCGAAGAAAAATCGCTGTTTTGAAACGGATTGCAGCGGCAAGTCGATTGCCCGTTATTCTTCCTTGTCTTCTTTCTTTTTGTCCTTCTTCGGATCCCTCTTTATCACAAGGTCATCATTTTTAAGTTTCTTTGAGACCGCAATAAAGGGGCCGGAAATAATCTGCTCTCCTTCTTTCAGGCCTGATAAGATTTCGATGTTTTCGAAGTCGCTGATACCTGTAGTTACATTCCGTTGTATTGCTTTGCCTCCTGCATTGACAAAAACGATTTCCTTCGTCTTCTCTTTCTTCTGCGTTTGTCCGGCTGGTACTTCATTAACAGTACCGTTCTGGTTGTCTTTCATTGTAGCCGTGTCGATAGCGGTTGAATCGGCGCTGCGCGTTGTGACAGCCGCAATTGGTACGGCCAGAATATTGGATTTTCGGTCGGTCAGGATTTCGACCGAAGCCGTCATGCCGGGCTTGAACGGATAGCCTTTTTTGTCTTTTTGAGCCAGCAAGTCAGCGTAGGAGCTATTCAGTATTTTTACTTTCACTTCAAACTCTGTTACGGCATCGGCCGATAGGGAAGCGGCTGCCCCCGCTGAACTCGTTAGTCCGTTGGCTGTATTGGCGATTTCGTACACGACCCCTTTAAATTTTCGGCCGGTCATGGTGTAGGAGTCCACCTCAATATCAGCCGTGTCGTTGAGGTTGACCCGGACAATATCGTTTTCATTCACGTTAATGCGAACTTCCATATTTTGCAGATTGGCGATCCGCATAATCTCGGTACCCGCCATCTGAGAGGTGCCCACCACGCGTTCCCCCAGTTCAATATTGAGTTTTGATACTGTACCGTTTACAGGACTGTATATCGTTGTCTTACGCAGGTTTTCCGTTGCATCGCGCAGGCTGGCTTCGGCACTCTTGATATTGAACGACGATGCCCGAACGTTGGCATTGGCTGCTTCGACTTCCTGCTTGGCGACATTGTAATTGGCCGCGCTGGTTTCCAGATCGGCCGACGAAATGACCTTATCGGCGTAGAGCTTCTGTTGCCGTTCGTAATCTGCTTTGGCCCGGATCAGTCGGGCGCTCGACTGCGCCACGGCGGCTTTGGTTTGCTCTAACTGTGCCCGGCTTTGATTGACCGTGGCCCGCGCCCGCGCCAGTAGTGACTCATAATTGTCAGGACGAATGCGGCACAATAACTGACCTGCTTTGACGGGATCCCCTTCGTTTACGTACAGTCCAATGATTTCCCCCGATACGTCGGGGCTGATTTTTACTTCGACCTGCGGCTGAACGCGCCCTGATGCGCTGACCCGTTCGGTAATATCCGTCCGTTTAACGGTTGCAAAATCAACTTCTGTTGCCTCTGGTTTGCCAATCAGACCAGCTTGTTTTGCCGCGACTAATCCACCTACAATTAATACAACTAGTCCACCTAATATCCACCAAATGCGATTCGACTTTTTCTTCATGATAGGGAATGAGTGAGTGATTGAGTGGATGAGTGAGTAGAACGTCCATGTGCTATTCACTCAATCACTTCGCTTCGGCGTACCGATTCGCTCAATCATTAATTAAAACTGAACGGTTTATTCTGGTAAAAATCTAAAATTTTGGTTCTGAACACGTAATCGTACTTAGCCTGTACCAAACTGGCCCGGGCACGATCCAGGTTCGTTTTGGTGATATTGTATTCCGTTACGTTGATCGATCCGGCATTCAGTCGGCTTTCCGATGCGCCAAAAGCTGATTCCAGTGCCTGCACCTGGGCCAGCGTAGCCCGGTACCGGTTTCCGGATGCCTCCAGGTTAGCATAGGCATTTTCGATGTTCTGGCGAAGCAGCAACCGGGTATTATCGGCCTGTAGTTCCGAGTTTTGCTTGGTCAGCGTGGCTAACTGAACCCGGTTTCGAACCTGAAACCGGTTAAAGATAGGTACCTGTAAGGACAAGCCTAATGATTTATTCAGGTTGTTCTTGACCTGATCCGTGAAGGGAAGCGTATAACTTTCGTACGAAATATTAGGCTGTTCGATAAGGATTGTTTGCTGGACCCCATTGAAGGTTATTACTTGTGGAATCTGACTCGTGCCGTTCTGAATGGCCCGTTGCGAACCGAAATTTGAGAACAGTGAGGTCAACCCGGCATTCAGCGTTAGCAACGGATAAAAGCCTCCACGCGCTACGGCAATTCCCTTCTCATCACTCTGAACGCGCAGGTTGGCTGCCCTGACATCCGGCATATTGTCATTGGCAATTTCGAATATCTGCTGGGGCGAAGCTTCGTAGGCACTAACGCTGGGGTCCGGGATCGATATTGGAGCCACCTCGATGGCCTGATCGCTGAACAGGTTCATTGACTGGAGCAAAGCCACTTTGGCCAGATCAATATTGTTCTGTGCATTCACAATGGCTAACTGATCGGTAGCCTGCTGCGCCCGTAAATCGAACAGGGCCGACTCCGCGGCCGCCCCGGCGCTAACCAGTTTCTGAGTCCGCTCAAACTGCGACCGGCTTACGTCAGACTGCCGCCGGGCAATTACCAACTGCTCCTGACCCGTCAGTACATTCAGGTAATTCTGAATTACGGTCAGGATGACGTTGTTCTTGGTAGCCTCCAGATTCTTCTCGTTCGACTGGAGCAATAACTCATTTTGCTTTATGGTGTTTTGTAAAACGCCACCATTATAAATCGTGGAGGAGGAGGTCAACTGAAAGTTGTTCGATAGTACCGACCGAGACACAAACTGGTTAGTAACCGGGTTGATGTTAAAACCCGAATTGAAATTCTGCGTGGCAAAACCATTCAGGTTCGGAAGCCGGTTTAGCTTTGCCTGTTGCAGTTGTATTTCACTGTTGTTGATCTGTAACCGACTTTGCTTTACCGTGATATTATTTTTGAGGGCAATGTCGATACATTGCGGCAAATCCAGCCGGTTTACCGTAGGAACCACTCCATTTGCCGGCGATACGGCCGCTGCGTCCGTTCGGGCCGGCGCATTTTGTGCGTAAACATTCGACAATCCTGTCGTTACCAACAGGGCTATCACAACCCGCATCTGTTTCCACGCCACTTGCATACACATAATTTTGATAGGTCAATGTTACAAACTTAGCGTCGGCGCAGCTATCATTTTGGGATAAACGGCGCAAACTAAGCCTACTTTTGGTTTATAAATCGGATATATTCCTGTAAATGAAGTTAACAGGCTGGTAAATAATCATACGGTTCAACACAGTCATGGACTGTTTTAAACCATTACGGTATAAAGTCAGGCAGATTCGGGAAAGGTTATTTTGTCCCGCTAATAACCAGCATAGCAGCCTGACGCTCTCTACTGACCTGATGTGCATCAATAAAAAGAGGTGAGGGATACTATCCCGATATCAAGTGCTGTTTCTGCGGTCACTTTACGGCCTGTACGCTCAGTGGCTGAGGGGCTGACTCTTCCAGCCAGCCGTCTTTCAGCCGAATTACCCGGGAACCGTATTCGGCATTAACTTCGGAGTGGGTTACCTGTACGATAGTTACGCCATCTTTTTTGTTGAGTTCGCGAAACAGTTCCATAATATCGCGGGCCTGGTCGGAGTGGAGGTTCCCCGTTGGCTCATCGGCAAAAATAACGGTAGGCTCTGCCGCCAGTGCCCGGGCGATACCAACCAGTTGCTGCTGCCCGCCCGATAGCTGAGCGGGGAACAAGTCTTTTTTGGCGACCATATTGAAGCGGTCGAGCAACTCGGCCACGCGGCTTTTGCGCTCCGACCCGTTCAGTCCTTTATACAGCAGGGGCGTTTCAATGTTTTCATATACTGTTAGTTCGTCAATCAGGTGATAGGCCTGAAATACAAAGCCGATGCGGGTACGGTGCAGTTCGGTCCGTCTTTTTTCGGATAGTTTCTGAACGGGCTGATCATCAAAGAGATATTCTCCCTCGGAGGGTTCTTCCAGCAGGCCCAGAATGTGCAGCAGGGTCGACTTACCGGAGCCGGAGGGTCCCATGATGGAAATGAACTCCCCCTGAGCAATAGCGAGGCTAATGTTACGCAGAACATATACCTTACCAAAACCAGCGGGGTAATACTTGGAAACGTTACGAAGTTGAATCATAATTGGTCACGTTTAAACGATTGTTTTTGGCCGTACTGATAATGACTCAACCCTCGTGCCAGATTCTTACTGCCTTGATTTCTAAAGGACTACCGGTAACCCTAAGGTCCGTAACGTCCGTTAGCGGACAAAGTCATTCGTAAAACCGGACACCTTTTTTTGGTCATTTATGCAACGAAGCCCTGCTTTTTTCCATCTTGTATGTATCTAATCAATAAACCAGGAAAGCTATGAAAGGACTAATACTATCCATTATGTTACTCGTTACCGTATTGAACACCGCCAGTGATGACTGGAAAAAAGACCGGCCCGTATCGGGGTTTACCGGCCTGAATGTCAGCAACGGTATTGTCGTTTATCTGACGCAGGGCAATGCGGAAAAACTGACCCTGGAAGCAAAAGGAGTGGATGAAGATCAGGTTGTTTCGGAAGTACGGAACGGCACGCTGAAACTTTACATTGAGCGTAAAGGGTTCAGCGGCTGGACCTGGGGGCGGAATACGTCCGTAAAAGCCTACCTGACATTCCGGCAATTACAAACCATACGGGCCGGAGGTGGGGCCGATGTGATTGGACAGGGGCAACTGTCGTTCAATGATCTGAGCCTGGATGCATCGGGCGGTTCCAACCTTAAACTGGATTTCAAGGCCCACGATCTCAACGCATCCGCATCGGGTGGGGCCGATGCGCTTTTGAAAGGGTCGGCCCGGATGTTCAATGCCAGTGGCTCCGGCGGGTCTAACCTCGATGCCCGTAAACTAGTTGTAGAAAGCTGCAATGCCAACTCATCCGGCGGTTCGGATGTATATGTCAATGCCCGAAATGAGTTGAAGATGAAGGCCTCCGGTGGCTCGGATATTTATTATTACGGCTCCGCTAAAGTGGTGGCCAGGAGCGAATCCGGCGGCTCGGATATCATCCAAAAGGACTAAAAAGAGCGAAAGCGAGTCGCCGAAACGGTGCGAATTGCTAATTTTGTCGGCTAATGCGGCATCACTGGCCTGATTTCGCTCTTTCACTCTTTCGTTCTTTTACTCCCTTGACACCTACTATTGGTATTCTTGGCGGGGGGCAGCTTGGTTTGATGCTGTTGCAGGCATCTATCGACTGGAACCTCCGCGTTCATATTCTTGACCCGGACGCCGAAGCTCCCTGTCGGCACCTGTGTACACAGTTTACAATGGGTTCGCTCACCGATTATGATACAGTCTATCAGTTCGGACAATCGGTTGATGTGCTGACCATTGAGATTGAACGCGTCAATGTAGAAGCCCTCGAAGCCCTGGAACGGGAAGGGAAGCGGGTATTTCCGCAGCCGTCCGTGATTCGTATTATTCAGGATAAACGGCTTCAGAAACAATTTTACCGCGACCATAACCTGCCCACTGCCGATTTTATCCTGACCGATAACCGCGCCGATGTGGCCATGATCGAGATTGATCAGCCCGACTTCCTGCCAGCCTTCCATAAACTTGGTCGGGATGGGTACGATGGGCGGGGGGTTCAGCGTATTGGCTCCATTGCCGATGTGGGCAAAGCTTTTGATGCACCGGGTATTCTGGAAAAAGCGGTTGATTTTGCGAAAGAACTAGCCGTTATCGTGGCCCGCAACGAACGGGGAGAAGTGCAAACATTTTCGACGGTAGAAATGGTGTTTCACCCCGAACTTAACCTGGTGGAGTACCTGTTTGCCCCGGCCGAAATTTCGACCGAAATCGACCGGCAGGCGCAGGCCATTGCCCGCCAAACTGCCGACGCATTCGGTATTGTTGGCCTGCTGGCGGTAGAATTATTTCTGGATAAGCAGGGGAACGTACTCATCAACGAGGTGGCTCCGCGTCCGCATAACAGCGGTCATCATACCATCCGGGCCAACGTCACGTCGCAGTTTGAGCAGCACTGGCGGGCCATTTTGAACTACCCCCTCGGTAACACATCGGCCTACCAGCCAGCCGCTATGGTCAACCTTCTCGGCGAAGACGGACACACCGGCCCCGCCGTTTATGAAGGACTGGAGAGTCTGCTCGCCATGCCCGGTGTGTTCCCCTTTCTGTACGGGAAAGCCATCACAAAGCCCTTCCGTAAAATGGGCCATGTAACCGTCATGGACGATTCGCTGGATGCGCTGCGGGAAAAAGTATCGGACGTAAAAAAAGCCATCAGGGTCGTTGCTGATCCCAATGGCTGAAAAAAAAACTGCCCTGACAGCCCGCTTGTTTTACCCCGAAAATAGATTTCTTTTACCGGGTGAAGCTAGCGGTGAATTTGAGTTTTATGGCATTGTCGGCCTTCATGCCCAGTAACGACGGCTGTTCGATGTTGAAATCGGTCATGTTAATATCGAACAAGCCATCGATGGTCAGGCTGTTGCCATTGTCTTTCCGGGTGCAAACCAGCACGGTGGGTTTGGTAACCCCGTGAAACGTAAGTTTCCCGGTTGCTTTCAGCGTGCCATCGGCATTAGGCACAACCTGCTGACTGACGAACGTGACGTTGGGGTAGCGGATAGCGTCGAGCACTTCCAGCGCGTGCGAATCCCGGTTGCTGTCCTTACTATCGAACGAGGCCACTTTAATGGCTACTGCTACACTTTCTACCTGTTTGCTGTCGTCGTTGTACATAATTGCGCAATTGACATCATGGCTAACGCCGTCCCAGGTATGGAGTGGGTGGTACATGGTGTAAGTGACGGTCGACGTTTTTTTGTCGGCTATCAGTTTATGGCTTGCCGCCGTAGCCGCGATCAGGATACTTAACAGGAAAGGGCCTAAGCACCCGTTTATCAATAATTTATAACGCATGGGGAGTCGTAAATAAGGTGTCTGCTCAGAATTTAATGGCGATGATGGAAGCCGCAAAAGCCCCAAACGTAGTATAGGCCACCGCCCGGTGGTAGGGTTTCAGTTCGGGCTGTTGCCGAATCATACCGGCCAGAATATTCGTGGCGATCATCCCTGTCAGGTGAACGATAGCTAAGTACTTATGCAACTTTATGCCACTCAGTCCCTTCCGGTCGGCCAGCAGTTTTGGCGGAGCGGTTAGGGAGAGCAGGGCCGTAGTACCGTAGGCAACGTTGATAAAGGCAGCCGAGGTTTGGTGCGCATCGTATAACCGCCGGTACTGGTCGCCCTGGGCATTATAGAGTTTTGCTCCCAGAATACCCTGCACCACAAAACCCGCCAGCGTCACGAATCCCATTACCTGGTGTGCCACCAGCATCGACCGACGTACTTTAAGCTCTTTCTCACGTCCCTCAGGGGTCAGCGGTGCCAGATTCATAACCCGTAATAAACCCTTTGGCCCCCAGAACACCCGCTGGGTAAACAGCATTTTATGGGGCAACAGCGGCTGGGCTGTCGACGAATCGGTCATCGCGGCCAGCATCTGGTCGGCAGAGGTTGTAGCCACGGTAATGGGTGTTGTCGTCTGGCCGGTAACCTTTGTGGTATCCTGGGCGTGAATCCGCAACCCGAAGCAAAGTAGTAGAACAAGAAGTTTTTTCATGAGCGTTTAGTTGCTGATTTGCAGGGTCTTGCCGTCGCTGCCTAGGGTTGTCTTGTACTGCGTCAGCGACTGCCGGGCTGGTCCACTCGTAACGGTTCCCGCCGTTGTAAAGGTAGCTCCGTGGTTTGGACAATATATACTGTCTGAACTGGAAACGTATTGTACCGTTGTGCCCTCGTGGGTACACACTTTCGAGATGGCGATGTAACTCCCGTTTTTTATGTGGGCTACCAGAATATTGCCTGTGTACGCATAGTTGCCAACCGTAGTGAGTTTAGAGTAGGCTGCTGTTGTCAGGTCCAGTGTAATAGGCGAGGACAGCGCGGCCGCCGGGGTTATATTATCCGATTTGGAGCAGGATTCAAGGGTACCGGCTCCGCAATAAAAAGCGACAAGAGCCGCCCCCTTAAGACCCAGCTCTTTAAGAAAAGCCAGGCGATCCATTGATTCGGTTGTATTCGTCATTTGGGTTATTGTTACTGATTAATTTATGAGAACGTGTTGCAACAGGGCAGTACCGAAGGGCTGAAAGTCGGATTGGGAGGAGGGCCCCATGAATACCAGCGAATCGAAGTAAGCGCTGCTCATTTCGGTTGTTTCTGTTTGCAGCAGGACATGAACCAGCAGATCGAACACATCCGAAATGTCCCGAACAGTTCTTTCGGGAAAGGCCAGCCCGGTTTGCTGACTCACAAAACCGAGGAGTTGCTTCATATCCGATTCGGATAAACTCAGGTCCTGCCGGAAGCAAGTGTCGAGCCAGACCCAGCCGGGCGGAATCCTGAACCGGTCGAGCAGATACTGCTGTAAAGAAACTAGGTTGAATGCCATAGTTTTGTTGATTATTGGTAAGCATATGGACCGCTAAAAGCGCAGGGATAAGCCTAAACCGGTACCCCGGTACCCCGGTGTCAGGTGCAGACTAGTGGCGGGCTGGCTGCGGTATCGATTAGCAGCCCGCCGAAAAGCCACCGTACCCCCATGGTCCAGAATCAGCGCGGTGACGCCCAGTATCAGCCCCGTACCCGCCACGGCCACACCGGCAATTGTGGCTCCATCTCCCCGGTGCCGAAATCTGTTTCCGTCCATATCGGTGGTACTACCCACATTTGGATCGTTGTTATTCATTCGATTACCGTCGTGTCCGAACCGGCCATCGCCGAAAGCCGCCAGAGCCGCCCCTGTACCCAGTAACGCAATGGCCGCGCCCGCCGTTACGTAGGTCCACCGGCGCAGGTGTTGCCCCTGTTCAAATGAGTGTAGTGCCTGTTGATTGGTAACGAGAAGCGAGCGTACCTGCCGATTGGGGATCACTTCTCCCTGCTGCGTACTGAAATGGCGGCTGAACCACCCACCGTCGTAGCGTAAACCTGCTACCGAACGCAACGGTTGCGACGAAGACAGGAGGGGAGTCGATGGTTGGACTACCGCAGAGGGGGCATTGCCCAGAATATCTTTGGTGCCATTGGCATAATTGATCAACAATACGTCGTCCACACCCGATGTGTAAATGGGACCATCGGGATTGTCCTGTTTACGGTATTTTATTTCGGTGGCTGATACTTCCAGTACCTTCGCTTTTATTTCAGTACCGCTTTTCAGCACGATATTGTCCTGAGCGTTGATAAGTGCAGGTGTAAACAGGCAAAATAGTAGCAGAATGGAGGCTATGCGATTCATGTTCATTGTTTTCGGCGGGGAGTAAACCGCCTTCAACTTTTATTACGGCGCAGCGGCTCGAAACGTGGGGTGCTTTAATGAAAAAATAATGTCTGGAAAATAGTTGGCCACTCACCCCACGTTTCGTCCTGTTTATCCGTATGGGATAAGTAGGAACGCCTGCCTACGAAAATAACGACTGACATTTTGCTGTTTACCCGAAAACCGCGCTTTACGAAGGACGATTTGCCGAGCGTTCTGCAGGCATGCCTGGCAGGGGATGAGCGGGCACAGTATGAGCTGATTCGTCAGTTTGCGGGCTTCGCCAAAAGCGTGTGTATGCGTTATGCCGCTCATCCGCAGGAAGCGGACGAAATCATCAACGATGGGTTCCTCAAGGTTTTTACGCACCTCGCCCGTTATGACCCAACCCAGTCCTTCGAAGCCTGGCTGCGAACGATAATGGTGAACACTGCGGTCGATTACTACCGAAAAAAACAGAAATGGGCCGGAGAGGTTGGGCTGGAGGATATTGATGTGGCAGACTGGAATGATGACATCATCAGTGCCATGTCGGCTCGGGAGATTCTGGCTCTGGTTCAGCAATTACCCACCACCTACCGGATGGTGTTCACGCTGTTCGTAGTGGATGGGTATTCACATACCGAAATTTCCGTCATGCTGGATATTCAGGAGGGTACGTCCAGGTCGAACCTGCGGGATGCCCGCCGTAAATTACAATCCATGATTAAACAGATCCACCCGGCCCTGTACCAGCAATATAACTGGCCGCACCAGCGATACAATGAAAACTGAACGATTTGATGACGAACTCCGGCGCAAAATGCTCGGTCTTCCGGCCGAAGCGGACGCGGGCGATGTGGATCGTATTTTTGGCTATTTATCGGCTAATGGCCCCGGCAAACCCGGCATCGGCTGGGGCCAAGCACTCCTTTATGGTACGGCTGGTGCTGTGCTGATTGGTTCTCTTTTGTATAATATAAACCAATACCATACGAATAAAAACCTCTACAGTTCAATTGATTCGCTGAAGCATCAGTATGCAGCAAGCCAGTTGCCGCATCATTCGTTAGCGGCCAGTCAGCCCGATACAGTATACATTACCCGGTATCAGGATCGTATAGTGTCTGTGCCGCAACGAAAAACTGAACCAGTTGGAGCTGGAGAAAGAGAGAATGAGCTTCTGCTCCGTCCATCTGCCAAACGCGTTCCCGGCGGATCAGACCTGACTAGGGACATAACCCAAACGGGAAGACCAACACCATCGGCAGGTCTGATGAATGTAGCACTCGGTGGGCAGCCGCTGGAAGAGGATAGTCTGGCCGGGAAGCAACTAAAACGGGTAGCCGGTTCTGTACTGACTGATCCGAACCGGCCACTGGCTAACGCTATCGACGACAGGGTGCCTGATGAGTCTGCCAATGTGGAGAAACAGGTATCAGACCCCAGGTGGAAAGGAGCCAGTATACGGCTTACAACTAGCCAGCGGTCGGGTAATCCGTTGGTAGCAACCGAACCACAGGCGACCCACCCGGGCCAAACGGAGAAGAATACGAAATACGTTCGTACTGCGTCGGGAAACAGCGAAGCGGCAATGGACCTGATACCGGAGCCATCAGGCGCAGTAACCGTAAACGCTGACTTTTTACAGGCCCGGCCGTTACTGCAATATGCTTTAAGTAACAGCCTGGTTCGCCCGGTGAAGGCTGTTTCCATTACGTCGGGACTGACACCCAGACACCGCCTTCACTGGGCTTTCCCGAAGGTAGCCGTGGCAGGTTCGTCCCTGTGGGCGGGGGCCGGGGTGGGCCTTGGGCATGACCAGCTTAGTAGTTCACTGCTGGGCGAGTGGCGGCTTAATTCCCACTGGAGTATTCAGACGGGCGTTCAGCTAACCCTCCAGGGTGACCACTTCTTTTCTGACGATGACTTTCAAAAGCGAACCCATCAGGATTTTCGCACGCTCTACGCTCCCAATATTCCGTATAGCTACGAATTGCTGGATATTTCTCAATCGTATCAACTGGTTCAGCTTCCTCTCACGGTAGCTTATCATTATCCGCTGGGGCACGACTGGTCGCTTCGTTTTGGGATTGGTACCAATACCAACTTGTACGCCCGAAACCGGTTCACGTTCGATTACCGCGAGAATAGTCGCTCATTCGATCACGGATTGTATCGAGAACCGGTACCGGTTTCTGTAATCAATAATGTGACGGTATCGGCTGGTATTGAGCGGCAGTGTAAAGGATGGCTCTTTCGGGCCAGCCCGTTTATTAGTCCGCAGCTAAAACCCGCAGTGCACAATCATGATGATTTATTTTGGGGTGTACAGGCAGGGATAATGCACCAGTTTGGCGGGCGATAGTAATAAATCCAAAGGTGTTGATAAAGGGAATGCTTCGCTCTGTTAAAGCGACGTATGGCCAGTAATAGAAACGGGGATGAATTGACTACGCCGTCAATTCATCCCCGTTTCTATTGCACGATGATTGTCTAGCGTTTCCCCGTACGAACGCTGACAAAAGCACCGTTAGCATCAAACAGCAGGAAGTACCTGGTGCTGTTCTGCGTAATCATTACAGCATACACCGTTACGCCATCCCGCGTGGTAGCCTGGTACGCCTGCCCGAAGGTATACCCTGTGTAGTTGGTCGTCAAGTACGTTGTTACGGTAGCAGGTAACTGAGCGGCCGTTAACGAGGTACCCATTGGTTTTCCTCCGCCGGGGCCACCAGGACCTCCTTTACCGCCACCGCCTTTGAGTACGTTGCCTGCCGGGTCGAAGTTAAGCTGGAACGTTTTGCCACTAACCGTAATGACCGTTTCGTAATAAATCACGACACCTGCCAAATCCGCTGCCTGTTCGGCCTGCACCAGGGTATAGCCGGGGTAGGTGGTAGTCAGGTAGGTAGTAATGGCGGCTGGCAGCGCATCGGCCGTAATAGTGGTCTCGTTCGCATCGTTCATACCGGGACCATGTCCCCCTTTGCTAACCACAAAAGCCCCATTAGCGTCGAAGTGGAGGTGATGCCGAACGCTGTTTTGCTCGATTACAACCGCGTAAAACGTTGCGCCCATCCGGTCGGTGCCCTTTACGGCCTGTATGAGTGTATAGCCCGCATAGTTGGTAGTGAGGTAAGTTGTAGTCGCAGCAGGCAGTTGGTCGGCGGTGATGGTTGTACCTTTTCCGTACGAGTCGGTGGTTGTCCGGCCCGCCCCTACAATCGCCGATGTGGTTGTTGTGGGGGTGACGTTACTGTTCTGGTTACAGGCCCCCAGCGTTACTGCCAGTATCAGGCCAAGCATAATTTGTTTTTTCATGGTTTTAGTAAAGAAAGAAAATGAACTGATTGAAACACGTACCAGGTACACGTTTTACGCATGAACAAGGGGGTTTACTCTTTCTTACGTAGCCTTTTTTCAAAACGTGGCAAAGGCAAGATTAAATTGTGATAAAAAAATAAGTCGTGACCCGTTATGCGCACAGAATAGTCATTTGTTCATATGTTTTTGGTTCATTCAGAACAATGGTTTGTCAGACAGGTTATTCAACTATACCTGCCCCTGGGTTGGTTTTAGTGGCGTATACCCAGACAAATTAGTTAACCTTTCGGCCCGACAACTTATGAATTTTGATATATTGGTAGTCGATGATGACGATGATGATTTAATGTTACTGGCCAGCCACATCAAGCAATGCGATGAACGGGTAATGTTGACGCATGTGCGCGATGGCATTGAGGCTACGCAAAAACTCACCGGAGGCTTTCAGCCAAACCTGATTATGGTGGATGCCAATATGCCCCTCATGAACGGGTATGATCTGTTGTTGTGGATTATGCATTCAGAAACTTGTTGCCATATCCCCGTGGTGGTCTGGACAGGAGCCATCTCCGAGAGTGAGGTTGTCCGTTATTACCGGGCGGGTGCCAATTCGCTCATGTTAAAACAGGATGCACTACGGGATATAGAATCCTTCTGCCATCACTGGTTCAAACTGGTTCAGTTGCCCAAACTCATTTCAGCTGCTAATTAGCAAAGGGACTATTCCGTTGATTCTGACTATCTGCTGGGTCAGCGATTAGAGTAGAGTTCGGTCCGACACTGTATCATCCTGGACCTACCCGCCGAAATGTCCGGCACAACTAGTTTCTGGACCCGTAGGAGGACTAACAGGGGTGAGAATTTAGGAACGTGATCAATCTGTTTCTGCAAATGATTATTGCTACGCCGGAGTAGGGTAATGGGGAGGAATAACCAGACTTGGCATATACAGGTTAAACGCATTTAAATAGCCGTTTTTGAGGACCAGTTCAGAAGGCTTTCAACCAATTGGTTCTCCAGCATTGGGGCATCAAAAAACAGCTATACCGCACGGACGGACCCGTGTAGCCTGGACATAGTATTTCGGGAAGATCAACAGCGGGTGCGCATGGAAAATACGGCTACTGTGCGTAAATTTGCATCACAGCTACCGAAACGGGTCAATTGTAGAGGAAGTATCAGTGGCAGGCGTAAACTGGCAGGCTGGGATGACCAGTATTTACCGGAGATGGTAGCTAATATTTAAAAACGTTTGACTTGTAGCAGATAGGAGATTAGACACAAATTTTTACAACGTTATTAAGGTAATGGTAGAATAGGTTTTGGCTCTATGTAAACAATGCAGTACTACAAGAGTTTAAATCAGTAATATACACATCTCGGGACAGAGTGTAACCGATGTGTGATTTCTACTACGCAAAATTATGAACTTTGACTATTATCAGCCTTATCGAAAGTGCAAGTCACGCTTTCCCGCTGCATCATACGAGATTACTTTGCTTGAGAATGCACAACAGATCGCCAAGCGAAAAGAGGAAGATCATTTCCGCCAATTAAATCACACATTCAACTGGTCTATAGATAAGCACCTGAAAGCTGCCTACCTGAAAAGTATGCAACTTGGCTCCACCTTGATCCTGACAGACGTATCGAATACCATCTTGTGGACAACGTATAATTTTCTGAGCATGACCGGCTACGGACCCAAAGAAGTTATTGGTCGAACACCTAAGATGCTTCAGGGACCTGGTACTGATCCCCTCATAACACGTTATATCGGAAACTCCATTAGACAAGCCCAGGCCGTTCAGACCGACTTAGTGAATTATCGCAAAAATGGCCAGGCCTATATTTGCCATCTTGAGATTAATCCTCTACGCAATAGTAAGGGCGAGTTGACACACTTTCTAGCTAAAGCTGTAGAGCAAATAGCTCAATAGTGCGGGTGACACGACCTGCTGCTGGCACAGATAGTAAATGAGCGTGTAACAGACTCCCCCGTCGAAGATTCTATTTTGCTCCCGTACTGATGGACATCCAAATTAGGATTTTTCATTTTTGATCGTCCTGCCAGAACCGGCTCCGTGCCGGTTTTTTTTGTCCATGAATCTTCAGACCCACATACGCGAGTAGTAGCCGACTGTTCAGACGCTGAAAAGCCACTCCGGGCTAAAGGCCGTATCCTACTGCCCACTGTTTAGCCAGCCTGCTATGGGCTGGCATGGAGATAAATGGTTCTTTATAAGGGTGTTTTTTTCGGTTGGGTCGCTTCGTCAAGCCCTGCTTTTGAATTAGTAATTTCTGCCACCTTTTTGCCACAATTGAGCCGATGGCAAAGAAAAACGCCCAAACCAGCAAGATTTGAGCGTTTTTTAAAGTGACCACGGGGAGACTCGAACTCCCAAGCCTTGCAGCACCACCCCCTCAAGATGGCGTGTCTACCAGTTTCACCACGTGGCCAGTTCCTTAGAGCGGGTGCAAAGATAGCTGTCTCCTTTTTTTCTGCCAAACTCCATCCGGAATCTTTTGCTTTTTTGTGGATTGATAGCCCTGAATCGGGCAAAAATTCGTACTTTTATCCTTCTAAATCACGCTTTAAAGTCCTGGTCGTATGGCACTGGAAATAGTAGGAAAACTGATAAAAGTACTGCCCGAAGTAACGGGACAGGGTAAAAATGGTCCCTGGAGTAAACAGGAATTTGTTATCGAAACAATGGATAGTCAATATCCAAAAAAGGTATGCCTGACCGCATGGGGCGATAAAGTGGCTGACCTCAAACAGTTTGCCGATGGCGATACGCTCAAGGCAACGTTTAGTGCTGAGTCGAGGGAGTACAACGAACGCTGGTACACTGAATTGCGGGCTTTCCGCATCGAACTAAGTGAGGGCGAAGGAAGTCCAGCCCCCAGCCGGGGTGCTGCTCCTCAGGCCCAGTCGCGCCCGGCTGCCCAGAGTCAACCGGCACCTATGTCATTCAATGCTGCCTTTGACGAGGAAAGCAACGATTTGCCGTTTTAAGGACGGCTACCCTGAAAAAAGCCGCCTTCCAGCGGCTTTTTTCGTTTTGACTCAATGCTAATCAACCCTGCAAGGTCTCAAAGACATTATAGGGTGGTAGATAAAAACTGGCCCCTACGTCATTGAAAGTCATCCGGCGCGTTCTGCTTCCTTTTCTTTATTTGCTGCCCGCTACAGGGCTGGCTCAGCTATCTCTGCCCGATTCGCTGCACCGGGCCGACTCGCTGTTTGCTACTGGTGAGCAAATCCAGGCTTCGCACCTGTATGAAGGCGTTCTGGCTGCCGGGCACACGGCTACCGACCCCATGCTCCTGAAACTGGCGAGTATCAGCGAACAACAGAATGATGTGCCCCGGCTGCTTTATTACCTGGAGGTTTACTTCGATCGCCATCCCGACAATGCTATACTGCTACGGATGAATGAGATTGCCAGGGCCAATAACCTGAGTGGTTATGAAATTGACGACCTGAACTATTTCTATCTCTTCTACCGAAAATACGGCCTTTACTTTCAGCTTTTTCTGCTCATCCCAGCCATATACGTTTTTGGTATATTAGTGCTTAAAGCGGTTCGTAAAGAACCTATTTCCGGAAGGCAGAAATGGGTTGTGTTCATTTACCTGCTTCTCCTGCTCATTTTTACGAACTTACCGGAAGGAGTACAATCGGGTATTACCAGTCAGGACCGCGTGTTATTGCGCACCGATCCATCGGCAGCAGCCCCTGTTGCGGAAGTAGTAGGGCGCGGTAACAAGGTTAGTATTTTAGGGACAAAAGACATCTACCTACGGGTGCTCTGGCACAACGAACTCTATTTCATCCGCCGGGACAACCTATGGATTATTTAGAGAGCGAATGAGTGAAAGAGCGAATAGCTGGCGCAAGACTGTTTGCCAATTCGCTCTTTCACCCTTTCATTCTTTCACTCGTTTCTTCAAAGGCGAATCCTTCTCTTTGGCCAGGGCATTGTACACCAGTTTGTCGGCGAGGGCGGGTAGCCACTTGTTGATGAAGACGGTTAGTTTTCCCTGCGTGGTCAGTATCAGTTCCCGTTTTCGGTTTTTCACGGCGCGGAGAATATGACCGGCGCATTCTTCGGCACTCATCATACTGCTTTCGTCCCGCATCGTCTCGCCTTTGGCCTGCCCGTGCGCGTCCAGGGCCGCCACCCGAATGTTCGAGGCCGTAAAACCGGGGCATGCCGTCAGTACGTGAACGCCCGTGTGCAGTAACTCGGTCCGTACGGCTTCCAGAAACCCGTTCATGGCAAACTTGGAGGCTGAGTACCCGCTGCGTACGGGAAGGCCCCGGTAACCCGCAATCGACGAAATGCCTACGATAGACCCTTTTGTTTGCTGAATATACGGCAGAGCGTAGCGGGTGGCATACACTGTTCCCATAAAGTTAATGTCCATTACCCGCTGAATAACCGCCGGGTCGGTATCGATTAGCATCGAGCGCATGGAAATGCCCGCGTTGTTAATCAGAATATCCAGCCGGTCAAACCGCGCAATGGTCTGCTCGATTACCTGTTTGACATCCGCTTCTACACTTACATCGGCGGTCAGGGAGAGTACCGTTATACCCGCCTGGGTAAGTTCGGCATGTACGGCTTGTAAGGTGTCGGCTTTGCGGGCGCAGATGACGATGTGGGCGCCTTCCTGCCCGAACGCAAAAGCCAGTGCCCGGCCAATACCCGACGAAGCACCGGTAATAAGTACTACTTTATCTTTCATAAGGGACGACAAAGATAACGCATTGGTGAGCTATCCCCGCCGTGTCGGTTTTAAGAAACTGACAACACCGTACCACCACAAAGGCCGATAACTCCGCAGACTCCCTTATCGTAGCAGGGTGATTGGCCCTTTAAGCGTGCGCTTGGTGGTAAGGAGTAAATAGTAATAGGTGCCAACGGCAGAATCGGTGCCGTACCAGCGGAATTTCAGGTCTGTTGAGGTAAAAATGAGCGCACCCCAGCGATTGGTAATATCAATCCGTTTGAACTGTTCATCGCAGGTGTTTTCGGGCAGGTCTTTCACGGCGAAGTAGTCGTTCACCCCGTCGTTATTAGGTGTAAAAACGTTCGGGACCTTAATCTCGGCCCCAAACGATGGATTCGTAACGTGGAAGGTAACGGTAGTTGTATCGGTATGACGGGGCTGGCAGGAACGGTCATCGACCACGAAATCGACAATGAAGGTTGCTTCCTTCTGCCCGGCCATCAGCTCGCAGGTGGGTTTCCAGCTAAAAGGCGACTGCAGGGTGGGCAAACCGAACTTGCCGGTAAAATCCATACCAGCAGATTTCACATCGAACCCCCGCCCGGTGCCTGTCAGCCGGATGGTATCCCGGTCGGGGTCATTGCCCAGCACATCGAACATCGTGCGCCCAACCGAATCGGATGGGCTGACAACCAGTTCGATAACGGATTGTGGGAGCGTTGTCCGGACACTCGGCGGCTGGCTGGGTTTTCCCAGGGCGCTCAGATTGACCGTCACGGTATCGCGCAGATTTCGATTGCAACGGTTATCGGTTACGATAAAATCAACTATGTAGTTGGTCTGGGTGGCCTGGGCGCAAACAGGTTTCCAGACGAACGGCTGCGATACCTTCCCAACGCCTGACCCCGAACTGAAACTCATACCAGCCTGCGCCAGCGTAAAGCCCCGCCCAACGGCCTGAATCGTGATATTGTCGTTGTCGATATCAGTACCAAGCGCGTTGAAGGTGAGTGACGAGCCAATGGTAATCTGGGCCTGGTTTTTTGGTAAGTCGGTGCTGGCAACGGGTTTGTTGTTCGGTGAGGGGATAATGTTCAGGCGAATGCTGATCGTATCGCTCAGGCCCTGCGGACAGCCGTCGTCGGTGGCCCGGATAAGCAGCGTAATGGGTTTCCCATCCTCACCAACGCAACGCCCGAAACAGAATTTGGCCGACAGCGTGTCGCGGCTGGTTCGGGTAAGCAGGTCGTTGGGCGTGAGGGTCAGGCCGGGAAGCGACCCACTCATATTCGTGATCGTGATGCGCTGGTTCGGGTTAATATCCGTGACGTACAGATTCAGGCAATTGGTATCTTTTTCCGCAATAGTCACCACTGTTCCCTGCTGATAAAATGCTTTTTGGGCATCGGGACGGAAGAGTAGTTTGGGTGGGTCGTTCTTCGCGCAGTCGATGACCAGCACCTGGTAATCGCGCCGGACTACCCCGATTAATTTTTTGTTGCGGTACTCACCTACCTCTACCGAAAAGACAAACAAGCCTACCCGGTCGGGCGTTACGCGCAACAGGCCAGAGCGAGCATCAATCCGCAGTGGACTGATGCCCGGAATTTCGTTGGCCAGGGAAATGCCGCCAATCCAGTTCACCGATGGGTAAGGGCCTTTGGCAAACGTGGGTGGTATCGCGCCATTCGACGCGCCCGGATTCGGATCGAGTCTGGTACTAAACCCGTTGTAGGGCGTTGCCAGTGTATAGGTAAGGCTGTCGCCGTCGGCATCTTTGGCACTGAAATCAAGCGTAAACGGCTGACCAATACAGGCGTAATCACCTTTGGGAATCGTGAAAACGGGTGAGGAATTGGTAACCCGTGTGGTGCCGTTGAGCAGGGCCGGAAACTCCAGATAAAACGTTGATCCGGCGTCTTCCGGTTTTTGAATATTGACGATAGTGCCGTTGCGACAGCAACGCTCCCAGGACATATAATACCCGGCGGCATCGTTGAACACGTTCGGGTCGAGAGTAAGGTCGATGCTGTACCGAATCAGGCGGGTGCGCAGGCTGGCGTTCGCACAGGCGGGTTTCGTATAAGCAACGTATTGACTGCTAAGCCGGTTAAGCACTACATACCCAATAAGCTGATTCGTGCGTTTGGCAAAGATGCCAACGGATACAAACCCATCTTCGGCCTGAGGACTGCCATTAACATCATCAAAATAGAGATTCAAATTAACCCGGTGCGTATACGTGCTCTGCGTACCCAGGTACCTCAGTTCCAATTCACCACCAACAATGTGCGTTGCCTGAGCAATATGGGTCAAAACCAGCAATAAACTGATCAGAAATATCGATAACCACCACCTACTGTATACGTTTACCATACTCAGAAAAAAGTCAACATGGGTACCGTCCGAAAACAGATGCTTAAATTAGCAGTTTTTTAGGGAATTACATGAGCCGACGATACCATAAAAAGAACCAGTCTCAGAATGCTGTTCGGATAGCCGGTGTCCGCATTGATGCGGTAGCTGCCGAAGGAAAATGTGTTGTACGAACCGACGAAGGAATAATCTTCGTCGAAAACCCAACCGGGGGCCCGGGCGTGGCCCCCGGTGATGTAGTGGATTTGCGGATTACCGGCAAGAAAAAACAGTATCGGGAGGCCGTTGCCGAGCAAGTTCATGAATGGTCGGCGGTACGGGTCAAGCCGTTTTGCGAACATTTTGGCACCTGTGGCGGCTGCAAGTGGCAGCATATTCAGTACCCCGAACAACTGAACTTCAAGCATCAGCAGGTAGTCGACCATCTGACGCGCATCGGTAAGGTGGCTCTCCCGACTATCCGGCCTATTCTGCCCGCTCACCCCACGCAGTATTACCGGAACAAACTCGAATTTACCTGCGCTGAAGGCCGCTGGATGACGCAGCAGGAAGTCCAGAGCGGCCAGCTTATTGATCAGCGGGCCGTGGGATTTCACGTTCCCGGCCGGTTCGACAAAGTGTTGCCTATTCATCATTGCTACCTCCAGCCCGACCCGTCCAATGCCATTCGGCAGGCCGTATCGGACTATGTTTTTGCGAATGACATGACGCTGTACAACCTGAAAACCCATACCGGTTTTCTGCGTACACTCATCATCCGTACTGCCGATACTACGCAGCAGGTGATGGTAACGTTGCAGGTAGCGTATGACCACCCCGACTGGCTGAATGGTTTGCTGGAACACCTGAAAAGGAACTTCCCGCAAATTACCTCACTGAACTACATTCTGAACAGCAAGAAAAACGATAGTTATCAGGATCAGGAGGTGATTAACTGGGCGGGTAAGCCCTACATCGAAGAGCAGATGGATGAGGCCGACGGACCGCCTTTGACGTTCCGGATTGGCCCGAAATCATTCTACCAGACCAACGCCCAGCAGGCCCACAACCTTTATAAGATTACCCGCGACTGGGCCGGATTGACGGGGAACGAACGGGTGTATGATCTGTATACCGGCACCGGAACCATTGCGCTGTTCGTGGCCCGACGGGCCAAAGAAGTAATCGGGGTAGAATACGTTGAAGCCTCGGTGGCCGATGCCCGTATCAATGCCCAGGTGAACGGGATTACCAATGCCTCATTTGTGGCCGGCGATATGCGCGATATCCTGACGGATAGTTTTTTCGACCAGCATGGTCGCCCGGAGGTAGTCATCACCGACCCGCCCCGCGCTGGGATGGATGAAGCCGTTACGCGGCAGCTACTCAAAGCGGCCCCCGACCGTATTGTGTATGTTAGTTGCAACACCGCCACGCAGGCCCGTGACCTGGGTATTCTGGACGAGGGATACGCTGTAACGAACGTGCAGCCAGTGGATATGTTCCCGCATACGCACCATGTGGAGAATGTGGTTTTATTGAGTCGTAAGTCGTAGATTTTCCCGTATTCCGTCAGCAGGTGAATTAAACGGTCCGCCGTCGCGGTCACCTGCTGACGGAATACGGGAAAATCTACGACTAGAATTCCAGATACGGGGCGATTTTCTCGATGGTTTTGGCATCCAGAATTCGGATGGGTTTGAGCGATTCGGTGGAAGTATAGGCACCGTGCTGCTCGCGATAGTTGACAATTATCTGTGCCTGTCGGCGTGATAAAAAAGGGTGCTTGTCCAATTGGTCTACCGAGGCCGTATTAACTGGAATTTTGTGAACGGCAGACTGTATTTTGCCAAACTTCTCCAACTCGCCAAGTACCAGCGAATCCAGTCCGTAAATATCACGGAACTGCTCTGTGGTGATGAAGCCGCCGAGCGCGTCGCGGAATTTCACGATACGTCCGGCCAGTGTAGAACCGATACCTTTCAGGGCAATCAACTGGGCCGTGTCGGCGGTGTTGATGTCGAAGGGCTGGATTGCCGGTTTGGCAGGACGCTCTGCATAAGCAGGTCGTTCGGGAAATGGTTTTCGTTCGCCGGGTTGGTAGGGTTCACTGGAGCTGGCCTTCGTATCCCCAAATCGTTCCGACGGAAACTGGCCGGAGCGGGGCGTTTCTTTCAATGCAATATACGGCTCAAGCTGGTCGTAGAGGTCGGGTGGGAAGTCATAAATACGTAGAAGGTCTTCTTTCTTCCGAAACTGCCCGCCTTTAGTGCGGTACTTGTCAATGCGTTCGGCTAACCATTTGGGTAACCCCAGTTGTTGTAACCCGGCTACGCTGACCGTGTTCGGGTCAAAATTGAATAGTTTGGGCTCGCTGAACCGTTCGCCGGTGGTTTTATCTTTCTCCGGGCGACTGCCAAATTGGGGTTGGCGGGCTTCTTCGGCCTGCATCAGGGCTACCAGGCTATCGAGTTTACGCTGGTCGGTAGCACTGGTATCAATTGGGTTCCGGTCGCTTACAAACCGGTACAAAAAGGGGATGAACAGGCAGAGTATTGTCAGAAAAATAAGAACGGTGAACCCCAGGCTCTCTTTGTGCGAGAAGCCGAAGTAATCCCGAATCAGCGACTGAAACCGGTTGAACATGAATAGTTGGATAGGTTGGTGCAGTGGGCTCTATACGAACGGCAAGCTAGCTGGTAAAACGCTATCAAACAACCCCTTGCAAAGGCTTAGTCGACAAAGCGTTTGTCAGGTGTGACGAATCGATTATGCCACCAGTGAAAGATAAGGACGCACAGAAACGCCGATAAAATACCCAGACCCGCACCGGCCAGCACATCAAGCGGGTAATGAGCCGCCACATAAATCCGGCTGTACGACACAACAGCTGCCCATAAGAATACCCATCTGAACTGGGGATAGTGTTTCCCCAGCAACAGCCATAGTGTAGTGGCCAGTGCAAACGTGGTGGAGGCATGGGAGGAAACGAAACTGTACAGCCCCCCACATTCCAGCACCGGATGAATCAACTTTTGCAACCCCAGTTCGTGACAGGGGCGCAGGCGGTGGGTGAGGGGCTTAAGCACCGACGAGGCCAGTTGGTCAGCTACGGCTACGGCAGCCGCAATGGTCAGTAGTAGGGCGATAGCGTGTTTCCGAAACCGGTACACCAGCCAGCCAATGAGCAGGGCGTAAAACGGAAACCAGGTGTTGCGCTCCGTCACCCAGATCATAATTGGGTCGAGCCAGGGCGTGTAGCGGCCATTGAGCCACAGGAAAAGGTCGGTATCGAGTTGATTAAGCTTTTCCAGCACTGGCAAAGGCTACTTTATGGTAAATATCCTGCATCGGAATCGTAAAATTGCCGATTCGAACGTCCATATCCAACTGGTCGAAGTCTTTGTTGAGCCAATGATACATGTCTAGTTGTTTTGTATAGACGGATACATTTGCCACGTGTTGATCAATATAAATAATGTGCTGAACCGACTCCAGTAGTTTATAGCAACGCAGTTTGACAAACATGTCGTTCTTCTCGGTCGAGTCAGAGTGAACTTCAATCAGTATGTAAGGATTTGTGATACCAGCTGCCTGCCCATGGCGCTGAAAAAGCTGGCTCTCCCCCTGCATCACCAATACGTTGGGATTGACTGCCAGTGTGCAGGCTGGAACATAAACTAGTTTGTTACTACCCATGACCCGCACAGCAGGATCGTTGTAAAAAATGGTTCTTAATAAAGCTACCATGTTAGCCACAATTGTTTCGTGACTATCGCTTGCCTGGCTCATTTTTGCGCGTATATGCCCTTCTATATACTCAATGTCGTAAGGTGCATCGGCCAGTTCATCGGCTAAATTCCAGTATTCATCAATGGTAGCGTCGATGAACAGAACCTTTTCGTGATTGAGTCGTTCGATTATCTGTTTGGCAAGTGGAGCGGTTGCAACCATGATGATATTTTTCAATGAAGATACGAAATTGTCCCGAAACGTTACAGCACCATAAACTGGCTTAGGTAGTTCCGGGCGGTTAGGATGGCGGTCTTTACATCGTCCGGACTCCCTTCAAACGCCTTGTCTTCTACTTCGATGCAAACCGGTCCCCGGTAGCGTACATCGGTCAGAGCCGCAAAAAAATCGCGCCAGCGCACATCGCCCAGGCCGGGTAGTTTGGGCGAGTGGTATTCCAGTGGGTTCGCCATGATTCCCACCCGGTTCAGTTTATCCCGGTACAGTTTTACATCTTTCAGGTGAATGTGGTGCAGGCGGTCGCGGTAGTCGTAAATGGGTTTTACTTCATCCATCATTTGCCAGATCAGGTGGCTGGGGTCGTAGTTCAGCCCCAGAATAGGGGAGGGGATAATCTCGAACATGCGGTCCCAGATGGCGGGGGTAGTCGCGAGGTTTTTGCCGCCCGGCCACTCATCGTCCGTGAACCACATCGGACAGTTTTCAATGCCGATTTTTACATTACATTCCTCGGCTACTTTCACGATACCGGGCCAGTGTTCGGCATATAGTTTCAGGTTATCCGTAATGCTCAGGGATGGGTTGCGGCCAATGAACGTAGTGACGACTCCAATGCCCAGTTTCGCAGCCGCCCGGATAACTTTTTTCAAATGCTCCCGATAAAACTCCGCCTGTTCGGGATTCGGGTCGAGCGGATTGGGGTAGTAGCCCAGGCCCGAAATAGAAACCTGGTGAAGTTTTGTCAGGTCGTGAATCTGCTGTAGGTCCATATTGTCCACATCGATGTGCGTAACACCGGCATACCGACGTGAATCGGCGTTGCTGGTCGGCCAGCACATCACTTCAACGCATTTGAACGTGTGGTCGGAAGCAAATTTCAACACACTGTTGAGGTCATAATCGGCCAGGATAGCCGAAACAAAGCCAAGATTGAGCATTGGGTTACCAGATCATGTACGCCGTAAAACTACGCATAAGGCTCGATTAATACCCGTCGATTTCGGGAATGGGTTCGTTGGAGGTGGTTGCTCCAAACCGATGGTAAGCCTCCTGCATGATTGCGGCTGTTGACGAGGTACCCACCCGCGAAACGCCCATTTCCCGTACCAGCAACAGTTCATCCAGGGTACGGATACCGCCGGACGCTTTCACCCGAACCCCCGGTCCTACGTGATCGAGCATCAGCCGCAGGTCTTCTATCGTAGCCCCCTCGTAATTGTACCTGCCGTCCTGGCCTTTCACAAAGCCGAAACCGGTTGATGTTTTGACGAACTCAACCCCAACTTCCGTACAGATTTGGCAGAGCTTTATTTTGTGGTTGTTATCAGGCAGGAAATCATTCTCGAAAATTACTTTCAGTAGCGCTTTGTGCTCACGACAAACCGTATGAACAGCCTGAATTTCGGCCCGTACATAGGTCCAGTCGTTACTCAGTACTTTGCCAATATTGACCACCATGTCGATTTCAACCGCACCATCCCGACACGCCTGATCGGCCTCGGCCACTTTAATGCCGGTGGCACTATTTCCGTGGGGAAAGCCAATGACTGTTCCAATCCGTATAGCAGAGCCTGCCAGAAATTCGGTCGTGCTGCGGACAGCGTAGGGTTTAACACAAACCGATGCTACGTCGTACGGAAGAACCAGCTCGCAGCCCGCCCGTAGTTCTGCATCGGTAAGCGTTGGATGCAACAGTGCGTGGTCAATCATTTTGGCAATCTCACGAATCAGGGGTGTGTTCATACATGAATAAAAAAGCGTTATTCACGTAACGACCTACGCCAGGTCATATTGACTGGCGAGCTGGAATAATTGCGAGAGGGCTAAATGGCTGTGTCGATTAGAGGAAACGGTTACGCCACCAGCCCTGTTCGTAACGCCCAAAGAACCAACCCCACACGGCTTTTGATTCTGAACCGGTCGAATAAGGCTTCCCGATAGCCATCTACCGTGCGGGGGCTAACGCACATTTGGTCGGCGATCTGGACATAGGTTAATTCGGAGCAGGCTAACTGCAAAAAGTGAAGCTCACGGGGCTTTAGCCGAATAATAGTTAGACCTTGTGTGTAGGATAGGTTACTCATTTTATACAGGGTGGGGTTTTTAATTGACTGTACGTTTCATTAATCTAATGAAAGTACACAAACCGAAACACCCATTCCAAATCAATTTAGCTAACGGTAATTTTCTTGACCGCTAACTAAATCCCATCACTTCCCGCACCCGTGTAATGGTGCGCCCAGCCACGGCGCGGGCTTTTTCTTCGCCATCCCGAAGTTCGGCTTCCAGCGCATCAGGATTTTCAAGTGTGTAGTAATCAAAGCGTTCGCGCTCGGTAGTAAATTGCGCCAGTATGAGTTCGTAGAACGCTTTTTTGGCCATGCCATATCCGTAGTTACCCCCTTCGTACAAAGCCCGCATCTCGGCAATCTGCGATTCGGACGCCAGTAGCGAGAATAATTGAAAGGTAATATCGGTGTCTGGATTCTTCGGGTCTTCGAGCGGAGTGGAGTCCGATTTGATTTTTTTGATCACCTTCCATAATTCGTTTTCGGGCAGGAAGATATCGATGTAGTTATTGTACGACTTGCTCATTTTTGCCCCGTCGATACCCGGAATGGTCATGAGCCGATCGTCGATGCGGGGTTCCGGAAGGACGAAAATATCGCTATTGTATTGATGGTTGACGGCACTGGCAATGTCGCGCGTCATTTCGATGTGTTGCCGCTGGTCTTTCCCGACGGGGATAATCTCGGCATCGTACAGCAAAATGTCAGCCGCCTGTAGAACCGGATACACGAATAAACCCGCATTGACCACGGATAGTGACCGGTCCGATTTTTCCTTGAATGAGGTAGCATTGTTCAGCATCGGAAAAGGCGTGAAGCAACTCAAATGCCAGGCCAGTTCCGTATGCTCGGCCACCCGCGACTGCCGCCAGAAGGTGTTTTTCTGGGTGTCCAGACCAAAAGCCAGCCAGGTTGCCGCCACCGCTTTCGTAAACTCCCGGCGCATGGGGCCATCCTTAATGGTTGTGAGCGAATGGAGGTCGGCAATGAATAAGAACGACTCGTTATCGGGGTGTTTAGATAATTCAATGGCGGGCTTGATAGCCCCTAAAATATTGCCCAGATGCGGCCTGCCGCTGGACTGGATACCGGTTAAGATTCTCATATATTTAGTATTAGGAGTGAGGAGTGAGGAGTGAGGAGTGAGGAGCCATCTGGCAGTGAAAACCATCTTATTTCTTTTTTACTGGCACCGAATGGTTTCTCATCGCACCGGCGGACCGGTTCTCGCTCCTAATACTAACTCCTTAAAAAAACTTATTTCCCCTGTGCTTCCACCACCGCAATGGCGACCATGTTGACGATTTCGCGTTCCGACGAACCCAGCTGTAACACATACACCGGTCGGCGGATACCCAGCAGAATGGGGCCAATGGTATCGAAACCGGCGGCTTCACTCATGAGGTTATACGCGATGTTGGCTGCCGACAGATTGGGGAAAATGAGTGTGTTGGCTCCTTCGCCTACTAACTTGCTGAACGGGTGATTCTGTTGCAGTAGTTCGGTATTGAACGCCAGGTGAGCCTGAATTTCGCCGTCTACAATCATATCGGGGTGTTTCTGCTGCAAGATCTCAACGGCCCGGTTCATCTTCTCCGCATCATCACCCTGGGCACTACCGAAGTTGGAATACGTGACCAGCGCGATACGAGGCTTGATGTTGAATCGCTCCACCGTTTGGGCGGTCAGTTCGGTTATCTCGACAATTTCCTCGGCGGTAGGATTGAAATTAACCGTTGTGTCGGAGAAAAACAGGGGACCTCGTTTGGTGAGCAGAATGTACATCCCGGCCACTTTTTTAACGCCCGGTTCTTTGCCAATAATTTGCAGGGCTGGCCGGATGGTATCGGGATAACTACGCGTCAAACCTGAAATAAGCGCATCGGCTTCACCCGTTTCCACCATCATCGCCCCGAAGTAGTTACGGACGTACATCAGTTTTCGGGCTTCGGTGGCGTTGACACCCTTTCGCTTACGCCTGTCGAAATATAAGTCGGTAAACCGATCAATCAGGTGCTGCTGTTCGGGGGCGCGTATGTCAATGATTTGTACATTATGCCCCAAGTCGAGGTTGTTTTCCTCGATAAGCTTTTCAATTTTAGCCCGCTCACCCAGGAGGATGGGGAAAGCAATGCCTTCATCCCGAACCTGTTGGGCGGCTTTCAGGACTTTCAGGTTTTCGGCATCGGCAAAAACAACCCGCTTCGGATTAGCTTTGGCTTTGGTCAGAATAACCCGCGAAATCTGATTGTCCTGCCCCAGTCGGCGGGCCAGTTGCTGCTCGTAAGCTTCCCAATCGCTGATGGGTAACCGCGCCACTTCCGACTCCATGGCGGCTTTAGCTACGGCTGGTGCTACCGTGATTAGCAGGCGTGGATCTACTGGTTTGGGTAGAATATAGGTTCGCCCAAAGAGCATGTTCGACTCGCCGTAGGCCAGGTTCACCAGGTCAGGAACGGGTTTCTTCGCCAAATCGGCCAGGGCGTACGTGGCCGCCAGTTTCATGGCTTCGTTGATTTCGGTAGCCCGAACATCCAGCGCTCCCCGGAAAATGTAGGGGAATCCAAGTACGTTGTTGACCTGGTTCGGGTAGTCGGACCGGCCGGTAGCCATGATAATATCGGGCCGGGCGGCCATCGCATCATCGTAGCTGATCTCCGGATTTGGATTGGCCATAGCGAACACAATCGCATCCCTGGCCATGAGCCGAATCATATCCTGACTCACAATTCCGCCCTTCGACAAACCAACAAATACATCCGCGCCGGCAAAGGCATCATTCAGGGAGGTAATAGCCCGGCTGGTAGCGAAGGGGCGCATCAACTCGTCCAGGTCGGTACGGCTGGTTGTGAGTGGTCCGTTCACGTCGAACATCACTATGTTTTCCCGTTTCGCCCCCAGGGCTACGTACTGGCGGGCGCAGGAAATAGCGGCAGCTCCGGCACCCAGAATAACAAACTGAGCCGTTTCCATTTTCTTATTAACCAGTTCCAGCGCGTTGAGCAGAGCGGCTCCGCTCACGATAGCCGTGCCGTGCTGGTCGTCGTGCATGACCGGAATGTTCATTTGCTTCTTAAGCCGCTCCTCAATCTCGAAGCATTCCGGTGCTTTGATATCTTCCAGATTGACCCCCCCAAACGTGGGTTCCAGAATTTTGACCGTACGCACAAACTCGTCGATGTTGGTCGTATCCAGCTCCAGGTCAAATACATCAATGTCGGAGTAAATCTTGAAGAGCAGTCCTTTTCCTTCCATCACGGGCTTGCTGGCTCCCGGACCAATGTTACCCAGCCCCAGCACGGCGGTTCCGTTGCTGATAACGGCCACCAGATTGCCCTTGGCGGTGTATTTGAAGGCATCGTCCGGGTTGGCTTCAATGGCCAGACAGGGCTCGGCTACCCCCGGCGAATAGGCCAGCGAAAGGTCGCGCTGGGTGCTGTATTCCTTACTGGGAATGACTTCAAGTTTGCCGGGACGACCCTTGGCGTGATAATCGAGGGCATCTTCGCGCCGGATTTTCTGAATCATAGATCGGTGGTCGCGGACGAGTTGTTGCCCGTAACCGGAGGGCGAAGGTACGGAAAATCTTAGCCGGGTGGCATATTAATCTCCCCTGGACCCGCTGGGTTAGTTCAGGAAGCCTCAGTCCGGTAGGGGGGTGCTATAAATAGTAATGGTGACGTAAGTGTGCCCTGGCTGAACGATGGGGAAACAACAACAGGTCCTGTCTCTCAAAGAAACAGGACCTGTTGTATTTAATGCTACTTACTGGTTTAAGCCTTTAAGGTTTTACTAATCTAACCAGCTGTTGCTGGGTAGTCGTACTAACCTGTAGGAGTAGAACACCTTTGCCTGAGCCGAGGGGTACACTCACCCGTTCCCTGAAAGTGGCCTCGCCAACACGTTGCTGATGTAGCAACCGGCCCTGTAGGTCAATGAGCATTACCTGAACAGATTGTCCGGCTACACCGCTAATTTCGACTTCAGCCATTCGATTCTCCACCGGATTGCCTAACACCCGAACCTGTAGCCCGATACCCTCCTGAGAACTTCCCTGCCGGGCGCTTGCACTGTTGGTACAGGCCGCCAGCCAGTTGTAGGGGTATGTAGCCTGATTGGCCAGCTGTTTCGCCACCAGCGTAATGGTTGGATTATCGGTGTAAACCCGCAGCGAGTAAGGGCCCGGAGCCGTGGTAGGCAGCATCTCGTTGGCTACTGAGAAACTGATAGGGTCGGTCGTGGCCCCGCTGTACTGGGGGGTGAAGCTAAGCATGCGCTCACCGGCAGAGATGGTCTGACAGCTTACCATCGTCACACCCGTGATAGAAAAGGTACCCGTTGGTGTAGGCGGTGTTGGGGTGCCACAGGCCGCTAGCCAGTTGTAGGGGTATGTAGCCTGGTTCGCCAGCTGTTTCGCCACCAGCGTAATGGTTGGGTTGTCGGTGTAAACCCGCAGCGAGTAGGGCCCTGGAGCCGTGGTAGGCAGCATCTCGTTGGCTACTGAGAAACTGATGGGGTCGGTCGTGGCCCCGCTGTACTGGGGGGTGAAGCTAAGCATGCGCTCACCGGCAGAGATGGTCTGACAGCTCATCATCGTCACACCCGTAATAGAAAAAGTACCCGTTGGTGGAGTATCGTTATCCCGAATGGTGATCGTTGCCGTCGTCTCATTCGGATCTGGATCATAATCAGCCTCATCAATGAGGGTTACAATGACCGTTTCGTCGCCTTCGTATACGTCGTCCTCAATAGGATCAACTTCCACGAGTACTTCCGACTGTCCATCCACAAAAGTAGCTGAACCAGGCAGGCCAACGTAGTCGTCGCCACCGGTTGCCGTTCCTCCTACCTCGTAGTGGATGACCAGTACTCCCCTGGTATCATTACGCTGGAAACGCAAAATGCCGGGGTCAAAATCGGATTGGGCATTTTCAGCAACCCGTAGTCTAGCCCGTAAACCAGCCGATTGCGCAGTGGGAGCGGGGGCGGTGCCTTCGCCGGCAATGGGATCAGGGCTATCCGTACTGATAATCGGAACCGCTGGCGCGTTAACCGTTACGGATACCGTAGCCGTAACGGTCTGGTTGGTAGGCGCTGTAGCATCCGTAACGGTTACGGTTAAGGACTGTATCCCTGCTGGTAAGCCTGATACGGTGGCGGTATTACCCGTTGGCGCGATGGTGCCCGGTCCACTAAACGCATACGTATAAGGACCAGTACCACCCGATGCCGTTGCCGACAGCGATGTGTTGTCCGTTGTCAACAACGTGGTTGGGTTGGCCGTCAGGTTAGCTACCAGTACAGCTGGAACGGGGGCGGTTATCGAAAAGTTAGCGTTCGATATGTCAAAGAAAACATTGTTGCTGCTGCTCACCTTAATCCGCGCTTTACTGGTCAATACTTCGGGAAGTATAACCGGCTCACTCCCGTCATTTGGTGTGTTGGCCAGTAGGGTAGTGGGAAATGTCAGACCGCCATCCGTGGATAACAGGATGTTGACATTGGCGCAACTGACTGGTGGAGCCGTTGTGTTGTTGACACTCCAGGTTATGGTTTGAGTAGAATTGCCCGGATACGAACCCGATAGATTGGTCGTTTCCAGAAATGGTCCCGAATTGCCATCAACCGTTACCGTAACGGTCTGGTAAGAAAGGCCGCCTACATTATCGCGTACGGTCAGCCGGTGCGTAGTAGCAATCCCCACCGATGGTAACTTGTCGCCTTTTGCGTAGTTAGTACCATCCAGAATGGCCGATAGGCGTGGAAAGACCCGGGTGCCGGAATTTACAGGAGGATAACTCCGGAAAAAAGGCGGCATGGCCATGTTGGACAGCGTAGTGGCATCAGGCACGACCGTACCCACATTGGTACCCTCCCAGGAGTAACTGAGTACATCATTGGCATCGGCGTCGGTGGCTGTTCCGGCTAGTTCGAAGGGCGTTGATTTAGGGATGTTGGTGTTGGCAGGAAATGTACCAATCACCGGAACGGCGTTAGCCAGCGTTGTTGCTGAGAAACAGGTAAGCGTGCTGATATACGCAGCCGCCTGGCTGTAGCTAACGGTGTGAAAATTGAGAAAAGGCTGATAGGCAGGGGTTTCGTAGTTATCATTGCCCGTGGCGTTATCACAGGTATAGCCGTAGCTCATGATGGTTGTACCGGCACCAGGTTCTACGGACGTGTTGGCTTCACGCGTTGTACAAACCGGGAGGCTGCTGTTGAACGTATGGCTCATGCCGAACTGATGCCCAACTTCGTGACTAATTAACTGGTCGTCGAAAACAGCGGCAAAAGAGCCGTCGCCTACACCGGAAACACCCTGTGCTTTGACGTCATCTTTACAAACGGACGGCGACACAGCTACGCCCCCTCCTGAACCACCAGCGGTGCCCAGGATATGGCCAACATCGTAGTTAGCCGCTCCAATTGTATTTGTAAGATTCGCCTGGTTTTCATCCAGCATTTTTCCCTGGTCGGCATTCGTGTACGGGTCTGTGTTGGCATCGGGATACACCAGGTTGGTGCCACTCACAAGCGTAAAGGCCACACTCAGTTCAACCCGGTACACCGCGTTCATCCGGTTTACGTAGGCTACCAGTGCGTTGAAGGCGTTGGTGACGTTTCCGCCCCCCTTTTGCTGCGTAAACTCCCCGGTTGCTGCCATTGCTAGCCGAAAGGTTCGCAGGGTAGTACCAGTATTATTCTGAGCTGCTCTGAGTCGACTTTGGTTAATCAATGGTTCGTCTTTACTATCCACCATTGGGCCATTGCTGCCACACTTACCGGATGCGTTGGATGGCCTTGCCGTATCGGACTTTTTGGCGTCCCGGGCAAAGTACGTTACATAAACCTGGTCAGCAGGGTCGGCTACCGCTTTGGTGTAATAAACCGCATCGTTGTCGACCCCCAGAATAATGGCGTCAAAGCCGCTATTCGTAAAGCTCAGCCGAATTGTGTAGCTACGATGAACAAGACCCGTTCCCGTATACGTTTTAATGTCGGGGTGGGCAGCGGCTACCGCAGGGGACAGGATTGGCGATTCGCTCATCGCAAACGTTTCTACAGTACCATCAGGCAGGGGGATATCCAGCTGTAAGGGGGTAGATCGACGCTGAAATTCGAGCGGAGCCTTCGCCAGATAGTTGCGTAACTCCGTTGTTTTGAGTTTATAGAGCGTGTACTTCTGAATAGTAGCGGCCAGGGGAGCTGCAGTGCGAAGCTGCCCTGTGGCAACAGGTTCGAAAAAAGTGTTCTGCGCCTTCACCATGAACGAAATCATGGTTAGAAGGAGTCCCGTAAGACTTATTCTTACGTAGAATTTTAGGTGCATATACAAGTTTGTTTGTAGTGAAGTTGTAAAGGTAGTTATAAACTATAATGCGTAAGTTGTATACACAGTATTTCTACTTATGCATTATCTACTATGGCTCCCGAAAGGCAGCCAGTTACCTATAGTTATTACTCATCAGCCAGAGTCGGTACGTACCTCTATATACGCTGTTGTAAAGTAGTGCCATCAACTCGCCCGAATCAATGGCTGTTGCTCCACCCAAACCCAGCAACTACCGCAGAACACGAGCAGCATACCAAAGAAAAGCAGCCATCTATAGGGATGGGTACGGGTTGGCTCCCGAACCGGCTGGCTGGTGCTCAGGTTGATGTCAGTTCCCTGACGAATGCCGAAAACTTCGATCCGTTTGTAGTCGATGTATTTATCGCCAAACGTAAGCGACTGGGTTTTGAGCAGCTTCTTCTGGATATCACTCTCCCGCAGCAGCAGCGTTACGGGCCGGTTCGGGCGGATGTACCGGAGCAGAAACTGGATATCCTGATCAAAATCCTGCCGGCTGGCGTAAAACCAGAGGTCGGGCCAGCGGTTGAGCCGAAACGAAACGCCTTTGAAATTACTTTTCGCTTCCACTGCCCGTACTTCGTCAAGCTGCGCAGTAAATGACCCTAGCGGAGCGGGGTTCTTCCCCGATGGATTGTGCGCTACGAAGCCAAACACAATACTGGCAATAATCACCAGTGACAGACCACCCAGAAACCACCTAAATTGCGTTCGCTCGGTTTGGGTAATGACCCGGCGGTAGGGTACCGGCCGGGCCGACTGCGTCAGTTGGGCTTTCAGGTAAGGATAGTCCTGGAACACATTGGAGCGGAGCATAAACCAGTTGGTCGGCATGTACAGCGTCAGCTCATCATACGCGGAAGAACGATCAAACTGGCGTCGCTCGTTGTACGACATGATGGCGCTGTACGGGTAATAAACAGCCCGACTTCCCCATTTCTTTATCGTAAAGCCCGTTTCGCCTAGTTCAATTGAAACGGTTTGTGGCTTCATCTCGAGCAGAACAATAACCCCTACAAAGCCGATGCCCAGCACCCAGAAAATGGGCAGTATCGACAGGTCGGGGTAGCGCGCATCACTGAACGCGATACCAGCAGGAATGATTACCAGCGCTATGATTGCCAGCAGTGTTCCGGCCGTTTGCCACAACATACGGGTACGGCTCATGGTGAACACACTTCTTTGCTGATGATTCATCGACGAAACAGTTTCTGTATAACAGGTCGAATGGATCAACTCACTGACTAATAATGGCAATCGTCAACCGGCTCACGCACACCAGTTTGCCGCCTTCGTCGGTAATTCGGATGTCCCAAACCTGAGTGGTGCGGCCCGTATGGATGGGGGTGCAGCGACCGTAGACCCAGCCTTCCCGAACGGAGCGAATGTGATTGGCATTAATTTCCAGCCCCACGGCACGTTGGGTTGAGGGGTCGTCCAGCAGCATCCAGGAGGCTACACTGCCCAGCGTTTCGGCCAGCACCACCGATGCCCCACCGTGCAGAATACCGAATGGTTGCCGCGTGCGGTTATCAACGGGCATTCGGGCAGTCAGGTAGCCCTCTCCGGCTTCCATGAACTCAATTCCGAGGTGCTTGCCCAGGGAATCGGTATGAATAAAATCAAGCGCATTTAGGTCGAAGCCTGCTTTCATTGTCGTTTTTGGTTTGGAGATTAACGTTTCGGGTGAGGTTGACAAACGAGTTGTCGGCTTATGACAACACCGAAACTTAGCCTTTGAAACAGGTTAATGAACCGTTTTTGTGTAATTTTACGGGCCAATTTTGGGAAAAATTATCGGTTAGCAAAGGAATAGGTTTGATACAAAAAACAATATATCTGATTCGCCACGGCGAAACGGATTACAACAGGCGGGGAGTCGTGCAGGGAAGCGGGGTAGATTCAGACCTTAACGACATGGGACAGGCGCAGGCACAAGCCTTTTTCCAGGCCTACCAGCACGTACCCTTCAGCAAAATTTATATTTCCGGATTGAAACGTACGCACCAGACCGCCCAGCCATTCATTGACCTGGGCATACCGTACGAAAAACTGACCGGGCTAAACGAAATTTGCTGGGGCGTGATGGAAGGTAAAATTCCCGGTAATCTGGATAATGAATATTACCGGGACCTGATCGAAGCCTGGTCGTCGGGGGACACGGCCAAAACCACGGATCAGGGGGAAAGCCCCGACGAGGTAGCCGCCCGGCAAAAAATAGCCCTGGATGTTATTCTCTCGCACCCGGAAGAAGAAACCATTCTGGTAGCCATGCACGGTAGGGCCATGCGTATTCTACTCTGCTGGCTTACTAACAGGCCTTTATCTGATATGGATCAGTTCGAGCATAGTAACCTGTGCCTGTACAAAATCGGCTATCAGTACGAGTCATCCCGGTTTACGGTTGAACAGGCCAATGATACAGCTCACCTGCTGTCACTGGCACTGATGTAGTAATCTGTCTGGTTACCAGTCAACAGTCCCATATGTCCGGTAATACCTCTATTTATCCATTCGTTAATGGATGAACTGGTTTGCCGGCTGAAGCCCGTATATTCGTCTGGTTACTGCTGATAGGTGGCTGAGAAAAGGTGTATGTCAAAGCAGAAAATATACTGGTTCTGTCAGATTTTTGGCTGGTCGCTCCTTCTTGCGGTGGAGTACGTGGGCTATTTGTTTGAGGATGGCTTTGACGTTGACGTGCTTTACCTGGCCATTGCCAATATTTTTCTGGGAATTACCCTCACTCACCTCTATCGACTAATGATTCGTCGGTGGAACTGGGTACGGCTTCCCTTCTTTCAGATAGCACCCCGCGTGCTGCTTTCCATTCTGGTGCTGGCCCTGATTATGACGATGGTCAACATGCCCATCGATAAGATTATTGTACCGCAGCACCTGGTTGGCGAACCCTTTCTGTTTTTTGGCTACATATTGAACTGGGGTAAAAGTATGCTGGCCTGGGTGCTTACCTATACCGCCTACCATTATGTAGAGCAGAATAGAAACGCCGAAATTGAGAAGATACTCCTCAAAACCAGCATCCGCGAAACAGAGGCTAAGGTGTTGCGCTCCCAGTTAAATCCTCATTTTGTATTCAACGCCCTGAACAGTATTCGGGCACTGGTGCACGAAAACCCCGTTAAGGCCCAGCAAAGTATTACGCAACTGTCCAATTTACTGCGAAATTCGCTGCTGGCCGACCGCCGAAAAACGGTTGAATTACGGGAAGAAATTAAAACGGTAGAAGACTATCTGGCACTGGAAAAGGTCCGGTATGAAGACCGGCTAACCTCGTATATCGATATCGACGGGCGAACCCTGTTCTGGCAGGTTCCTCCCATGATGCTGCAAACGCTGGTCGAAAATGCCATCAAGCACGGGGTGTCCACCGCCATTAAGGGGGGATTCGTGGAAGTACACAGCAGCATCAGTACCGACAAACTACATATCGTTATCCGAAATACCGGTGTGCTGGGCGATAAAGAAGCATCGGGCGGCTTTGGACTGGCCAACACCGCCCAGCGGCTCGAACTGCTCTACGGACCGGATGCCCATTTTCAGATTTTTCAGGAAGACGAAGCTATCGTATGTGCCGACATATTGATTCCCGCCCAATCGGAGGGCATGTTCCGAAAATCAGTCAGTCAGTTAGAGCGTTAGTCAGTTAATACTGGCTCATCGTACCCAACTGATCGACTCCTCAATTAACTCACCACAATTTACCAGCTAATTAGCTGAACAACTGACTTTTACATGAAAACCCTTATCATTGACGATGAGCGCCTGGCTCGTAATGAACTACGTCGGCTACTCGAAAACTTCCCCAAAATTCAGATTATTGGCGAAGCGGCCAATGCTGATGAGGCATTGGGAATGATTGATGAACTGGAGCCGGAACTCCTGTTTTTGGATATTCAGATGCCGGGTAAAAACGGCTTTGAGTTGCTTCAGTCTATTGAAGGCAAAACTCCTGAAGTAATTTTTACAACGGCTTTTGATGAATACGCCATCAAAGCCTTCGAGTTCAATGCGCTCGATTACCTGCTCAAACCCATCGAACTGGCCCGGCTGTCGGAAGCCATTCTCCGGGTTGAGGAAGAACAGCACATTCCCGAAAATGCGGGGTCATTTCCAGGAACTTCCTCAAAGGTTCTGGGCGAAAACGATCAGGTATTCGTGAAGGATGGGGAAAAATGCTGGTTCGTCAAACTGGGAAAAGTTCGGTTGTTTGAATCCATGGGTAATTACGTCCGGCTCTATTTCGATGATCAGAAACCACTGGTCCTGAAATCGTTAAACGCTCTTGAAGACCGGCTCAACCCCAGCACTTTTTTTCGGGCTAACCGCAAACACATCATCAACCTGCAATGGATTGAAAAAATTGAACCCTGGTTTAGCGGGGGGCTGCTGGTAACATTACGTGGGGGCGACAAGATTGAAATTAGTCGGCGGCAGGCTATTCGGTTCAAAGATTTGCTAAGTTTGTAGCGAAGGATAATCGGATGAAATTGGGTAGTTAGCCAGTTGTTAACTCGTTTATACCTGACTTCCTCTTATTACCATATTTTATCGTTATGAAGTTCTGTTTTGTGCCGGTCTTTTTCGGTTTGTTGAGTTTTTTGTCAGCCTGTCATTTAACGCAGTCGGGTCCTCCATCCTTAGTACGACAACAATACACTTTTGGCGGAGCAACGCGCTGCGACAGTACCAGTAATACCGGTGTTGATGTATCCGTATCTTATATGTTGCTGAAGGATGATACCGAAGGTGCCCGAAAAATTAATGATAGTCTCCACCTGATAGCCGTTAACAGCCTGACCGGCTGGCTCGATAGTACAACGGTGGCCAATAATCCTGACGCGAAAACTAACCTGAACAAGGCCGCTTCCCTGTTTGCGCTGGATTATGAAGCGGTGCGGAAAGATATGGGAAGCCTGAGCGGCTGCTGGCAACTGGAGACCAGAGCTGATACCGTTCATTCAAGCGCGAAAGCCCTGACCGTAAAGGTTGAAACGTATGCTTATATGGGTGGTGCTCACCCCAACTCAAGCCTGAGTTTTTATACGTTTGATCGAAAAACAGGAAGGCTGCTGACGCTGGACGATATGGTTGAGGATACCACGGCCCTGCTTGGCCTATTAGAGCAAGCCTTCCGGCAACAGCAGAAAATAGAGCCGAATGCCAACCTGGAGGAAGAAGGGTATTTTCTGCGCGACGGTCATTTCTTTCTACCTGATAACGTTGGTACGACCCGCAATGGCCTGATTTTCTATTACAATCCGTACGAAATAGCCGCTTACGCTGTAGGACCGGTTCAGGTCACGATTCCGTACGAAAAACTAAATGGCATTCTGCGCGAGCAATGGTTGTAAACAGAATTTTGCCGGGTATGAATTGCTAAAGCTACTGGCAAACGGCCCACTGTTAGTATGTTATGAAATCACGCTGGATTGTTCCGGTTGCCACGAGCAGCCTGATACTACTCTTATTTTTCTGCTTCAAAATTGCCCGGTTCAATGCGTTGTATTATACCTACAACGACATGTACATTTTTCTCCAGGCATCGTGCAGCTGGCTGGATGGCAGGCCGCTGCTCTATGAAAATATCTGGGGCTACGACGACCGGATTCATAACAATTATGCCATGTTACTCTGGGGGCCACTTATCTACCTAAGTGGCGCCTACGGTGCTTTTGCCGTCCAGGTGGGTCTGTTAGCCTTGAGTTACGGGTTACTATTACGTCAGCTTAGCCGGCAAATGGCTTCCTGGGCTGTCTGGGCCGCGTTGAGCGTATTATTGCTGGGCCCTGTCTGGTTTTGGCTCAATGACCACCCCGGCATTGGCTGGCATCCTGAACTGACCTATTTCCCGCTATCGATTCTTTTTTTTCTGGCCTTATACACTCATCAGTCAACCTGGTTCTGGGTAACGGGTGCGCTGATTGTACTGGTAAAAGAAGATGGCGCTTTGCTGGCAGGGGCTATTCACCTGGCTTTCCTGTGTCTTCAGTATCTGGCTACCAACCGTGAGCGTAGTATTTTTGGCATACTCACCAAGCCCGTATTCTGGCGGGTGCTGGGTGGCTGGGCGGCTGTTTTTATAGCAGGAATGGTTTTTCTGTCGTACAAAAATCACTCGGCTGAGCCTGAGCCCAGGCTTCAGCAAGCCCTTGATGCTATCGGCAGCGGGCTACATGATCCAACGTTTATTCGGACCAACTTACGCTTGCTGGGGCAAACGGTCCTGCTATTACTGCCTTCTATTGGCTTATTGGTTTATGGCCTGTTTCGAACTGGCTGGCAGCAAACAGGAGGAGTCCTGTTGATCTATGCAGTGGCTCAACTGGCGCTGTTACTCTCCAACTGGGTACAGGGGGGGACTTATTACGGGACCAACGCTTTGTTTGACCTCGTGTCGCTTACGTGGCCACCCCGGTTTGTGCTGGTTTATGCGTTTTCGGTGGTGTACACGTTGCTGGTGTGGCTTATACTGGGTGTTGGCAGGAAGGAGGTACCCGGCAGGCAATGGATTCCGGTCTGTTTGGTACTCGTGGTTGTACAACTCCCCCTCGTTCAGTATGCCCGGCCCGATTTTCGGTTGTTTGCCAGTCTCCATGCTATCGTGACGCACCGGTACGATCCCGAAAAAGAATCCTTGTTACCGGCTTCGGACGTGGCCGTTGTTCAAAAACTGGCCCACGGTATTCCCGCACGCTCAAATGTGTTTGTATTTGATTACCTGATTCCGTTTTTCCACAAGCATTATAATATCTGGCCTACCGAAAAGCAGTGGGAAAAAGCTGATCTAGCCATTATCCCGAACAACGATTTTCAGAAACTGTCCGAACGACTGCCCCGCGTAATGAAGCAGCCTTACCGGGCCGTGCGTCTGAATACCTATACGGTCTATGTGACCCCGGCTTATGAATCGTACCTGAAAAAGGCTTTACCCGAAACACCCAGCTTGAAATGACTATTGACCAGTTTAAAACTACCCTGTCGCAGGCCGAACCCCCAGCAGATATCCACCCGGTTTTACAGGGACTTTGGTATGATGCCAGCGGCAATTGGGAAGCCGCCCACAATGTGGCTCAAAGTCAGGAAGGTACTCAGCCCTACGACCGGCTGCATGCCTACCTGCACCGAAAAGAAGGGGATCGGTTCAACGCTAACTACTGGTATCGTCGGGCGGGAGAATCCTATTTCGATGGCTCGCTGGACGAGGAATGGGATCTTCTGGTAGCGAAGTTGTTGAGTTGAGGTCAAAAAAAGGCCATACTCCGAAAAGTATGGCCTGCGTCTGTCGATGAATAAGTAATATTGTTAATGCGTTAACGCTGACTCCTGAGTCAGTATGGAATTCACATCGGTTAATGGCAGACCGAAGGCATCGGCTACACCCTGATACACTACTTTACCTTCTACTACATTCAGTCCCAGTTTCAGGTCTGTGTTGTCGCGGCATGCCTGTTGCCAGCCTTTATTGGCTAATTGCAACGCATAAGGCAGGGTAGCATTGGTTAACGCCAGCGTACTGGTATAGGGAACTGCCCCCGGCATATTGGCTACGCAGTAATGCACGACACCATCAATGATGAACGTGGGGTCTTCGTGCGTAGTTGGCCGGCAGGTTTCGATACATCCGCCCTGATCCACGGCTACGTCGACCAACACCGTGCCAGGCCGCATCTCTTTCAGCATTTCACGGGTAATTAGGTGCGGGGCTTTGGCTCCCGGGATCAGTACTGCCCCGATAATCAGGTCGCAGATTTTGATCATGTCACGAATGTTATATTCGTTCGACATCATTGTTTGCACGTTGGGCGGCATAATGTCCGACAGGTAACGCAGCCGGGCCAGGCTTACGTCCATAATGGTAACCTGCGCCCCTAGTCCAGCGGCCATCTTGGCAGCTTGTGTACCAACAATACCACCGCCGAGCACGAGTACGTTAGCCGGTTTAACCCCCGGTACGCCACCTAATAGAATACCCCGACCTTTCATTGGTTTTTCGAGGTATTTGGCGCCTTCCTGAACCGCCATCCGACCGGCTACTTCCGACATTGGTACCAACAGGGGTAAACTACGGTCGGGCCGCTCAACGGTTTCGTAAGCCAGACAAATTGCTTTCTTAGCCAGCATGGCCTGGGTCAACTCCTCAGACGAAGCAAAGTGGAAATACGTAAAGAGAAGCTGGTTTTCCTTGATGAGGTCATACTCCGAACGGATCGGCTCTTTAACCTTCATGATCATCTCCGCGATGCCATAGATAGCCTCAATGGTGGGGAGCATTGTAGCACCGGCCGCAATGTACTCTTCGTCCTCAAAACCGCTGCCTGAACCTGCATTGACCTGTACATACACTGTATGGCCACGTTTCCGAAGTTCAGTAACGCCTGCAGGAGTTAACGCAACGCGATTTTCGTTATTTTTTATTTCGGTAGGAACTCCGATTACCATGAGCGATCAATTGATTTGGCCTACTAGTCTTGCTTCCAAACAAAGGTAGAGGGGCAATGTTGATTTTCTGATATCTATCAATATTTTAGAAAAAAAACCTTTACTATAGATTTATTATAGAAAATAGTTCTATTTTAAACGAATATTAGGGGTGAAAGACGTAAAAATGCCGTTATGGATAATCTGGACAATACCGACCGTAAAATACTGACCCTTCTCCAGCAAAATGCACTGATGACCATTCAGGAAATTGGGAAGCAGATCAACCTTTCTAAAACGCCTGTTCATGAGCGAATAAAGCGACTCGAACGGGAAGGGATCATTGACCGTTACGTGACGATTTTAAACAAAAAAAAACTGGGTAATCTGTTGATGGTTTACTGCCAGGTTACGCTCGACCGGCAAACCCGCGATGCTTTTGCCGCTTTTGAAACGGCCATTTGTGAACTGCCCGATGTGGTGGAGTGTAATCGGGTGTCGGGTACGTTCGATTACCTGCTCAAGATTGTCAGCCGTAATATGGAAACCTACAACCGCTTTTACCAGGAGCACCTGTCCGTTATTGCGGGTACGCTGCATATCAGCAGCTTTTTTGTGATGGCCGAAGTGAAAAACTCGACCATCGTGCCACTAGTACCACCAGGGCTGGAGAAATAAAACGATGGTGACCTGTCGTTTGTGGCTACCAAAGGGCTGGCATAGCAGGAATCACAAACGAAAAACCGCTCGTCTGCAAATAAGCACATTACTTCAACCGGGCCACCCGAATGCCCGACAGGTGTTTATGCCACAACAGGTAATCGCTTATGGGGTATTTCGTAATCACTACCGCACCCTGGTCGGAGGAGGCATGAAGAAGATGCATGCGCCCATCGGGTTGCCGAACGGCCAGGCCAACGTGCTTCATATCCAGACCAGGCCGGGCGGCCATCAGCATCACGATATCCCCGTCCTGAAGCTGCGTTTCGGCCTGCCGGATATTTTTTTTTGGTATAAAAGCGAATGACTGCTGACTCAGGGATGCTTCGGTTTGGGCCACCTGTTTGAAAATTGCCGGGTCGTGTAGCTGGGGATACCGGTACATCGACGTTGTCATGTAAGAAACGGCTTTCGCAACGGATATGCTCCCCGGTAAGTCATGGGTTACGTCCGTCAGGAGGCCGTTTCGTTCATTGTCGCGAAGCCAGTCCGAGAAATAATGCAGCCGACTGGCGTAGCCCTCAATTTGTCCGTCCCGATACCGAAGTCGGGTCAGATAATGGCGAAACGTCTCATCAAACAGAACCCTGTTCTGTTTATCGGATACAGCCTGCCAGGTTAATGAAAGGGCCAGTACGGTTTCCAGGTAGGTGGTGCAATCGAATTCCCGAACGTTAACCACCAGTTGTTCGGTGGGGTTTACGTCGAGCGTATGCGGAGTGTAAGGGTTACCGAGAAACTGTTTGCCGATTTTAATGGTCGTTTCGGCAAGCGTTTTGCCACCCACGAGGGTCAATGAGTTCAGGTTACTGGACAGAACAATTGCCTGAGCCTGTCCGGCTAGTGAAAACAGCAGCAAAAGGAGGGTAGTAAACAGTTTTTGCACAGGCACTTAGTTAGGATCTACACAAGTATAGTGACGAAGAGATCAGCTAAAAGTAGCTTTTTTTTTGCGATTTTATTTCAAATATCCGTACCGAACGGGGTGGTAGCTGAATCGGAACACCCGCCAGACCGGATGTCTCAATCCGGGTATCACTCATAAAAATATCATTGAACCAGTACGTTTGGGCAGCCTCTTTTTTCATAGCGCCGAAAGCGGCCTGGGGAATGGTAATAGTGGTACTGTACGTTTTATCACTGGAAAAATTGCAGACGATGAGCAACTGCTGCCGTTCGGTATAACGCAGGTAACTATATACCTGATGGGCATCGTACCCCGGGCCTTGCCCATTGTCATTCGCGTACTGTAAATCGTAAAAATAGCCATTCTGAATGGCATCGGAATTAGTGACGAGGTGGTTCAACTGCTGATAAAATGCCCGCAGACTGCGCTGATTATCGGTCAGGCCAGCCCCATCGTACCGGCCCTTATTGAGCCAGCCCTGCCAATCGGGTAATCCCCAGTAATCGAAAATAGTCGTGCGCCCGTCATCACCACTAAAGCCTTCAGCGCCTTCGGCGCACACGCCAATTTCCTGCCCAAAATACAGCAAAACTGGTCCTGTGTGCATGGTGGCGGTCAGGGTCATACCGGGTATGGCAGCCCAGGGGTCGTTGGTGAAGAAACGGGAAGCAATACGCTGTTCGTCGTGCGTTTCCAGAAACCGGAGCATGTGCTGGGCAAAATCGCCGGATTCGTGCTGCCACACACTGGTCAGCTCATAACAGGAACCATGCCCTTCCATGAGCCGCCGAACCGCATCGTACAGCCCTACTTTGTCGTAGAGGTAGTCGAAGCGGCCCTCAAAAATGAACGAACGGTATAGGCCCGGATCGTAGATTTCGGCAATAAAAATCAGTCGCGGGTAACGCTGTTTCACCCGGCCAATGGCCCAGTTCCAGAAAGCGACCGGCACCAGATGGGCCATGTCGCAACGGAACCCATCGACGCCTTTTTCGGCCCAGAACAGCAGAATATCAAGCATCTGATGCCAGGTGGCCGGAATGGGATTGAAGTGGGCGCTGCCGTCGAAAACATTGTAGCCGTAATTCAGCTTCACCGTTTCGTACCAGTCGTTAATGTCCGGGGTGGCTGTCAGGGAACCACTGCCCGTAACTTTGGCCGGAAACTCTTTCAGCTTCGGAACGGATGCGCTATCCGCATGATGATGGAGCGGATCCTGGTCAGGGCTGATAAATTGTTGCCCCGGCAAATAGTAGAAATTATTGGCGGACGAAAAGGCGAGGCTGGTATCGTCGTTCTGACCGAGGTCGGCAATGCCCGCCGGTTTGCTGTCGGACTGGTACTGACGGGCCACATGGTTCGGCACAAAATCGATGATCACTTTCAGGCCGTGGGAGTGTGTTCTGAGTACCAGCGCTTCAAACTCGGCCATGCGGTTGGGCACGTCGACAGCCAGATCGGGGTCGACATCGTAGTAGTCTTTTACGGCGTAAGGAGACCCTGCCCGCCCTTTCACTACGATTGGATCATCAGGACGGATGCCCTGGGCACTGTAATTGGTTTCGGTGGCGTGTTCAATAATACCGGTGAACCAGATGTGCGAGGCCCCAAATTGCCGGATTGCTTTCAGAGCCGCTTCATTAATGTCGTTGAATTTACCGACGCCATTTTCGTCGCGACTTCCGTAGGGTCGGTTAGTGGTGTTCTGATTACCAAACAGACGGGTGAAAATCTGGTAAATGATTAATTTGTCCATCGTCGGGACAACCGATTCCGTGTACATATGGGCAGATCAATTTAGGTTACAGTAGGATTTAAGTCACATCCTTGCAAAGCTAGGGTCTTTTTTGGCTAAAGTTTTTCGCTATTTTTCGTTATTGTTGCATTATTCGTATGTCAATCGATTGCCAGCCTATGACAAAACTACTTACTACGCTCATTTTCGTGCTGATCCTGATGGCGCGTGTCACCGTTGCCCAGGATGTTCAGATTCAGCGCGTCAACCCAACCAACTGGTGGGTGGGGATGAAGAATCCAACGGTACAACTGATGGTGTACGGACCCAATGCCGGAACCCTGGCCTATTCGCTCAGCTATCCGGGGGTCAAACTGGCTAAAACGCATACGGTCGAAAACCCGAATTACGCCTTCCTAGACCTGGTTATTTCGCCCGCTGCCAAAGCCGGAACCCTCAAATTAACGGGCAAGCGGGGCAGCCAGACGCTCACGCAGCCGTTTGAACTGAAAGCCCGCGACAAAACCCCGAAAGGAAGTGGTGTAACCTCGGCGGATTTCATTTACCTGGCCATGCCCGACCGATTTGCCAACGGTGACCCCGCCAACGATAAATTTGCCGATATGGCCGACCCTAACGCCGACCGGGCCAATCCATTTTACCGGCACGGGGGGGACCTGGCTGGTGCTGCCAAACACCTCGACTACCTGAAAGAGTTAGGGGTTACGGCCATCTGGTTTACGCCCGTGCTGGAGAATAATCAGCCCCTTACCAACGAGGGTGGGGTTATGCGCTCGGCCTACCATGGCTACGGTTTTACAGACCATTACGCCATCGACAAGCGGTTAGGTGGTAACGATGCCTACAAGACTTTCGTGAAAAAAGCCCATGCTGATGGGCTGAAAGTGGTGCAGGATGCAGTATATAACCATGTGGGTATCAATCACTGGTTTATCAAAGACATGCCCAGCAAAGACTGGCTGCATCAGTGGCCCACTTACACGAACACTTCCTATAAATACCAGCCCATTACGGATCCCCACGCTGCGGAAATTGACCGGCGCGTTACCCTTGATGGCTGGTTCGTACCGTTCCTGCCCGACCTCAACCAGAGCAATCCTTATGTAGCTAACTTCCTGATTCAGCACGCCATCTGGACGGTGGAGGAGTTTGGCGTAGATGCCTGGCGCGTAGACACGTATATGTACAACGATATGCCATTTATGAATCGCTGCAATGCGGCCCTGATGACGGAGTACCCGAAAATTCACATCTTCGGCGAATCGTGGGTGAACAATGTAGTTGACCAGGCGTATTACACCCGCAACAAAATTGACTTCCCCTTTAAGTCGAATCAGCCGGGTGGCCTTGATTTTGTGCTGTATTCGGCCATGCTGGACGGATTAAAGCAGAATTTTAGCTGGGACGATGGCGTAAACCGCCCCTATCAGGCACTGGCGCAGGATGCGGTGTATGCCGACCCGACCAAACTCGTCACTTTCCTGGATAACCATGACACAGACCGCTACCTGTCCGTGATTGGCGATGATTTCGATAAGTACAAAATTGGACTAACGTGGCTACTCACTACGCGCGGCATCCCGTCGATGTACTACGGCACCGAAATTCTGATGAAGAATTTCAAAGATCCGTCGGATGCCGAGGTGCGTCGTGATTTTCCCGGTGGTTTTTCGGGGGACAAGGAAAATAAGTTCGAGGCTGCCGGCCGTACCGACAAGGAAAACGATGCCTTCAATTTTGTGAAAAGACTGGCGAACTACCGCCGGGTTACGCCCGCGCTGCATTCGGGGAAACTCACGCAGTACCTGCCACAAAATGGCACGTATGTCTATTTTCGGTACGATGCGGGCAAAACGGTAATGGTAGCGACTAACAGCACCGAGAAGGAAATTAGCCTGGATACGGACCGTTTCTACGAGCGCATGAATGGCTTTACGTCGGCGAAAAACGTATTGACGGATGAGAAACTGACCGATTTGAAACTCCTGAAACTGCCCGCTAAAACGGCCCTGGTGCTGGAGTTGGGGAAATAGTCCCAAGCCGTTATGGTGTCTGTTTAGACCAGCCCGACCACTCAAAACGGACACCATAACGGCTTGGGTTAGCTAACCCTGCAAACTGGCAGCGGCTCCAATGGCACCCGCCCACTCCCCGAAATGGGCTTTGCAGATGGTTGTCTTTTTGCCGCCCGGTCGCCACTCAAACAGGTCCATGAAGGTTGCCAGAGGACCGAACAGCGCATCGTCGGCCTGCGTGATGCCCCCGCCCAGTATAATCTGTTCGGGCGAAAACGAGTTGGCGACGGAGGCCAGCGCCCCCGCCAGCCGACGCACGGAGGTCAGCCAGACGAGCGTAGCCAGCGGTTCGCTCCGTTTATAGCCATCCAGCAGTTCATGGGTACTCTGATACCGTCCGTAGGACCGGCGACCAACGGTGGCGTTGCCAATGGCATCTTCCAGGCTACCGGGCGCGTTCGTAACATCGAGTTGGTCGCTGTCGGCATCTACCGTCATGTGCCCCAGGTGCCCGGCCATCTGAAAAAATCCCTGGTATAACTGACCGTTGACCAGCATGCCCCCCCCAACACCCGTACCCAGCGTAAGCATAACGACGTGAGACAGGTTGCGGGCGGCTCCAAACCGGGCTTCGGCCATCAGGGCGGCATGGGCATCGTTCAGTACCCAGACCCGCTCGCCTAGAAAACCACCCCAGTCGAACCCTTCCAGCCCCGGCAGCCGGCCGGGCATGTAGGCGATGGCCGAATTGTCGGACCGGGGCAGTCCGGGGGCGGCCAGACCTACGCCCAGAACGGGCTGACTTGCAGCAGCTTTCAGGTCCCGTACCGTTTGGGCAACAGCCTGCTTCCAGCTACTGGTTTCGCCGTCGTTGGTGGGAGTCATCTGTTTTTCAATAACAGTACCCGTTTGGGTGTCGATAAGGACGCCTTTAATGCGGGTGCCGCCCAAGTCGATACCAATAGCCTGATTCATGTTGGATGTTGATCGGGTTAGGGCAAGGCAAAGGCTACGTAACTTTCTCCTTTTGGTGCCCCCAGTTTGGTGCCGCCACAGGCCAGCACGATGTATTGTTTACCCGCTATTTCGTAAGTGCTGGGCGTGGCAAAGCAGGCCGCCGGGAGTTGGGTTTGCCAGAGCAGCTTACCCGTTTTGCAGTCGAATACGCGCAACATGGCGTCTTTCGTCCCCGCAATAAAAAGCAGCCCACTGGCCGTAATAACGGGGCCGCCGTAACTTTCCGACCCGGTAGGCTCTTTGGTTTTCAGCTCCGGATAATTACCCAGTACCGTTTTCCAGACGTACTCGCCGGTGTTCAGGTTGATGGCGTTCAGCGTACCCCAGGGTGGTTTTACGGCGGGATAGCCGTTTTTATCCAGAAACTTACTGTAGCCCGATATACGGTACGGAACGGTCGATTTTGCCTGTTCGGCCTGGCTCAGTCCCGGTTCACGGGTGACGGTCGCCCCCGTTTTCTCTTCCTCAAAAAGATACGCCAGCAAGTCCTGTTTCTGGGTATCCGACAGGCTCGTAAACGCGGGCATCATGCCTTTTCCATGCGACACGATGTTACTCACGTAGGCCTGACTCCGGCGTTTCCGGATATTCAACAGGGATGGAAAACCGCTGGCCGGATTGCCTTTTCGTTCGGCCCCGTGGCAGGGCGAACAGGTGGTGGTATACACCCGCTGACCGGGACTAAGCTGCGCTAGTTGGTCGGCGGATAGTTTTTTGTTGAGCGAAATCAACCAACCCATCTCGTTGCTGTTCACGTACATAATCCCACCGGGGTCAACGGCGGCACCCCCGTACTCGGCCCCGCCATCCAGACCGGGATAGATGATGGTGCCCTGCGCGCTGAGGGGCGTAAAAGCCCCATCGTAGCGGCTGCGTTTCAGGGTAGCGATGAGCTCCTGCCGGTTTTCGGCCAGTGGGCTTATATCCGAGGCCTTCAGCGAGTGCCGGGCGTAGGGAGCGGGTTTGGTCGGGATGGGTTGCGTGGGCCAGGCCTGTTCGCCCTCAACGTCGGAAGCTGGAACCGGCACTTCATTGATGGGAAACAAGGGCGTACCCGTTTCCCGGTCGAAGAGAAAAACGTAGCCCTGCTTGGTCACCTGCGCCACGGCATCTACCTTTTTTCCGTTATGCGTTACCGTCACAAGGTTAGGCGGAGCGGGGGCGTCGCGGTCTAGAATGTCGTGGTGAACGAGCTGGTAATGCCAGAGCCGCTTGCCGGTTTTGGCATCGAGGGCCAGCAGGCAGTTGGCAAACAGATTCTGGCCCGCCCGGTTACCACCGTAGAAATCAAAAGCGGCTGAGCCAGTGGGTACGAACAGAATACCCCGCTGCCGGTCAACAGCCATCCCCGACCAGTTATTGGCGGCTCCCACATCGGTATTTTTATAGGTGTCTTTCGGCCAGGTGTCGTAGCCAAACTCGCCCGGTTCGGGGATGGTATGGAACACCCAGACCAGCTTGCCCGTCCTGATATTGAATGCCTGAATGTGGCCCAGTGCGGCATCGGCTCCTTCCGACAGGCGCATGGGCATGATAATCAGATCTTCGAAAACGGTGCCGGGCGTGTTGGAAATAACCATTTTATCCTTCGCCGTTGGTCCTAATCCGGCTTTCATGCTGGTACGGCCCTGCTCGCCGAAAGTCGTCACGGGTTTACCGGTGGTGGCTTCCACGGCATAGAGCCAGGAGTCGTTCGTGAAGAGAATACGCTGGTCGGCCCCATCTTCCCAGTAAACAAGCCCCCGGCTGGTACTGCTGGAGCGAATGGCTCCGTTCATGGCCAGACTGTCTTTGCGTAGCCAGATTTGCTTGCCCGTTGCCGCATTGATGGCGAAGGGCTGCGTGGTGGCCGTCATGCCGTACAGGATGCCGTTTTTGATAATGGAGTTACACTGAATCTGTCCCGAATCCAGCGTGTGGTATTGCCACGCAATTTTTAGCTGGCTGACATTTCCCGCATTGATTTGGGTAAGGGTCGAATAATGGTTTCGGTCGGGGCCACCCAGGTATTCGGGCCAGTCGCTGGCCGAGCCGGGCAGTATGGGCTGGTTGGTAAGTCTAGCCGCTACGAACAACATCGCCGACAGCAGGATAAAGGGAACGAGGAGTCGTTTCATCGGACAGAAATACGGAGTAGGTCTAACGTGGCTACCTTCTGCGGTAACGGATAAAGCACTTTTTACGGGTTTGATACTGACACGACCGGCGTCAGCGTAAGAGGGCCGAGTAGCCCGGAAGGCAGGGCATCCCATTTCGTCGCATCGAAGGGTTTGTAGCGTATGTCCACGATGTTGATGTCATAGAATTTCTTCCATTCGGGGTGAATTTGGTCGTACAGCCGCATGTAGTTTGCCGACAGGTTCGTAACGTCGATGTCCAGCCGATTATCCCGGGGCCTTAGCTTATCGGCCGGTAGGGTCAACTGGTAGGGGAGGCACCAGGCCGTTCCGATGGATTCACCATTCAGCCGAACGTCGGCTACTTCCCGCACATCGCCCAGGCTAAGCAGGTAGGATGCCGCCTTTGCCCCGGCGGGCAAATCAAAGGTGGTGGTGTACCGGCCAATGCCCCAAAAATACCCCGCCGAGTCGGATACGGTTGTCCAGGAGACGAGTTTAGGAAAGGTAGCTGTCGTTGTCAACGCTGGTCTGCCCTGCATAAACTGGAATTGCCAGGGATTGGTCAGCGAAATGGCTGGTGCATCGGGCTGGCTCGTCAGACGTTTTTGAGCATCCGCAGGTACGATATTGGGCGTTCCTGAGGTGACGTTCATAAAACAGGACTGACCGGGCTCAAGGGGCATCCATACCTCATTCTGCCCGTTTTTACCTTTCCGAACGGGTACTGTTTTCGTTTGATTGGTCAGTGGGTCGTACCGACTGATGCGGCCCGTTGCCGATAGCGTAATCCAGTTCTGACGGAACTGATTGCCCAGGTTCGTGATGAAATACTGGGTCGTATCAGCGCGTTGTTTGCGGATGAAGGACAGCCCTTCGGCGGCCCAGGGTTCAACCCGAACGCCTGCTTTGGGCAACTCACTGAACACGTCCGTCGTAACGGTAACCGTTTTTATGTTCTGGAGCGTTTTGCCGAGTTGTTTTACCGTTGCCGAGCGAGCTTCATGCTGATAAAAACCCGGTGCCTGTTGCGCTAGTGGCCCATCGAAAATAATCCGCGCACCCAGCCGGGCCAGCCGTTCCAGTTGCCGGAGCGACGTTTCGGGCAGGTACGTACTGCGGGGTACCAGCACCACCTTGTACGTGGCACCCGACGGACTCCGAAGGCCGGACGGGCTGGCGGTAAGCTTTGTCAGCAGATCGTCGGAAACGTAGTCGAAGGCATAGCCGCGCTGCGCCAGTTGCTCACCCAGTTTCCCGAAGCGTTGCGGCAATAACCATTGCTCTACATGGTGAACTTCCAACTGGTGAATCCCGCCCGCCGATCTGGCCCGCGTCGCCCACAAATCATGAATGGGGAAGTACAGCAGCACGTCGTTATCAGGTTTGCTGCTTTGCAGGCGCGTCTGGCAGCGTTCAATGTACTGATTCAGCAGCGGCAGGTGCGGCCAGAAATGCGAGGTGGGGCCGTAGTTGGTGGAGGCATAAAACAGCCAGCCCGGCGAATCCACGTTAGGCCAGCCTTCGGATGGGGGCGAGTAGGGGATGCCGTGGTAGAAAATATGGTTGATGCCGGCCGCCAGCAACTCATCTACCTGCGGTTTTATCTGCGACAGCGACACCTGAAAATGATTGGCCAGCCAGGTGCCCGTTTCGGAACTGACCAGTGGTTTACCAAGCAAATGCGCGGCCGACGATGCAAATTTCATGGCCAGCGGATTCGGTGTTCCAAATCGGTCGACTTCGTAATTGGCATCAACCCGCAGGCCGGGAATGGGAAAGCGGCTGGACCCGAACGATTCGGTTTCGGGAATGTCGGCCTGGGCGTAGAGGTCGATGAGGTTACCCGGCGAACCGTGGGCCTGATTGCGGGATAAATACCCGGCTTTTGTGGCCCAGTTGCCCCATGTTTTGGCGAAGCCATCGTTCAGCAACTCGGACAGGGTTTGGTGATAATCCTGATGAACGAGGATGCTGGTGGGCGACTGGGTAGTATCCTGCAAAGCAGCCAGTTGGGTGTTTAGGTCGTACCCCCGTCGGGCTGCAAATTCAGTTAGGAATTTATCCGTCCAGTTGGCACCGTACACTTCGTAGGAGTCGTTGTACACGGCTCTTGGCCGTTCCGGTAGCCGGGTCAGCGTCGAGTCAAAGCGGTGCAGGTACTGCGCTACGGCGAACTTGCTGAAGTAGTCGATTACTGGTCCCTGCCCACCCGGCGCGGGGCGTTTTACCTGTTGCTTCGTCAGGGCGGAGGTTAGTTGTCCGTTTTCTACCTTCCAGGCCTTAGCCGCTATGTCTGCTGTTACGCCCTGCCCGCCGAACGGCCAGCCCGTGCCGGTGGTCAAATCGACACCCAGTCCCAGCCGTTTCCCTTCCCGAACCGTGTGGGCAAATACGGCCAGCCATCGGTCGCTCAGGTAGGGGATGAATTGCTTCTCGAAGCCTTTTACGCCGTAGATAGGAATGATATGTACCCCGCCCAGGCCGGCTTTGGCGAATTGCTCAAGCAGGCTGGTAATGTCGGGTTCGTTGACGGCATCGCCCATCCACCACCAGTAGGTCCAGGGTTTGGCGGTATTGCCAGTGGCCGTTTGCCGGGTGGTGAGGGGTTTTGGCTGTGCCTGCACGGCTGAAAGGCTGGTCAGGAGCAGCAGTAATGAAAAGAGAAATCGGTTCATGAGGGGTACAGTTACCAGACGAAATGACGGACAAAACGGGGCATTCTCAGTAAAAGTCCGGGTTGGTCCAAATTTCACCGTACTGTACTCACCTACTTCGGGGTATTTTTTACATTGAAACGTGTTTGCTGATATCCGGCTTGCCCGTCGTTCGTTAGCCCGTTGACTTCCACCACGTAGGTACCGGTCTGGTCGGAGGTGTAAAAATCAAGCTCGGTTTTCCCCTGGGCGTTGGTTTTCAGGGCTGGATTCCAGTATAACAGGGTGCGTCCGTCGGGTAGTCGACTGGTCGCTACATTGGCAGGTCGGTCGTAGCGGGGGGCATAAAATTCCCGCTGCCGTTGCAGGCCATCGTAGTCGAGTTTCAGCAACCGGGCATCGAGTGGATAACCCGCCAGGTCGCCTTTGTAGGTCATAAAACTAATAACCCCATGAAACAGGGCCGGGCTGATGAGGTAAGCGTTCGTGACCACGTCCAGCTGCTTAATTTTCAGCGGGCTGAAGTCAATCACTTTTTCCATATCGAACACGGGTACCCCGTCAATCATCACCAGCGGGCTATCCTCGAAAATGGCCCGGTAGGGCGCGTTCAGCACATCCAGATGAAATCGTCCCTGCCGCTTGCGGGGCATCACGCCCAGCACATATTCGCGCAGCACCTCTTCCATGCGCGGAAAGCGCGTGTAAGTATCCAGTAGATAGGATTCGCTGGGTTTCCCGTAAAACGCCGTGCTGTCTACAACAGGGTCACGATACTGCACGGTACGGTCGCCCTCAAAGGTGGATTGTACCTGCATGGCTACGCTCCGGTTCAGGAGCTGGTCGGCCTGCGATTCCAGAATGGTAAGGGCGGGAAGTGAAGGCGGTGATGTGGATTCGATAAAGGGATTGGTGATCGTCAGTTTGGCCAGACTGTCTTTAGGATTCGTTTGTACAATGATGTGCTGCGATCCGTAAAAATCCTGCATCTCGAACCGGATTCGCCCTGTCGAGTCACTCCTCGATACATACAACCGAATGGGTCTGCCGGGTGTCGACAGGTACGTGAACTTATTGGGCAGGGGCTCACCCGAAACGGGGTCGGTTACGGTTCCCTGAATGATGGGGCCGTTGATTTCGGGAATAAATGGATGAACGGGAGCCGATTTGTTCTGGAGAACATCCGTCCATCGAAACCGTCGCCAGCCGTGGGTTAGCATCAGGTTGTCAGTAGCCTGTTTAACTTCGTCGTTCTCTGCCTGTAGATAATAGTCCGGTGATTCAATCCTGCCCGCTAAATCAGCCGTTAGCCACAAGTAACTCAGAATAGTCTCCGAACGGGTAGCTGCCAGCGAATCGAGCCGATAGACAGCAACGGATAGGTTAGTCTGATTGGTTTTATTGAGGGGTGCCTGTACCGACATAGCCAGCGTTACGTTGGTGCGGGAGGCATAGGTAGGTTGGTTAGGCTTTAGTGAAATGACTACCGGTGTGGGCCGTTTGAAATAAAGCCGTTCGCAAACAGGCTGCTGGCTGGCGTTGAAAACCGTGAGGTGCGATATACCTTCGCCCAGTGCATTTTTGTCGAGCGTAAAGGTCGTTTCCCTGCCCTGAATCGGTCGCATTTCCGCGGCTTTGATCGCATTGCGGGTATGGGCAAAGAGATACACTGCTGAGGCTCCGGCTACGTTGGTGCTAACCGTAATGGTTAGCTTGTCGCCCGGTGTTTCTTTCAGCCGCATAACGTACCCCTGCGGCTGAATAGGGGGCAGTAACCGCGTAAACGAACGTCCGTTTTCGTCCTGCATCACAACCCGGTATGTTATACTGGCCGAGGGGGTAAAACTAAAATTACCCATCCCGAATTTATGGGATGTGAACCGGGCCAGTGTATCACTTTGCCCACCCAATAACCACCCCCGAACGGGAATGCCATGCCCGGTTGAATCGGCGACTTTAAACGCGACTTTACCAGACAGTCCCTGCACCAGGTTGCCGCCTTCCGGAAAAAACTGGATGTCATAGTCCGCCAGGGCCTTCGGTATGGTTGGGTCGAGGGGCGTAAACGGGTTGACGATAGTCAGGTTTTTCTCGAAGAAATAATCGGCACTGAAGTTCTTCATCCAGTTGGTATACGCCCGCATCCGGTACGTGCCCGACCGCAGGGAAGCGGGCAGAAACAGGCTAGCATTTCCCCCGCCCGTTGTAAGGGCAACTTTCGTCTGTAATACAGCCCTCCCTTCTTTATCCAGTAACTCTATGTACGCTACCCGGCTGATATCAAGTGGTTTGTGGTACGTACCATCCACGTAATAGACGCTAAGCCAGAGGGTTTCGCCAGTGAGATAACCCGCCTGGTCGGTATGGATAAACAGTTTTTCGGTCAGCGTTTGCTGGCGGTAGGTATCGAATGCGGTTGTAATGGCTGCCGATGGGTCGGATGCCTGTCCAAACAGAATCGAACGAGTTCCTGTCAGGAAAATCAGCAGTAGCCATTTCAGGGGTCGGATGCGGGGCGGTGTCGGCATTATTTCCAGAAGTCAGGCTTTGTGATTACGCCACCCCGCGTCCGGCAGTCGGCACAGTCGTCGGACGTGGTGAAGTATTTATTCAGTATATCATCGAAGCTGATAACCGCTGGCTTTGTATCGAGTACATCTTTTTTACTGAGGGTATCCACCGTGCATCCTCCGAGTCCGGTATAGGTATTCCAGCCAAACGGCAATTGACTGCGACTGATAAACAGGCGCTTGCTGTCTACCGTGCCGACCCGAAAAAAGCCCAGCACCAGGTCGCTGGCATTGGTGGCCGAATGGATATTGCCCGTAATCTGGGTCGGTTGCGGGTCGAAAATAGAACCTACATTCTGCGTTATCCGGGCCAGTTGGTCATAGTACTCAAAACCCGCCTGGGTCAGCCCAATCTGCCGGACCAGAATGCTGTATTTGACACCCAGTTTAATAGAGGTGCCGGGTATGTGCAGCAACGGAAACTGACTCACCACATCCTGGCTAAGCCGCGCCGTAGACGACGTAATAATGTTGGTCGAGTTATCACTACCCCAGCATCGGAAAACGGATTGCAGCCGATCCACAATCTGGGTATTTTTTATCTCCAGCAATGAGTTATATAAGGTGGTATACTCCCAGGTCGATGCGAAATCCCAGCGGTAATAGTGGGTACTGTTTTTGGGATCATGCGTGTTTACGTTGATTTGTAGACCATCGTCCTGCGCCCGCCAGCTTATGCTGTCGATGGGGGGCGTTGGCACCACCGGCACGTAGTCCGAATAGTAATCCTGCCCTTTAGCGGTTTTTATGTGCAGCCGGTACGTTCCACCCACTACCGGCATAACGCCCGTCAGGGTGTACGCTCCGCTGGTGCCTTCTTTCAGCGTATATACCGTTTTGTTGGGCATCTCGATGCTCACCTGTGCCTTGGTTTCGGCGGCCGGTAATTTGGGGTCAGCCAGGTTCTGCGTGCGCGACAGGGAGATAGTCGTTGTAGCGCCGGGGGCACTGTCGAAGAAGCCGTTCACCACCAGATAACTGTTGGGCGAGGTGATTTCAGGTGGTCGGTACGGGTCTACGCAACCCGCCAGCAGGAAGAGAAGAAGGGCCAGGAACGGGTATGTTTTTACATCATTCCCGGAAACGAGGAATCTCAGGTGAGGAAGTTGACCGGGCCGCCGGAGCGGATTCCTCATACTTCGGAATGACAAAAACCGGATTGACAGGAACAGGCTCATAGCGCTGTTAGTCAGCTCTTTCATCGCCTTAAAATCTAAAGTTGTACGTGACCGATGGAATCGGATTGCCAAAAATGGAAAGCTGATAACTTTTGATAACCCCATTCTCCGATTTGAAATAGACCGAGTAGGCATTGTGCCGACCCAGCAGGTTGTAGACAGAAACGGTCCAGGAACTGTGCGCCAGTTTTTTGACCTTGTGATTACCCTCAATGTTCATGGCAAAATCGGCGCGGTAGTAATCGGGAATCCGGTACTGGTTCCGCTCCGAATACAGGAGCCGGGCGGCTCCGTCGAGGTAGTATTTGGACACCGGCAGCGTGATGGGTCGCCCCGTGCTGTAGGTAAAGTTGAACGACAGGCTAAACCGGCGATTGATTTTGTAATTACTGATGAGCGTTATGTCGTGCGGTTTATCGAAGCTGCTGGGGTAGTAATTGCCCTGATTGATGGTTTCGCTGTTGCCCGTATTAGTGGTGCGGAGCAGGGTGCGGGCGTACGTATAACTCAGCCAGCCATTGAGCTTACCCGTTGTTTTCTTCACCAGAAACTCAACGCCGTAGGCCAGTCCTTCGGCGTTGATGACGTCGGTTTCTATGTGGTGATTCAGTATCAGGGAAGCCCCGCCCCGGTAGTCGAGCCGGTTTTGCATGGTTTTATAGTACGCTTCCACCGACATTTCGATGGTGTTGGTGCGGTTGTTCTTGTACAGGCCAACAGCGTACTGGTCGCCAATCTGCGGTTTGATGCTGGGGTCGCTCAGTTTCCAGATGTCGGTGGGGGAAATAACGGTGGTGTTGGACAGCATCTGAATATACTGCCGCGTCCGGTTGAAACTTGCTTTTACCGAAGCCGTACCCGACAGGGCGTACCGAAGCGACAGCCGGTACTCTGGTCCCTGATAGGTGCTGATGGGCTGGTTGTTTCCGTAGCTCACCGTGTCGATGATGTTTCCCACCGTTTTTGGCTGACCCGGCACATAGGTATACACCGAACGGGCACCCAGATAGGTGTATAACGAGTAGCGCAATCCCCCACTGATGGAAAGTCGGGGGCTCAGGTCGAAGCGGTCGCCGATGTACAGCGCATTTTCCAGACCCTGTTCATCCGGAACCACGTCGGGTACGATCAGCGACGCATCGCCTTTGGGCTGAAAGTTGCCGGGATGAAGTTTATAGTAGGTAGAATTGACGCCAAAATCTACCGTGTGCTGGTTGGTTGGAAAGAAGTTGAAATCGGCCTTTACCTGGGTCTGATGGATACCAAAGCCCAAATCATAGGCATTGACCGGATTTTTATCGCTCGACACGCTGTAGGTGTAGCCGCTGTAACTGCCCGTAAAAACGCTGTACAATTTATTGGTAATGACGTGTTTCCATTTCAGCGTAGCGGTCTTGTTCTGGTAGGCGTAGGCCGTGTCGCTGTTGAGACGGAATTTATCCCGACTGGCGTAGCCCGTCAGGTAAAACGTGTTCCGCTCGTTCATATCGTGGGTGATGTGCAGGTTCAGGTCGTAAAACTGCGCCTGACTTTTCTGGAACGACTCGTTCTGTAATTGGTGCAGCAGCCAGTCGGAATAGGTAGAACGGATACCCACAATAAACGAGGTTTTATCTTTCAGGATTGGCCCTTCGAGGGTGAGCCGGCCCGTCAGCAATCCGATACCGCCCGAACCGACGAGCTTTTTCTTGTTGCCATCCCGCGTTTGCACGTCCAGCACCGACGACAGCCGCCCGCCAAATTTTGCCGGCATGGCACTTTTGTAGAGTTCAGCACTTTTGATCATGTCGGGGTTGAAGGCGGAGAAGAAACCAAACAGGTGCGAGGAGTTGTAAATCGTCGCATCGTTGTACAGAATCAGGTTCTGGTCGGTGGCACCCCCGCGCACGTTGAGGCCGGTTGAACTTTCACCTACTGTTTTCACGCCCGGCAGGGTCTGGATAACCCGCAGAATATCGGCTTCGCCCAGGGCTGTGGGTACCTGCCTGATACTTTTGATGTCAATCCGTTCCTGCCCCATTTGCAGGCCCGATATGTTTTTGTCTTTCTCGGCTTCGATGACCACTTCTTTCAGGGCAATCACATCGTCTTCCATCTCGATGTCGAATTTATCGTCCGAGTAAAAAACAATTCGTCGGCGGGTGTCTTTCAGCCCAATGCTTCTGATTTTGAGGTCATGTTTGCCACGGGGCAGCGTAACGGAATAAAAGCCAAACTGGTCGGAAACGGTGCCGATGCGCGGATTTTCGATGTAGACAGCCGCTCCCACGATGGGTTCGCCTGAGGCTACATTCCGCACATAGCCGGATAGGGTAGAACGGCCCGGCCGGATGGACGCATCGGCGGTTCGTTTGCCAATTTCGTACACCTTCGCTTCGGGTTCCGGGCGTTTTTTCTGCTGTTGGGACAGGTAATCGTTCATCGTCGAGTCGGTTGGCGAACCGGGTAGCCCCCCCCGGAAAAAACCAATGGGTAACTCCGTCCGAATCACCCGGTCGATGGTGATGTAAACGCGCTGTTGGGCATCAATGGCGTACTGGTACCTGGTGCCGTTAAAAAGCTGTTGCAGTACCGACCGTACCGGCTTGTTTTCGATCTTCAGCGTGACGATAAGGCTGTCTACTTCGGTGGCATTGAAGAAAAAGCGGTACGCGGTCTGGGCTTCGATAGCCTGGGCAACCTGCTCGAAATGTGCCTGCTCGAACGTACCACTGACCGGCTTATCGGCGGGTGATTGTGCCCGTGCGGCTATACCCAGCCCCGTTAGTAGCAGTAACAGAAAAAAAGTGCGGTAGAATTGGGCCATGTTTTAGGTAATTGGTTGTCATTCTTAGTCATTGATTGTCATTTTGTGGTTAATGACTATCGATGACAATCAATGACCCGAAATTTCTTCATACTGCTTCGCAGCCCGCGTAATCGACATCTCGCGTTGTTCGTCATTGAATTTGAGGTGGTTGGCGCGCAGGTATTTTCGCAGGGTTTTGGACCGGTCTGGAAACAGGGATAAAAAAGACCCCTTTGTTTTGACCTCATGGTACTGGCCGTCTTTTCGGATGAAAAAGCGGTCTTTAGGCAGGTAGTCAGCTACGTAGGTGCCACTCGAAATATCTTCATGGACGGTTTTTACGCGTTGCGCCAGTACCTGTGCCCGTCCATCGTACAGAAGTTCGTAGAAGCCGGGCACAATGCCCGACGTACTGTCGTTTATGAGTCGGATAAACCGGTGCTGCCCCAGCGAAAAATTACTTACTTTATTGGTGTGAAGCTGAATGCGATACCCGCCTTCCGGTGGCTGAACGGCTACTTCCTGCCGCACGATGTCGTACAGCATGAGTACGTCGTGGTAGCGAATATCGTTGTAGGTGATTGTTCCCGCCAGCAGACTGTCGGTTGGGTAGAAGGGGTGGATTTTTATGCGGTGGTCGTGGGCAATGTATTCGTTCCCTTCGTACACATGTTCCTGCTTTAAAAAAGCCTGCTCGTACTGGTTAACGGCCTGCTTTTTTGCCGCCTGCACAAATAAACTGTCGGACTCCGGCGTTTGTCCGGGGGCAGATTGGTACAGGAATAAAGCAACCAAAGACAAGAGTAAGCGTTGACGCATTTGAAAGGAAAAGTACGGCTGGTTCGTATCTGTATGTTAGCTTCACAAGATAGGGAAATAAGCGATCGTAACGCTCAGAAAAATACGCGGTATCGGGCCTTAACGACTGCTAAGTCCTTTTTGCGGGTAATCAGTTGAAGTGAAATTGGTCTGGGCATGAACAGCGACTGGACTATTCCGGACTTGTTAAGCCGGGAACAGTCCAGTCGTTGTTGCGGACACGAATGGCAATAGTGCTGTCAGGCAGCTTTTTGCTCACCCGGGAACGATAGGCCTATACGTTAGGGCTGTCAGGCTTTTTCGGTCGGGGTTCCGTGTTAATGGTATAGCACGGATTGAAGTACTGCCGCTTTTTTAATCGGGCAGCACTTTAATCATGATATCTTTGAAGTAGACTTTACTTTTAGGGTCGTGCCCCTGAAGGGCGATGGTGCCGCTGCTGAGTTTCTTGGGTGAACTGGCGTTGCTGACGCTGTCGGGCTCGGTAAAGTCGTTGATAATCTTGTCGTTTACCTTAATGATTACTTTTTTGCCCTGCACAATAATGTGTTCGGTATACCACTCACCGTCCTTCACGAATACTTCCTTCACATCCTGAAGGCCGTAAACGCTGCCCGTTTTACGCCAGTCGGTATGGCTTTGGTTCACCTGAATTTCATAGCCTTTGGATGGCCACCCGGAAGGCTGGTAGGCGGTATGAATAAACATGCCGGAGTTAGAGCCAGGCATGGTTTTGACCAGTGCTTTCCACTCGAAATTTTTGAAATCATGGTTGCCGACGGGGCCTTCATAAAACAGGTGCGCCCGCGGACCGGCCACTACAATGGCTCCATCCTGTACGCTGAATGTTGCCGGACTTTCGGTCGTGAGTTTCCAGCCATCCAGTGTCTTGCCATCAAAAATACGAACCCAGCTTTTGTCAGACGTAGCGGATGGACGGGAAGCACAACTTACCAGGAAACCAAGTACCAGCGTGGCCAGCAGGTAGGGTAGGGAATTACGCATAGAAAAAAGTAATTAATAGAAGAAAGATGTTCGGAGACTAAAGCACCACTGGCCCAAAAACTAATGATGGGCAGGCTACCTGCCCGCCACCAGGTTACAAACATCAGTGTCTGAATGAAGCGGGATGCTGCCATTTGTTCAGCCATGACGGAAGGCGTTACGGGATAACGTAGATAGCTTTATTAGGGTAAGGTTATCACTTTTACTTTATCTGTTCGTTACTTTGGCAACTGAAACAACCCGAATTTTCATGCGTAAATTTGTTTTGCTGATTTTTAGCCTGGCAATTATTTCCTGCAAACTCGCAGTACCGGGTGTGTACGAGGCACAGTTTGCCTCAGACCCTACTGCTGCGCCTGTTACTCCCGGACAGATTGATGAAGCATCCGGAGTGGCCGATAGCCGCAGCCAGCCCGGCAACGTGTGGATTGAGCAGGATAGCGGTAACCCAGCCGAACTGGCTTTGCTGGGTTATGATGGCGTATTAAAGGGGAAGATTAGCGTTCCCGGCTTTGATAACCGCGATTGGGAGGAATTATCTATCGGGCCTGGACCAAAGGATGGGGTAAACTACATGTATATCGGCGAAATTGGCGATAATAATGCCAACCATACCATATCCCAAATTTACCGACTCCCCGAACCTGCTTCGCTGCAAACACCCATCACGCAGGTTGAACGAATTAATTTTCGCTATCCCGACGGGCCCCGTGATGCCGAAGCCATGTTTGTTGACCCGGCTACCAAAGACATTTACATTATCTCAAAGCGGGAAACGAAAGTGCATCTGTATAGCCTTCCTTACCCGCAGGATGTCAATCAGGTAACGGTGGCAAAAGCCTACGGGGAGTTACCCCTGACGTTTGTAACGAGTGCGGCTATCTCGCCCGATGGGGCCGAAATGCTGGTTCGTACCTATACGCAGGTGTATTATTACAAACGCGATGCCGGCCAGTCCATTTCAGATGCCCTGCAGTTTGGCAATAGCCGCCAGCTAACCATACGGGCTGAACCGCAGGGCGAAGCCATTTGCTTTGATAAAGACAACAAAGGTTTTTTTACCATCAGCGAACGGGCCAGTGCCTCATCGGTGAATTTGTATTACTACGCGAGAAAGTAAAAGGCAGCAAGTCGTAAAAGTCATAAGTGGCTGACGCCAGTATAGGGTTCGTTTTGCGTCAGTCACTTATGACTTATGACTTACACTGACCGACTGTCGATATGGATTCATCAATTCTGATTATAGTCCTGAGCTTAGCGGTACTAATCTCGTATGCCTTCGACCTGTTTAGCAGCCGGTTCAAAACGCCCTCGGTTTTGTTGCTGTTGCTACTGGGTATGATTACCCGGCAGGTAACGGAATACTTTGCCGTTCAGGTGCCGTACGTCAATACCATTCTGCCAACGCTGGGTACGCTGGGGCTTATCCTGATTGTGCTGGAGGGCGGGCTTGATCTGGAACTGGATACCGACCGGCTGAGTATTCTGCGCCGGACGCTGCTGGCTTCCCTGCTTGGCATTATTGGTGGAACGCTGCTGATGGCCGGTATGCTCTATCTGCTGCTGAACGACTCGTTTTACCATTGTCTGATTGCAGCGCTGCCTTTTTCCATTATCAGCAGCTCGCTGACAGCGCAAATCATCACCAGCCTGATCGATGGGCAACGGGAGTTTGCCGTTTATGAATCGGCCTACGCCAGTATACTGGGAATTATGGCGTTCAATTTCCTGCTCCTCAGTCGCGATTCGGTTTTGGGTGCTGTATTGTCCTTCACCCGCGATACGCTGGTAATGGCCGTTATTTCCTTAAGTTGCTGTTTTCTGCTGCTTTACCTTATTGGCCGTATCAACCATCGGATTAAATTTCTGCCGATCATTTCCGTCCTGTTCCTGGTGTACGCACTGGCCGAAATAAATCACCTGTCCTCCCTGTTGCTGATTCTGATTTTTGGTCTGTTTCTGAATAATACAGACCTGTTTATCCGGGGACGGCTGAGTCGTATTTTTAAAAATGATCTGTTTGAAAAAGAACTCGACCAACTCAAGAACCTGACCGCGGAGGGGGCGTTCGTGGTTCGTACGTTCTTTTATCTGATTTTTGGCTACGCAGCCGTTCCGCAGGACCTGGTTCAAACCGATGCGCTCATTGTCAGCGGACTCTTTCTGGTGGTTATTGTGGCCTGGCGGTGGGTAACACTTCGGTTAACGTACCGGGGGCAAATGGGCCCGCTGTTATGGATTGCGCCCCGGGGGCTGATAACGGTGCTGCTATACCTGAATATACCTGAAGATTTACGGTTGATCGGTTTTCGGGAAGGCATTCCTATGTTGGTACTGGTGCTGTCAGCGTCTTTGGTTATGGTGGCTGGCATAGGCCGTAAACAAGTGACAGCCGGATTGTAGCAACAATGAAAAGCAGTGGTCTGGTCACCGCTTTGTAGCGCGGGTAAGGTAGCGCCGGAATTGCCAGTGGGGCCGGGTGTTAAGGTAAGTTAGGTTCTGGTCGTTCGCGAAGGCTTCGCGCTCAAAGCAGATATGTCGGTAGGCCGCATAATGATCCCGGTACTGCATTCGCCGGATCAGGTACTCGATGACATACCAGAGGTAAAACGGGACAACCCCCAGTTCAAGCTGTTGCCTGAGGTGAATACGTTCGTGGTTGAGCAGGGTAGGGCCGGGGTGCCGATGCCGGACAAGAATGAATGGGAATAAGGCCATGCCATCCGGCCCCAGCGAAGCAACATGAATAATGAACATTGGACTAACAGGATTCACAAAGGAATAACAGGAATTAGCCAGAAATTACTCACCCGCCACCAGAATTAACCCCGGGGGCGGTTTATTTTTCATTACGCTGAGCCGGTATCTCCCAATAGCCCGGCGCAATTATCGTATGTCTATGCTTATACTGCTTACGCTTATCTTCATTGCCGGTTATGTACTGATTACCGTTGAACACTCCATTAAAATCAACAAAACAGCTACGGCACTCATGACCGGTGTTGTTTGCTGGGCTGCCTATGCCCTGCTGGGGGGTGACAAAGAAACCATTGGTCACCAGCTGGAGCACCACCTGACCGACTCGGCCGAAATCCTTTTCTTCCTCATGGGGGCTATGGCCGTAGTAGAATTGATCGATGTACACGATGGCTTTACCCTCATTACCGACCGCATTGCCAGCCGGAATATCCGTACACTGCTATGGGTGATTAGTTTGCTGACGTTTTTTATGTCGGCGCTGCTGGACAACCTCACCACCTCCATTGTGATGATAACGGTGATCCGTAAACTGATTCGTGATCTGGAAGACCGGCGGATTATGGCCGGTATGATTATCCTGGCGGCCAACTCTGGTGGAGCCTGGTCGCCAATTGGCGATATCAGCACGACCATGCTTTGGATAGGAGGGCAAATTTCCGCCTTTCATATCATCAGTACCATGCTGTTGCCCAGTCTGGTATCATTGCTGGTGCCGCTGGCCATACTGACCCGCGTGTATAAACCCCAGCCGTTACCCCCCATCCCGCCCGAATACCTTGGCCCCAGCCGCCCGTATGTTACGCCCATCACCCGCCGGGACCGGCGCACGATGCTGGCCATCGGGCTGGGCGGTATGCTGTTCGTCCCTATCTTCAAAACGGTCACGCACCTGCCGCCGTACATGGGCATGATGATGGTGCTGGGCCTGATCTGGGTCGCTTCCGAAGTCATTCACAGCGACAAAGACGAAGCGCAGCGCAAGAAATTTACGGCCTCTTACGCCCTGAGTCGTATCGACACGCCTAGCATTCTGTTCTTTCTGGGTATCCTGCTGGCCGTTGGCTCCCTGGAAGCAACGGGTGTGCTGCGCGGACTGGCCGATGCGCTGAGCCGGGCGGTGGGTAACCTGGATACCATTGTCCTGCTCATCGGTATCGTATCCGCCGTGGTCGACAACGTGCCCATCGTGGCCGCGTCGATGGGTATGTACGATTTGCAAACGTACCCGGTGGATAGTAAACTCTGGACGTTTATGGCCTACTGTGCCGGTACGGGCGGGAGTTTGCTGCTCATCGGGTCGGCTGCGGGCGTGGCCGTGATGGGTATGGAAAAGATGGCGTTTGGCTGGTACCTGCGCAAAATAAGCTGGCTGGCACTGATTGGCTACCTGGCGGGTGCGGGGGTCTACCTGGCGGGCTTTTCGCTATTTCAGTAGGGTAATTGTCAGTGGTGTAAAACCCCTTGCTGATTGCTGGCTGAACAACTATATTTAGCGAAAAAATAACAAAAAATATGAAAAAAATGGGATTGATCGTCGGCCTGCTCCTAACCATGGGGCAGTGGGCTATGGCCCAGTCGACACCAACGGCTGATGAGATAGTGGCTACCTACATTGCCGCCATTGGTGGGAAAGACGCCCTCATGAAGGTTACGGACATGACGACCAACATGTCGGCCGAAATGAACGGAAACGCCATTATCGTGACGCGCAAACAGAAGATGCCCGCTATGTTTTCGATGGTGATCAATGCCAATGGGATGGAGGTGATGAAACAAACCGGCGATGGCATCAAGGTTGCTATGGGCGGTATGCAGGGCAGTCGCACGCTCGATGGGTCGGCCGCCCAGCAAATGACCCTCATGAACACCCTGTTCCCCGAACTGCACTACGCGGAGAATGGGGTGAAAACCACGCTCGTCGGCCCCGAAAAAGTGGACGGGAAAGACACCTGGAAACTCAGCCACACCACCGCCGACGGAGCCGCCACCTGGACCGATAATTTCGATGCTGCCACGGGGCTGAAAGTGCAGTCTGTGTCCACTTCGAAAGGGCCTCAGGGCGAAATGAAGAACACCATGGTGTATTCGGATTACAAAGACACGGCTGGCATCAAGTTCCCGATGACCATCGTGCAGCAGTCGCCCCGTGGCCCCATGACCATGGCGGTCGATAACGTGAAGATCAACAAAGGCCTGAAAGATTCGGATTTCACGGTGAAGTAAGGCGGAGCAGGTTAACTAACGTACTATGATAACCGTTCGCATCGACGAAAAAGACCCTGCTCTACTGGCCGTTTATTTCCCCATTGATACGCTGGGCAACGACCTGGTACGCAACGTACCTGGTCGCCGTTTTAGCTACACCCGCAAAGGCTGGGTTGTTCCCAACACGCGGGAATCGGTGGTGAAAATCGGGCAGCTATTTGGCAAAGACCACTGCCGGTTCGATGAAGCCGTTGTGCGACTTTACAAACCGGCTGCTACCCCCGCCGAACTGGAACAGGCAGTGAACCCAGCCTGGCCCCCGGCTGTCAAACGCAGCGTAGCTACCCATCCAAAGCCGTTTCGATACACTCCGCCCACACGTGAGTACGATAAACACCCCGTCATTGTAGCGATCACCAACGCGCTCCGGGTGCAGCAGTACAGTTACAAGACCCTCAAAAACTATAAACAGGCCCTGATTACTCTAATCCGTTACGCCGGGGCAAAACCACTTGACCAGCTTACCAAACCCGACTATCAGAAATACCTGCTGTTTCTCATCAACCGGAAAAAGTTGAGCAGTTCAACCATCAACGTCCATATAAACTCGTATAAGTTCTATTGCGAGAAAGTATTACAACGCGACAAAGAGTTCTATGATATTCAGTATCCCCGACAGCCCGTAAAACTTCCCACTGTGTATAGCATGGCCGAAGTAAAAGCCATTTTCAGGGCCACAACCAGTTTGAAATACCGGACGTTGTTTCAACTCGTGTACGCGACTGGACTGCGCCTAAGCGAGGTAGCTCACCTGAAGCTAACCGACCTTGACCGAAACCGGAGGCTGGTTAACGTGCGCAGTGGTAAAGGCAAGAAAGATCCGTTATGTTGACCGATAAACTCGAAGCGGCCATCGGCGAGTACCAGACCTACTATAAACCCAAAACGTTTCTGTTTGAAGACCCCGAAACGGGCGAACCCATTGCCAATCGGACCATTCAACAGGTGTATAGCGACGCGGTTCACTTTGCCGAAATCAACAAGAAAGGCGGCATTCACACCCTGCGACATAGCTTCGCCACTCATTTATTAGAATCAGGCACCGATATTCGCTACACCCAGGCATTGTTGGGCCACGAAAGCATCCTGACCACCATGCGCTACACACACGTGACGGCAAACAAGATCAGTACGATCAAATCACCGTTGGATGATTTGTAGCGGCCTAACGTAAGAATTTTGTTACTCCCCATCGGGTTCATTTGTATGACGACGCAGCAGTGGCCGCAATCGGGCGAGGCTGTAAAACCGCCCTTTCAACGAATATCCCTGGGTATAGTGTACTACGATTCGTTTGTTTTTACGGATGGCCCCTCTCGAATCGTAACGATACAACTGATTGTCGGCCCCAAAAAAGTAGTCCGGGAACCCATCTATATTCCAAACACGACCGATTAATAAAGTGACTGCAATTTTTTTTGGCATACCACTTGTGGAACAGGGTGAATTATGTATTCTTGTCCTAAGACAAGTAAACGGGCCGTAAATATAGGCTTGCTTACTGAATTAAACCTTAATTACTTGAATTTCAGAATATTAAGGTTTAATGGACTTGCGCACAATAGTATGTTGTCCGAGATGCCCCCTACCTGTCTCACTTCGGGGCTATTTGTGGGGGTTGGGGAGAGGGTCTAAGTATACTTAGACCCTCTCCCCAACCCCCACAAATGGGCACCCTGGCCGCATCAGCCCATCCTCCGGACTGGATGGGTGTAAACGGCCCGTATCGTCAGGTCGAGCCGGGGGACCGTCGGGACAACAAAAACAAGGGTGAAAAGGGCGGAACTTGAGTAGTTAACCGGACTTGCTTACGGCCCATCAGCCCTTGTTGGAGTTGTCTGAGATGCCCCCTACCTGCCTCGCTATGGGGCTATTTGTAAGTCGGTGGGGAAGCCTATAAGTATACTTATAGGCTTCCCCACCGACTTACAAATGGGCACCCCACCGTTTCAGCCCATCCTTTTTGGGGATGGGTGTAAACGGACCGCAGCGTCAGGTCGAGCCGGGGGACCGTCAGGACAACTTCGCAAGGGTGTAAAGGCTCTGGGTCGGGTTGGTGCAGGTTTAGTAGACTTTTGAGCCGGAGCCTTTCAGCCCTTGCCGGCATTGGGTGCAGTGACAAGGCTGTTACTCGCACTTTCAGGTTTCGTGCGACAAGCAGCGCGGCTCGTAAGGCAGGTTTAGGCTTCCATTTTCAGGCCACCTGCGACAAGGGAAACGCCCCGTTGGGCAGACTTTTAAAAAATTAGGCGGGTCGCGTCCGACAGGGCAAAAGCCCCGGTTAGGGTAGTTAGTCAAAGAGGTTAATGCTTTCGTTATAGCATTTAAATTTCTCTCTATCAGCACTTTCTGGTGTTAGGAAAAAACAAAACTTATCAATTTTAAACCTTTAACAATCAAAAAAATGAAGAGATTTAAGGACTTTATCCTGAGAAAGAAGAATTATATTTTTGTAATTCTCTTTTTGGTTCAAGGTTGTCAAATTCTGGTACAGAAAAGCGAAATTGATGACCTTAGAGCAAATGTCCTGTATTCTTCAAGTTATGATTTTAGTTCTCTTAAATCCGATGTCAGTTCTCTCAAGTCTGATGTTAGTTCTGTTAAATCTGATGTTAGCAGTTTGCGTTCAAAAGTTAATTATGGATATTGAATACATTTACATTACTGATTTGCAAGCGGATTTTGTGCGTTGTTGGGCTTCGCACTCAACCTAAAAAAGCGGATTCGTGCGTTGCTATTCGCTCCGCGTGGCCGTGTCGCGGGCGACAGGTGGGCCGCCCCTGTTCGGGCCGACAGCCCAACCGGGCGTGTGTGTAAAGGTTCGCTTCGCTCACCATCACTACACGCGGTCGTTGGGTGGCCCTGTCCTCCTCCCGGACCGCGTAGAGTACCCAAAACGGGCAACACCGCTGTCAGGATGGATGCTGGGTTTCTTCTGATGAAAACTCCACCGTTGCTACCCTTGCCATGTCATCCCAGAAGCTGGGATAGGATTTGGCCACAACGCCCGGTTCCTCAATGATGATTTCCTGACGCATGGCTACCGGGGCAAAAGCCATCGCCATCCGGTGGTCGTCGTAGGTAGCAATGGTAGCAGGAGCACTGGGCTTTGTGCCCGTCTGACGAACCTCGTAGCGGTGATTCGGTTCGATTTCAACCAGTTCGGCACCAATCTTCTGCAACTCGGTCTGTAAGGCCAGTACCCGGTCGGTCTCCTTTATTTTGAGGCTCTCGATGCCCGTCAGGCGTAGGGTAATGCCTTTCATGGCGGCACAAACGGCCACCGTCTGCGCCAGGTCGGGGCAGTCCGTAAAGTCCCAGGCCAGAGAGTCACTGGTAGGGCACTTGGTCAGTCGAACGCCCGCTTCGGTAAAGGTACTTTGGACGCCGAACGCCTGCATCAGGTCGGCAATCGCGCTGTCGCCCTGTAAGGATTTGGCTTTCAGGCCCAGCAGCGTGATTTCAGCGGTTTCGTCTTTCGCTAAAGCGGATACGCTGTACCAGTAACTTGCTCCCGACCAGTCGGATTCGATGGCGTAGGCGGCAGGTATGTAGGGTTGCGGGGCTACCACAATGGTTTTGCTGTCCCAGTTGGCCTGCACATCGGCCCCAAAAAAGCGCATTTGCTCCATCGTCATCTCGATATAAGGCCGCGATCCGATAGGTCCAACCAGCTCCAGGGTGATACCGTTGGGCAACAGCGGGGCAATCATGAGCAGGGCCGAAATATACTGGCTGCTTACATCGCCCCGTATGCTGATCTGGTTATTGCCAGATGCCGAGAAGCCGTTGAGCTGCAGGGGTGGGTAGCCCTCTTCCTTTAGATATGTAATGTCGGCACCGAGGGTGCGTAGCGCATCGACCAGAATACCGATGGGCCGTTCGCACATGCGGTGCGTGCCGGTCATTGTTTTCTGCTGGCCCGGCGTGGATTCGCCGGTAACAGCGAAGTAGGCCGTCAGAAACCGCATGGTCGTACCCGCGTCCAGCACGTCGGCCACCGGGTCGGTGGAGTTGAGCAGTCGAATCATCGTCTGCGTATCGCGGGCGGTAGACAGGTTTTTCAGGTCGCACCGGAAACCGGTCAGCGCGTCGATAATAAGGGCGCGGTTGCTTTCACTTTTCGACGAGGCCAATGGAATGGTAGCCTGAATAAGACCGGGCTGGGTGAGCGTGGCTGGGGGCAGTAAACGGACGGAAGACAACAGTTTGTAGTTTATGGTTTTCGGTTTATGGTTTTCGGTTCGGTACCGGTCATAACAATGAAACCCGTTGAACCGTATACCGAAAACTGTAAACCGATACAGTTAGAGTTCGCAAAAAAACGAAATTACTGGTAGATTTCGGCCATTTTACTCGTATCAACAAGCAGGCTTCCTGTTTCAATTGCATGATTTACTATACTAACGCCACCGTTTTTACCGGCGAAGAGTGGCTAACTGGCGCGTCTGTACGCGTGGCCAATGGCCGCATACAGGAGGTGACCACAACACCCATAACGACCCAGGAAACAACGGTGATCGACCTGGAAGGAGATTATCTGATTCCGGGACTAATTGATTTACAGCTTTATGGTGGTTCGGATTTGTTTCTGAACGACAAACCCACACCCGAAACGGTCCGGCATATCTACGATACCCACGCCCGAAACGGTACGACTACACTGTTGCCTACCATTCACTCTACCTCACTGGCCGTGATGCAGCAGTCGATGGCGGCCGTGCAGGTGGTGCGGGCAGAAAATCAATTCGGTGTACCCGGTATTCATGTAGAAGGACCATATTTTAACCCGATAAAACGTGGGGCGCACAGTATGGCGTACGTGCGTATACCCGCCGAAGGTGAGTTGGAAAGCCTATTCAGCAGCAACGCCGATGTTATCCGTATTCTGACGCTGGCCCCCGAAATATTGAATCCGGGTCAACTGGATACGATCAACCGATTAAAACACCCGAACACACTATTGTCGCTTGGCCACAGTAACGCCACGTATCAACAGGCTACGGACGCTTTCAACGGGGGAATGCCACTGGCGACGCACCTGTACAATGCCATGCGCGGTTTTGAGAGTCGCGAGCCGGGGGTTGTCGGGGCCGTTTTTGACCATCCAACGGTTCGGGCCAGCATCATTGCCGATAGTTATCACTGCAATCCCACCAGCATTCGTATTGCCTACCGATTGCTGGGGGAACGACTGTTTCTGATTTCGGATTCGTTGTTTGCCAACCCGCCCCGCCCCGAATTTACTTTGGAACAGTTCGTGGTACACTTTGAACCCGATATGAATGGACCCGGTCGGTACGTCAACAACGAAGGAAATCTGGCGGGTTCGGCCATTACGCTGATTGACTGCGTCCGAATCGCCGTTGAGCAGGCCGGTATTCCGCTCAGGAATGCCCTGCGGATGGCATCGCTTATTCCGGCGGAAATAATTGGTCTGGATGACCAGCTGGGCCGAATAAGACCGGGCTACGTCGCTAATCTGGTCCGGCTCGATAAGTCCCTGCATACGAAGGGCGTATGGACTTCACCGCTTCATTAAGCTGCTTCTCTTTCGATTGTACGCCTGCCCCCTGCCAATCCTTTCAGGCTTCCAGGGAGTAGGCGTACAATCGTTTTTACCCCTTTTTTTGTCATAAATAGTATATATAAATTTTTATGTTGTATTAATTCGACAATACGGTATAATATTCTTTATTATAGTTTGATAGCGTTATTATAGTTGGGATATTTGAAAAAGTACAACAGAATAATACGTTCAGATCGTGCGCACGATTTCTGTCGGGAGTTAGGATAAGTAGAAAGCAGGTAACCAAAAAGTAGAATCGGCGAAAGCGGTTACCGACATAGTTTCAACACATGCTTTGCGTATTCTTCACAGGCCCGTAAAATGCCTGACAGGTAGCTTATTGCCCTATTTTTTAGTGCCAGTACCCGTAAAAAATCAACTCACTAACGCCATGAAACCTCATGAAAAAATCAGTACGTATTCTGTACGCGGGAGTTACTCTCCTGGTATTATGCTTTACACATCCGCTACTTGCCCAGCAGCGAATCATTACAGGGCGCGTAACAGCGCAGGACGACAATACCCCCATTTCAGGCGTCAACGTAGTGCTGAAAGGAACCAACACGGGAGCCAGTACGGATGCTGACGGGCAGTACAAAGTAACGGTACCGGAGAAAGGTGGCGACCTGACTTTTTCGTTCATTGGCTATGCCACGCGGGAAGTAGCGCTCGGTAGTTCGTCTATCCTGAACGTTACCCTGATTTCCGACACCAAGCAGCTAGCTGAACTGGTTGTTATAGGGTCGCGCAACAGCAGCCGTACCAAACTCGACACGCCTGCACCGGTAGACGTTATTTCGGTATCGAAATTGTCGCAAACGATGCCCCAGACGGAACTGTCGCAGTTGCTGAAACAGATTGCTCCCTCGTTCAACTCGCTGAAAGTGCCGGGAGCTGATCTGGCATCGCACGTGGATGCAGTACAACTGCGTAATCAACCGCCTAACCAAACGTTGGTGCTGCTGAACGGTAAACGGCGGCATACATCCTCGCTGCTGCTCGTTGCCAATAATTCGGGTCCATCCACTACGGTCGATATGCGGACTATTCCGTTGGCCGCCGTCGAGAAAGTGGAAATCCTGCGCGACGGGGCTGCCGCTCAGTACGGTTCTGATGCCATTGCGGGGGTGGTGAACATGGAGCTGAAAAAGAGCGTCGGGGTATTTACGGGCATGTATAACACGGGCCTCTATGCCAATGTCGGGCTGGCGAAGAATAACGATATCGACAAGTTCGGGACAGATGGTCGCCTGCAGCAGTTTATGGGCAACTACGGTTTTGCCCTGGGCGATAAGGGTGGCTTTATCAACCTGACGTTTGAACTGAGCAAGCAGGGGAGTACCAGCAGGGTGCCCAAAGGCGGCTACAGTGGCGTGGTGTTCGATGATACCTATCTGAACAATACCCGTAAAACGGCTGATGGCGTTCAGATTATCACCAATCCTGAAATCCTGGCCCGGCCCGATGATGCATCGCTTCGTACGGACAAAGGCTTACAGGCCGCTCGTGGACTGACGCCCAAAAGCTTTGAGATGATCAACGGGCTGAGCAAAGTGGACAACGGCACCATCTTTATGAACATGGGTATTCCATTGAGCGCGAACGGGGCTGAGTTTTACGCCTTTGGTGGATTGAACTACCGGAATACGCTGAGCGGCTGTTACTACCGGTTCCCGCGTCAGCAGGACCGTTTCCTGAATGATTTGTACCCCAATGGTTTTCTGCCCCAGTTGACTTCAAACGTTTCCGATAAATCGCTGACGACGGGGATTCGCGGTCGGGCGGGCGGTTTCGATATCGACTTCAGCAACACCTTTGGTTCGAGCAAGTTTGCCTATGGCATGGTCAATACCATGAACGCTTCTTACGGCCCGGCAACGCCCACCACCATGCGCCTGGGCGATAATAACTTTACCCAGAACACCACGAATATTGCGCTGAGTCGCCTGTATAGCGAGCCAATAAACGGCGTACTGAAAAGTATGAACGTGGCGTTCGGCGCCGAAATGCGGGTCGAAAATTACCAGATTGTGGCGGGGCAGACGGAGTCCTACACGAAAGGCACGTACGGTACGTTCACCGCTCCCGAAGATAATTTTAACTACACCCAGCGCGTCAACAAAGATGTGAAGTCGGAGAAAGCCATTACTAACGCCGATGGCACAACCAGCACTACCTACGTAGACCTGATTATTCCCTACCGGGGTGGTACGGTAGACATTAAAGGCTATTCGCCCAACTGTCAGTGTTTCCGGGGTTTTGCGCCCGACCAGGCTACCAGTGCTTTCCGGTCGGTAATGGCCGCCTACGCCGATCTGGAGCTGGATATCACGGATAAATTTATGATTGGGCTGGCGGGTCGGTACGAAAACTACAGCGATTTCGGGAATGTACTGACGGGGAAATTTGCTACGCGGTATTCGGTGATTCCGGGCGTATTTGCCGTACGGGGTTCCATCAGTACCGGTTTCCGGGCACCCAGTTTGCAGGAGTTATTTTACGCCCAGACCTCTACGGGTTTCACGCCGGGTGGCGTACCGTTCGACCAGGGGTACTTTACCAACAGCAGCACAGCCGCCAAGGCACTGGGCATTCCGAAGCTGAAACAGGAGCGTTCGACCAACATCAGTTTCGGGATGACCTCGCAACTCGCCCCCGGCCTGGAAGTAACCGCCGATGCGTATTACATCAAAATTCGTGATAAGATTATTCAGACGGGCGGCTTCTCGGGTAGTGACATTGGCGGTAGCCTGAAAAGTATCATTACCCCCGATGGTATTGCGCAGTTCTTTACCAATGCGGCCGATGTAGAAACGAAAGGTATCGATCTGGTGGCCAACTACCGCACCCGTATCGGGACTGCCCAGCTTACGTACTCGCTGGCGGCTAACTGGAACATGGTCGCTTTCACCCGCGTCTATCCGGCAACCCTGAACATTGGTGCCGATAATCAACTACCTACAGACCCCACCATTCGGGCGCAGTACCTGTCGGATATTTACCTGAACCGCAACTCGCGGGGGAGCTTTGAGCACGGAAGCCCCCGACAGAAATACATCGGGTCTGTGGTCTATCAGAAGAATAAATTTTCGGCCATGGCGCGGGCTATCTACTACGGCGCGGTCCAGTACTACAGCAACTACCACGAAACGGACGATATCACCTCACCCTTTGCTGATTACAACCTGTCGGCCAAAGCGACGCTGGATTTGAGTGTGGGCTATCAGGTATTGAAAGCCCTGCGGATTTCGGTGGGTGGTGATAACGTGACCAACACCTACCCAACCAAAACCCGCCCCGACCTGACGGATTCCGGTCGGTTTGCGTACGACAATTACCAGATGGGTTTTCAGGGCGCTTATTATTACGCCCGGATGAACATCCAGTTTTAGTATGCTGTCTGACCTCCATCCATATCCCGTAGCAGGCACCAGGCCTGCTACGGGATGTTTGATAATATAGCTGTATATTAGCTAGCCACAACCACGCGTTAATGCCCCACACCCTTGTTGAGACGATTTTAGAGTACCCGGATGCTTTTTTGATTATGCAGAAAATCCAGGCGGCACTACATAAAGAACGGGAAAACCGACAGGCTTTCTACGAGGATGTCACGGATGAATTCAAGGTTGAATTTATCAATGGCGAACTGGTCATGCACTCACCGGTTAAAAAGATGCACAATGAAGGAACTGGATTCTTATACCAATTGCTGAATGTCTATGTTCGTAAACACAAACTGGGCTTCGTTGGTATCGAAAAAATCATGACAGCGCTGACGCGGAATGATTATGAACCGGATATCTGCTATTTCAACCGTAGTAAAGCGGATAATTTCGACCCGAAACAGACCTTATTTCCGGCCCCTGATTTGGTGATTGAAGTGCTTTCAGACGGTACTGCCAAGCGCGACAGGGGGGTGAAATTTGACGATTATCAGGCGCATGGCGTTGAAGAGTACTGGATTGTCGATACCGATGAATCCTTCATCGAGCAATACCATCTGGTGAACGGGAACTATCAGTTGGTTCTGAAGGCCTCCGAAGGAAACATACACAGTTTTGCACTTCCGGGATTTGTTATACCTATCCAGGCAACTTTCGACGAAGATGTCAACATGCAGACGATGGTAGCCATTCTGCAGAGCAGCTCTCCACTTTAGTTAGTATCGGTACATACTCAGTTCATCTTCGCCCACCATTTCCCGGCTCATTAGTCTTCCTTCCACCCTGGGAGCTACCACGGCGGTCCGACTTTTGCCCAGCATCATCGGGCTGCGAAGCACGCGCATCTCATCCCAAAGTCCGGTATCCATAAACGCCTGTAGTACCGTTGTCCCGCCTTCTACCAGAACCGACTGGATTTTGCTCTGATGGAGCTCCGTCAACGATTGCGCGAGTGAGTCGGTGAATACGTACGTAAGATTCGGGCGTTCTGGAAGGGCTGCTTTCTGTTGTCGATGAAAGACGATAGTTGGCTGGGAACCATCGAATAAATGTAGGTTGGGGGGAAGCGAGAGGTCTCTATCGAAAACGATACGTACCGGATCCCTGTCGATAGGCCAGAGCCGCACATTCAGGCGGGGGTTGTCCATGCGGGCGGTGTTGGTACCCACCATAATGGCGTCTTCTTCGCTGCGCCACTTATGAACCAGACGGCGCGCCAACGGGCCACTGATCTGGATGGGTTGCCCGCCTTCGCCGGACAGGTACCCATCCGTCGTTTCGGCCCATTTCAGGATGATATAAGGCCTTCTTTGCTCGATGAACGTAAAGAAGCGTGCGTTCAGCTCCCGACCTTCTTTGGCTAAAACACCCGTTTCTACGGAGATGCCAGCCGCCCGAAGTTTGGCAAAACCCTGTCCCGATACTAGTGGATTAGGGTCATCATTACAGCAGATGACGTGTTTCACCCGGTTTTCGATGAGTAAATCAGCGCACGGGGGCGTTTTTCCCCAGTGTGAACAGGGTTCAAGTGTGACATAAACGGTAGCTTCCGGCAATAGATGCGTATCTTGGGGACGAACCGAGCGGATGGCATTCACTTCGGCGTGCCAGTCGCCGTACTGCTTATGCCAGCCTTCGCCAATGATGCGCGGTTCCCGCCCTTCAGGATGGTGAACAATCACGCAGCCGACCATGGGATTGGGACTAACGCTGCCCCGGCCAAGGGTGGCTAGTTCGAGGGCACGGAGCATGAATGGATTCATTGTTTGTCGTTTTCGGTAGTCAGTTTCCGGTTTACAGTGGTTTCGCTCCGGCTTCCCAGCCTGCTGAAAACCATAAACCGAAAACCGAATACCACAAACTTCTTTAGTTTTACGCAAAATTACTCGACCACAATCAAATGGCTACAGCCAAACCTCTTTACGAACGAATCAGCCGGAATATTACTGCCTATTCACCCGAAGAAGCACGGGAAATGGCGTTTATGCTGCTCGACCACTATTTCGGTCTGCGGAAAACGGATATTTTAACCGATAAGCCCCTGCCACCAAATCGTACGGAACCCGACTGGTTTAAGATACTCGAGCGGCTGAACCGGCAGGAACCGATTCAACACGTGATCGGCACCACTATTTTTTGCGGACTGGAGTTCGATGTATCACCCGACGTACTGATTCCCCGGCCCGAAACGGAAGACCTGGTCCGGCTCATCATGCACGATTTTGCCGACCGTACCGACGATGTGCCCATTCTGGATATTGGTACGGGCAGCGGGTGTATTGCCATTACGCTGGCCCGGTTCCTGCCTCAGTCGGTGGTGACGGGCTGGGATGTTTCCCCGAAAGCCCTTGACCTGGCCCGGCACAACGCCGTCAATTTGAAGGGAGCGGTAACATTCGCCATTCAGGATATCCTGAACGTATCGCCCGATTTCAACAACCGGTTTGATTGTGTGGTGAGCAATCCACCCTACGTCACCCGGTCCGAAGCGCTTGATATGGACCGGAATGTACTTGACTACGAACCTGGTCTGGCGTTGTTTGTGGAAGATAATGACCCGCTGGTTTTTTACAAAGCGGTGGCCGATTTCTGTACGAACCATCTGACCAGAAACGGTGCCTGTTATGTTGAGATAAACGAGCGATTTGGCGAGGCTACCCGGCAGGTATTTGCCGAACGGGGATTCACTAAAATTCAGGTGTATAAAGATATTCACGGCAAGGACCGAAGCATCCGGGCGACGTTTTGAAAAGTCATTCGTTGTCATTAGAATTCACCAACCGTCATTGAGTTGCTATTTTTTGTGTAAAGCTCCATGAGCACCACCACAAGGCGGATAGCCAATGACCAAAAATGATAATGAATGACTGCCAAATGACCAGTAATGACTATAAATGACAACGAATAATGCAATCGACAACCACCTTTTCCTACCACACAAAAATCCGTGAGGTATTTGCCGAGATGAGCCAGGTTGTGGTGGGGCAGGATCGGTTGCTCAATCGGCTGCTTATTGGGTTGTTTACGGGCGGACATATCCTGCTCGAAGGGGTACCCGGTCTGGCCAAAACACTGACCATCAATACGCTGGCCAAAGTGCTGGAACTGGACTTTCAGCGCATTCAGTTCACCCCCGACCTGTTGCCCGCCGACCTGATTGGAACGATGATTTTCAACCAGAAAACGGCCGAGTTCGAAGTAAAACAGGGTCCTATTTTTGCTAACCTGATTCTGGCCGACGAGGTGAACCGCTCACCGGCTAAAGTACAGGCTGCCCTGCTCGAAGCCATGCAGGAAAAGCAGGTGACCATTGGCGAGGAAACGTTTATGCTCGACCGGCCCTTTCTGGTACTGGCCACCCAAAACCCGGTAGAGCAGGAGGGAACCTACCCACTGCCCGAAGCGCAGGTAGACCGGTTCATGATGAAAGTTTTTGTCGATTACCTGAGCAAAGAGGATGAACTGACTGTAATGCGACGTATGTCGAACATGAATTTCGAATATGAAGTGCGTCCTGTTTTAGGGAAGGAAGAACTGGTGGCAATTCGGGATGAAATTAACGGCATTACCATTTCAGAAACCCTGGAACGATACATCATAGAGCTCGTTTTTGCCACCCGCCGGCCCATGGAGTATAACTTCCGCGATGAGGCCCGCTACATCCAGTTTGGGGTATCGCCCCGCGCCAGTATCAACCTGAATCTGGCGGCCAAAGCCCTGGCCTACTTCGACCGGCGCGATTATGTGTTGCCCGAAGACATCAAGGAACTGGCCCCGGATGTGTTCAATCATCGCATTATGCTCAATTACGAAGCCGAAGCCGATGGCGTTACCACCCTGCAGGTTATTGATTCCATCCTGCGGAAAGTACCGATTGGCCGCTAACCGCTGGCGAACGGTAGACTGCGCTCTGTTGTTTTACTACAAAAAAGCAGTGTACACGCATGAAACCAACCCTGGTATTTATAGTATTGGCTACCCTCCTGGGTGGAGGGCTATGGCTCTACGGCACCTACATAGCGAAGCCGCGCCCCCCGCATCGTCGGCCGGCGGGGGCTACGTCGCCCGGCAATCGGCGGGTTGAGAAAACGGATGCGGAGTGGAAAGCGCTCCTGACGGGCTCGCAGTATAACATTGCCCGGCGTAACGGCACCGAATGGCCAAACAGCAGTGACCTGACGCACGAACATCGACGGGGAGTATATACCTGCGTGAGTTGCCGGAATCCCCTTTTCTCCTCCGAAACCAAGTTTGAGTCCTATACGGGCTGGCCCAGTTTCTACGCGCCCATCGTACCCAACGCTGTCTATACCGAACCGGATGGCGGGCGAACAGAAGTGCGCTGTTCGGTGTGTGATGCCCACCTGGGGCACGTGTTCAACGACGGGCCCGACCCTACCGGCTTACGGTATTGCATGAATGGCGTAGCAATGGCGTTTGTGGAAAAGAAGTGAGGATAGTTACAGAGTCAGTTCAAATCCAGCCAGCACTTCTTCACCGGACAGCGTCGTATTGAACGGAACGATTTGGATTTCCCCGTTAGCCCGGAATATATGGGTAGTCTCGGTTTTGGGGTCAATGAGCCAGGCTAAGCGGCAACCGTTTGCCATCCAGACTTCCTGCATTTTCTTTTTGGCACTGTTCAGCGAATCGCTGGGGGATACTAATTCAATGATGAAATCGGGGCAAACGGGCGGAAACTTCTCCTGCTCCCCATCCGTCAGAGCATCCCATCGTTCCCGGCTAATCCAGGCCACGTCTGGTGAACGGGTACTGCCATCGGGTAAGAAAAATGCAGTCGACGAATCGAAAACTATGCCTGATTTTGTCTGACGATTCCAAATAATGACATCAGCATTCAGTTCGGAATTACGCATTCCGGTTTTTCCTCCTGTATTGGGCATAACATCAATGGTTCCGTCGGCGCTACGCTCGAACTTATAGGTGGGGTTTTCCTGACAAAAGACATAAAAATCATCCAGCGTCTGGATTTGAGGCACCCGAAACGAGATATGGTCCGATTTGCTGACAGGTGCCGACGGAGCGGGAGCAGTGAGAGTCGCCATGTGTCTGGAGATTGGTTAAGTCAAATATACCACATCAGAACTGAAAATAGATGAACTGATTGGCCGAGAAAACCCCGAACAGGTACGTCAGGAAGGTGATTAGACCAAACAGCACCACAAAGCGAGCCGTACTTCGGGTAGGGATGGTGAGGTAGAAATATTCTTTCAGCATCAGGAAGGCAATCAGGAAAAGGCAGAATCCCATTTCGACCGAATTCATGGGGCTGGCGAGGGTATCCCTGAACGAGAATGTGCCAATTCTTCCTAGAATCAACAGCGCATCACTCAGGCTGTGCGCGCGGAAAAATACCCACGTCAGCATAATCAGCACAAACGTAAAGAGTGTGTTCCCTATCACGAGTAGGGTCGATTTTGGGTTCACTGCCAGGCGGGGGTTTCCGGGCCTGGCCTGTGTCGAAACGGGGCTGTAGGTGGCCGGATGAGGAGGGCTGCCGGGTTGGGCCGAAACGGGACCCCGATCCGGAAATTCGGCTCCCGGATGCACGTTGCCGGATGAAGCCGAAACAGGGCGTAGTGCCGGTGTAACCGAAAAACCCAGTCGTACCAGCAGTTTATCGCGCAGAACGGCCATAACCTGATAGAGGCCGTTCAGGCCACCCCAAATAACGTACGTCCAGTTGGGTCCGTGCCATAAACCACTGGCCAGAAAAACGATGAGCATATTCAGGTACTGCCGAAAAGGCCCTTTCCGGTTGCCACCCAGTGGTATGTACAGATAATCCCGAAACCAGGTGGAGAGCGAAATGTGCCAGCGTCGCCAGAATTCCGATACGGACTGGGCAATATAGGGTGTCCGGAAGTTTTCCATGAGCGTGAAGCCCATCACCCGTGCCGCTCCAATGGCTACGTCGGAGTAGCCCGAAAAATCGCAGTAAATCTGGAACGTGTAGAAAAATGTGGCTGCCAGCAGTGTCATGCCGTTTTGCTGCGACGGGTCGCCATACGCATAGTCCACGAGCATGGACAGGCGGTCGGCAATAACAAGCTTTTTGAACAGGCCAAACGCCATCTGCATCAGGCCCGCCTTTACATTCTCTTTATCGTATTTAAAGTAGGAGTGAAACTGCCAGAGTACATTTTGTGGTCGTTCGATAGGGCCCGCTACCAGCTGTGGGTAGAACATGACGTAGAGGGCGTAGATACCAAAGTGTCGCTCGGCTTTTTGGTTGCCCCGGTACACCTCGATGGTATAACTCATGGCCTGAAACGTGTGGAAGGACAGGCCGACGGGCAAAATGCTCTTGTTGTCTTTGAAGGAAGAAATGCCACTTTCGCCGAACAGGTGCAATACCTTGATGAACAGCCGGTTTCCCAGACTAAATACCTGGTCGGCAACGGTGGGCATACCAATCTGTTCAAATAACCACGTTACATTTTCGGTAAAGAAGCCCAGGTATTTGAAAAAAGCCAGAATACCGATGTTGGAAATCAGAGACAGAATCAGCAGCCACCGGCGGGTTTTTCCGGTTGATTTTTCAATCCAGATACCGGCTATGTAGTCAATAATGATGGTCAGAAAGAGAATAACGATGTATTCCGGCTTAAGAACCATGTAGAAGTAGCAACTGGCTACCAACAGCAAAATCCATCGCCCCCGCCACTTCAGGCTAAAGTAACTCAGGGTAACGACGATAAAGAACAGTAAAAACTGAAGCGAGTTAAACAGCATTCTCAGATGATTTCGGGCTATTCTGCCCCTGTAGCGATTGACGTTGCTGCTGCTGAATGACTTCTCTGATTACATAAAGTGGACGACCTTTTGCCTGAAAGAATATTCGCAGTACGTATTCCCCAATTAGTCCCAGAGCAATCAGTTGAATACCACTGAACAGAATAATGAAAAACAGCAGGGCCGTAAAACCCTGTGGTACATCGTTATAAATGAACCGCTTGATGAGCGTCTGAATCAAATACAAGCCTGCTATGCCCAATGTAAACATGCCCAGCCGGGTAATAATTTTGACTGGATATTCACTAAAATTGAAAATTCCATTGTAGGCCAGCCCCTGGAGCATCTTGAACGAATATTTTGATTCACCGTCCAGGCGGGCATCCCGTTCATATTCTACGCCTGTTTGCCTGAATCCAATCCAACTCCGCATCCCCCGGATAAACCGGCTCTCTTCGGGCATTTGATTCAGCACATCGGCCACACGGCGGCTGATAAGCGAGAAATCACCACTATCTAATGGAATATCGACGTAGGAAATAGCGCGCATGAACCGATAAAAAGCAGCGTAGGCAGTACGCTTAAACCAGTTCTCTTTTCGCTTCTTCCGAACCGCGTACACCACATCATACCCTTCCTGGTATTTTTGATAAAATTCGGTGAGCAATTCGGGGGGGTCCTGCAAATCGCCGTCGATGATAAAGAGTGCTTCGCTGGCGCGGGCGGCTGCAATACCGGCGGTAAGGGCAATTTGGTGGCCGTAGTTTCTGGCCAGAAATACGCAATGATACCGGCTGTCAGTAAGTGCTACCTGTTGCATAAGCAGGGGGGTGCTGTCGCGGCTGCCGTCGTCAACCAGAACAACTTCAATGGAAAGAGATGATGTTTCCATCACCTTATTCAGTCGGACAACTAAGCGCGGAAACGACTCGGTTTCATTATAGAGGGGGGCGATAATGGAAATCTGCGGTTCTGGCAAAACGATATAAAACGAACGGTTGAAAACGGACAAAAGTACGTTTTTTTGGCTTTTAGGTCGCACTTGAGGCCGGTTTCTTACGGAATCGTTATTTGCCGGTTACTGAAACGAACGGGTTTAATTGAACCCGGCAGTGTTAGTATACCCACCTTGTAAGTTCCAGGGGCTAAAACGGGATTGATTACCTCCGCCCAGATCGTTTTGACGGGCCGTCCCAAATAAAAGGCACTGGGCCGGAAACCCGATTCTGAGGGGAACAGGTAGGTGCGCTGCGCTGACTGGACAACTACGGCGGCATTCGTAACGGGCTGTGGCAACGCGTCAAGGCCCGTTTCTACGATGTAACTATATCCTCCTCCAGTCATGCGCAAATCCAGGGTGGGGTCAATGCTAGCTAGCGTCGATGCTGATGGACTCAGGGCTGCTTCGTACGGCGTAAAATACCCATCAGGGTAGTGATACATGTTGCGGCCAACAGCATCCCGCATCACCCGCCGAACCATCGTGGCGAAGGCGGACCCCCATTGGGGACCGAGGCCAATATCATTATGCTTCTGGTTGTAGGAAAACGTCAGAAGCATGTGCCTGCGCTGGGCGACCTGGGGCCAGTGTAATCCATACGATACGACCCAGACAACAAAGCTCAACACCAGTCCAATACGCATCCATCGGTTCAGGCTGTGCTGCGGGCGTAGTTCACTAAGGCCGTTCAGGTAAACAAGCGACGTGAGCAGGGCCGGATAGATCATGTAGTTGCTGACCAGCATGACCTCGTAACCAAATCGGGGTCGTAGAAAAGCGACAATGAACGCATTGATGAACAGGAAGGCGTAGCTGCCCGTGAAAAAATACCGACGGCGCTGCTGGGTCATATCGAACGACCGTTGCCGCGACCAGAGCGGCCAGTTCATACGCCATAAAAACCAAAGCACGGCAGGCACCAGCACCAGCCCGAACAGGGTAGGCATAATGCTGCGCCTGACGATGTCATTTACGGGTACAAAATCGAGCAGCGCCCCAACGAAGGTAAAAAAGGCTGCTACAACAATGTGGGGCGATTGCAGGAAAAAAGCAACGCTGCTGTCGTTCCCCTGTGCATTCGGGAAATCGTGGAAGTAAAAAATGATGGTGGCGATACCGATGCCAACCCACAGGGTAAGGCGTTTCCAGTGCTGCGCCAGCACCAGCACCAGGGCACCCGCCACCCAGCCAAACAGGCCATTGCTCATGGAGAGCGATGCCAGCATCTGTACCGCCAGCGCACCCATAAACCGGTACTGCCCCTCTCCGGACAACAGGTAGATGGCCAGCAGGATGAGAAAGACAGCCACGCCATGCTGCAGACCCGTTAAGGCCCATAAACTGGTGAGGTAGTACTGGGGTTGCCAGAAAATAAGACAGACGGGCAGAAAAGCCAGCAGCGGCAGATTCATGGACCGGAACACCCGGTAGAACAGCGCAAACGTACCCAACAGAAAGCCAAAGGCAACGAAAATAAGCCAGCGGAAGTTAACCTGGCCCGTTAGTGCCTGCATAAGCACGGTGGTGAGTTTGGCCGTCAGGATCCGGTGTTCGTTGTTGGGACGGAGCAGCCAGTCTATCTTTTCGGCCAGCGTTGTCGCATCGCTGTAGCCCAGAATAAAGCTAAAAAATGCATCCATATCGTCAACCCAGGGCACATTCACCGCATAGGTCAACACTAAAACGACGTAGCAGATGATAGGCACGGCAACCAGCACGGGAGCCAGACGACTTAAGCCGTTCAGGAGAGTGTATCTGGTAGACGAAACAGCGGAACTCAACATAAATCTCTAAACAGTTATGGGCTGCGCTTCCTGAGCAAGGCTATTCGCCTTAAAGCCAGTCAGCTGGTTCTGGATCAGTTGCGAAACAATAGCCTCGTCAACCGGCCTTACGGTAGGTTTGATGAATACGGTATAACTCATACCACATCTTGAACATATACGTAGGGCTAATGCGCGAGTCACTTTGCTCGATCCACTGCTTGAGCGGTACTTCAGCCGCGTGAATCGGAACGGTAGCCCGTCCATGCTGCCGGATAAGCCGGGCCAGCAATTCGACATCGAATAGCCACGGGCTGATGAACGGCTCGTTGAACAACCCGGTTACTACGCCCCGCCGGAAGAGCTTGGCTCCACACTGGGTATCGTACACGGGCAGCTTAAGAATATTACTGATAAAGGTGGCAATGACGCGACCCACGTAGTGCCGGAACGGGTCCCGCCGGATGTCGGCCCCCAGAAATTTAATGCGCGATCCCATGACCAGGTCGAGCATCGGTTTCTGGTCGAGCACCATCTGTAAATCGCCAATCGCATCGAGGGGCGTAGCCAGATCGGCGTCCAGATAGCCGAGGTAATCGAACACCTGGTCGGAACAGTGCAGCATTCCGGCCCGCACAGCCCCGGCTTTACCCTGGTTACTGGCCAGGGTCAGCACCTCAATCTGACTGGGATACTGCCGCTGTAAACGCTCCAGCACAGCCTGGGTATCGTCGCGGCTCCCGTCGTTCACGAAACACAGCTGCACCGATGGAACCCGGTTCAGATACGCAATAAACGCATCGGCCGGAAGTCGGTTTGCTTCGTTGTAACACGGGATAATCATGCAGACTGACGACATTCGGAATTAACGTTTAGCGGGAAATCCTACCGAGGATACAGTTGCCGAAGAGGTTGCCGTCCTGGTAACTGTAGAGTCGAGAATGATTACTTTGTGGTTGTAATAGCCCGACTGGCAGCGATTCCACCAATGAGTACGCTCAGGCTTAAGGTCTTCGACGAACAGGCTGGGCGGGTAAACGCTGATGGGTGCCAGCCGTAGCGTGTCGCCCGGTAGCTGAAGCAACCGGTGGCGTTCGTTCATCTCCCGGTTGTAGACCGTAGCCCCACCACCCAGCAAGTCGGTATAGAGTTGTTTGAGCGACGTGCTGTAAGCGATACTGCCCGCCAGCCACAGGGCCGTAATTACCAGCAGTAGTGTTGTCGCCGGTCTGTTTCGGTTAGCCGAAAATGCCGGTGCCCCGGAGTCTGTGCCGGTAGATCGGTTGCGGCCCGCCCATACGGTGAGCACAAAAAACCAACCCAGGGTGAAGAACACGAACAAAACGTTCATCGTCCGGGCGAAGGGAGGTAATCCGATTCCGTAGTAGGAGGGGAAGATCGTAGCGGCCAGCAACCCTACATACACGATGGTGAGTAGTGGCGCGGGTAGCGCAAACAGGTGGGCGTTGGGCGCACCAGGTTGGGTGATACGCCGGGCCATAGGCCAGTAAAGCAGCGACAGCGGTAGAATGGGCGTTTTAACGAGCCACCCCCCCACCGACTTGGCCAGCCAGCCAAACGACGAACCCATCGACTTCACGAGCTCACCACTATGGGCATTTCCACCCATGCGGATGGCATTGCCCGGTGCCCTGAACAACAACCACGATGAGGCCAGTGCTACAACGACCAGAAACACCAGAAAAGGATCGATAGTGCGCTGAAATAACAGGCGGTACCCCGCAATCGCCAGCAGAAGCAAGAGCAACAGAATCAGGTTGGTTTCTCCCGAGCCAATGCTAGCAAAGACAAGAAATCCGGCCCACACCACCGTCAGCCATTTATCGGGGCCAGCCGGCTTTCGGTACCAGCGCAGCATAACTGCGAGCAGGTAAATAGTCAGCACCGTTGGTACCGTATAGGTAGCAATGGCAGCCGTCCAGAAAAACGCTTCGACAACACTTTGCAGCGCCAGCACAATCAGAAAGAAGAGGATACCGGTTGTTAGCAGGCGGGTTTTCAACGACTCGCCCCGAAGTAGTTCACTGATCAGTGTAAACAGCGCCGATACCAGGGCCGTGACCGCCAGCACCGGAATTAGCCTGAACCCATCATACCAGCCCCACACAAGCGGGTTAGCATGAACGAGCATATTGGAGAAGTAGCGGCCCGTCCATCCAGTGTAATAATAGTTCTGGGCCGCCCAGAACCCGTAGCGAACGGCTGTATCCGCAAAACAGTAGTCGTCGGCGGCCGACGGATGGTTGTAAAGCGACAGGCAAAGCAGCGGAATGCAGGCCAGCAAGAACAAAAAAACAGCGGTAGCATTGGCAATCCGCCCGGTAAACGATTCTTTCATAGTGTAGCACCCGGCCTGGTGGCCCGGTGTAAACGGTTATCAGGCACCCATATAGTCGGGTATTCGACAGCTACTTGCCTTAAGCACGTCAAAAGCGCACCCAGCCCGGTTAGTTGTTTCCTTTTATGACTTCGGCAGACTCCGTGGTCACGGGACGATTTAGCCGATGGTTCAGCATCGGGTACGCCAGCACGGCCATCAGTATCACGATGGTACCCATATAGAACCCCGCCGTCATGCGCTCGGAGTTACCAAAAATGAGTACGGCGAGCAGAATGCCATATACAGGCTCCAAATTTACGGTTAAGATTGCCATGTACGGCGAAAACTTACGCAAAAGCCCTACACCAACGGTATAGGCATACACGGTACACACCAGCGACAGCACCAAAAGCCACCCCCACTGCTCTAGGCTGCCGGGCACATACTGTACTGCCGAGCTACCCTGAGCAGAGTCGGCCGCGCGAACGGCTATCCACAACAGAAAAGCCCCCACCGATGCGCCCGCCATTTCGTAAAAAGAGATAACCAGCGCGTCGTACCGTTGGGTAAACCGACTGTTGATAATGGTAAACAGGGAGGATAGCATAGCCGAGATTACCGCTACGGACAGACCCACTACTTTATCGAACTCGAACCGGAAAATCAGGTACAGGCCTGCTATCACGACCAACCCCAGCACCACTTCGACGGGACGCGTCCGTCGGCGCAGGACGAGGGGTTCCAGCACACTCGCCCACAGCGAACTGGTAGCCATACCTGCCAGGCATACCGACACGTTGGCCAGTCGGGCAGCCAGGAAAAATAGTACCCAGTGCAGGCCAATTAATCCACCCGTTGCCAGCAATCGCCCGTAGTCCTGCCGAGCTACCCGCAGGTTTTGCCGACGTGCCACTAGTAGGGCACCCATACCCAGCACGGCCAGCAGCGTTCGGAATAAAACGACTGCCGAGGCATCGAGCGGCATCAGGAGTTTACCCAAAATGGCCGTAAACCCCCAGATCAGCACAATGAAATGGAGCTGGAGGTAGTCGGAGAGAGAGGGATTCTTCAATGGCGAATGAGTGAATGAGTGAATGAGTGAATACCTCCGAATGGCAACTATTCGCTCATTCGTACAATCACTCATTCACAATTGTTATCTCGGTATTGTATTATAAAGCAACACCCCAATTCCTGCAAAAATAGCGTTTGGCAGCCAGACCGCCACAATGGGGTTGAGATTACCTGATTCGGCAATGCCTTTGGCCAGCATGAAAAACAACAGGTAGGTAAACGCCAGAATAAACCCCAGCGCCACCTGCCAGCCCACCCCCCGGCGGCTCTTGCGGGCCGACATGATGACCCCCATCACGGTGAGGATGATAATGGCAAAGGGCCGGGTATCCCGACTGTATTTTTCCAGCAGATACGTTTCTACCCCGTCTGCACCCCGGCTTTGCAGCAGGTTTATGCGTTTGTTGAGTTCGGGGCGGGTGAGGGTTTCGTACAGGTTAAAATCTGAGTTGAAATCATCGGGTTTCAGGTTCAGCGTCGTGTCCATCCGCGTGCCGGGGGTGAGGGTTTCCTTTATTCCGTCAATGGCACGAATTTTATAGTCTATAATGGCCCACTTTTTCTTTTTGGCATCCCATTCAATCCGGTCGGCAGAGAGTTTCTGCTGGAGTAGGTTACCATCAACTTTTTCCAGGGTGAACTTGTAACCCGTGTTAATTGAGTTGTTGTAACTTTCCAGATACGCGTAGGTGTTGGGGGCAATTTTCAGGTGCACATTACGGCCCGAATAGGTGTATGAATCGTTGATGTACTTAATCTCGAACGCAATCCTGACTTTATTGGCCTGCGGGATAATGTAGTTGACCATGAAATAGGTAGCCACCGCCAATACGGTTGCGCCCAGTACGTACGGGAAGAGCAACCTGACAAAACTCACGCCACTGCTCAGAATAGCAATAATCTCGGTTCGGGCCGCCAGGCGCGAGGTCAGAAAAACGGTAGCGATGAACACCATCAACGGGCTGATGTAGTTGGCCCAGTAGGGCACAAAGTTCATGTAGTAGTCCCAGAATATCTCGTTGCCGGGGGCGTGGGTCTTATGAAAATTATCCACCTTTTCGGTGTAGTCGATCATTACCACCACCAGCACGATAACCAGTACCACGAAGATGTACGTTTGCAGGAAACGTTTGAGTATGTACCAGTCCAGGAGTTTCATAACGTAAGTTGGTTAGTTAATCAGTCGATTGGTTGCTCTGTAGGTTAGTGTTTGCGCGTCAGTCACAGACCGGCTCCCTCCCTGACCGACGGGGTTCAGCTGACCAATAAATTTTTGGCGACTTCGTGACTGACGAATACGGTACGGTCATTTCCGATCTGTACCAGTACCGACTTATCGAAGGCGTTGATTTCACTAACCGTCACGATGGATCCCAGCGTTAACCCGGAGTGGTTGAGGTGCTGCAAAAATTCAGTCGAATGTTCCATAACGGCCCTCAGGCAAACGGCCTCTCCGGCTACTGCGTCCGATAGCTTGCGGTAGCCCATTTCCGGCATTTGCCCCGTTGGCGTAGGAATGGGGTCGCCGTGCGGGTCAAACTGAGGGTGACCTAAAAACGTATCGAGTCGGACAACCAGTTCTTCGGATCGGATGTGCTCCAGTTCTTCCGCCATTTCGTGGACTTCATCCCAGCCGAAACCCAGCTTTTGTACCAGAAAAACTTCCCACAGCCGATGTCGACGAATGATCTGAAGTGCCAGACGCTCGCCTTCTTCGGTGAGCCGCACGCCCTGGTATTTTTTGTAGTGGATAAGCTGTTTATCGGCCAGTTTCCGAAGCATGTCGGTTACCGAAGCCGCCTTGGTTGCCGTCATCTCCGCGAGCGCATTCGTACTCACCTCTCCCTGCTGTTTGCTGGCCAGATTATAGATGGTTTTTAAATAATTTTCTTCGGTGAATGACTGCATGAAAGGGCTATTGAATCAAAACGGCAAAAGAACGAAAAACAGTTTGCTCACAAAGGTAGTTTTTATGTTAAACTTTCTAAAAATTTAGGCTTGCCTAAATTTTTATTTCAATAATCCTTATATTTGTTGCATTTGTTTTGATCGTTAGTAGTATCTACAACCGAATACAGGAACGATTTCATATACCTGATTGAAATGGAGGCAGCTAATACACCGGTAAAAAACTGGAAACAGACCACAAAAGATAATGAAACTCCTCAGGGATATGCGTCCGTTCGTGTGCCTGTCGGGAAGGGATTTTTCCAGACATTACGGGCTTACATCGGCCCTGGCCTGATGGTTGCCGTTGGGTACATGGACCCGGGCAACTGGGCCACCGGCATTGCGGGTGGAGCGCGTTATGGGTATCGGCTGCTGTCGGTCGTGCTTATTTCCAATCTGTTTGCCATGTTGCTCCAGCATCTGGCACTCAAACTGGGTATTGCTTCCGGGCGTGATCTGGCTCAGGCCTGCCGCGACCATTTTAGCAAACCGGTTTCTTTCATTCTGTGGATACTGGCCGAAATTGCCATTGCCGCCTGCGATCTGGCCGAGGTTATCGGGTCGGCCATTGCGCTCAACCTGCTGTTTGGCCTGCCCCTCACGGTAGGAATCCTTATTACGGCGCTGGACGTGTTGCTCCTGTTGTTTTTGCAGGGCAGGGGCGTTCACCTGCTGGAACGGGTTGTGGCCAGTCTGATCTTTTTGATTGTAGGTTGCTTTGGCTATGAAATGCTGGTATCCAGGCCCGATATGGCGGGTATTCTGAGTGGTTTGATACCCCGTACCGAAGTAGTGACCGATCCGGGTATGCTCTATCTGGCTATTGGTATCCTGGGCGCTACCGTTATGCCGCATAATTTATATCTGCACTCCAGTATCGTGCAAACCCGGGATTACAGCCGCGATGATGCCGGTCGGCGGTCGGCTATCAAGTTTGCTACCATAGATTCTACCGTTTCGTTATTTCTGGCTTTCTTCATCAATGCCGCCATCCTGATTTTGTCGGCGGCTGCGTTTCATTTTTCGGGCAACCAGCAGGTGGCCGACATTACCGATGCGCATCGGTTGCTCGACCCTATTCTGGGGGTTAAATTTGCCGGGATAATGTTTGCCGTAGCCCTGCTGGCTTCGGGCCAGAACTCCACGCTGACCGGTACTATGGCGGGACAGATTGTGATGGAGGGCTTTCTGAAGCTACGGATCAAACCCTGGATGCGTCGGCTCATCACCCGCCTGGTAGCCATCGTTCCTGCCCTCGTAGTCGCTATTCTGTACGGCGAAAAAGGGGCATCCGAACTGCTGGTGTTGAGTCAGGTAATTCTATCGTTACAGCTCAGTTTTGCCGTTGTGCCGCTGGTCCAGTTCACCGGCGACAAACTAAAAATGGGGCGGTTCGTCAACCCGGTTTGGGTGAAAGTGCTCTCATGGGTGGTGACGGTATTGATTATTGGCCTGAACGGGTATTTGCTATGGGATGCAGTCAAATCTATTTAGTGTAGGTAAAAGAAACTATTTTGGCATGTATGCACGTACCTACTGGTAGGTACGTGCATACAAATCTATTTTACCTAACCATACTGTTCTATGACGGTAAAATTTTTACCCGTATTATTAAGTTTATTGATTTCTGTACAGATAGCCTATTGTCAGTCGGGTATAACGTTTGATCAGCTTCCAGCTAACTATCAGCTTTTTGCGCGTGACAGCACCGGTAAGGCTACTGTTGTTATTAGTGGTATAGCCACCACACCAGGGCCTGAATCGTTGTCGGTGGAATTATGGCGCGAAGGCAAACTACTGTCCCGGTCCAGTATAAAGCTGGAGGTTAGCCGACCTGGTTCTTTCAGCAGTATTTTCCAGATCAGGGCCGAAAAGGCCCAGTACGCCGTTCGTGTGTACACCCACACGGGGCGCGATTCCCTGTTGGTAGCAGAACGTACCCGCCTTGTTTGCGGTGATTTTATTCAACTCTATGGTCAGTCGAATGCCGTTGCTTTCTCGCCGGACTATTCGTTCGATGATACCTACCTTCGGAACTTTGCTTTCGTACCCGGAACCGATCCTGCCCAGGGTAATGTAGCCTGGTATCCAGCCAAACAACCCTACGGCGGGTCGGGCCTGATTGGCTGGCACTTGCAGGAATTGATTCTGAAACAGTTTGGCATTCCGACCTGCATCATAAACGGGGCAGTTGGTGGGGAAGGGATCGATTTTCTGAATTACCGTAACCCCCAAAATCCAACTGATCTGACAACCGCTTATGGACAGCTGTTATATCGTCAGCAGCAGACAAAGGCACTTTCGTCCTTACGGGCTATCATCTGGCGACAGGGGGAAACGGAAGCCGGGGGAGCCTTTAAAACCGCTGACTATTACCGCCAGCAATTCGATAAGCTGTATAAAAACTGGCAACAGGACTATCCGTTCAAACCGCGTATCTACCTGAGCCAACTCAACTTCCTGCCCGATCGTAATCCAAACGCAGGTCGCATTCGTGATTTTCAGCGACGGACAAAAAAAATCTACCCTAATCTGGAAACCATTGCCACCGTTGGTACATCCGGATTTGAGGGGATTCACTATACCCCAAACGGCTACCTGCAAACGGCTAATGAGTTGTTCCGCCAACTTGCCCGCGACCTCTATCAGTCAACGGATACGGTGCAGATCAATTCGCCGAACATTCAAAAGGTATACTATAACAGCCGGAAGGACACCGTTACGCTGGTTTTTGACGACCGGATGCAGATGGTCTGGCCCGCCGATTCGACCCTTAACGATCTGAACACCGGAGAAGCGTACCGGCGCCGGATGAAGGACTTTATCTACCTGGATGGACAGGCTAATCTGGTAAATAATGGGTCGGCCAATCAAAAAAGAGTTACCCTGGCCCTAACGTTTCCCGTTTCGGCTACTTCCCTAACCTATCTGCCGCCGTTTTTTGAGGACTCACACACAACATTCTATAATGGTGTTCATCTGACGAATAGTCGGGGGATGCGTGCTTTTTCGTTTGCCGATGTCCCGATTGGCAACGCGCTGCCGGTTATCTCCCTGAGAAGTGCCGACCTACTGGCCGGAAACAACGTGTCCTTGTCCTGGAATGCGCCACCGACGCTCCAGGATACCTACGAAATTGAACGGGCTGATAACCCGAACGGCCCGTTCGTTACGATTGGCCGTACCAGCGGACAGGCTACCAGCTTTACCGATACCACGCTGACACTCCGGGCTGCTGTTCTCTATTACCGGTTGCGGGCTGCCACTAGTACGTCTGAGTCACCACCTTGTGCTGCTCTGCGGGTGCAAACGGCTGATGTAGCCCTAGCCCCCGTTGTTGAGTCGGCTGATCTACAACTGGCTATGGCTGCATCGACCAGAGTACCCGTTGTGGGTAGTCCATTTGTGGTAACACTGACGCTGAGAAACACGGGTCCAGCTACAGTTACGCAGGTCGTGGCAGAAAATCGATTACCCAAAAACATGGCCTTCGTTTCCGGGAGTTCGGCGGTTAGTAGTACACCCGGCGTGGTATCAGCTACGTTCACATCATTAACGGCAGGGCAGGCCGTTAGTTTAACTTATGTGGCAACGGTGCAGCAACCCGGTTATTATGTTAATGCCGCACAGGTGATTCAGTCGCCCCGTCCCGACCCCGATTCTACGCCGGGCAGCGGTACGGCAGATGGGGAAGATGACATGGCTGTATTTGAATTGCGGACACGACCAACCAATGATACGGCGGTTTTTGTATCGCCTAACCCCAATCAGCGTCCCCTGCCACCCGTTATCAGCAATAGCCCACCCGCTTCTGTTGGTAGAACTGATCAGGCCGATTTGAGTCTGGAAATGGTGTCCAGCAGTCTGGCTGCCCGGCTGAATGAGGTCGTTAGCTTTACGCTGACTGTGCGTAATGCCGGTGGTGCTCAGGCAACGGCAGTTACTGTCGTTGACAGCCTGCCTCCCGAACTGGAACTGGTAGACGCAGCTGGCTGGCAGGTCAACGGAAATCAATTATCCATTGGCCTTACAAACCTGAACCCCGGCGAGAGTGGTGCAGTCGTTTTCAGGGCGCGGGTTGTTGGCACAAAAGACGTAGTGAATGCGGCTCAGATAAACCGGGCCGACCCCGCCGACCCCGACTCTACGCCGGGCAACGGAACTACGAATGGCGAAGATGACACCGCCCGGGTATTTATCCGCCGATTCTAAGCCTTCTTTTACCGGGCTACCACCAGCCGCTTTGTTAACAGTCCCTGGGCCGTTTCAACGCGCAGCATGTAGTTGCCGGTGGGTAAATGGCCGACGTTCATCTGCACCGAAGTCGCCGTTGGCCGCGACGTATCGACCGACATGGATTGTCCCAGCGGGTTAATTACCTGCACCGATCGTATGCCCGGAGCCAGCCAATCCGATTCCAGCACGGCCACCGTCGATGCGGGGTTTGGGTACAGACGGGCCTCTGTGGCTGTGGGAGCAACGGCGGTAACGGTTTGCGGTGCCCGAAACACGGTGGCCACCGGAAAGTCCCTGAACAGCGTTGTCGATTCGGTAGCCGTGTCGGTCCCGAACCAGTCGGTCAGGATGGCGGCATACACCTGTCGGAAATCGGTCTGCATTTTCAGGTTGTTGTTATCCAGATCGCTCAGGTTTGGATTTTTACCCACCATGGGCGACTTGATGGCCGAACCAAACACAAACATGGGGGCCGAGGTACCATGGTCGGTGCCAAAACTACCATTCGAGATGGCCCGTCGGCCAAATTCCGAGAAGGTCATTCCTACAACCCTGTCCTCTATTTTCAACTGGGCCAGGTCATTCTGGAAAGCCAGTACCGCATCTGAAAGCGTCTTAAGTAGACTGGCGTGTGTTCCTGTAGTGGTATCGGTACCTACTACCTGAGCGGCATGGGTATCAAAACCGCCCATCGTGACGTAATATACTTTCGTCTGCATCCCCCCCGCAATGAGCCTTGCAATAATTTTAAGCTGGTCGCCGAGGGTATTGGCGGTCGGGTAGGTAGCCAGGTTTTTGCTCTTGCCAGCCGCCGTTTTGATCTGACCGGCGTAGCTGACCGAACTGGCCTGCTGCTGCCGTATGTACTCGATCTGCTGCCCGGCATACCCCGTCAGATTAGTAGACGGGGTACTCGGCTTATCCCCCACCAGCCGGGCAAAGGTGTCTGGATCCTGGAGTACGATCGCCATTGAATTGGTGGGGCCAAGCAGCGACGTAGCGGTTACGTACCCAATCTGAATGGCCGGTGGATCGGGCATCTGGGTGGTTGGATAACTATCGGGATAACCCGGAAAACGTTTGTCGAGGTAACGCCCTGCCCAGCCTGAGGAAGTGGTTTGGGAAGAGTCGACAGCCGTCATCCAGATATCGCTGGCCCGGAAGTGCGAAAAATTGGGCGTTGGGTACGAAACGCCCTGCACAATACTAAGTTTGCCGTTGTTGAACAGTTGTTGCATGCCGGTCATGGCCGGGTGCAGCCCCGTTTGGGAATAGTTTTTCAGCCGAAGGGCTTTGGCTTCGGGAATAGCGATGTTTCCCCGGAATTTCGGGTCGGTATAGACGCTCATCTGGTCGAGCGGAATAACCATATTCAGGCCATCGTTGCCACCCTGCAACTGGATGATGACCAAAACCCGGTCCGACTGGTCGGCCAGATCGACAAGCGACTGAATGAATGACGAAGGGCGGGCAAAGGCTTTGGCTCCGTAGCCATCAATCAGGACCGGCAGCAGCAATGACGAAGCCGCATGGTGGAGAAAATTACGACGCTTCATAAGTTTGATGATAGAATGATTGAGTGATAGAATGAGTGAATAGCGGACGTACCATTCACTCATTCTATCATTCCATCATTGAAAATTAGATTACCTGATATTCGGCCATGCGGAAAATGTATTGCAGGAAGGCCGTCAGCTTTATCTGAACGGCCTGTTTTTTTGCAGCATCATTGGGGGCCTGGATATAGTCGTTCCATTCGCCCGTCCATTCATACCGTGGAATGGAGCTAAGCAGAATCGTGTCGGTCAGGAAATCCAGTTGCGATTTGTCGAGTGGAACTCCCAGTAACTGGCTGGTTATATTCGTCACCAATACACCGGCATCGGCAGGATCGGAAAGCGTTTTGGCATACACTACCGAATCAACCACAACCTTTCCGTTCAGCTTCAGGGCGTTGGTTGTCAGGGCATCCCCAAAGAAGCCGCGCAGCCCCAGCGTGGTCGAATTGATCCACTGCTGGTAGTAACCCGTCTGGTAATAAGCTGTCCAGCCAAAAACCGTAGGGGGATTCAGAATTTGCTGTTGTTGCTCGGTAATACGGGCTAAAATGTAGTTGCCAATCTGGTAAAAGGCGGTTATGTTCTGCGTCGGATCGGGGGCCTGTATCCCCCAGAAACGGAACGTACCGATCACCAGGTCGGTAGGCGATTTGATCATCCCCCCCCGAATAGCTTCGTCGTAGAAATGCTGGCTTTGAAAAAGGGCTGTTAGTACAGGCTTTATTTCAAAATTAGCTTTTCTGAATACCTCAGCCAGCGGCTGAATAAAATCGGTCTCGACGGTGGGCGTGATATCGGAATTGATAAACCAACGATAAAGTCGTCGACAGATATAGCGGGGTGTTTCACTATTTTTCAGAATCATATCGACCAGATCGTTCAATTCATCCAGCCCGGCCGTAGTCGTCGAACGTCCTTTAATAACTGTATTCTGGTAGGTAGCCGAAAAGGTTTTGTCGGTTTTGTCATGCTGGTTTAGCCGAAACGTACTGCCCACCGGCGTGGTCGTGGCACTACGGTAGCTGACATCCGTCCAGCCCGTTAGTACCTTGGCCGCTTCGCGAACATCGGTTTCGGTATATCCTCCGTTTCGGCCAATCGTAAAGAGTTCCTGGAGTTCGCGGGCGTAATTCTCGTTGGCCGTACCCACTATATTCTGATTCCCGTTCAGAAACCGGAGCATGGCCGGGTCCTGCGTAATGGCAACGGTGAATGCCTTGAAATTGCCCAGCGCATACTGCCGAAGCAGGGCGTTGTAGCGGTACATGAATCGGTAATCGTTGACGGTCGGGGAGTTCGTTACAAAATGATTCGACCAGAAAAGCGTCACCTTCTCAAGCAGCGATACGGGCTGATTGAGCATTAGATTGGCCCACCAATAGTTGAGATACGCATTGAACTTCCCCGAATTCGTCATGTCGAACGGCTGATCGTGGAAGGGTTTGCCCGTTGCCAGATCGAGCGGGGGAGGAGGTGTGGGCTGGTCGGCCAGCAGTTTTGTAATGATCTGGGCCGCCGTTTGTCCGGTTAATGTTTTAACCTGATCGGCGGTTGGTCCGAACGTGGCCCGTCGGAGCAGGTAGGCAACCTGGTCTGCCGTCAGGGGTTTTGTGTACGCATCGAGTAGGGCCACAGTATGAAGTAGTTAGCGGGTTTACGAAGGGTTCGCTGCTGACTGACAATAAAGGTATCACAGGGTTTAATCGGCCGCTCGTAATTAATTGATTTTTAATTGCGTATGCAGCAAAACGCCCTGTAACCAGTTGGGTACAGGGCGTTAAGTTTTTTAACTAGTCGCAACCGTCATGATTACGACTGCTGTTACAACTGAGGTTGTTCCAGCACTAAGCTTTCGTCAACGTGGCCCGCTTTCTTGTTGCGCATCCAGAACCACAGAGCCGTGAACGCAAAAATCAGGATAATCGGAAACGTCATCATGGTAGACAGAGTAGCTTGCCCGGCTGCTAATTCCAGTGCTGATCCGCTAAGACCTTTTGCTGCTTGTTCAGCATGGTCTTCATCAATCCATCGCCCAATAAAGGGCTGAAAAATAGACGTTGACAGCATACCTACCCCACCAATGATAGACATTCCTAACGCTCCGCTTAATGGAACTCGCTGGGCAACAAAGCCGATCATAGTTGGCCAGTTAAAACACACGCCAAGACCGAATATAACGGCGGCCAAATAGGCTATTGGGCCAGTAACGGTACTGAACATGTAAATACCGATGGTGGCAAGAACCGCACCCCCAAGCAAAACGCCCGTCTGACCAAATTGTGCTACAACCGGACCGGTGAAAAGCCGGCCAATGGTCATTACGCCGAAGGTTAGGGCTAAAACCAGCATGGCATCCGCTCCGCTGCTGCTTAACACAACGGCTACCCACTGGTTGGGACCAAATTCAGTAATGGCTGTCAGGGCCATGCAACAGAATAGTGCGATGTACAGAGGGGTTAACATGGCCTGGAAGTTTTTTGCCAATGACGTAACACCCTCCACTTTTGGCCTGGGGAACGCCTGGCCGAAAAACAGGAACGCATACACAATGGTCGGCAACATAAGTACCCAAATCTGCGTCTGCCAGGAGGAACCTGCATCCGTCATGAATTTGGATATTAAACTACCAATAACAATACCCCCTGGGAACCACATGTGAAACCGGCCCAGCATTTTGTTTAGCTTATTGCTGGAATACATATCGGCAATCATTGGGTTACAGGCTGCTTCGGTACAACCATTACCGAAGCCGATGAAGAATGTTGAAAATAACAGACCTGTGTACCCACCCGCATAAATAGTCAGTAAAATTCCCAGTGTGTGTGCCACCACAGCTACCTGCATAATTATTTTAGGCCCTACCGTGTGGTAAACGAGACCCCCGATGATCATCGAAATAGGGAAGCCAAAAAAGAACATCGAATTGATGAAGCCTAACTGCTCCCCAGTTAAACCAAATTCGGTGCCTAGTTGCGGCAAAATACCGGCCCTGATACTAAAGGAAAAGGCCGTAGTGATAATGGCCAGGCAACTAGCCAAAAAAAGCCGTGACTGATTAATAGATTGATTCATGTTCTGCGAGAGGGGATTTAGTGGTTATTAGTGTATCAACGAGCAAAAGACGAAAGGCGGGATAAACTCACCACCCAACAGCTGTTTTTGTGCAAAATTTCCGAAAAATAAGAGAAAACTGCTAATTTTCCGGCGCAGGAATACGGCTTGAGGTGTAATGTCTATGGTTTTATGGCTACGTGAAGCGGTTCAATTGCCTGCATACTAACTGGCTCAGGCCGCTCCGTGCCACCATAAACGGTAAATCTTAAACTATAATTGGTAAACCGATTTACAGTAAACTCCCCCCCGTGTTCCCCTTTTCTTACCTGTTTACACTCAACTTAACTACCTATGCATAGAAAACTAAGAATGGGCATGGTGGGTGGCGGACTGGATGCCTTTATTGGTGCCGTTCACCGCCGGGCCGCTGGTTTCGACGGCGAAATTGAATTGGTCTGTGGCTGCTTCAGTTCATCGCCCGACAAATCGAAGGCAACGGGACATGCCCTCTATTTACCCGAAAACCGCGTCTACACTTCCTTTGAGGAAATGATTACGACGGAGAAATCCCTGCCCGAAGGTGAACGGATGGATTTTCTGTCCATCGTGACGCCCAATCACATGCACTTTCCTCCTGCCAAAATGGCGCTCGAAAATGGCTTCCACGTGATGTGCGATAAACCCATGACGCTAACGCTGGACGAAGCGAAAGAACTGGCCGACATCGTGGAAATGTCGGGGCTGGTCTTTGGGCTGACCCACAACTACACCGGCTATCCGATGGTGAAAGAAGCCCGTGCCATGATCAAGAACGGTATCTTGGGCGAACTTCGGAAAGTAGTGGTCGAGTATCCGCAGGGATGGCTGTCGAAGAAAGAAGAGGATAACAATTACAAGCAGGCTATCTGGCGGACCGACCCGGCCAAATCGGGTGCGGCCGGGTGCATGGGCGACATTGGAACCCACGCCGAAAACCTGGCCGAGTACATCACCGGCCTGAAAATTACCGAACTGTGCGCCGACCTGACCAGCTTTGTTCCGGGCCGTCAACTCGATGACGATGGCAATGTGCTGCTGCACTTTGAGGGCGGTGCCAAAGGCGTTTTGCACGCCAGTCAGATTGCCAACGGCGAGGAGAATGCGCTGAAAATTTATGTGTATGGTGAACTTGGCGGGCTGGAATGGCATCAGATGGAGCCGAATACGCTTAAATATAAAACCCAGGAAGGCCAGCGAATTATCCGCCCAAACGTAGGCACTCTGTCGGAGTCGGCCAAAGCGCACTGGCGCATGCCCGCCGGTCATCCCGAAGGATTCTTTGAAGCGTTTGCCAACCTGTATCGCAACTTTGCCTACGCCGTCAAAGCGCACATGGAAGGCCGCGACCCCGACCCATTGTATGACTTCCCCGGCGTGGCCGACGGTATTCGCGGACTGGCGTTCATCGATACGGTTATTGCCTCGAATAGTACCGAAACGAAGTGGACGAAGTTTATTCAATGAGTGAATGAATGGATGAGCGAAAGAGCGATAGAATACGACGGAGACAAAGGGAATGACCAGTTAAGGGAGCCTGTGGCAGACTACACCACCTTCTCGAAGAGTCAATTTCTGGATGATATTGAGCGTCGGCTAAAACAGCACATACTTCGATGCGTGAAAGTTTGTCGTACGCTACCGGTCGATTTTGATGCTCAGCACTTCGGTCGTCAACTCGTTCGCTCCTCCTCATCAGCCGCTACCAACTTTAGAGCTGTTCGGCGGGGACGAAGTCAAAAAGAGTATTACGCTCGAAGAACTGGATGAATCTCTATTTTGGCTTGAAACGCTTGCTGCCATCGAAATTATATCCTAATCCCGTCTAGCCGATTTGATTGACGAAGGTTATCAATTACTTAAAATTTTATCTAAATCCCGTAAAACAGTGAGCGACTGACAACAAAGAATGAAAGAGTGAAATCGGACCGCCGAAGCGGAATGAAAGAGTGGCTGGCGCGATATAATTTCGCCCTTTAAACGGCTCTTTCACTCTTTCACTCTTTCACTCTTTCGCTCTTTATAATTCATGCAAAAAATTAACATCGGTGTTGTTGGCACCGGATTCATTGGTCCTGCGCACATCGAGGCCCTGCGTCGCTTACCCAATACGAATGTCCTCGCCCTCTGCGAAGTAACGCCCGAACTGGCCCGGCAGAAAGCCGACCAGCTGGGCATCGAACGGTCCTGTACGTTTGAGGAACTGCTGGCGATGGAAGACATCAAAGTGGTTCATATCTGTACCCCTAACTTCCTGCACTATTCGCAGTCGAAAGCGGCTCTGGAAGCTGGTAAGCACGTTGTGTGCGAAAAACCCCTGGCCAAAGACTTGCACGAAGCCGAAGAACTAGTGAAACTGGCAAAAGAAACCGGACTGGTCAATGCCGTCCATTTCAATCTGCGCTATTACCCACTCGTTCGGCAGATGAAAGTGATGCGGGAGCAGGACGACCTGGGCGAAGTATACTCCATTATTGGTTCCTACTTACAGGACTGGCTGTTTTATAATACCGATTACAACTGGCGGCTCGAACCCGATAAGTCGGGCGACTCGCGGGCTATTGCCGACATTGGCTCTCATCTGATGGACAGTCTGGAATACATTACGGGGCTGAAAACCGTGGCGGTCATGGCCGATTTCAACACGATCCATAAGGTGCGGAAGAAGCCACTGAAACCCGTTGAAACGTATTCGGGCAAAATGCTTCAGCCGGAAGACTATGCCGATGTGCCCATTAACACCGAAGACCACGCCAACGTGCTGCTGAAGTTCGACAATGGTAACCGGGGGGTCATTACCGTGTCGCAGGTAGCGGCAGGGCGCAAAAACCAGATGAAGCTGGAAATTGCCGGTTCGAAGAAAACCTACGCCTGGAACTCCGAAGCACCCAACGAAATGTGGATTGGTAACCGCGATGGGGCCAACCAGTCGTTCATGCGCGACCCGTCTCTGGCGCACCCCGAAGCTCGCTCGGTTATCTCGTTTCCCGGTGGTCATAACGAAGGATTCCCGGATACCTCGAAGCAACTATTCAAGGAGGTGTACGATGCGGTGGCAGCGGGTAAACAACCCGAAAATCCAACCTTCCCTACGTTCGCCGATGGCTACCGTGAACTGCTCATCTGCGAGAAAATTCTGGAAAGCAACCGGAAGCAGGCGTGGGTGGAGGTTTAATGATGAATGATTGACTGAGTAACAGAGTGAAAGAGCGTATGGACGATGACTGTGTAGATGAATGGCAGATTTGTGAGCCTTTAACGAACTACGAAACGTTTACGAAAGGGCAGTTCTTAGAGGATATAGAACGCCGTTTACGGCAATTCATGCTGCGTTGCGTTAAGGTTTGTCGTACGTTGCCAAGCGATTATGACGCTGCTCATTTTGGCCATCAACTTATTCGGTCTTCGTCATCAACAGCGGCTAACTTTCGCGCTGTACGACGTGGTCGAAGTAAAAAAGAATATTTTGCCAAGCTCAGTATTGTCGTTGAGGAATTGGACGAATCACTTTTTTGGCTGGAGACCCTCACTTTAACAGGATTCATTCCTGAACACCGCCTTGCCAGCTTGGTTAATGAAGGCTATCAATTACTTAAAATTTTATCTAAATCCCGTAAAACAGTGAGCGACTGATCTAAAGAGCGAAAGAGCACATCAGTGAATGAATAAGGCCGAATGGCTTTCACTCATGTGCTCTTTCGCTCTTTCGCTCTTTATCCTTATGAAAACAATGAAAGGTCCGGGCATATTCCTAGCCCAATTCCTAGGCGATGAAGCCCCGTTTAATTCGCTTGGCTCTATTGCCAGATACATGGCCGACCTCGGCTATAAAGGGGTTCAGATTCCCACCTGGGACCCGCGCATGATTGACCTGAAGCAAGCCGCCGAAAGTCAGACCTACTGCGATGACTACAAAGGAAAGCTGAAGGAAATCGGCGTGGAGATTACCGAACTGGCTACGCACCTGCAAGGCCAGTTGGTAGCAATGCACCCGGCTTATATGGCCATGTATGACGGATTCGGTCCCGCCGAGCTGGCGGGTAAACCCAAAGACCAGCAGGCCTGGGCTACCGATCAACTGATCATGACGGCTAAAGCCAGTAAAAATCTCGGTCTGAAAGCCAGTCCTTCTTTTTCGGGAGCGCTGTTATGGCCGTTCATGTATCCGTGGCCCCAGCGTCCGGCGGGTTTGGTCGAAACGGGGTTTAAGGAACTGGCCAGCCGCTGGATGCCCATTCTGAATGCTTACGAAGATGCGGGTGTCGATATCGCGTTTGAACTGCACCCCGGCGAAGACCTGCACGATGGCGTTACGTTCGAGATGTTTCTGGAGCAGGTAAATAACCACCCGCGTGTGGGCATCAACTACGACCCCAGCCACTTTGTGTTGCAGCAACTTGATTACTTACAGTTCATTGATTTTTACCACGACCGCATTTTTGCTTTCCACGTTAAGGATGCCGAATTTAATCCCACGGGGAAGCAGGGCGTGTACGGCGGTTTTCAGGGCTGGGTAGAGCGGGCCGGGCGGTTCCGGTCGCTAGGCGACGGACAGGTCGATTTCTCGGGCATCTTCAGCAAACTGGCGCAGTACGACTACGACCGGTGGGCCGTGCTGGAGTGGGAATGTGCGCTCAAGCACCCCGAACAGGGAGCCGCCGAAGGTGCTCCCTTCATCGACAGTCACATCATCCGCGTAACCGAACGGGCGTTCGATGATTTCGCCGGTACGGGAAGTGATGAAGCCTTCAACAAAAAGGTGTTAGGGTTATAATGATCCCATAGAAGAAATGTTATTGACTGTTTCTGTTGTAGTGTCGGGTTATACAACCCGACACTACTTTTTTATCCATATACCAATAGCAACTACAAAAACAGGATGATCGATTTAAGAGGAGTAAAAGCGCGGTTGCTTCAGCAGCTTGAAGCAACAACCGAATCCATACGGGCTACAGAAATGCCTGCTTCGGTTGATTGTTGTGCGATGACTGCCGTAGAGATTAAAAATAAGGACTTAGTTGAGCAAAAGGCTTCTAAACTACCAAAGAAGGGAAGCCATATTTACTGGATTGAGGTCGATAAGCATGAAGAACTGTTGGAGCAATTCAGGAACAGGCAGATAACTGGTGACTTCAAGTTTGCACGGGACAACAAAAATACCAACAGCAACTACGTTTATATAGGCAGTTGTACCACTACAAAACTGGGTAGCCGCTTCAGGCAACACTGTGGACATAAAGACAATAAAACGTATTCATTACAACTAAGCAGATGGATTAGCGATTCAGAATTAGTCTTTACGTTTTGCTATTTCGAGATAGAAAATAAGGATCTAGTCCAGTACATAGAAGATCAGCTTCATAGCGAACTGAAGCCCTTATTTGGAAAGTCAGGTGGAAACAATAGAATACCAAAAGTGAGTGTATGAATACCTGATTACCAAAGTACAAATATTGGATTTTAACTCCCTTTCTGAAAACAATACGGGGCTAAAACGACTTGATTAAAGTAACCCCCGCATCTGCTTATGAACGAGACTCAACCCATAACCTTTAAAACGGCATGGTCTGAAAGTGCGCTGGATAGGTCATTCTGGTCAATGCTTACCCAGACTATTTTGCCGCCTTATGTAAATACCTGTCGCTGGTTTGCGGGAAAGGCCCGTCAGCAGACGGGGTTTTCCATACAAACGGTACACACGCTGCAATTGAGCGGTAGTGATGTGGCCTATCTGGCCATTCTGGAAGCCAGCTATGCCGATGGGGTACCCGAAAATTATCTCCTTCCTTTATCATTCATTCCTGATCCATCGGCAGAAAAACTCGCCGATATACCGGAGAAAGGCCGCATTGGCGAAGTCACGCTGGCGGGTCGAACGGGGCTTCTGATCGACGCTATCTATGACGAACGCTTTCGTCGGGCACTGTTTACGAATATCTACACGAACACTATCCTTCCCCAGGCTAGTGGAGAGATCGTCTTTAAGAGGGGTAAGGGCCTTGAGGAGGGTGATGGGGATTTGCCTTCACGGGTGCTGCCGGTCGATTCGAGTAACTCGGCGATGACCTACGGGGAAAAATACTTTCTGAAACTCTACCGGAAACTATTTCAGGAAACGAACCCGGAAGTGGACATGGTTGCTTTCCTGACCGATAAAAGCAACTTTTCCCATATCCCGGCTTTCGGGGGTAGCGTTATCTGGCAGCAGAGCGGTAGTGCCGATATAACCCTGGGCATGGTGCAGCGTATGGTGCCGAATGATAAAGACTCCTGGATGCAAACCGGAGATTACCTCAATGATTTTCTATACGGTGTGCCCAATCGAATGTTCTCCATTCGGGAAGACGTGTTCGATAAAGTAGAATTACTGGGTCGGAGAACGGGCGAAATGCACTGCGCGCTCTATAAACCGATCCGGGATGGCGAACCATCCAATGCGGCCTTTGCACCGGAACCCTTCACCGACGAGTACCGGGCCTTCATTATCAAACGGATTGAGGATTTGCTCGAAAAACGGTACGCGCTGCTGGTTGATAACTACACAAAACTCGATCCGCAGGCGCAGCGGCTGGCGTGGGTGTTTATGGAAGCAAAGGAAATGATTGAAAACTTCATTGCCGATTTCCGTACCCGGCCGCTCGAATCGCTCCGTATCCGGATTCACGGCGATTACCACCTCGGTCAGGTACTGGCTACGAGTAACGATTTTGTGATGATTGATTTTGAGGGAGAACCTGAAAGCACCATTACGGAGCGCAAAATCAAACACTCACCGCTGAAAGATGTGGCGGGTATGATCCGGTCCTATCATTACGCCGTTTCGTCCAAACTATTCAACTCGTCCGAAACGGAAGGGCTGGATGCAAAACACCTGGAGCGCGTATCGGACCGGTGGTTTTCGCTGATCCGAAATACCTTCCTGGATGCTTACTTGGATGTTTTTGGCGCACCTCATCCGCTGTTCAAGAACAACACAGAAATTAACTTTCTGCTGCTGATCTACCTGCTCGAAAAAGCGGTGTATGAGTTAGGCTACGAAATTAGCTACCGACCATCGTGGGTAAAAATTCCGCTAAAAGGTATTCTCAATGTAATCCGGGAGATAGAAAAAATCCGCCTGAGCGATGGCAGCGCAACGAATGATATTCCTATGCTGCAGACGAACCTGCTTCAACCAACCGCAGGGCAGGATAGTTAGCTTATGCGGTCGAACTTATTTCTCGCCTTGAGAACCTTTATTTCATGGCTATTTATGGATCATTTAAACAAACCATGTCTGGAATGAAGTAGTGTCGCTGTTAACCTGCTTTTTTTCTAACTTTCCGGCTTTCAAACCTTTGACCGACGGAATCCTATTCTATTTAACCTATGGCAAAACGCAAAACCACGGCGGCATCGTCTCCTGACTCTGAAACCGACCAGCCAGTAAAGGCGGCCCCCTCTAAGTCCCCCCAAAGTAAGGCTACGCAGGAAACGCTTCCGGCAGCAGTCGAAAGCAATCCTGATTCTGGCCATTACTCCCGATTTACGGATTTCGATATTCACTTATTCCGGGCCGGAAAACACCGTCGTCTCTACGAAAAGTTTGGCTCACACGTCATTGAACACAATGGCGTTAAGGGTACTTATTTTGCTGTATGGGCACCCTCGGCCCGGTACGTGTCAGTCATTGGTAATTTCAATGGCTGGGATAAAGGCAGCAATCCTTTGAACGTCCGGTGGGATTCGTCGGGTATCTGGGAGATGTTTATCCCGCACGTTGATCAGGGCGAGTCCTACAAGTATTTTATCGTTCACGAAGGTGGCCGTGAACTGGAAAAAGGGGACCCCTACGCCCATTGGTGGGAGGTACCGCCCAAAACAGCTTCGCTCGTCTGGAATACCTACTATGAGTGGAATGATCAGGAATGGATGGCTAACCGCCACACCAACAATGCGCTGAATGCCCCAATGTCGGTGTATGAGGTGCATATGTCTTCCTGGCGACGTGATCCCGGCAATCCCGAACGGGAGCTGACCTATGGCGAAATTGCCGATGCGATGGTGCCCTACGTAAAGGATATGGGCTTTACGCACGTAGAATTTATGCCGGTGATGCAGTACCCGTATGCCCCATCGTGGGGGTATCAGATTACGGGGTACTTTGCGCCCAGCAGCCGGTTTGGTACACCGCAGGAGTTCATGATGCTTATTGAGCGGCTGCACCAGGCGGGTATTGGCGTATTGCTGGACTGGGTTCCTTCGCACTTTCCCGGCGATGCACATGGCCTGTACGAGTTCGATGGGTCGCACCTGTACGAACACCCGGATAGGCGGAAAGGCTACCACCCCGACTGGAAAAGCTACGTATTCAATTACGAAAGACCCGAAGTACGTTCGTTTCTGTTGAGCAATGCCATGTTCTGGCTGGACCGCTGCCATGCCGATGGTTTACGGGTGGATGCAGTAGCCTCCATGCTTTACCTGGATTATTCACGTAATGCCGGGGAGTGGGAGCCAAATATATTTGGTGGCCGTGAGAATCTGGAAGTCATATCGCTCATCAAAGAAATTAACGAGGCTATCTATGTAGAATTCCCGGATGTGCAGACCATTGCCGAAGAATCAACCGCATTCCCCGGCGTATCACGTCCGGTGTACACGGGTGGTCTGGGTTTTGGTATGAAGTGGATGATGGGCTGGATGAACGATACGCTCCGGTATTTCGAGCGCGATCCGGCTTTTCGTAAATTTCATCAGGACGAGCTGACGTTCAGTACTGTTTATGCCTTTACCGAAAACTTCATGCTGCCCCTTTCGCACGATGAGGTGGTATACGGCAAAAAGTCGCTGGTAGGAAAGATGCCCGGCGATGAATGGCAGCAATTTGCTAATCTTCGGTTATTGTTCTCCTACATGTTTACGCACTCCGGCACAAAGCTCCTGTTTATGGGTGGCGAGTTTGGGCAAACATCGGAGTGGAAATTTGATGACAGTCTCGATTGGCATCTGCTGGAGTTTGGCCCTCACAAAGGCATGGCTGCCTGCGTGAAAGCACTAAACAACCTGTACCGGACAGAACCGGCTTTGTATGCCCTTAACTTCTCGCCCGATGGTTTTGAATGGATTGACACCACCGACCGTGAGAATACCGTGGTGACGTACATCCGTAAAAGTACCAACCCCGCCGATACCCTGCTTATTGTATTGAACATGACCCCCGTGCCCCGTACCAATTATCGGATTGGGGTACCGTCGGCGGGTTCGTACAAAGAACTATTCAATAGCGATGCTACGGAATTCTTTGGTAGCGGTATCAGCAACACGACACCCATCACGAGCGAAAATGAAACGTGGCACGGACGGCCACAGTCTATCCAGCTGAATGTGCCGCCATTGGGGGCTGTGGTGTTGAAAATGGAGAGTTAACAAATCTCCCCATAACGCACTGGTGATTTTAAGCAGGTTGCTTCCTCAGCCGTACGGAATACAGTACAGCCTGGGGAGAGCAATCTGCTTTGTCGTACAGGAGGAGCTGGTTCCATACAATAGAATGCCTGTTGGTCGCGGAGTGAAGCCCGTTCTTTCTTTTCGAATCAATCGGTAATAAACCTATCTTTACCCGCCTTAAATGCCTGTTTTGCCTGCATGAAGAAAATCCTCGTTGCCTTCTTACTGCTCATTTCCTTTGCCAGTATTGCCCAGTCGCCGGTAGCGGCCCGCCTTAGCAGCGGTTATGATGTAGGAATGGCTTATTCCGCCGGTCACTATAACCCGTCGATTTCCTATTATCAACTGCTCAATGTTGGCGAACAAAAGCTGTTTTCGTTCGGCTGGAATTTGCGGCTGGGCGCCTTTTACGGGGATAATCTTGATTACTACACGGCACCCGCCCGCCTGACGCGGGGCAAATCGGGGTTAGGTTCTATTGGTTTACCCCTTATACCGGCCAATATAGACACGGTTCATTATGATCACGTATCCATGACCTCGCTCAGTATTGGTGTTCGGGTAAAAGTTAATCTGGGGCGAGTGGATTTGGGTGCCAGTGCCGATCTGCTGGGGTTTACCTTCGGTAAATCACGTATAGGGCAGTATCAGTCATCAACGGGCCAGTTTGCTATCCAGTCAGCCTCCGGGGCCGATTCGCTACTGGTTCCGTTTCAGGGGGCAAACGCTTTGCAGAAATCTTCACCCAGTAATCTTAACGCGCGCCTGCTTGGCGACAATAATAGGGGAACCCTCTCTACCCAGGTATATGCCCGTATTCGCCTTACCCAGCGTGTTGGCATAAAGCTTGGTTATCAATGGCTTATTACCGAAACCTCCGTAGCTAATCGCGACGTTGTGGCCGACAACAACCGATTCCGGCATAGTGCGGGTATGGCTTACCTGGCGTTGTCTTTACCCATATTCCAATGATAGAATGATAGAATGGGCTGACTCAGGTAATCTACTATTCATTGAGGTGGCGGACCTTCCATTCTATCATTCAGTCACTCTATCATTCAACCATTCGCCCACTACACTTCTATCGGCTTCAGGTCAAAATAGGTTTGGAAGATGGCAGCACCAATTTCGTTGATGCGTGTCTGCAAATTATCCAGGTACTGGTGTAAACCCGCTCTGAAGATATCGGTAGTTTCGGTAAACTCAATGTCGGTGCGGAGTTTGGAGATTAACCGTTCTGCCGAATTGCCAAAGCCATTGGTGATATTATTACCCGAAATTTCGTAGAGCGACAGCTCTGCCTGCCGGATGCAGTGTCCTACTGCCCGGGGAAACATTCGGTCCAGAATCAGGAATTCAATAATACTCGATGGGGTTAGCGAGCGATACTGCTGCCGGTGCATGTTGTACGCACTCACCGACTTGAGCACGGCCGACCAGATCATCAGGTCGATGGTAGAGCCAACCAGTTCTATTTCAGGCAACAGCGTGAAGTACTTAACATCCAGAAAGCGGGATGTCTTATCGGCCCGCTCCATAAACCGGCCCAGCCGCCCAAAGTGCCAGGCCTCATTGCGGGTAATGGTGGCATCAATAATGCCGTAGAACAACTGCGTACTGTTTCTGATCTCTGTCAGAAAATGCTGCATTTGCCCCAACTCCCATTGTTGCCCGGGGTGGGTATCGCGCACGATCATATAAAACTGATTGAGGTGTTCCCACATCTCTTTCGAGATAACCTCACGAATGGTACGGGCATTTTCGCGGGCGTTACTCAGGCACATGAGAATGGAATTGGGATTCCGCTTATCAAACGTCATAAACTGAACAACATTCTCCCGCGTTGGCTGCTGATAATATTTCTTAAACAGGTCATTATCCGCCGTAGCGATGAGGAGTGGTTCCCATTGCTGATCTACATTAGGAGGAAGATCGAGGGCCAGATTGAAGTTTACACTCATAAAACGGGCATAATTTTCGGCCCGTTCAATGTATCGGTGCATCCAGTAAACAGAATTGGCAACGCGGCTAAGCATACGTTATAGAAGTTGAGTTAAAATGATGGGCAACCAACAAAAATAAGGATTTGGGTCGAACTGGCAAGATAATACGCGTTGCTTCGGGCTGAGTGCAAACTATTCATCGTTAAATAGAGTAATTTACGTTCAGTGCCGAAATTTATTTTTGCTTCTCTTATCACTACCCTGGTAAGATAAGGTTAGAAAATCGTTCCTTTACCCTTATAACCGTACTAACTTATTATTTTTAGTCAATCGACAACATGATCGCCAAACTGTATTTAGTATTAATGGGTAGCCTGTTTCTGAGCATCAGCACGTTCGCCTTACCGGCGTCTATGCAACCCGACAAACCCAGTTCCAGTCCTGCCAAGCCCGGATCAAAACTCTATGAAGTGCGAATTTACCATCCGACTCCCGGTAAATATGCCGAAATAGTGGACCGTTTCCGGCAATACACCACAAAGATTTTTGAGAAACATGGTATGGAAAACATTGGCTACTGGACGCCAACCGACACGACCAATAAAGAATTGATCTATATTCTGGCCTATCCCGACCGGGCCGCTCGTGATGCCTCCTGGAAAGCATTTGGCAGCGATCCGGAATGGAAAGCCGTGGTAGCCAAAACCGAAGCCAATGGCAAACTGGTGGATCATGTTGATCAGATTTTTATGACCGAATCTGACATATCGCCCAAAGTTAAAGTTGCCCGGAAATCGCCCGAACGCATATTCGAGTTGCGTACGTACACGCCCACGCCTGACAAACTGCCGAACCTGCTGTCGCGCTTTCGGGATCATACCATTAAACTATTCAGCAAGCATGGCATGACGAATGTTGGCTACTTTGTTACGGAAGAAAAAGACGCGGCTACGCCACCTAAACTGGTGTATATTCTGGCGCACCCCAGCGAAGCCGAAGGAAAGCAGCATTTTGAGGAGTTCCGGAAAGACCCCAAGTGGATAGCGGCTAAAGAGGAATCGGAGAAAATGGGTGGCGGGTCGCTCACGACCAAAGTAGAGTCGATCTACATGAAGCCTACGGATTATTCGCCGATGAAATAGGAATTCGGCAAACAACCTGTTTTGAGAATCGGTTTCATACAGTAAATAGCTACTGTATGAAACCGATTTTTTCTTTAATACAACCCCTGTTGAAGCAGTCAAAACCCGTTGATTTATCCCGGCAGCAATTCCTGCGAACGGCCGGGTTAGGACTGGCTACCGGTGTCATTGGCAGTGTACTTGTTGCCTGTGGGGACAAAACAGGAGCGAATACCGTCAACTCTGTTTCTAGTGGAGTCTCCAGCGGTTCTGTGCCTAAACTGGCAGCTACCTCGCCACCCGCCGAAGTGCCTGCCGATACCACTAAGCCTATTAAGCTGGAGCAAATAAAAGCCACCACCGAGCAGCAGGACCCGCCACCACCTACGCCACTGCCCGATGGGAAACGGGTGGGGTACGCCCTTGTGGGGCTGGGCCACCTGACGCTCAATCAGCTACTACCCGCCTTCGGTACCTGTGAAAAATCAAAAGTGGTTGCCCTGGTGAGTGGCAGTCCCGGAAAAATGAAGAAAGTAGCCACGCAGTACGGCATCAAAAGCGGAAGTTGCTATAGCTACGAAGACTACGATAAACTACGGGACAATCCGGAAGTGGATGCTATCTACATCGTATTGCCCAATGGCATGCACGCCGAGTATACGGTTCGGGGGGCGCAGGCGGGGAAACATATCCTCTGCGAAAAACCAATGGCCAACTCCGTAGCAGAGTGTCAGGCAATGATCGATGCCTGTAAAAAAGCCAATCGAAAGCTGATGGTTGCGTATCGTATTCAGTATGAACCGCACCACAAACTAGTGCGGGATATGGTTCAGAAAGGGGAGTTCGGCAAGGTGAAAAGCATTATGGCCAATAATGGGCAAAACTCTGATAACCCGTCGCACTGGCGCTTCAACAAAAAGCTGGCCGGGGGAGGGGCATTACCCGATGTGGGTCTTTATTGCCTCAATACCATCCGGTATTTGCTGGCTGAAGAACCAACCGAAGTAATGGGTTTCATTCATAGCACACCGGACGATCCGCGTTTTCGCGAAGTGGAAGAGCAGGTAAACTGGCTCATGAAATTTCCGAGTGGTGTACAAACCAGTTGCGCCACCGGCTACGGCCACCACGAGGAGCGGAGTTATAAAGTATTGGCCGAGACTGGCTGGATTGAGATGGACCCTGCTTTCCCGTACGAAGGGCTACAATTGCAGACCAGTCAGGCAGAGGGAAAGGAAAACAGGCTCACCAAGCATAAACTAGCGGCCAAAGACCAGTTTGCGGCCGAAATTGATCACTTCTCGGAATCCATTATGGGAAACACCATACCGTATACGCCCGGCGAAGAAGGGTTGCAGGATCAGAAGATAATGGAAGCCATCTATCAGTCGGCGCGGGAAGGCAAGCCGGTAAAGCTACCAACTGTCGATAAAAAAGATGCGTTCCGCGGGGCAGAACCCAAAACGAATGCGTAGCTTATACTGATTCAGACGGGCAAGGAAGCAAGAGAAAAGGCATAAGATGGTATCAGCGATTGTCTTATGTCTCTTCTCTTGCGTCTGTCTTTTTCTAAGTTGTATTACGTATCTGTTTTGATTACCTGTCACTTCGTGGCTGTTGTAGACACGGGGGGATTAATCATGATGTGTGCCCGGTGCGTGCCGGGGTCCATGATCCAGGGCATGCCCGGTGCTTCGGGCTTCAGGGGCAGGCCGGTGCTTTCGGCGGTGGCGTAGGGAATGTACACCACGTAGCGCAGGTAGCCATCTTTTACATCGCCGGTGGCAGCGTCGTACTGCTCATCTTTAGCCGAATAGGAGAACAGGCTTGATGGATGCTCGGGCATCATCAGCTTTTTATCCTTCACTTCCTGCTCGCGCATGGCTAGTATTTCCGGAGCTTTTTTGCCTTCTTTTTTCAATATGCGACCCCGTTCCATAAAGGGTTCCAGGTCTTTGTGATAGCAGGATACGCTCAGGCCTTTTTGCGTCGGGTCATCGGCCAGACAAACCAGTTCATTGGTTCCTTTGCGTAGCACAATAAATTCATTTTTAGGGGAGTAGCCGTACACCATCGCCCCGTCGCGCTTATCGGCCGGAGCGGCCAGTAAAGCGGTTTTGATTTGTATAGCGGGGGATGGAACGGTTGGCGTCTGGGCCACACCGACCGATGCCATACCGCAAAAGGTTGCTAGAGTCAAAAGAGTTTTCATGGTCATTGTTGGTTTAGGAGGGTTAAGTTACTCAAACGTGTCCCGAAAGTAAAGATTACTTACCGGATTTATCCGGGCAGGGGTACCGCCCGTCAGATTTTATAAATGCCATTCTGGTGGCGTATCCTAAAAATGAGCCGATGAATCTGCCAGCCTTGTTTGGTGAATCGGCCTATGTGGAGCATTATGTACCGGGAAAAGCGTAAACTATGTTTAATAAGAATGAGCCAAACCAACAAACCTGCCCTAAACCCACTAACACTAACGGAACAGTTAGCGGCCGACCGAACCCGCCTGGCCAACGAGCGTACACTGCTAGCCTACGTCCGAACGGCCCTGGGGTTGATTGTCAGTGGTACGGGATTCGCAGAATACCTGGATTCTCCGTCCCTACGCGTGATTTTTATCCTGTTCATTCCGGTAGGTATTTTTATTTTACTGGTAGGCGTAAGGAGCTTTCTACGTCGCCGAAAAGTGCTGAATGAATATGCCGAAGAACACCCGCCAACGTAGCTCCTTCCAATGAAAAAGTGCTACTCTTCGGGTCTGAAACGGATTCAGAGCCATTGGGCCTTTCCGGATATCATCATAAGTTTCACAGCAGCTTGTCGGGTGTGATGGGTAGCTCCCGGACGCGCTTGCCGGTTGCGTTGAATACGGCATTGGCAACGGCGGCTGCAACCCCCACGATACCCACTTCCCCGATGCCTTTTATCCCCATCCTGTTGGAGAGGGTATCTTCTTCGCGAATGAAAATGGCTTCCATTTCGCCAATATCCAGATTGGACGGCACGTGGTAATCGGCCAGCGACCGGGTCACGAAATTACCCCAGCGTGGGTCGAGCACCGATTCTTCGGTTAGAGCCATACCGATGCCCCATATGTTGCCGCCAATAATCTGCGACCGGGCCGTTTTGGGATTCAGGATTTTACCCGCTCCCGTCACGGCCAGGAAACGGGAAACCCGAACCATCCCGGTTAACCTGTTGACCCGTACTTCGGCAAAATTAGCGTTGAAACTATGGGCTGAGTACTTTTCCGCGCTCTCCAGTGGGTTGGAATCTATTCTGGTTTGGTGCGTGCTTATCTTTTCCGATACCATTAACTGCGAAGCGGTTGGCCGGGCGTAATACTCTTTCCCCGACTTGGCAATCAACTCGTCCGTAATTTTGATACAGGCATCGTTTACCACGTTGGCATAACTGGTTGCACCTACGGAACCCACCGAACCGGCGGCTGGTGGCAGATCCGAATCGCCAATATGGACGTTTACGTTTTTGATGGGCAGGTCCAGTGCGTCGGCTGCCGTTTGGGCCAGTATGGTGTAGGTGCCCGTTCCCAGATCGGCAGCGGCCAGTTCGATAATGGCAGTAACGGTACTGCCTTCCCGGTTTAGCTTCACAATGGCTGAACTTGGCCGTTGGTGCGCCGGATAAGTACCACAGGCCACGCCGTAGCCAATCAGGTAGTTACCGTCCTGATTTTGGCGTGGCTCCTGTTTGCGCTTGTCCCAACCGAAGGCTTTGGCCCCTGCCTGCATACACTCCACCGCTTTCCGCGACGACCACGGTTTGCCATTCGACGGGTCTTTGACCGGTTCATTTTTGATGCGGAATTCGATGGGGTCCATCTTTAGTTTGTACGCCAGCTCATCCACCGCCGACTCCAGGGCGAAGCTACCCGTCGATTTTCCCGGTCCACGGGTGTAGGTCGGCAGGATGACGTTCATGGGTACTACCCGGTACGTAATGAGGGCGTTGGGCGTGTCGTACATGATTTTGGAACAATCCCCGCAAGGTTCCACAAATTCAGTATGTATGGCGCAGTGGGTCGTAATTTCATGCGCCAGCGCGGTTAGCTTTCCCTCTTTCGTGGCAGCGAGACTTACCTTCTGGAAATTTCGCTGCCGCAACCCGACCGAGTTGACCATCTGATTACGGGCCAGCGCCAGTTTTACCGGGCGGTTGGCCACTTTGGCCGCTACGGCCGTGAGCACCAGATTGGCCCACTGACCGCCTTTGGAGCCGAACCCGCCCCCAATGTAGGGTGAAACGATTCGTACGTTCTCCGGAGTGAGGTTCAGCGTAGCGGCCGCTGCGTGCTGCGCGCCGTTCACAATTTGGGCACTGCTGTACAACGTCACCTGGTTGCCAGTCCATTCGGCGATGGCTGCGTGGGGCTCCATAGGGTGGTGGTGCTCAATCGGCGTAGAATAGGTTTCTTCAACGGTATAATCGGCCGTGCGAAGGGCTGCTTTGGCGTCGCCCCATTTCTCGTCGTGATTGTCTTTCGGCGGCATGGCCTCGCTGGCCAGTTTGTCGAAATCAGCCTTCGGCGTTTTTTTGTCGTAATCAACGTGTATGAGGTGCGCGGCATGGCGGGCCTGCTCGAACGTGTCCGCAACGACGATACCGATATTTTGGCCATAAAACTCGATTTCGGGGCTTTGCAGCATAGCTCCCCCCCGAATGCCGCCTTTTACGTTCAGTTTGGGCACATTTTTATGCGTGATAACGGCCAGAACGCCCGGCGATTTTTCGGCCGCTGCCGAGTCAATGTTCGTTATCGTTCCGGCGGCAATGGTACTCTTGAACAAAACGGCGTAGGCTACATTCTTGATCGGATGGTCTACCGAATAGTCTGCTTTGCCCGTCACCTTTAAAATACCGTCGATACGACTGACGGGTGTACCGACTACTTTATCTGTTTCGCGCATGACATTGGCTAATTAAATCAGGATTTGCTGCCCTTCAGGGCTTGTTGCAGCGCCAGGACAATACTCCGATTGCCCAGTTCCACTTTGAATTTGTTGTGTTCCAGTGGTCGGGCATCAGCCATCCCGGCCGTTGCTGCCAACCTGAAGTTTGCTTCGGTTGCTTCTTTCCCAACGAGCAGTTGCTCCGCTTTTAGTACGCGCCAGGGCTTGTGCGCCACGCCACCCATCGCGATGCGGGCCTTGCTGATCTTGTTCCCGTCCAGTTCCAGCGCAGCCGCTACCGAAATCAGCGCAAACGCATACGAAGCACGGTCGCGGACTTTCAGGTAATAGGAGTGGTCGGCAAACCTGTTTTTGGGTAACTCAATGGCAGTAACCAGTTCGCCCGGGTTCAGGTTGGTCTCTTTTTCGGGCGAATCGCCGGGTAGGCGGTGAAAATCGGCGAACGGAATGGTCCGTTCCTGTCCGCTGTCATTCCTGACGTTCACGACGGCATCCAGCGCGGCCAGCGCAACCGCCATATCGGAGGGGTAAACCGCCACGCACTTCTCGGACCAGCCGAAGATGGCGTGCAGCCGGTTTATTCCCTGCATGGCGCTACAGCCCGTACCCGGCTCCCGCTTATTGCAGGGCATCGACACCTCGTAGAAATAGGGGCAGCGGGTTCGTTGCAGCAGATTGCCGCCGTTGGTTGCCATGTTCCGTATCTGACCGGATGCACCGGCCAGAATGGCCTGGGTCAGTAACGGATAGTGCTGACGAACCAGCGGGTGGTTGGCTGCATCGGTGTTCTTACCCAGGCCGCCAATGGAAAGGCCTCCCTGGCTGGTTCCGGCTGCAATAGCTTTGATCTCGGTAAGCGGCAGTCGGTTGATGTCAATGAGTTCATCGGGCCGCTCTACATCTTCCTTCATCAGGTCGAGTAAATTGGTGCCACCCGCCAGAAATTTGGCATGTGGGTTACCCGACAGCCCTTTTACGGCCGACGAAACATCGGTTGCGGACGTATATTTAAATGGTCTCATAGGGTGCTGGGTAAGAAGCTGTTTATGTTAGCGATTTGAGACTGAAAGCAGTGAATTTTGGTTGTGGTCAAGGCACTTTTTGAGTTCGTAGCCGTAGCTACGGATGAAAAAAGTAACGCAGAACATGGCCAAAAGACGCGCTTTTAGGCCAAAGCGCTTAACTCGAATAGCTTCTAAAGCGTTAGTCGGCGAAGCGCCAGGTCTGTTCCACGGGTTTGCCGCTGTGTACTTCCTGAATGGCCGCCACAATGTTTGGATAGGCACCACAACGGCATATGTTCCCCGACATCCGCTCCCGGATCTCTTCGTTGGAGAGTTGAACCGGGCCGGTTTTTCGGCGAACGTTTTCGGTTACGTAGCTGGCGTCTCCCCGTTTTGCTTCGTCCACCAGCGCCATTGCCGAGCAGATCTGGCCGGGCGTACAGAAGCCACACTGGAACCCGTCGTGTTTCAAAAAAGCGGCCTGTATCGGATGCAGGTCATTGCCCTGGGCTACGCCTTCGATGGTTTTAACGGACCGGCCCTCACAACTGGCGGCCAGCGTCAGGCAGGACAGCACCCGTTGCCCATCCACAATAACGGTACAGGCCCCGCACTGACCGTGGTCGCACCCCTTTTTAGAGCCGGTCAGTTCGAGCCGTTCGCGCAGGGTATCCAGCAGGGTCATTCGGGAATCGACCGTCATCTTCCGGGCCGCGCCATTGACCCGGAACGATACATCGACTCCGTTTTCAATGGTAGTCAGTGGCGCATTCCCCATCGGGATGCTGGAGGGGCGGGTAAAAACCTGTTCGGCCACCGCTGACTGAGCCGCCAGTATGCCACCCCCTGCCAGCGTTATCAATTTTAGAAAATGCCGCCTGTCGACGCCCATATCCAGAATCTCATTGAGGTCTTCCGGCATCAGATCTTCGAACAGTTTCTTTTCGTCTTCTGTTAGCTGGGGTTTTTCGTCTCCGTTCATCATGCAGATTGTTGGAATTGCCGTTATAGCGTTAGTCTGTTGAGCGAGGTTGTGTTCTGGAGCGGGCAATCATTAAACAACCCATCATACAATGAAATTGTTATACAAAACTGCCGACTGATACCAGCGCAACCGGCCTTAGAAAGATGATAGACACAAACTCACCGTTGGGTAGCCAATACCCGTTGCAGATACGTCTGTTTATACGCAAGTGGTGTTACCCCCTTTGTGCGTTTGAACTGACGGTAGAAATTGGAGAGGTTGTTGAAGCCACTCTCGAAACAAACCATCTCGATGCTAAGCTGATTGTCGATCAACGCCCGACAGGCGTGGCTAATCCGAATCTCGGTCAAAAAATCGTGGAATGTTTTATGCGTCATCAGCTTGAAATACCGGCAGAACGAGGTCACACTCAGGTTGGCAATGGCCGAAACCTCTTCCAGGGCAATATTCTTTTCGTAATTGGATAATGTATAGCTACACACCGCGTTCAGGCGAATTGTTTCCAGTTCGTTCGATTTATAAAAACCATACGGGGACGTAATAAGCTCAACCTCATCCGATTCAGCTAACAGGTCTAAAATAGATAGCAGCATAATCACGCGTTGTAGTGGGGTGCCTTTTACAGCGCGCTGCATGAGTTCGGTAATTTGCTGGTTTGTTTTTCCCCTAACGACTATGCCACGTCTGGCCTTTTCATACAGCCTGCGAATCGGGTACGCTTCCGTCAGCGTTAGGAAATTAGTGCCCAGGCAATCGGGGCGAAACTGAATCACAATTGCTTCTACCTGTAAATCAGGGCTTTCGTGGAAATATTCTTTGTTGCACTGCCAGGTGTGCGGTAAATTTTCGCCCAGTAACAACACTTCCCCGGCCGAAAAATTGCTCACATTGTCGCCAATGAACCGGACTCCTTCCCCCTGTATCACGTAATGCAGTTCCAGTTCGGGATGGTAATGCCAGATTGTGCCAAAATTGGGTTTGATATCGTGCCGGGCAAGAAATGCTGCCGAGGTATCGGCGGGAACTTTGTGAAAATGGGCCTTCATGAAAAATTAGTTCAACATGATAATTTAGTACACTAATGCGATAAGTGCTGAGAAGAAGACCCGCCGAATACTAGCTAAATTTGTCAATAAAGTTAAATAAAGTACCTCAATAGTCATAACTGTATGTACTACTGAGGTACTTCTTTATCGGTTGACATCATACGTTAGGTAGTGGACACTTTTGACAATCAGATAATTTATCCTGCAACCCTGGTCAGTGATAGCCCATAGCCATGAGAACATTACCCATGCTTGACCTGTCGGTTATACTGGCCTATCTGGCCGGTATGATTGCCGTTGGGGTTTATTTCTCCCGAAAAACCGGGACTGCCGACCAGTTTACCACGGCATCGGGCAAGATTCCGGGCTGGGCCATTGGCATGTCGCTCTATGCTACGTTCCTGAGTAGTAACACGTTTCTGGGCGTACCGGGCAAAGCCTTCGGGTCTAACTGGAACTCCTTCGTGTTTAGCCTGTCTATGCCGTTAGCGGCCTGGGTAGCCACTCGTTTTTTTGTCCCTTTCTATCGCCACACGGGCGAAGTATCGGCCTATACCCACCTGGAACACCGCTTTGGTCCCTGGGCAAGAACCTACGCCGTGGTTTGCTTTCTACTCACCCAACTGGCCCGCATGGGGTCCATTTTCTTCGGCATTGCCCTCAGTTTACAGGCTCTGACGGGCTACCCGATGGCGACTATCATGCTGGTGGTGGGCAGTTGCATCATTATTTATACGGTGCTGGGCGGCATGGAAGCCGTCATCTGGACAGAAGTGGTGCAGGGCGTCGTGAAAACGTCGGGGGCCGTAATCATTCTGTGGCTGGTGGTGCGGGGGATGCCCGGCGGACTGAGTCATATTGTGGATATTGGTGCGACCGATAACAAATTCAGCCTCGGAAGTTTCGCCCCTGACTTTACCCAGCCTACGTTCTGGGTCGTGCTGCTGTATGGATTTTTTATGAATCTAAACAACTTCGGCATGGACCAGAACTATGTGCAGCGGTACCACACGACTACTTCCATCAAAGAAGCCGCCCGGTCGGTCTGGTTGTGCGTCTATCTCTACGTTCCCATCTCGCTGCTGTTCTTTTTCATCGGCTCGGCCCTGTACGCTTATTACCAGACCAACCCCGATTTGATGGATGCTGTCCGGTTGCAGGTCGCCACCGAACGGTTGCCAGCCGGGAGTCAGGCGGCTATCCGTCAGTTGGCCGGTACACTCAGCGCGGCCGATATTGGCGACAAAGTAATGCCCCACTTTATGGTTAACAAAGTACCGGCGGGTTTGCTGGGTCTTATTGTAGCGGCCATTATGTCGGCGGCTATGAGCACCATTAGTTCCGGCATGAACGCGTCGGCCACCGTTTTCTCGGTGGATATTTACCAGCGGTACATCAACCCCAACCTATCGGCCAAAAACTCGCTGCGGCTTTTGTACATCGCAACCACCCTGTTTGGTGTTTTCGGAATGCTTACCGGCATCGCCATGATTGGGGTTAAAAGCGTACTCGACATCTGGTGGCTGCTGTCCGGTATTTTTGCCGGGGGTATGCTGGGGCTGTTTCTGCTGGGCATTATTTCCCGCTCCACCCGCAACGCCGAAGCCTTCACGGCTACGGTTATCGGGGTGCTGGTCATTGTCTGGCTGACGTTTTCGGGGCAGTTACCCAATGAGTATGGCTACCTGCGCAACCCACTCAACCAGAACATGACGATAGTAGTCGGTACACTCACTATTTTTCTGACGGGCCTGCTGCTCACGAAACTGCGCACGGGTAACGGAAAGCCGGTACCGACCACCCCACCGCAACGTAGTCTCACGAACTAAATTTTCTCCGCGATCAATTTCTGTCCTCTACTATGGCTCTCCCCAATCAATCATCCGGTTCATTGCCCCGTGGGTTTATTCCCGTTATGCTCACGCCCTTTCTCGAATCGGGTGCCATCGACTCGCCGGGTCTGGCTCACCTGACCGATTATTACTTAGCGTCGGGGGCGGCTGGTTTGTTTGCCAACTGTCTGTCCAGCGAGATGTACGAACTGACCGATTCGGAACGACTGTCCATTACCAGACAGGTGGTGAACCGGGCGGGTGGTCGGGTGCCGGTTGTGGCTACGGGAACGTTTGGCGGGTCCATCGAACAACAGGCCGATTTTGTCAAACGCATCTATGATACCGGTGTACAGGCCGTTATTGTCATTACGAGCCAGTTAGCAAGTGAGGACGAGAGCGATAGTGTGTTTCTGGACCGGATACACCAGTTAATGGCCCTGACCGAAGCCATTCCGCTGGGACTTTACGAGTGCCCGGTCCCGTACAAGCGACTCATCAATAGTGATATACTGGCCGCGTTGTTGCCCACTGGCCGACTGGTGTACCACAAAGATACCTGTCTGGATGCCGGCGAAGTGAGCCGTCGGCTATCGGTGGCGAGCGGTTATAACTTTGCGCTCTACGACGCCTACATGGTCAATGCTGTGTCGTCGCTGCGGGCGGGGGCGGCTGGTTTGTGCTGCATTCAGGGGAATATTTTCCCGGAACTCATTACCTGGTTATGCACTCACGTCGATGACGCGGCCCGTCAGGATGCCGTGAATCAGGTACAGCAGTTCCTGACCGACTGCATGGATCTGGTGCATACGGCCTACCCGGTCATTGCCAAGTACAGCCTGCAAAAGCAGGGGCTTCCCATCTCCTTGAAAACCCGCCGGGCGGTAGACCCGCTTACCCCGGCGTTGCAAAACGAGATGGACAACTTATTGGAGACAGTGGCTCAACTTCGACAGGTACTCAAGATTGAAACCGCATCTTCTTTACTGACCTAAATCACCCATCGAATGTACACGACAACGTTAAGACAGTTTAGCCTGATTAGTCTCCTCTGCTTCTCAGTTATGTGTCTCGCCCATGGTCAGGACTTCCCCGACGTGCCGGGTGTTGTCATCGAACACTTGCCCAAATCGACCGGTAATTATCTGGGTTCGCCCAGCATCGTTATCCTGCCCGATGGCAAGTACATTACCTCGCACGATATTTTCGGGAAAGGGCCGACGCCCCAGCACACCCATGTCTTTGAATCGGGCGACCGGGGCAAAAGCTGGCAAAAAGTGGCCGAATTAGACAGCCTGTGGTGGGCTACTCTTTTCGTCAACAAGGGAGCCGTTTACCTGTTTGGTACCACAAAAGAATACGGGCGAATGTCCATCCGTCGGTCAGCCGACGGGGGGCATACCTGGAGCAGTGTGGATGACGGCTACCTGAGTACCGAGCAGGGTTTTCATTGTGCATCGGTGCCGGTTCAGGTATTCAAAGGGCGTATCTGGAAAGGCATGGAGCGGAACGTACCCGCCACAAGCTGGGGTAATTTTCAGAGTTTTGTGGCCTCCGCACCCGTCGATGCAAACCTGCTCGACCCCAAAAGCTGGTCGTTTACCCAACGGCTCAAGTATGATCGCGAAAACTGGAAACCGGGCAATGCGTGGCTGGAAGGTAATGTAGTGATGACCCCAAAAGGTGAAATCTGGAACATCCTGCGGGTTAATAACCTGGAGGATGATCAGGCAGTGATGTACCGGGTTAGTAACGACGGGCAAACGGCCGATCCTACGATGGTCAAGTTTATCAAACTGCCGGGAGCTACCAAGAAATTCAACATCCGCTTCGACCCGAAGTCGAAACAATATTACAGCTTCACCAATTATGCCCTGCCCAAACACCGGGTCTATAAGCGCCAACGTGCCCGAAACGCGCAGGTGATGCTCTCGTCGCCGGACCTCGAAACCTGGAGTATCCGGGGTATTGTGCTCTACCACCCCGATGTGGAGAAGCACGGCTTTCAGTACCTGGACTGGCAGTTCGACGGGAAAGACATCGTCATTGCCTCGCGTACGGCCTTTGACGATGGCATGGGCGGTGCCGACAATCAGCACAATTCTAATTTCCTGACGTTCCACCGGCTGAAAAATTTCCGTACCTACCGCAACCCCTCTGCCTGGGAGCCTCTGCTGGAAGGCGTTACTGACTTTGCCGTTCTAAAATTCTGAATGGATATAAAATTGATCGTGGCTGTCGTATTGATACAATCGTTCTCTGTGGGACTGACCCTATCCGCTGGGTTGCCGCAACCTGTACCCGTTGAACGGCAATTGACCTACGAACCGAAAGGACACACGCTGAACAACACGCAGGTTTTTTCGCCGGACGACCAATGGATTGTTTACGATACCCGCAACCTGGACACGCAGCTGGGACAGACCTGTTGCGTTGAAATGGTGAATACCAAAACGGGCGAAACGCGTCTGCTTTACCAAACGTCAAACCAATCGGAGTATGGGCCGGGCGTGGGAGCTGCCACGTTTTGCCCCACTAAACCCGCCGTGCTGTTTCTGCACGGACTACGTAACGCCAGCGCCCAACAACCCAATGCCATGACCCGACGAACGGGTGTACTGGTCAATGTAAATGAACCGCAAAAAACCTGCTTTCTGGACGGTCGGGATGTAGTGAACCCGTTTACGCCCGGTGCCCTTCGGGGTGGAACGCACGCGCATCAATGGAGTGCCGACGGTCATTGGATTAGTTTTACGTACAACGATGCTGTGATGGAGCAGTTATCCCGGACTGACTCAGTCGTGCGGGACTTACGGACGGTGGGTGTTTTGTCTCCCGCCCGAAGCGTATCGGTCAGTAATGGCAACGACATGGATAATTTCGGTGGTGAGTGGTTTGCTACGGTCGTTGCACAGGTGACAGAGCGGCCCGAACCCGGCAGCGATGCTATAGACCGGGCGTTCGATGAAACCTGGATTGGGCGTAACGGATACTACAAAGCAGACGGTATGCACCAGAAACGGGCGCTGGCTTTCCAGGGGAATGTCCGTAACGAAGCCAACCAGACTATAACGGAGGTATTCGTACTGGACCTGCCGGATAATCTGACTAATGCCGCCCCAAACCAGCCGCTGGAAGGTACTGTTACCACCCGGCCTAACCCACCTGCCGGTGTGGCTCAACGACGAATAACATTCTCTTTCAGCCCCAACGGACAGTAACTCATCGATGTAGCTGACAACAGTGTGTTTATGACCGATGTAAAGACCGGGAAATTTCACCCGTTAACTCCCAGGGCATCGGATGAGGAAAGCCCTGTCAACGGTGTCATCTGGTCGAACAAAGGCGACTGCATTGTTTATGACCGCTACGTTACCAGCCGGGAGGGTCGATTTATTTAGATTTTTCAGCTTTGTCTTTCAGGTAGTTAGGAGGAGTAAGGTACATTAATGCCGCTTTTGATAGTTAAACATAGGTTGGTTGCTTACAGCAGGAAACGCTGGTGATTTCCAGTCGTTTCCTGCCTGTTTATGTACATAGAAGTGCTGTGCATACGCTCAATCAGGATAAACGTATAATCTGTGGCTAAAGGGTTTCAGTTTCCTTCGACTCATTCCCTAACTGGAGGTCAATAAGGCTCGGCAACTACTGATGAACTGATAGACTTTGCCCGGCAACCCGGCTGGGATACCGACCTGCTCCAGCATGCCGAACAGTATGCCCGGCAGGTACGAAAGGATTACCGGCAATTCTATACCCTACCCATATCTGCCTTGATTAAGGCGGGGTAAACAGTCACTAACAATTTCGCTGAGCAACCAGCGACAGTCAACTCCGGGAAAGGGTCGAATTATAATGTAATTAAAAGAGGGAGGAGCATTCCGGTGACTACAAATGGTAGCGTAATTTTCTGTCCGACAGCCCCATTTGTTAGCTACTCAAATCCATTCGCACGATGTTCCCCGCTAATCGCCGTCCAATTCGTTTTTGGTGTTCTGCCACCATCGCGCTCTTTTTATTCGTTACGTTGGCTGGTTGCCATTCGGCAGCAACCGATCCCGCACTGGCCGCGTTCCCAGACGACGTGATGGTAAAGCCGTTGCCTAATGCGCTTACCTTTTTTGCCTTCGGCGACTGGGGCGTGTATGGGCTGGGTGACCAAACGCTGGTAGCGGGCCGGATGGATCGCTACGCACAGTATATCAAACCTTCGTTTATCACCCTGCTGGGCGATAATTTTTATCCGGCAGGGGTTGCTTCCACGACCGATGCCCACTGGACGCAATCGTTCGGGAATGTGTATAAAGGAACGTATCTGCCCCAGAAATTCTACGCCGTACTGGGCAATCATGATTATCAGCAAAATACACAGGCCGAAATCGATTACAGCAAGGTGAATCCGCGCTGGGTTATGCCTGCCCGCTATTACACTCAGGTATATCCCATCGATGGAACAAATAAACTGCGCATCGTTTACCTGGATACCTCGCCTTTTCTGGCCGAATACCGAAATAATCCCGGCACTTTCCCCGATATAACGGCTCAGAACACGACCCGGCAACTCGCCTGGGTCGATAGTGTACTCAGTCAGGCCACCGAGCGGTGGATTGTTGTGATGGGGCATCACCCGGTTTATTCCGTTGGCCAGGACCATGCCAGTCAGCCCGAACTGGTCCAGCAACTTCAGCCGCTGCTGGCCAAGTACAACGTAGCGCTCTACCTCAACGGCCATTCGCATACGCTGCAATACCTGCGCCCGGCAGGTTCAGCTACCGACTACGTCATTGCGGGTGGGGGAGGAGCACCGCTGGCCCCGCCACCCGTGCAGAATCCGGTAGCCCTGTTCGCCCAAAGTGCCTATGGCTTTGCCGTCATATCAGCCAACGCCACGAATCTGGCCGTGTCGCTGGTCGACGAAGAGGGGAAATTACTGTACCAGATGCAGCGGTAAAGGCTGACTGATAATTAATGTATCACTCTGGGGGAAAATCCCTCGCCTTATTGATTTGAATTAATTAACCGCCGAGTTCCTTTTGAGGGCATGGGCATAGATACCCTTGGGATTGAACAGACCACAGTAGGAAAGCAATTCATCAGAACCGCCCTCCAAACCAGTCAACAGGCTGCCTAAACGGGACTTGAGCAAATCGGCACAAGCCGACCAGCGATGATTATGAATGACCTCTTTCTTGAGAAACTTCCACAACCGCTCAATCGGATTGAGCCAGGAGGCATAGGTCGGTAAAGGCAATAACTGAATGGGCAAGTTCAGTGAGTGATACTT
>NZ_KB893498.1 GCF_000374085.1 Spirosoma spitsbergense DSM 19989 | reverse complement strand
CTCTACAAAACCATAGGGGAGAACCAGCAGGTGCGCGCGCATACTGAGCAGGGAATTACCTACATGCACAAGGCCATCGCCATCAACGAGCACCTGAATGTGCCCCTCCTATTATCCGAGAACTACGTCAACCTGGGTATTTTGTATGAGGACTTAGGACAGTTTCAACGGGGGAGAGATTGTTTCCTAAAAGCCCTGGCCATTAACGATGAAGTCCACGCCCAGCCAGAAGCCTACCGGGTCATCTATAATAACCTGGGAAAGAATCATATTGCCCAGCACGAGTATCAACAGGCGATTCCTTACCTCAATAAAGCCCTGGCCATCAATCTACCCTTGAACCGAACTACCAGCATTGCCCATAATTACCGCAATCTGGCCAGTGCTTACCGGGGACTTGGTCAGGTTGAGCAGGCTGTCCAGTACGGTGAGAAAGCGGTGGCAGCCGTAAATGCCAGCAAAGATGCTCCGCTCACTCGTTCGGTGTACCGGACCATGGCCGAGCTGTATGCGGCAGCCGGTCAGTACGACAAAGCGTATGGCTACGTCGTGCAACAGAAGAAGCTGGAAGACTCCCTGATGAATCTGGAGAAAACGCGGGTGGTCACCCAGCTTCAGGGGCGTTTTGATGTGCAGATGGCCCAGGAACTGGCCACTATTAAAGCCAATCTGGCATTGGCCAAAGCCCGTGAAGTAGCCACAATCGAGGCCGAAAAAGCTACCGTTATTGCTACGTTGCAAGCAGAGGAATCCCGAAAGCTGGCTCAGATCAGGGCGAGCGCCGAGGTAGAGAAAGCCCGGGCCGTAGCCGAACTCCAAACCAGGTATGAAACCCAGAAACGGACGCGCCAACTGGCCGTGCTGGACCAGCAGAACCAGAAAAAAACGCGGCAGGTTCAGTACATGGCCGGTGGCCTGGGTTTGCTGATTCTCCTACTGGGTGCGTTGATAACCCAGTACCAGACCATTCGACGGACGAACGCCCGGTTGTCGGTCCAGAATGAGTTAATCACGACCAACAGCCGTCAACTGACCGAGCAGTCAGACCAGCTGAAGACGCTGATGAAAGAACTGCACCACCGCGTCAAGAATAACCTCGCTATCGTTTCCAGCCTGCTCAGTTTACAATCCGATCGGCTGACCGACCCGGATGCCATACGGGCTGTGGAGCAGGGACAGCATCGGGTCGATGCCATGTCGCTAATTCATCAGCGGTTGTACCGAACCGATAATGTACTGCGTGTCAATCTGGGCGAGTACGTAACAGACTTGGCCGAAAGTCTTATGCAAGCCTATGGATACTCCCACGACACCTTTGATTTAAGGATTATGGTCGATCAGCACGAGGTAAACGTAGATATGGCCATTCCACTGGGTTTGATTCTAAACGAGCTCCTGACGAATGCCTTCAAACATGCTTACAGGGACGTGGATCGGCCGGCCCTGTCCATTCGCCTTCAACACAACGATGGGCTTACGTTAGAGGTAGAGGACAACGGTCCGGGTTTTGATACCGAACGTTGGCAGCATCCCGAACAACTGGAGTCGTTCGGCTGGCAGTTGATAAACTCATTGAGTCAGCAGGTAGGGGGATTAATGACGGTCGGCAGTCGGTGTCTGGCTCGTTTACCCGAACCTGTTAGCCATGCGCCTGTAAGCCGGGTAGAATCGGACACCGGGTTAAGGGGTGCTTACTTCCACCTTCATATTACTGAACCCATGCTGGTATCCGCTTAGCGCTATCCCTGCCTATGAACCATCAGTTACACATACTCATTGTTGAAGATGAAGCCATTCTGGCCTTGGACCTGAAGGCTAAGTTAGAAAAAGAAGGCTATCGGGTGGTAGGAGTAGCCGCCAGTGGGAAGCAGGCATTGGCCTTGTTTGCCGAGCACCCCGTTGATCTGCTGTTGTGTGATATTCACATCAAGGGCGACTGGGACGGCATCGAAACCGCCCAGCGGATTCTGGCCCAGCGGCCTTTGCCCCTGATCTACCTGACGGCTTATTCGGACAAGGCTACCCTGGAGCGGGCGGGGCAAACCACCCCCTTAGCGTATATCGTAAAACCCGTCCATCTGGCCCAGTTACGGGTCGCTATCGACATGGCAATGGGCAACTTCGCTCGCCAGATGCATCCGCTGCCTGAAACAGCCCCTAATAACTCCGGTGAAATCACCCAGAAAGAGCACACCCGCGAAATTTTTCTGCAGGGAGACGATGCACTTTTTGTCAAAGTGAATTATCAGTTCGTCAAAATTAAGCTGAGCGATATCCTGTACCTGGAAGCGGAAGATGCGCATACGATGCTGGTGACAATCGCCAGGCGGTACGCCCTGCGGCTGGCATTGAGTATGGTTGTGGAGCAGATTAACGAACCACGATTTGTACGCATTCACCGGTCATTTGTAGTCAATATCGAGCACATTGATGCCTTTACGGACCAGGAGGTAAGCATACAGCAACAGAAGCTGCCGTTAGGCCGTAGTTACAAAGAAGTGTTTATGAAGCGCTTCCGGTTTGGCCAGTAG
>NZ_KB893497.1 GCF_000374085.1 Spirosoma spitsbergense DSM 19989 | reverse complement strand
CACTTGTGCGCTGGCTTGCACAATTTCAGAGTGACACGAAAGCCTGTTCAGTATCCTAATCATCCTAAGCCTAAATTGACATAAACTCTAATAAATAGTGTTGAACGCTACCAGCACCCGCTGGTTATTGGGACCACGAACGGTCACACCTTTTTTGACTTCGGGCGGAGCGGGTTTACGCATCACCGAATCAATTGCCGAGCGGAGAGTCAGGGCATGAAACGGTTTTATCAGGTAACGGGTATCCTTTCGTTGACCAGCCAGTTCGTACTGGAACAAATCGGTACAGCTGGTAGCAAAAATCACCGGGCATTGTAGGGAAGGGCTACGATACAGGAACTCGACAATATTACTACTATCCATTATTACATCGCTGATAATCAGATCGGCCGATTGCTTTTTCAGTACCTCTTCGGCCAAACTCAACGAATGGGCAGTACTTATCAGCTGATAACCCCAAAGGTCGATCATCATCGCCAGGGTAGCTGCCCATTCAGGATCATTCTCAATCAACAGTATCCGTATACTCTCTTTACCAACCGTACTCATCTGCTTTTGAAGCTACTTTATCAGTAAGGCAGTAAGCGTATGAAAATTGACTACCCGACAAATCATACTCAATTTTAAAGCCATTCTGGTTGCTAATCCTCCTTTCTAAGGCAAAATAGTCATTACTGACAAAACACAAAAGTAATATCTAAAGTAAACTTTTGTCAAATAATTATAACTTATACTAGCCTATTAAACCTATAAATAACCTTTTTATCTACAATAATGCTAAAGTGGCATTAATCTTGTGAAGGGTCCCCCTCCTTGCTGGTTTCTCCTGAGAGCACAAGCTACTCCACCTTTCGTCCCCCATTATTCTTCGTTCGTCCCCTATTCTGGGCTGTTTTCACCGTTGTCGCAAGGTTGTTGCCTTACTGGTAACAGTAAAAACATACGCCATAAAACACGGTAAAGTCAGGCTACAAGTTAGTCTTCTACGCCGATTTTATGGCCTTGAGCCGGCAATTGTCGCTTATGACAACTGTACGCGTACTGTGTACAGCGTTTAACCAAGAAGGTTTATCAGTAACTATAAAATCAGTCTATGAACGTACCTGTTTACTCTCGTTGTGTTGGCAATGGTTCTTCTCTGTATAACAGGGCATTAGCTGTGAAACAGACAGAAAGTGGGTGTACAAGAGGAAAGATAGTCCGGCTCCTGTCTACATGGCTGTCCTACAGTGTAGCAATTCTGTCACTGACCGGACTAAGCCTTGATACACAGGCACAAACGATACCCTGTAATTACAGGAACGTCATTACGACTAATTTCTCCGGGGCAGCCATTGCCAATGGTCGTACTACCACTAGTAACGGGGGTGGAACTGCTAATACAGCTAACGTACCCGATGCCAACCTGACCAATTTTGGTACGATCACCACGGCCAACCTGACCAATTCAGCAGGGCAAATATCGGTGGGGGCCAGCACTACGTTTAGTGCCGGGTCTACAGCAGGTTATGTAGTGGGTAACAGTAACATAACGGCAGCAAATCTACCATCGTCCATAACTATTTACACCTATTTGGCAGGAACTTTACAAGAGACCTCTACAACAGTATCCAATCTGATTGAGTATACTTCTCTGGCTGGATCGGGCAAACGGGTATTTGGATTTGTCACCACCCTGCCTTTTGACGAGATAGCCGTTCGGATTACCCGCTCCAGTAGCAGTTCTACCGAAATTTATTACCCCTTTGTGCAATATCCTGGCCTGATCCCGTCGGCTACTACAACCAGTGCCAGCAGTGCAACGACCGCAGACGGGGCTGTAGATCTAACCATAACGGGTGGCCGGGCACCTTACACGTATTTGTGGAGCAATGGGGTTACTACACAAGACCTGACAAACACCTTGCCAGGTAACTACTCCGTAACGGTGACGGATGCTAACGGCTGTACGGCAACGCTTTCTGTTACGGTTGGCATACGAACAGCCAACTGCCCAGTACCGGGACAGAATGGCTTCACCCGGTTTTCTTTTACTTCGGCCCCTACCGTAACTGGGCAGGGCGTTGGCAGAAAAGCCGTGTATAGTAACGTGGCCACTATCAATAACCAGGCAGTTGACGTTATTGCCGAAGTTCTGACTTATTCAGGTACCGCCGACGCAACGTACCCTCGTTTCGATCAGGTTACAAACACCATATCGGGAGCCAGACTAGCCCGTTATGCCATATCGGGTGCATCCACCGCACCTGCCGGACTAACATCGACAGTTAAATGGTCTGTCGTCAAAACAGGAACGGGTACAGCAACCGTACCAGCAGTACCCGTTGTTTTTAATGGATCATTTACCGTAGGCGATATTGATAATGATTTAACCACTGGTTCTACAACGCTCGAGTCAGTCGTTATCAACAAGGCCGACCTTTATTCTTATAAACTAAGTAATCCCACCAATAATACTGTGAGCAGTTTTAGTGCTTGATTTGGCCAAATGCAAAAAGGGTCGTAAGCTTGAAATCCCCATTTCATACCCTACGACCGCACCGGCG
>NZ_KB893496.1 GCF_000374085.1 Spirosoma spitsbergense DSM 19989 | reverse complement strand
ATATAAACTCCATGAGCGCTTTTTGTGGTGTTTTTGAGTAAATTTAGAAAGAGGTTGCTACAGATAGATCAACCATGCGTAACATCAGTTACTAATGCAATCGACTACTGAATTGGATGCTTTGGGGCGCATTGTTCGCGCCATTGAGGTTTATTCTTGCCAAACAACAGACAACCGGGACCCAACCCGGGATGAGCTGCTACATACTTATCTAAAACAGCAACTATCAGCCCAGGACTGGGCATTATGGCAGGATTTACAATTTGATGCCCTCATGTCACGTATCTCCAATCAGGACGAATTACCTGATACTGGATTACCAGGTCAGGCGTTCCATTTTCTGCTGAGTCAGTACAAGCGGAAAGGGTTTGAACTGGCTCAACGTTGGGAAATGTCTCAGTTTGGAAAACTTCCCAACCTTGCATAATGTTGACGATTTTATCATACATTGAATCAGCTAAGGATTTATGAACATTACCCCTCCTGTATGGTTAATTCTATACTACTACCTGGTAAATACTAATCCCTTTTCCGCCCCTGTTTTGCTTTCTAAGCTGTCGGTCAAGTTACTCCCTAACTCTCTCACAGCATGAAACTTACACTTAAACCGCTCGAAGTTCCCTTTATGGTTGGCGACACGGTATGGGTCGATCAACCGTTCGGAACCACAAATGAATTTCCGTTTTTCCAGGGTACAATCATGCAGATCATCCTGGATGGGAGCCTTGCCAACACCCTCCTTATTCGGGAGCGTACAGAATGCCATGAATTGGTGATAACCACTGCCATTTACGGTATAAAGCCAACCGGTGATCATGCTGGCTCGGCACGAGTCAATGTGAACATCCAGCTTATCCCCCTACGAACGAGTTTTTTTAAGACCAAGGAAGAACTAATGGATTATCAAAATCGGATACACAAGGACTAATAAAATCGTGCTTATGCCTGACTACTTACCAAATCCTGGCTAGTCAGGCATGAATGAATTCAAATCAGCTTTGGTGTCAAGCCCAGCAAAGGGTGCTATTTCCATAAAAGGGCATCGGATCGAACGGCTGAGCCGGGTCAACTTCTACCCTGCGCCGATACCGGATAAAGCGTTGCGACCCGTGTTATTCTCCGATTCAATTAATGGGTCACGTTTTCACTGGGCTGTACTGCCGGTGATTGTAGAATAATTGGCATGTACGGTAATCCAGCCAGCAGGACCTGCCGGGAAATGATCAGACTCAGAGTCGCTGTAGTTCTTCCCAGAACTGCCGGATAAATTCCCGCTCTTCCCGCGATATACCCTCGTGTGCCCGGGCCACCCGAAGCAGGATATTGATGAACCTCTTTTTTGTCTGCTTTGTCAGTTCAACCCGTTTGTTGGCCATTTGGCGCAGGCCAAAAGTACGTGCTACGTCAATGGTTTCGCGCACGTTATCCCGCAGAAACAGGGCACAAACAGATAAATCACTATGCGGCCAGTCGGCCAGTAACTCCCGGACTACCTGTCCTTCCTTGTGCATCTGGCCATCCAGTTTGGCTAGTGCCTTAACGATACAGCCGGGGCCTATGCCTATAGCTACATCGGATGAATAGAGAACTGGTGTCATGACTTTGTTCAACATAGGTGTATTTCAGGCCAGTTCGCCCACTTTGCCATTCTTACCAGCCTGCCCTTTTTCTTTGTGGGTATTAATGGGCAACAATCCTGCCATTTCACTGATAACATTTACTAACTCCGATCCACTTGGAATAACAATTTTGGTGTTTGTGCTCAAGGCGTTTTCTACGGCTTCCAGTTTCCTCAGTAATTGCGCATTACCCGTAAAGAATTCGTCCGCAGCCACGTTCACTAGTTTTATGGCTTCTGCCTCCCCCTCGGCATGTAATACTTTTGACCGCTTGTAGCCTTCCGCTTCTTTGATTTTTGCCCGCTTCACGCCATCGGCCACCGTTTCGGCCGCCGTTGCGTAATCGATGGCCGCGATTTTCTCATTTTCTGCCTTGACTACTTTGTTCATTGTTTCCTGTACATCCTTGGGCGGATCTATTTCTTTCAGTTCTGTCCGTATAATAACGATTCCCCAACTGGCCGTTTCGTTTTTTAAGGTTTCGTGTAATTCCGCGTTCATTTTACCCCGCTCGCTGTTGGCGGACCGCAGCGTGAGCGTTCCAATAATGTTACGCAGGGTAGTTCGGGCCAGGTTGACAATCTGTATTCTATAATCATGCACGTTGTACTGAGAACTTTTGACATTTTCCTCTGTCTCCAGAACTCTGAAATAAACCTGGGCATCAACACTGGCATTTAAGTTGTCATTGGTTATAATTTCCTGCGGTTGGGCATCAACCATTTGTTCGGTTATGTTAACAATATACATACGGTCAACGACTGGTATTATCCAGTGAAATCCCGGCTGGGCAAATTTTTTGTATTTTCCCAACCGTTCAATAAGACCCCGGTGCGTTGGTCGTATAATAGAGATTAAGTCAATTTGATTGTTTATCTACACACGCGACCTTTGCCTGATGAAATCGACCCAATGGCGAACCAACCCCACTCGTTTTT
>NZ_KB893495.1 GCF_000374085.1 Spirosoma spitsbergense DSM 19989 | reverse complement strand
CGAGGGCATGTAATTCTTCTCTGGTCATGGGAACAAGGGCTTTTTGAGGCTATGTCAACAAGATACTGGTATTTTTGAAATGCACCCAAACGGAGGTTATTGATTACAACAAAAAAAATGGGTATGATTTTGAGAAATACATTGTTGGTAAATTCAATAGAAAATTTTTTAAGATTAAAGAGTGGTCAGGTGATAAATATGTGGCCGGTAGTTATGCTGAAACAACCACACATCCGGATATCCTGTTCGAGTTTATGCTGGGCAATAAAAGAGAAAATTTTTCGGTAGAATGTAAATGGAGAAGTAGACATTACAACGACGGTATTGAGTTTTCGACCCCAGAACAACTGAAGCGATATAAAAAATATGAGCTAGATAAAAAAGTGAAAGTCTTTATTGATCTTGGGATAGGCGGTATGGGAAAAAGTCCTGAAAATATATTCATGATACCTCTTGAAAAAATTGATTCACATTTCATATCAATTAAAAAACTAAAGCAGTTTGAGAAGAAAAAAGCAGTTTGAGAAGAAAAATGAAGGGAATTTCTTTTTCAATGCAGAAACAAAGGAGATAAATTAATCAAGCCTTTTATGACAACGATAGCACAATTTGGTCTTCTATACACAAGCTAATTTAGATTTCGACTAAACCGTCTTTGTTAACGATAGCAAAGCGGAGTACCAATAACCGTTCGAGTTGGACACGATACGGCTCTAAATGGCCTAAAAAAGCCATTACCCGCTCTTTAAAAAGATCGAACGCTGGATCGTATACCGAATCAATCACTTTCTGGCGCATGAATTTCCAGAGCCGTTCGATGGGATTTAGGTTGGGCCAATAGCCGGGCAGAAAATGTAACTCGATGGGCTTGTCGGAAAGCTACTCGGCGACTTGTTTACTGACGTAATAACGAGCCGAATCACAGTAAATATGAACGGGTGCAATTCAGATTGTCGCCTTCTAGTGTTAACTTAGAGTATGGATAACAACCTGACGCTACCCTTCACTGAGGAAGAATACATGGCTCTAGCCCGCCAAAAATACCAAGACCTTAAAGCCCTTAAAAATAAACCTACTTTCTACGACTACGAGAAGTCATTCGAGGAAATTTGGCAGGATTTAGGTCGGCAAGTCTTAGAGAAAAGCCTAAGCCAAGTACCGGCTGACCGGCGTAAAAAAAAAGATGATGACTCGTTTTGGTAGCGTATAAATAGCTAATAGTGAACTGTTTAGCCATCACCCGAACGGATTTGGTATTAGTCCATATTTACAAGAAAAACTGGTTTTTCTGGGCCAGTTTGAGGTCTATCAACAAGCCGCTGAATTGGCTCAAACTCTGTTTGGCTTACGGGTCGGTCCTAGCCAAATTGACCGCCTAACCAAGTATTATGGAGCGGCTATCAGTCCCGATTTAGACCAGGTCGCGCTAGACCAGCCAATGGCGCTTCAGGAAGCTATAGTCGAGCCAGTAGGGGTCGTCTATGCACAGGCTGACGGAGCGATGTTGCTGACCGATGAAGGCTACAAAGAAGCTAAATTGGGTCGTATTTTTGCGGCCACAGCCCTCCGATCTAGTGTGGTTGAGGAACGTGGGGGGCACATTGACTCCTCTCTATTCGTAGCCCATCTAGGGGCTTCGTCTGAATTCATGGCCAAATTCGAGTGCCAACTAGCTCCCCATAAAGCACTTGGTCAAGACTTGGTTTTTATCAGTGATGGGTCGGTTTGGCTTCGTCAAATGATGGAAAATTCGTGTCCCAAAGCTACCCTGATTTTAGATATGTACCATGCGCTGAGTTATATTGGCCAAGCCAGTAATGCCGCTTTTGGCACGAGTAAAAAGGCCAAAGATTGGTTTGGAGAGCAGCGCACATTGCTGTTAGAAAGTCGCTTAGATAGCGTTTTGTGTAATATTAAGGCGTTATCGATGGGGGGAAGACTCCAGGATTCGATCTGTTCTTATTTGGAATCTAATCGTGACCGGATGGATTATAAAGCGTACCGGGAACGGGGCTTATTAATCGGTTCAGGGGCTATTGAATCAGCCCACCGAACGGTCATGCAACGACGGTTGAAGCGATCAGGTCAACGGTGGAGTATTAGAGGAGCACAACAAGTCTTGAACTTAAGAGTGTGCTTTATGAGCGACCGATGGGACTTGGTTCGCCACCATATCGAACCACTAAACTACGCAATGACAGCGTAGAGACAATTTGAATTGCACCCAACTGATTCATAGTAAGAAAATAAAAAATCAAATCTTCAATTTAAAGCCAAACAGACAAGCAACTGTAATTTTCGTCTTCGGTATCATTTTAACGTTGACAATATTTTATGGACTAACGAATCATTTTGAGGGAGTAACGATACCAATAAAATATAAGGTACTGATGGCTTTGTTGCATGGCTTTTGACCTCCCTGAAAAAGCCCCAGTTCAGCACAATCGAGGGGCACAATTGTCGAAAATAGGTAAGCGGTTTGGTCTAAATGGAATACTGACCTATCCGGGTGCAATTCAAATTGTCGCAACCATGTCGTAGCTTAGGGCATGCCTGACGAACACTCCCTGCCCTTCACCGAAGAAGAATATGTGGCTTTGGC
>NZ_KB893494.1 GCF_000374085.1 Spirosoma spitsbergense DSM 19989 | reverse complement strand
GGGGATATAAACTCCATGAGCGCTTTTTGTGGTGTTTTTGAGTAAATTTAGAAAGAGGTTGCTACAGATAGATCAACCATGCGTAACATCAGTTATTAATAAACATCCTGCCGTCTTTGCTTCAGCCAGTCTATTTGCCCTTACTCAGATACCCACATTTTACCAGTTTGGAGATCATATGAGCTGGTCCCCCGACCATAAACTTCCAATCCTAATCGCTGAATGGCCAAAATTGAATCATGCTCTGTTTTGGAATCATGTTGAGGAGACCCGAAATCATTATGAAAAGCATGAAAAAGAGCCTCTAACTTACTTTTGGCAAGTCTCTGTGTTTGAAGGATACTGGAAGTTTTCAGCTAATGATTTTCAGTTCATAGTAACTGATGTTTCCTGCCGTTCACGTTTAGATGATCGACTCATTGCCTTATCACAAGCTTTTCAGTTGTATAAAGAAAATGGTAGTCCGTTGCATTGGTTAGACGCACTTGAAAAGGCAGTAGTCAGTGAAGTCGACTTAAAGAGACGATTGGACGAATTCCTGAATCCGCTCCCTCTGTCTGAAGAACTAAAAGAATTTTGGGATAAAGCAGAGCAACGAAAGAAAAAGAAAGAACAACAAGATAAAAAGTATCAGCAGGATTATGACGATAAAATAAAATGGCTGAAGGAAAATATTGAAATACTTCGTTCCAACGGTTTAGAAAAGGGTGCTATTTCTCAGGATCAATACGCATTGTATCAGCGTATGGTAAGGATCAACAGAACCGACAAAGTCGAGGAGACCGGCAGAAATTGGCAAGGTTTAATCAACGAGTTTAGCGTTGAGGTAGCGACCGCTTTACGGGACGCTTTGCTGAATTTTTGGCGCGCCTATACGCCTGCACTCAGATCTGAAGACAACACAGACACTAATTCGAAAAAAGTTGAATTTGGGTTGTCTGGAATTGAAATAGAGTCGTTGGAGATGATGAACTGGCCAAAAAACCTTAGTAAAGAAGAAGCTGAGATAGCCTGCCGCTATGCTTTCCGCAAATGGGGTAGTTTCCCCAACTGGTTTCCCAAACTCTATAAGCAGTATCCTCATCTAATTAGTCAGTTAGTCGTCCATGAAATTGGTTGGGAGCTGGTAGTAGAAAACCCTCAAGAAGCGAAGCATTATATTCTAAGTAAAGTTAGCTATAGTTGTGAATGGCTATGGGATAGTATAGCCGAAACAATTTTAGAAATACTGGAAAAAGAACCGACCAATGTTGAGAACCTGAAGTACTTGTTACGGATAGTTCAGGGCAGTGTAATCGTTTCAAGTTCTGATCTCGCTCAACTGGCTGAGCGCAAATGTACCACGCTTACATCTTGGCAATCTATTGCCTACTGGTATGCCACTTGGATAGGTATAGAGCCAGAACGGGCTATTAGGTCTTTTTGCGATTCTTTGGCTGCTCATTATATAAAGGATCAGCAAGAAGCAATAAATATGGCTATGCTGACAATTGTGGCCCTTTTGGGTAGGAGACATTTGGGATCAAGCGTCAGGGAAACCTTTAAATCACCAATGTCCCTAATGAGGCTGTATTATCTAATGCATCAATACATTCGGGTCGAAGAAGACATAGAGAGAGCCAATACAGGGGTTTATTCCCCCGGGTTACGCGATGACGCTCAAGACGCCCGAAATAGTTTGTATTCTATGCTTAAAACGATACCAGGCAAAGAAGCATATTTGGTTATGATGGAACTAGCCAGAATGCATCCGGCCGAAAGCTATCGTGGATGGATGAAACAAAATGCCAAAGAGCGAGCAGAGATGGATGCCGATAATTTGCCTTGGACGGCTAAGCAATTTTTCGATTTCGCCAACACCTTAGAATGCACGCCCAATAATCATCGGGAATTGTTTGACTTAGGGGTTCAACGACTAATGGATTTGAAACATAGCCTTGAAGAAAGCGACGATAGCATTGCATCTACATTGGCAAAAGAGGCTGAAGAAATTGGAATCAGAAAAGTAATAGCCAACTGGTGCCGCAGTCGTTCCACCGGGAAATATCTGATTACGCAGGAAGAGGAGCTAGCTGATGCAAAAAGGCCCGACTGCCGTTTTCATAGTTCACTTTTTGATGCTCCTGTCCCAGTCGAACTCAAGCTGGCTGATAACTGGAGTGGTCCAAATCTTTTCGAAAGGTTAGAGAACCAGTTATGTGGTGATTATTTGCGGGACAATCAATCTAATAGGGGAATATTCGTATTGGTTTATCGGGGGCAAAAAACAAGTTGGCAATTACCAGATGGTAAGTTAGAAGCGACGTTTACTGAGCTTGTTGACTCATTACAGGATTATTGGGTGAGCATATCAGCAAATTACCCCAAGATCAATCAAATAATAATTATTGGTGTTGATTTAACTAAGCGCATGAACCGAATAAAAACGCTTAAGAAGAGACCGAATTCTAAACAGAAAAAAACAAGCTAACCAGTATAATGCTGGAGCATGCAGTCAATTTGCCTATTAATACCCCTTTAAAAGTTCATACATGGTGAAAGTTTCATTAAATTGGTGCCCTATACAGTTCAGAAAATCCTCGTTACCATCCAAAACTTTGAACTACAAAACTGAACGGTTTTATTGAACGCAAAAACGGCTGTTTCTATCCCCTTCCCTCCTACCCGGATACCGTTCAGAAAAAGGTCCGATTCCTACCGGGACAAGATAATATGTGAATGGGGAGTGAAGCTAAGTTTTTATTCCCTTTCCAACCGACTGTACCGAAACAATCATCCCTC
>NZ_KB893493.1 GCF_000374085.1 Spirosoma spitsbergense DSM 19989 | reverse complement strand
CTTTTTACCGAATAACCATTCTCGAAAACTGGCTGGGCGTTGCTGGATAGCTTCCCGGATAATGCGGAGTTCCTCGTCTCGTTGATTGTCCAATTCGGTACGTTGAGCTAATTGAACAACAACTGACTTTAAATCATCAATCTCAGTCCGTAAATCTTCCTGACGAACTGGTGGCTGATTTCCTTTCTTAAGTTGTTCTTGGGCGTACTGGCGTAGATCCTCGTTTAGATACTGGCCAATGGTTTTACCGCTTCGCTCGGCAGCTTTCTCAAAGGCGGTGCGGGTTTCAAACTCAATACCACGAATTGACCAAACGCCGACATCAGGCGCATGACGACGACGACCACCTTTGCCCTTCCTACCGCTCTCTTCCAAAGTTTCAGAGGGTGTACTACTTAATGGCAGTTCTGTAATCGTGTTTTCGAACTGCTGTTTACTAAATTCGAGTTCTGTAAGCGGGTCTTGGTTAGCCATTGAGAAAAGTCATACATTTAGTATACAGCAAACTAAGCGCTTTTTTCAGACCGAATCAATTGTATAACACATAGTATGACTTTTCTCGATCTTACTTTAGCTTATCATAACCATATGATTATCATAGAGTTTTTCTGTTATCTAATTCAGGTTCCATTCTGAAACCAACCGCCTGAGCATATGAACAACTGCTTTTAGGGAACACGGCTTTATTAAAAACTCATTGGCCCCCAAGGCGAGTGATTTTCGTCTATCGTCTTCGCTGGATGAAGTCGTTAAGACAACAACGGGTAATTTTTTATAAGCGGGAATGCTGCGTAATTCGGTTAACACATCAAACCCATTTTTAAGGGGCATATTCAAATCCAGTAGAATTAACTTGGGTAGCGAAAAAGCTTTTTCTAACTGGGACAATACCTCGTTACCATCAGATAATTGCTTAATAGCCAAAGGAAAGATAACCTCTTTAAAAGCGGCTTCAATCATCATCTGGTCATCCTCGTCATCATCCACAATCCAGACAGTTGGGGCGTTTTCCATGGCTTATAGACAATCAAAATGGGAATAATATAATTGGACAAAAGCGACTCCGGACAGACTTGAACTATCCTCTATTGATTAATATCAATTGCTCTACCAACTAAGCTACGGAGTCATATGATGGGTAAGGTAAGCCTAATTACCTGCAAAAAAACACCCACACCCTTGATAAGGCGTGGGCGAAATAATTATAACGTTGAGTAAATCAGCTTCTTGTAAACTGGTCAAGGCTAGTACTGTTTTTACGATGTAAGTTCTATCCCTGATTTATGATCTCCCTAAGCAGCCTGGCATAACAGCGATTGTAGTTGTATTTGGCTTGATTGTATTAGCTGTTTTTTGTATCTAAAGAGTGATAGTTTTCGTGTTGCACAAGTGCCCTTATGTCAATCTATGGCTATCAAGTGTTGTGGAACGTAAATTTATTGCTAACTATTTACTCTTAATCGCTGTAGAGCGCGTCGGACGTAAGTTTTAACACTACCCAATGGAAAGCCAAATTCATCCGAAACCTCTTGAAACGTGTACCCCTCGAAATACACTAACTTAATCATAATCAGTTCATTACCACTTAATGTTGAATCTACCCAACAAGTCACCCCAATAGTCTGATAGGTAGGCGTCGTAACGCCTATTATCTCGACAGCAATGTCGTCGATTGATGAATAAGTATGGTTAGACGATAAATAGCGGAAAGTGGTATTCCGGGTAATAGTAAGTATCCAAGTAAACAAGCCCCCCTTGGCCGGATCATATCGATGGAGATTGCGCCAAATTTTCAGAAAGCTATCCTGTAGCAGGTCCTGGGCTTGATCCCGGTCATGAGTGTAATGAAAAATAACCCTTAACAGTTTAGGGGCGAAGCGGGTATAGAGTTCATCAAATGCTTTTAGATGGCCAGCCTGAAGGGAGGTAACTAAGGCAGATTCATTATAAGGCTGAGTCAAGACCGGCTTCATTTGTAGCTTTTTGGTCAAAGTTTTAAACTAACCTTACTTGCGACACATTTGTTTTAAGGGATTGTTCCCGGTTTTGGTAGCTTTAAGTCAGGAGTTTGTTGGGAAAAAAGTACAACAAATCAGTTCGATATGTATTAGTAAAAATGAGCTCATACCTGTCTAGCTAGTTCAGGATTATACACGCGGTTGTATAATCAATGTTATGTGAAGCTGTCAAGCAGAGGAAATCTACGGATATTCCCTTAACATAATACGGCGCTTTCCTCTCTCCTTTCCAACGTACAATCCGGCCTGTTTTCAGGGCTTGTATAGGGTGGTTGATCTGAGAAAAACCACATAACATAATCCATCTTATACAACACCCCTTAAAATAGTGCAATAAAATGCTACCGTAAAAAAGGGTTGGAAAAGGGACAAGAAGGGGTGGTGACATACGATGTCACCACCCCTTCTTTTAGTGGGTTATACGGTCGCTTTCTTCATTTCATCAGCCGTTCCCTGCCCCTTTACCTGGTTGGTAAATTCAAGGCTGGGTTTGAAGGCGGGTATAGTATGAGCCGCAATCGTGACGGCCGTATTCTGGTTGATATTACGCCCTACTTTTTGGGCGCGTCCTTTGAGAATAAAGCTACCAAAAGTGCGGATGTAGATCGGTTCGCCCGCCGTGAGTGACTCTTTAACAACCTCGAAAAAGGCTTCCATAATGGCCCGGCTGGTTGGCATATCAAGGCCGGTTCTCTTACTGATTTGGTTAATTNCATCTTGTTTTGTCATACCTAGCTAACTGGTTTTGAGGAGAATGGGCGTAAATGGAACGCAAGAAAACTAGTTATTACACTTAGCCTATTGCTTT
>NZ_KB893492.1 GCF_000374085.1 Spirosoma spitsbergense DSM 19989 | reverse complement strand
CTAAACGCTTCCGGGGTCATTAGTACGGCTCGGCTCAACGCATCTCTACGCTTCCACCTGCCGCCTATCAACGTCGTCGTCTACAACACCCCTTTATACCGGAACACTCATCTTCAGGCCAGTTTCGCACTTAGATGCTTTCAGCGCTTATCTGATCCCCACGTAGCTACCCGGCCGTGCCTGCGGCCAAACAACCGGTGCGCCAGCGGTGAGTCCATCCCGGTCCTCTCGTACTAAGGACAGATCCCGTCAGTATTCCCACGCCCACCACAGATAGGGACCGAACTGTCTCACGACGTTCTGAACCCAGCTCGCGTGCCACTTTAATCGGCGAACAGCCGAACCCTTGGAACCTTCTCCAGCCCCAGGATGTGACGAGCCGACATCGAGGTGCCAAACCTCCCCGTCGATGTGAGCTCTTGGGGGAGATCAGCCTGTTATCCCCGGCGTACCTTTTATCCTTTGAGCGATGGCCCTTCCATGCGGAACCACCGGATCACTATACCCTGCTTTCGCACCAGATCGGCTTGTGGGCCTCACTGTCAAGCTTGCTTCTGCTATTGCACTCCCCTGCCGATTACCGTCCGGCATGAGCAAACCTTGGGAAACCTCCGTTACCCTTTCGGAGGTGACCACCCCAGTCAAACTACCCACCAAACGCGGTCCTGTCTCCAGTTAGAACGCCAGTCAGAAAAGGGCGGTATTTCAAGGTCGATTCCACGATGCCTGGCGACACCGCTTCACAATCTCCCGCCTATCCTACACATGCCTGACCGGCATTCAGCGTTAAGCTGTAGTAAAGGTGCACGGGGTCTTTCCGTCCCGTGGCGGGTAAGCGGCATCTTCACCGCTACTACAATTTCACCGAACTCATGGTTGAGACAGTGCCCAGATCGTTACACCATTCGTGCAGGTCGGAACTTACCCGACAAGGAATTTCGCTACCTTAGGACCGTTATAGTTACGGCCGCCGTTTACTGGGGCTTCAGTTCAAACCTTCGCTTGCGCTAAGCTCCCCCCTTAACCTTCCAGCACCGGGCAGGTGTCAGACCCTATGCGTCAACTTTCATTTTGGCAGAGTCCTGTGTTTTTGGTAAACAGTCGCCTGGGCCTCTTCTCTGCAGCCTCTGTTGCCAGTAGGCCCCCCTTATCCCGAAGTTACAGGGTCATCTTGCCGAGTTCCTTAACCATGATTCTTTCGCGCACCTTAGAATATTCTTCCCAGCTACCTGTGTCGGTTTACGGTACGGGTATCCATACGCTTAACGACTACTCACTTTTCTTGGAAGCCCCGTCAACTCTTCGCTTCAGCCGAAACCTCCGCTCAACGCCCTATTCCGTCAGGACCTAGAATCTCTGGCACTCCGTCATGAGCACTCCTGCATAGATAGTGTGGGAATATTAACCCGCTCCCCCTCAAAGCCCGCCATTCGGCTGCTCCTTAGACCCCGACTAACCCTCCGATGACTGCCATCGCGGAGGAAACCTTAGCTTTTCGGTGTGGGGAGTTCTCATCCCCATTCTCGTTACTTATGCCTACATTTGCTTTTCTAACCTCTCCACCATCCCTCACGGAACAACTTCACTGATGTTAGAATGCTCTCCTACCACATCATGCTCCTGCATGAGTCCATAGCTTCGGTGATATGCTTGATGCCCGGTTATTATCGACGCCCGCCCCGCTCGACCAGTGAGCTGTTACGCACTCTTTAAAGGAATAGCTGCTTCCAAGCTAACCTCCTGGCTGTCTCAGCAGCCGGACCGCCTTTGTTCAACTTAGCATATACTTTGGGACCTTAGCTGATGGTCTGGGTTGTTCCCCTCTCGGACTTGGACCTTAGCACCCAAGCCCTCACTGCCACGCACCCACAGGCCCATTCGGAGTTCATCAGAAGTTGGTAGGATGTGACTCCCCCGCATCCTGTTGGTGGCTCTACCTGACCCGTGGTAACACGCAACGCTGTTCCTAAAAACATTTCGGAGAGTACGAGCTATTTCTCAGTTTGATTGGCCTTTCACCCCTACCCCCAGCTCATCCGGAAGCTTTTCAACGCTTATCGGTTCGGTCCTCCACAGTGTTTTACCACTCCTTCAACCTGGCCAGGGGTAGATCACCAAGTTTCGCGTCAACCCCCACTGACTATTCGCCCTGTTCAGACTCGCTTTCGCTTCGGCTGCGAACGTTCACGTTCTTAACCTTGCCAGTGACGGTTACTCGTAGGCTCATTATGCAAAAGGCACGCCGTCACCCCACACTGGGGGCTCCGACCGCTTGTAGGCGCCTGGTTTCAGGATCTATTTCACCCGGGTACTCCCCGTACTTTTCACCTTTCCCTCACGGTACTCTGCGCTATCGGTCTTCTGACTGTATTTAGCCTTACCGGATGGTGCCGGCTGATTCAGAGGGAATTTCTCCGGTTCCCCCCTACTCAGGATTCCCAACCCACCAGCGCTCTGACCACTACAGGACTCTCACCCCCTCTGGTTGACTTTCCCAAGTCATTCGTGTTCGATTGCTGATTTGATGTCAGGTCCTACTACCCCAATGGCGCCTTGACGCCACTGGTTTGGGCTGTTCCGCTTTCGCTCGCCACTACTCCCGGAATCACAGTTGTTTTCTCTTCCTGCGGCTACTTAGATGTTTCAGTTCACCGCGTTTGCTCTCCTTAACGGAGTGATAGTTCTTCAAACTATCGGGTTGCCCCATTCGGATACCAGTGGATCAGCCCCTGCCAGCGGGTCCCCACTACGTTTCGTCGCTTGCCACGTCCTTCATCGCCATCAGAAGCCTTAGGCATCCCCCAGACGCCCTTTTGCTGCGTATAATCTACGCCTT
>NZ_KB893491.1 GCF_000374085.1 Spirosoma spitsbergense DSM 19989 | reverse complement strand
AGCCAAAAAACGAGTGGGGTTGGTTCGCCATTGGGTCGATTTCATCAGGCAAAGGTCGCGTGTGTAGATAAACAATCAAATTGACTTAATCTCTACTGTGTAACAACACACTCAAATAAGGCGCAGTTTCTAAAATAAATACAAAATTACTACACGTCTGCTTGCATCATCAGCAATTTTAACTTACTTTTGCACCAGATTTTACAAGCGACATCCGTCGCGTCTCTGTTTCCCTCCTTTTTATCACGCGGAGTGCAGTCTGACAGAGCCAATGTACGGATGTACAGGATGGGTTTCTGAGTGGACGTTCTGCCGAGAGCAGAACATTTGCGCGTGGGCTAATCGTCAATCGGTCGTACCAGGTTAATGCTGCAAGGTTGGCATATCGCTGGGCTGGCATACCAGTCGTTGTCTTTTCCCCTGTTGTAGAGGGGATAGTTATGGGGGCCTTATTGGGTCGTTGGGCAGCTTCGTTCGTTGGGCAATTCTCGCATTATCGCGCCGTTCACTGGCACACACTCGTCTTCGCTTGGATGATTTACTTTATTTAATCATTCCCAAGTTGATGAAAACGAAAACAACCAAAGCAGTTGATCAAAACGATCTTCTGGACATTGAAAAAGTAGCCTCTGAGATGGCTGCCATGGCGGTAGCACCCGCTAGCCTGATTAAAGAATCCAGCACACCAGAGGCCAAAACGGCTAAAGTTCCTAAAAAGAAAGTAGCGAAAGCAGTTGCCGAAGTTCCTGCAGATGAAGCTGTTGCAGAAACGCCTGTTATTGATTCCGCCATTGAAACAGTAGTAGAAGGCGTAGCCGATAAAGTCATTGTGGTAGCTGATGAACCAGTTGCTTCCGTGACCTTAGAAGAAGCTCCCAAAGCACCCGTTACAGAGCAACCCGATGCCACAACGGAGTCTGCCCCTAAAGTTAATCCCAACCAGATTTTATTCTCAAGTCTCGGCATTTCCGACGAGATGTTGCAGGCCGTTACCGATATGGGCTTCACCAGCCCGTCGCCTATTCAGGCTGAGGCCATCCCGCCCATTCTGGCTGGTCGCGATGTGATTGGTCAGGCGCAAACCGGTACGGGTAAAACGGCTGCCTTTGGTATTCCGGCGCTGGAATTGGTCGATGTACAAGATCGTTCGGTACAAGCCCTTATCCTATGCCCCACCCGTGAATTAGCCCTCCAGGTAGCCGACGAGATTCGTAAACTGGCTAAACACAAGCGCGGTGTACGCATCGAAGCCATCTACGGTGGCGACTCCATTGATCGGCAGATTCGGTCGCTCAAGAGCGGTGTACACATCGTGATTGGCACACCGGGCCGGGTTATGGACCACATGGAACGGAACACACTCAAGCTTGGCAACGTGAAGATGATGATTCTTGACGAAGCTGATGAAATGCTCGATATGGGCTTCCGTGAGGATATTGAGAGTATTCTGGAAGACATGCCCCAGGAGCGGCAGACGATTCTGTTTTCGGCTACAATGTCGAAGCCGATAATGCAGATTACACAGAAATTCCTGCAGGACCCCGTGTTGGTAAAAGTTGTCAAGAAAGAACTGACTGCCACCAACATTGAGCAGGTATATTTTGAAGTAAAGCCGAAAGCGAAAGTAGAGGTAATGTGTCGTCTGATCGACATGTATGACCTGAAATTGCTGCTGGTATTCTGTAATACAAAGCGCAAAGTCGATGAGATCGTCGAAGATTTACAGATTCGCGGTTACCAGGCCGAAGGCCTGCACGGCGACTTACGGCAGGCGCAACGGAACAACGTAATGAGCAAATTCCGCTCGGGAACAACGAGTATCCTGGTTGCTACTGACGTGGCCGCCCGTGGTATCGACGTGGATGATGTGGATGCAGTGTTCAACTTCGATATTCCCCTCGACGAAGAATATTACGTACACCGCATTGGCCGGACAGGCCGGGCGGGCAAGTCGGGCCGTGCCTTCTCTATGGTCGGTCGTGACGAAAAATACCGTTTCCGCGAAATCCAGGCCTACACGAAAGTACGGGTTGACAAAGGCGTTATCCCCTCCTTCGAAGACATCGTTGGCGTTCGGAAGGCGCGGTTTATTGAGCAGGTTCAACAAACCATTAAGGAAAGCAAAGACCTGAATTTATACGAAGATACGCTCACCCAGTTGCAGCACGCCGGTTTCTCAAACGAGCAAATCGTGGCCGCTTTGGTAAAACGTAGCATGGGTCTGGAGAAAAACGAATTTGCCGACCAGAACCTGGCTTTGGAAGATGATCGTCGTCGCGAAGAGCGGGGTCGGGGTGAAGGATCGGGCCGGTTTGACCGGGGTCGGGGCGAAAGCTCAGGTCGTTTTGACCGGGGTGGACGTGGCGAAGGCCAGTCGCGCTTTGGTGGCCGGAACGATGGTGATCGGGGTGGCTACAGCAACCGGGATGACCGGGGTGCGAGTGCGGGCCGGTTCAGCCGCGAAGGGGACGCCCGTCCACGTTTCAACCGGAATGAGGGCGATGCCCGTCCAGACCGAGCTGCCAAGCCTTACTTTGACCGGGACGACAAACGCGCTCCCCGTGAGCGGGAAGCCAACATGACCCGTTTAATGGTCAGCGTTGGTCGTCGGGACTTCATCCGTCCTGGCGATATTGTCGGAGCCATTGCGGGCGAAGCCAACGTGCCGGGCAGCAGCATCGGCAGCATCGACATTTTCGATAAATTCACGTACGTAGATGTACCGAAAGATATCGCCAACCGCGTGGTTGATGCCATGGAAGGTAACACAATCAAAGGACACCGGGTAAATGTTGAAGTAGCTAAGTAACTGATGTTACGCAGCCTTGGCCAATAGAGTAGATTGACTTTTGAGGCTGTTGAGTTCCTGCAAAGCCAACTTAGTTGCATTTAGCGT
>NZ_KB893490.1 GCF_000374085.1 Spirosoma spitsbergense DSM 19989 | reverse complement strand
TCGAAAGTCCGGTACGTCGGCAAAGAAAGTAGTCCAATCCATGCCACAAAGATCGGTACGGCACGGAAAAGCTCCATTTTAATGCGTTTAACCTGTAGTTCCAACGACTTGGAGCTAATTGGATAAAACTACTGCTTATTGGAGATAAAATACAACTGAAAATAAGACTCCCTGAAATATAAATAGCTCACGTTGAATAACTTAGTTTTATGTTTATGTTATTTCTTGTCCTGGCATCCTATTTGAAGCCCTTGGTACAAACAGGTCGGAGTGAACGGTTTTTCTGATTGAATTTTTCGCAACCACACTATTAGTGAGTCTCGGGGTGAACGTGGTCGTTCTACAGAGTACATTGAGTTTACATTAATTCGGCGGTGAATCTGACACTCTGGTTATACTTCGGAAAGAAACGGCCCTGTTACTCGGCAACCTGAATAGCCAGATGCCAATATCAACTGAACTGTAACGATGGAAAATCACATTTTAGGGTTTCATCACGTTACGGCCATCGCTAACAATGCTCAGCGCAATTTCGATTTTTATACCCATGTGCTGGGGCTGCGGCTGGTAAAAAAAACCGTCAATTTTGACGATCCTAGCACCTACCACCTTTATTATGGCAATGAAGAAGGTACGCCCGGCACCATCCTTACCTTCTTTCCCTGGGAAGGTATCGGACCAGGTAAAAACGGGGTTGGCATGGCTACTGAAATTGGGTACTCCGTTCCCAGGGATAGTCTGGATAACTGGGCTGGTCGGCTTCGCGAGTTCGGAGTGTCTATAGACGAACCGGCCGAAAGGTTTGGCGAACGCTGCCTGCCATTTGTCGACCCGGATGGTCTGTCACTCTCATTCGTCGTTTCTAAAACCACCGACGACCGGCCAGCTTGGGAAACGGCGGATGTAAAGCAGGACATAGCAACCCGGGGTCTTCGTAGTGTTACGCTCACTTTGCAAAAGATAGACAGAACGGCTAAAGTACTAACCGATATTTTCGGTTATAGTCTACTGGCGCAGGAAGGAAACCGCTATCGATTCATGACCGATGCCATACCGAACGCGTCGATTGTCGACCTACTCGAAGAACCGAAAGGGCAATTGGGCCGAAATGCTGCCGGAACGAATCACCACATTGCCTTCCGGGTGGCGAACGAAGCCGTCCAAATGGAATACCACGAAACGATTTTACGTAAAGGATTTCAGATAACCCCAAAAATAAACCGCGACTATTTCTTTTCTCTTTACTTCCGCGAACCGGGTGGCGTCTTGTTTGAGATTGCTACCGATAATCCTGGCTTTACGGTCGATGAGCCGTTAGAGAAACTGGGCGAGAGTCTCAGGCTACCTGGGCAGCACGAAGCCTTGCGAACAAACTTAGAAAGTACCTTACCAGCCCTGAAATAAATTTCCCGATGCATGATAGTCAGTATAAAATTGAAACTTAATGAAAAGCAGAAAGGTGCCTTTTTTATTTATGAGGCAGGGGCTAAAATCGGGGAAATGATCATTGATATCGCAAAAAATATCCTGACAGTTTACCATACTGGAGTGATTCCGGAGGCTGAGGGGAAAGGGTATGCCAAACAACTATTTCAAACAATGGTCGCTTACGTGCGGGAGCATAAGCTGACAGTGCGTCCGCTTTGTCCTTATGTGTTGGCTCAGTTTAGACAAGATCCCGATCAGTATCTGGATGTATGGGAGCAGACAGGACACTAAAACTTGGCTGTTTGCCGTTTGAACACGTTAATTTCATAACTGATGAACCAGAAAGCAATTCTCACGGCTGGGCAACCCTTGGAGAATGCCCCCAGGACCCTGATTTTACTGCATGGCAGAGGGGGGAGGGCCAGTGATATTCTGTCAATAGCCAGCCATCTGACCGTTTCTAATTTCGCTATATTGGCACCTCAGGCTCCAGACAACAGTTGGTACCCAGCGTCCTTCCTGGCTCCGCCAGCACAAAATGAGCCTTGGCTTTCCTCTTCGCTGAGTATGCTGGCTGATTTAGTCGAATCGCTTGAGAGACAAGGCATACCGCCCGAACGCCTGTATTTTCTTGGGTTTTCTCAGGGGGCCTGTCTCACGTTGGAATTTGTTACCCGACAGGCAACCCGGTATGGGGGCGTAGTTGCCTTTACCGGTGGACTGATTGGGGATAAAATCTACCTCGAAAAGTACAGCGGTACGTTTTTAGAAACGCCCATTTTTATTGGCACCGGCGATCCTGACTTCCACGTTCCGGTTGAGCGGGTGCATGAATCAACTGCATTGTTAAAGAGCATGGGGGCCGATATAACCGAGAAAGTTTATGTGAATATGGGCCACACCATTAGTCAGAATGAAATTAACGAAGCGAATTCGCTAATTTTTAGACAGTTATGAAGCAGTAGAGTGGATGTAAATACCTGAGACCAGATGGTTTGACATTCAAGAGATTATTGGCGTACAGTACTGTTCGGGCAAAAAATAGCTCTGTAACCCTCGTCAGGCTTCTGGTATAGGTTGCATCGTGTTTTCTGTACGGTTTAAATCCGTACAGGCTGCCCTCCTACTCAACCGGCCATTTTCGGGCAATAATTGGGTAGAGAATGCGATTTAATTCTGCTTGAATACTTAATAGCCATCGGTGCCTGGGTCTTTTTTTATAAACACGTTCCTGAAACAAAAGGGAAAAGTCTCGAACAAATTGAAGGCTATTTTCGGCACTAGGCAGACCAATAAAACCAGTACTATAAACAAGGTTATAGTCGGGTATATTTCAATTTGTCGCTTGGAAGGATAGGCATTTTTCGGCTCCTTTTGACTGATGCCTATTAAGTAATCGTGCTAAGTACAGGACAAAAGTGGTACAAGGTGGCCAACAGGTTGGCCTTTAAGGATTCTATCGCGCAGTTCATCTAAACCGTGACGGAATAAACTA
>NZ_KB893489.1 GCF_000374085.1 Spirosoma spitsbergense DSM 19989 | reverse complement strand
GTGGGCAGGTATTCTCGAAAAATTGGCTGGAGAACCTATTACTCTGTGCCTCAGTGGGTAATCTAAACCATCATTGCAATACGTTATAATGAGGACTTTTTCTCCCGGGATAACAGCCGGACAGGCCGTTCGCTGACGTTCGGGGCAGCCGTCAATGGTGATGAGTGGCACCATACCGGGCAGAGTTCAACGGGTGGTGCGGTCGATGAAATCTGGAGCCGGGAAAAGTAGAAAAAACAAGTGGACCAAACCATGCCCGACGCGTTATCCATCAGGCAACGCGAATCAGGGGTTGCTGCCCGCTGCGGGGTTGCAGGTTCACGATGCACCGGCCAAGCAGGGTCATGGGAAACAGCACGTCGACGCCCCCCGGCACTTTGGACAGAAAGATTCCGAGAACGATGAATACGGCGGTCAGGAAAAAATAAACCGTCCGCCGACGGGCCGTTGTCCCTTTACCGGTTGCCCAGTAAACCAGGGGCAAATGCAGGGGCATCAGGTACAGCAGCGTGGGGTTCCAGGCCGTTACCCCATGATCCGTACCGACCCAGAGCAGGAACAGAAACCAGCCCAAAAATCCCGAAACACCAAACAGGAGCCGATCCACCCAGCGGTCGACCCGGCCGAACTGATACCGGCGAATGGTGAAGACCGTAACCGCAATGGCCAGCAACGCAAAAACAACGCTGGGATCAAGAAACAGGGATACCTGTTGCCGGAACGTCTGCCGGGCTTCGAACAGCGTCTGGTCAGACGATACCAGTGGTTCCACCCGCCCATCCGCCTTTTTGAGCGTGGCCTGCTCCATCTGGTCGTGTACCTGATCGGGCAGATACATGGCGTGCCAGCCGTCCGTTTTTACGTCGGCGGGTTGACCAATGGCCAGGTTCATGCCCAGTTTAGCCCAGGGTTTCACACTTTTATCCAGGTAGATATTCATCCAGTCACGATACGACCGGCCGGTCATCCTGTTCCGGGACGGAATCGTCAGGCTGTCACCGCAGGCCTCTGCCAGCTTGTCGCGGGGCCGGGTGGCGCAGTTATCGTAGAAGAATTTGTACTGGTAGGTCCGGTTTTCGGGCTGCATGTTTTTCAGCAGCACGGCGTAAAGCTGCTGTTTCTGCACCGGCGACAGGTTCAGCACCTGCTCCCGAACGGTGCGGTTCTCCGCCTGATAGGCGTATAGGAACGGGTACATGTCATACGCGTCGATATAATAGGGCAGCGTGCCGCGCAGGAACTTCACGTAAAAGTTATCCTCATACCGGAAGCCCCCCCAGCCGAAGGTTACGTCTACGTTCTGCGCCGGGTCATTCACCCGGATGGCGGTGTGGCCAAACACAGAATACAGATCTTCGCCCGGCCCTACCGTGAGCAGACTCATTCGGGCGGCCGGGGAGAGTGTCTGACTAAATAATGAAGGATGAAGGATGAAGGATAAACAGACGGTCAGCAGGAGGAGCAGAGGTTGTTTTTTCATGGGTTTACTCATCATTATCATCGTTCTCGTCTTCATCCCGTTCATCTTCGTCATCCTCGTATCGCTTGCTGGCTTTGTGGCCCTTCTGCTTTTTTCCCGTTTCTCCCTGCACGCAGACAACCAGTTCACCTTTTATCGTTTTTTGGGCAAAATAAGCAATAAGTTCGGACAATGTGCCGCGTTGATTTTCCTCAAACAGTTTGGTCAGCTCCCTGGAAACACTGGCGGGCCGGTCTGCACCGAACACATCGGCAAATTGCTGGAGGGTTTTGAGCAGCCGGTGGGGTGATTCGTAGAAAACCATCGTTCGCTCCTCCCCTGCCAGTTCGGCCAGCCGCGTTTGACGCCCTTTTTTATGGGGCAAAAACCCCTCGAACGTAAACCGGTCGCTGGGCAGGCCGGAGTTGACCAGCGCGGGCACAAACGCCGTTGGGCCGGGCAAACACTCGATCGGAATATTGTTTTGGATACAGGCCCGCACCAGCAGGAAACCGGGGTCCGAAATGCCCGGTGTACCCGCATCGGACACCAGCGCGAGCGTTTTCCCCTCCTTTAGCTGGTTCACCAGCCGCTGCACGGTCTGGTGTTCATTGAATATGTGGTAGCTGTGGAGCGGCTTGCTGATATTCAGGTGGCGCAGCAACACCCCCGACGTACGGGTATCTTCGGCCAGAATGGCATCCACGCGTTGCAGGATCTTGATGGCCCGCAGCGTAATGTCGTCCAGATTACCGATGGGCGTCGGCACGAGGTAAAGTTTCATGCCGCAAGTTAAGGGTAGAGACGCAATACCTTGCGTCTCTCTCTCCTGCCGGATGGTTTTGCGGGGTTTATCTACACGAATTTATCAATCGCCTTCGCCAGTTTATGGTCTTTCTCGGTCACGGTATCCCCCGCATCGTGAGTGGAGAGTTTGATGGTCACCTGGTTATACACGTTCGACCACCACGGATGATGGTCCATTTTCTCGGCAATAAGGGCCACGCGGGTCATAAAGGCGAAAGCCTCGCTGAAATCGGCGAACGTAAAGTCGCGGGTAAGTTGGTTATCTATTTCCTTCCACATAAGCGTATGAATCTTTGTTTTCTGCCGAAGTAACGATATTCCGGGCAACTATCCATGACGTATGAATATGATAAACTTTGAGTTGTTATAGATACTGGCCACGCCGTTGGTGCTAATTCACCTGATTAAAGCCACTATTTTTCGGAGCAATGGCCTCCTAATGGGGTGAAGTTCAGTCTTATTCAAAATGAGCCTTCACTAGAAATTTATGGAAGAAAAACAGAAGCTGTTTCCATAATAAAATCCATAATAAAACTAAACTACCATCGGCTAAAAGACAGGGGGATTGCATGAAAAGCTAAGTTAGCCATCTTTGTCCGATGGATGTAGCTGACTTTTTTTTTGAGGTTGATGACCCGCGCCAAAGTGGCAAATGTTATCACGAGTTGAGTGATATTATCATGATCGTCTT
>NZ_KB893488.1 GCF_000374085.1 Spirosoma spitsbergense DSM 19989 | reverse complement strand
TGCCGTTTCGGCGGTTTTGTTCGGTCTGCCGGGTCTGCACCAGGTGGCCATCCATTTCCCCTTCCAAGGCCGATTCCAGGAAGTGCTTGAGTAAGGGAGCGAACAGGCCGTTTTGGCCTGTCAGGGGTTTGCCTTCGTAGAGGCCTTTGATGGCCGCCTGCTTGAAGGACTCGAAATCGAAGTCGTTAGTTGTATCCGTCATGATTGTGAAAATAAGGATTTTTCTTTTTCCCTTCTATTCACCCTCAGCCTTGACACAGTTCAGCGAGCAGTCTCCTTCCTGTCGACGGAGAGCTAAATAATCAGGCAGAATTAACACTTGTCTCTATTTACCAGTAGGTGATCTAAGCGGCTTATAAACTTCCGTAATCTTATTCTTTCCGAAGAAAGAATTATATACGTAATCAAAATTAAAGTAATTTAAGATTGATTCGTGTAAATGTTTATTGAATGACGCGTTGGGCATTCCCATCGTCCATCTAATTACAAGCCACTGTGGCTGGTCTGTTTTACAGAGGGCTAATGCTATCTTTTTTACTTTTAAAATAGGAAAAATTGGTGTTGTTCCTTCCTTATTATAAATATCCTTGTTGTCAAATATATCCGTATTACCTTCTTTTGCATTCACAAAATCTTGTAGCATGATTTGATTACTGGAAAGTTTGATTTCGGCAACATCATTCCATTTGAGTTTATATTTTTCTTTTAGTCGAGCAAGATTTCTTTGAGCCAGGGAAAAATTTTCTGCTGACACAGGGGTTATTTTTTGCCAAATTGGAAGTTGCTTTTCGGCTTGTGTAAAAAACTCACCAATAGTTATTTTCTCAAATGGAAGTTCATTGTCTTTTGACATTATTACAACGTATTGCTGGTCGTCTTCAATAATTTTTGGTGGAATGTAAAAGTGTTTATACGCTTTAACGTATTTATTAAAGTTTATTAAATTGCTTGCGGCTTCGTCACTATCATTGTATCCTTTTGAATTGCTACTGAAATCGGGAATCACAAAATAATATTCGTCAGCACTTGAGATAAACGATACGGGCTTGCTGATGTGTTGCAGTTGGTTCGCTTCAATCCGCCAATAGGCTGCAAAGTTGTTTTGTGGTACAAATTTGCCATTCCCATCTTTTTTCAAAAACATATACATTCTTGAAAATGCACCATACATATGAGGTAGAGCCGCTAAATGCTCATTAATGGCATTGCCGAGAAGGCTATTCGTACCGCTGAATTTTGGAATAGCGTTTTGGTAATATCCTGCATCGCCCAGGCAACCTTTAGGTAAGTAAGATTGCTGCATCCACTCTACAAATTGCTGACTATACCCAATTTGTTTGGCACTATAAACTCTGTTGCTCAGGGTTTTTCCTGCTGGTGGAGTTGGGTGATTATAAATTTTTATCCAGCCAATATCTATCTCGGCAATGCTTTCCAGCGTAAATCCAATACCCTCTCTGTACACTTGGGCTTGCGTGGTCATTGAAATAGCAAGAAAGGTAATAAGAAGTACTTTTTTCATCTGAAAATTGGTTAAGGCGTTCACATTGTCGACCGAAAGCTGGAAACGTAAGTCAATTGTACGGACTTGCACCCAACATGTTATTATGCGCGATTTTGCGGAACTAGTCGGTTCTAAATGCCTAAAATTCAGGTGAATGTAGTTCCGCAAAATCGCGCTATACACTATCGTACGCCAAAGGGCGGAATTACATTCGTCGGGTTGGCAGTTACTTCTGGTTCCGCTTTGTGTCTACTCATAACGTTCGTTTCGTAACCAGTTCGCTTTGGTCTACAGGACAAGAAAAGCCCTAAATCAATACAAGATACTGATTCGTTAAAATGACGCAAGTGGGCTGATATAAAAAAAGACCTTCCCGATAGGAAGGTCTCTGTACCTGATAAAGAAACCGAGTCTCGTTATGGTTTAATAACGAGACTCGGTTTCTTATTTCTTTGCCACTACCTTTTTAGTTGTGGCTGCTTTTTTTGGCGCGGCTACTTTCGTTTTGGCGGGAGCTTTGGCTGCTGTTGCGGTTTTCGCTCCCTTTTTAGCCGTTGCTTTGGCCGGGGTTGGGTCGTCGCCCGCCAGTTTCAGACAGTCGTCGAGGGTCAGGCTGGCCGCGTCCACATCTTTCGGAATCCGGACGTTGCGTTTCCCCACCGCCAAATACGGTCCGTACTGCCCGTTCATGACTTTAATGGCCGGGTTCTCCGGGAATTCCTTAATGTATTTATTGGCTTCTGACACCCGCTTGGCGTCAATCAGTTCGATGGCCCGTGCCAGCGTCATGCCTGCCAGCGTTTCGTTGCGCGGAATGGAAATGTATTTATCCTCAAACTTTACGTACGGACCAAAACGGCCTTTACCGGTCGAAACGGGTTTTCCTTCGTAGTCGCCGATGGCTTCACTAACGGCTTCGGCCCTTTTCTGGGTGATAAGCTCCGTGGCCCGCTGGGCGTCGATGGTAAAAGGATCATCTTCCTTGGTCAGCGAAACGAACTTGCTGTCGTGCTTTACGTAGGGACCAAACTTACCGATGCCGATGGTCATGGGTTTGTCTTCGAAGAAGCCCACTTCGCGGGGCAGCGAGAATAAATCCAGCGCATCCTGCAGCGAGATGGTTTCAATCAACTGCCCTTCGCGCAGATTGGCGTACTGGGGTTTCTCTTCGTCGGTCGATTCGCCAATTTGGGCGTAGGCGCCGTATTTTCCCAGCCGGGCGGATATTTTCTTGCCCGAACGCGGGTCGATGCCCAGGTCGCGGGCACCCGTCTTGAACGATACGATGGACGACCCCTGGATAGCCTCAATGTTTTTGTGGAAATCGCCGTAAAAACCCTGTAGCATGGACTGCCAGTTCATGCGGCCGTCGGCAATCTCGTCAAATTCCTTCTCAACCGTCGCCGTAAACTTATAGTCTACAATGTCGGGGAAATATTCGACCAGAAAATCGTTGACCACGATACCCGTGTTGGTCGGGAACAGCTTGGCTTTCTCGGAGCCGAAGGTTTCTTTACCACTGGTTTCGCTGACATTGTTTTGCTGGAGCGTGTACTCGATGTATTTGCGCTCCTGACCGGGCCGGTCCTGCTTGACAACGTAGCCCCGGTTTACGATGGTGGAAATGGTAGGGGCGTAGGTAGACGGGCGACCGATACCCATTTCTTCCAGTTTTTTCACCAGCGATGCTTCGGCGTAGCGTGGTTGCGGACGGGTGAATTTCTCCGTCGCCTTCATCTGACCCAAGTTTAGCGTCTGACCGATGGTGAGCGGGGGGAGCATACCTTTGGCATCTTCGTCGTCCTCGTCATCTTTCGATTCCAGGTACACCTTCAGAAATCCATCGAATTTGATGACTTCGCCCTGCGCAACCAGTTCATTGGGGAAGTTTGTGGTTTGTGGTTTATCCACTGTTTCCGCAAACGGGCTGTCGTCCGGCGAACTGGGCTTCAGATTACCGGCAACGGTGGCTTTCATATTGCCAATTCCAATCGTTACGGTGGTGCGCTCCAGTTGGGCATCGGCCATTTGGGAGGCAATGGCCCGTTTCCAGATTAACTCATACAGGCGTTTCTGGTCGCGGTCGCCCCCGGCATTGCGGTCGTTGAAATTGGTGGGGCGGATGGCTTCGTGGGCTTCCTGCGCCGATTCGTTTTTGTTCTTGAAATGCCTCGTCTGCACGTACTGCTGGCCAAACTCGGTACTGATTTCAGAAACGGCTTTCTCAATAGCCTCTTCTGAAAGGTTAATAGAGTCTGTCCGCATATACGAAATCTTACCGGCTTCGTAGAGGTTTTGTGCAATCCGCATGGTACGGTCTACCGAATAGCCGAGTTTGCGGGAGGATTCCTGTTGTAAGGTAGAGGTTGTAAAGGGGGGCGCGGGCGATTTTTTGGCCGGGCGGGTCTCTAAATTTTTAATGGTGAAATTTGCGCCAATGCAGGCTTCCAGAAACGCGCGGGCATCACCGGCCGTGGGGAAGTTTTTAGAAATTTCGGCGTTCAGGACTTTGTTGCCGTCCACGATAAACTGCGCCGTTACCTTAAAGGATGATTTCGAGTTGTGCTGATCGATTTCGCGTTCCCGCTCTACCACCAGCCGCAACGCCACCGACTGCACCCGTCCGGCGGACAGGCCCGTGCTGCCTCCTTTAATTTTTCGCCACAGCACTGGCGAGAGTTCGTAACCCACCAGCCGGTCCAGCACGCGACGGGCCTGCTGGGCGTTCACTAAATCGACATCGATGGTGCGGGGTGACTTAATCGCATTCTGGATGGCCGTCTTGGTAATCTCGCGGAAGACAATTCGCTTGGTATTGTCGCGCAGACCGAGGGCTTCTTTCAGGTGCCACGAGATGGCTTCGCCTTCGCGGTCATCATCCGTTGCCAGCCACACTTCGTCAGACGACTTGGCGAGTGCCTTAAGTTCACTAACTAATTTCTTCTTATCGGGCGAAATTTCGTAGGAGGGTTTGAAGCCATTGGTCACGTCAACGGCCATCCCATCTTTGGGCAGATCGCGGACGTGTCCAAAACTGGATTTCACGGTAAAGTCTTTTCCGAGATAGCCTTCTATGGTCTTCGCCTTCGCTGGCGACTCCACAATGACTAAGTTTTTCGACATAATATGGTGTTCAGGTTGAAACTGTTTCCGCTGCCAGCTGACTACGAATGACCCGCGTGGTTCTACATACGCGGTTGGGCCAAATATAGACGCTAAAGCTATACTTACGCAATGCGTTAAGGTACATGTGGCAACAGGAAGACTGGAGATAAACTATATTACACTAACACTATGTATCCGTTCATCGTTCGGTTATCCGTCCTTAAAACCCTAAATAAGACCAGTCAAGCCCTATTTCCTGAGTATTAAAACGCCGATGCCGTACGGAAAAACAGTTGCCTGCCGGAATCGAACAAGGGTGAATAATTTATTCCTTCATATCGTCCCTACCCGTTATGGGCTGTTGGCAGAGACAGTATTTAACCAGGAAGGTCCGGTATTTGCCACACCTTTGCCTGCCTGACCTATAAACGCTACAGCAGGTACCCACTAACCTGGGGAATTGAGTAAATAGTGTGTTTCTCTGCCTTGTCTATGCGCTGTCAATCCGTTGTTGATGGTGCTCCTGTACACTGACTGGTAATTCCTTGTTACATACTCATATGGCCGAATATCAGACGCCTAAAGACCGTGCGTATACCGATAGCCTGCTTGGTTCTGCTCCCAAAGAGGCTGCGGCTTTTATGAATCTCAAGCATACGGCAGAACGAACCGATGGGGTCATTCCTGTCAAGTATCGGGAACTGATGTCGGTAGCTGTTGCTTTGATAACCCAGTGTGCCTACTGCATTGAATCCCACATCAATAATGCCGCTCGGGCCGGTGCTACCCGCGAAGAGATCGCCGAAACCGTGTTCATTGCGGCCGCGATTCGGGCGGGTGGTGCCGTTGGAAACGGTCTGATGGCCATGCGCCTTTTTGAGGAAGCGAGCTCTACGAAGGGGTGAGGCTGTTCTTTTCTTCGCTTTTACTGATGCAACAGGCGGTTTCATGTAATTTGTAACGTGCTGCCTGTCAAGCTATCTTCTGTCTTTTGGCTGTTAATCGGGGTTATCCTGATTGGTAGTCCTGGTGTGGCCGCGCAGGAGTCGATGTACCGCTTTGAGCGCCTTACGCCGGACGGTGGCTTATTGCAAAGTAGTGTGTTCGCAATTACCAGAGATAAGGCAGGTTTTGTCTGGATTGGTACACGGGAAGGATTGAACCGGTATGATGCCTACCGAATCAAATCGTACAAACATCGACCCAACGACACCGGGAGCCTGCCCGTTGTCCCGGCACCAGGCCCCTCTGATTACAGTACGCAACCCATGCCGTGTGTGTCGTCCGCACCGTGTTTCAGCCCGTCAGTACATACGGAAAAAGCTGGCTGAATCTCCATTCCTATCAATCTTGGGACTATTTCTTTCGGTTAGGGGACATTCTGTCAATTGGCTAATTAATTCGTGGTTTTATGCAATACCTTAGCCACCGATAATTGACGGGCGAGTCTACGCGTGCCTTTACGTTACTCGTAATGCCGTGCCTTAAACCCCTGGCTATGGATGCTGTAACAAGCCTGACTTTTCTCTCTATTTTCACTTTAACCATGTACAAGTATGAAAACCACTACCATTTTCCGCCGGGGCCTTGCAGCCATATTGCTGTTCCCCTCCCTTTCGCTACTGGCCCAGGACAACTACGTGGCCACCTCGCCCGCTTCCCCCACGCCGGGATACCAGAATACACTGGTCGGTATCAATGCGGGTAATAACACGATGACGGGGCGCAGCAATGTCTTCTTGGGCAACACGAGTGGCTGGCAAAACACCACGGGGAGTTTTAACACCTTTTTGGGGGTGCAGGCAGGTTCGAACAACTCAACCGGTGAGCATAACGCCTTTGTGGGGGTGAATGCTGGTTTAAACAATACAACGGGCAGCAACAATACCATTATGGGAAACAATGCGGGTAATGGGAACACGACAGGCAGTAAAAATGTCATGATGGGCACCTACACAGGAATTTTGAATTCCGCAGGCAGCAATAATGTGTTCATTGGTTACGAAGCTGGTAATCTGAACAGGGGTGGTAACGCCAATACCTTTATGGGCTATCGAACGGGGCAGGCCAACCGGACAGGAACGACCAATGTGTTTGTGGGTTCTGAAGCAGGAGTATCTAACCTGACCGGCTACAGCAATGCATATCTAGGGGTTCTGGCAGGTCGCTCTAATCAAACAGGTCACAACAACGTGGCCATTGGCGATTCGGCGGGATACAACAACACCGTCTCCAACAACACTTTCATTGGTAGCAAGACCGGTTTTTCCAACACAACTGGAGGATTCAACGTCTTTACCGGGGCTTACTCCGGCTATGATAACACGACGGGTAGTTTCGATGTCTTTACCGGATTGGATGCAGGCCGTTTCAACACAACCGGTAGTAATAACACGTTTACGGGGCACCAGGCGGGTTACTTGAATACGACAGGCAGCAATAATGCATTCGCAGGTTTTCAAGCGGGCAGAGCTAACACGACGGGTCATGATAACGCCTTTATGGGCTACCAGGCCGGTTTATCTAACACAACGGGTAGTCAGAATACGTTCATGGGGCAGGGTGCTGGCCAAAACAATACAACGGGTGCCGTCAATACCTTTTTAGGCGTTCAGGCAGGGTTATCCAATACGACGGGTGCTCTAAATGTGTTTGTTGGCCCGAGTGCCGGTGGAAAAAATACAGAAGGTGTTACCAACACATTTATCGGTTCAGGAGCAGCTCCCAACAACACGACGGGCAGCGGAAATGCATTTGTAGGATATAACGCAGGACTTAACAACACAACGGGTCAACAAAACGCATCAGTAGGTATTTTTGCCGGGTTCGGTAATACAACAGGAAATGGAAACGCCTTTTTAGGGCCAAATACGGGTGGATCCAATGCAACTGGCTCTAATAATACGTTTGTCGGCAATGCAGCCAACACTGGATCAGATGCTTTGACCAATGCCACCGCCATTGGATATCGTGCCAAAGTAAATGTGAGCAATGCTATTGTGCTGGGAAACGATGCCAGTGTAGGTATCGGCACCAGCAACCCCAACAGTAAACTCCACCTTACCAGTGGCGTGGCCGACCAGTCGGGATTGCGCCTGGAAAACCTCACCAGCAGTTCCCCCGCCACCGCGCTGAATCAGACCAAGTTTCTCACCGTCGATGGTAGCGGCAACGTCATTCTGGGTAGCACTACTGGTAGCAGTGCCCGTGTGGCGGCTGAGGATGCCCTCTGGGAGCGGTCGGGGGAGTTGGTGCGTAACACAGCCGGGGGTGTGGTGATTGGCGAAGGAGTGAGCAAGATCCCGGCGGGCTACAGCCTGTATGTGGGTCAGGGATTGCTGGCGGAGAAGGTAAAAGTGGCCATTAAAAACACGGATGAATGGAGCGATAAGGTCTTCGCCCGGGGCTATCGGCTGGCCCCGCTGACCGAGGTAGCGCAGTACATTCAGCAGCATCAGCACCTGCCGGGTATTGCCTCGGCGGAGGAAGTGGTGAAGGAGGGCATGGACGTGGCGAAGATGAACGCCAAACTATTGGAGAAAATTGAGGAGTTAACCCTCTATGTCGTGACTCTGCACAACGAAGTCGCGCAACTCCGTCAGCAGCGTACCCAACCCGTAACGAAACGTAATGCGCTACACAAAAAGTAAACCTTCTAACACGACAGCATCATGAAACGACTACTGATTGCCCCTACTTTTTTGCTGGCCTGCGCGGGTGCCTTCGCGCAGGTGGATGTCCGTACTGCTAACATTACCCAGTCTGTACTAGCTGGGACCGTTCGCGAAGACCGAGCCGTTGACAATCTTACCGCTGCCAATGTAGTGGAGGCCAGGGCTACGGCCCATTACATGGCTGGCCAGTCGGTCACGCTACAGCCGGGTTTTGTGGCTCAGGCAGGTTCCGTATTTCTGGCAACGATACATCCCACAACGAGTATCCTGTCGGCTGAACCCGGTACAACGCTTACGGTCAGAGCCTTTCCGAATCCATTCGAAACCACCACGACCGTAGAATATAATTTGCCCGAATCACTCCGCGTCACGCAAACGCTTATGGATGCCAATGGGCGTATGGTCCGGCAATCCGACGGACAGGCGGTCGAATCGGCGGGGACGCACCGCACCTTACTCGACCTGAGTCATCTACCCGTTGGCGTGTACCTGTATCAGGTAGAAACCGGTAAGGGTAGCCAGGTTTTACGGCTAATGAAAAAATGATTGGTTCCGAAAGGACCGTCTGAGCCAGTAAGCCAGCAAGGTGTAGCGATTCTATGCTACGCCTTGCTGGCTTACTGTGCATATCACTTCAGCAGACTTAAATCTGGCTGGGCGTATTTGTAGACCTTAAAGTAGAGGGTTGTTTTGGTTTGGTAAACGCCCTCGATGGTCGAAATATCGCTCACGAATTGTTCCAGGTGGGCATTGTCCGGGCACATTACATCTACTTCCAGGTCATACTCGCCCGAGGTGCTGGCTAAAAAGCTGACCTCGGGGCGACTGGCAATGGTTTGGGCAACCGACTCCTTCAGTGTAGCCGGACGAACGTAGACCGCGATGTGCGCGTAAGCCCCAAAACCGGCTTTGTCGGGGTCAATCCGACCAATGATACTGATGATACCATCGTCAATCAGGCGGTTCAGCCGGGTTCGGGCTGTGCCCACCGACACGTTCAGCCGGTCGGCCATGTCGGTAAACGACATCCGGCCATCCTGCTGAAGGCAGGAAAGCACCTTAAAGTCCAGGTCGTCCAGTATGAGTTGCGTTTTCTCCACAGCGAAATAAATTCGCCTTAAAAATAATAGATTCAATTGCCTTGTTTCTAACTTTTTTTTAGTTTGCACCTTATTCTGCTGAAAAATATGCAGTTATCGGCGCAAAGTATATGAAGTACACCCCGGTTCAGAATTATAGCAACGGGCAATTTGTGGCAGCAGCCACCGACCGGACCTTACCCGTTATCTCCCCGGTAGATGGCACCCTTCTTTCCACCGTTCCTTTATCGACGGCTGCGGATTTGGCAACCGCCGTTGAAGCAGCTAAAAAGGCGTTTCCCGACTGGAGTCGAACCACCATCAAGGAGCGGGTGCAGGTTTTTTACCGGTATAAAGCCCTGCTGGAGAAAAACCTGAAAGAGCTGGCCCTGCTGATTCAGGAAGAGAATGGAAAAACCTACGAAGAAGCTGTTGCCGAAATTGAAAAAGGGGCTGAGTTGGCCGAGTTTGCCTGTTCGCTGCCGCAACTCATTACCGGTGAGATTCTGGAAGTGAGCCGGGGCGTCGAGTGCCGGACCGAACACGTACCGCTGGGTGTGGTGGCCAGTATTGTGCCGTTCAACTTCCCCAGCATGGTACCCAACTGGACCATCCCAAACGCCATTGCGCTGGGCAACTGCATGATCCTCAAACCGTCGGAAAAAGTCCCGTTGAGCGTGGGTCGACTAGCCGAACTATTGCAGGAAGCTGGCCTGCCACCGGGAGTTTTCAACGTGGTACACGGCGACCGGGAAATCGTGGAAGCCATCTGCGACCATCCCGATATTGAAGCCGTATCGTTTGTTGGCTCCACCAAAATCGCGAAAGCAGTGTACAAACGGGCGACGGGTAACTTGAAACGATGCCTGGCCTTGGGAGGAGCCAAAAACCACCTGATCGTACTGCCCGATGCCATTCCCGGCATGACCGCCCAGAACATCACCGCATCCATGGCCGGTTGCGCGGGTCAGCGGTGTATGGCGGCTTCGGCCATGGTAGCCGTTGGTCCCGTCGACCATATCATCGAGAAACTATGCGAAGAAGCCCGCAAAGTTGTACCCGGCCAGAACCTCGGTGCGGTGATAAACCGGGCGTCGAAAGACAGAATAGAACAGTACATTACCGAAGCAGAAAGTCAGGGCGCTAAGGTGCTGGTCGATGGTCGTAATCCAACGGTGGCCGGGAAAGAAAACGGCACCTACGTCGGCCCAACGGTGATTGATTACGTAACACCGGATATGGCCATTGCGAAAGAAGAAATTTTCGGGCCGGTCATCAGCATCATGCGGACTAACACGGTGGATGAAGCACTAGCCATCGAAAATGCGAACCCCTACGGTAATGCTGCGTCGGTATTTACGCAAAATGGCGGCATGGCCCGGTACGTCATGGATAAAGCCAGTGCCGGTATGGTGGGGGTAAACGTGGGCGTACCCGTTCCGCGTGAGCCTTTTTCATTCGGTGGCTGGAACGAGAGCCGCTTTGGCGTAGGTGATATTACCGGCAAAAGCTCCATCGAATTCTGGACGAAGCTAAAGAAGAGTACCACCAAATGGAACCCCGAAGCCGGGATAAACTGGATGAGTTAGCATCACCATCTGAACTCCACCCTAACCCTCCCCGTACGGGGAGGGTTAGGGTGGAGTATAATCAAACCAAAAACACTAAACCAACATGCTTGACACAGCCACGCTTTCCGAAACGCAGGAAGTATTGCAGGATAGTTTCGACTACACCGTTTTTGCCTGGAGCAAACAGAAAAATATTTCACCCATTGCGGTCAAATACGGCAAAGGTGTTTACCTGTACGACTACGACGATAAACGCTATCTCGACTTTTCGTCGGGCCTGATGAACGTAAACATCGGGCACGGCGATCAGCGCGTTACCGATGCCGTGGTCCGGCAGATGCAGGAGGTGAGTTACGTGACACCCTACTGCGTCACCAAAGTGCGGGGGGAACTGGGTAAAAAGATGGCGGAAATCTGTCCCGGCGACCTGAACAAAGCGTTCTTCACCCTGTGCGGAGCCACGTCCAACGAAGCCGCCATCAAACTGGCCCGTCTGTACACGGGACGGCATAAAATTCTGAGCCGCTACCAGTCGTACCACGGCGCTACGTATGGTACCTTGTCCGTTGGTGGCGACCCCCGCAAGCATCCCGATGACTCCCAGCAGGCTCCCAATTTTGTGCATATCGACATTCCGTACAAATACCGCTGGAATCACGACGAAGCCAGTATGCTCACCGATTCCGTGGCGCAACTGGAGCGGATTATCGCCTACGAAGGGCCGGGCACGATAGCCGCCATTATGCTAGAAGGCGAATCGGGTACGTCGGGTTGTTTGCAGTATCCGGTTGGTTACCTGGCCGCCGTTCGGGAAATCTGCGATAAACACGGTATGCTGCTGATTATCGACGAAGTGATGAGTGGCTTTGGTCGGACGGGCAAATGGTTTGGGTTTGAAAATCATGGTATTGTGCCCGATATGGCAACGATGGCGAAGGGCATCACCAGTGGCTATATCCCGTTCGGGTGCCTGATGGTGACGGATAAAATTGCGGCCCGCTACGACGATACCGTGCTGGCAACGGGCATGACCTACGCAGCTCATCCGGTAGGCTGTGCGGCTGCGCTGGCCAACCTGAACATTTACGAGGAAGACAATTTGATTGAGAACGCGGCCGAAATGGGGAAGTACGTGGCGGCTCAGGCTGAATTGATGAAGCAGAAACACCCCAGCATCGGCGACTTCAGAACGACGGGTCTACTGGGCTGTTTTGAAGTGGTCAAAAACCGAACTACCAAAGAACCCATGGCACCCTTCAACGCCAAACCCGAAGAAATGGCCGTAATGGGTAAAGTAGCCGCTAAAATTAAGGAGTTAGGTATGTACACGTTTGTGCGCTGGAGTTATATCTTCGTGGCACCACCCCTGTGCGTTACCAGGGAGCAAATCGACGAAGGCCTGGCCATCATCAGCGAAGCCCTGAACATTGCGGATGCGCATGTGGAGTAGGTAAATTACAGTAGAACGATACTATCTGGTAATAGCGTAGCGGGTACTGCGCGTCATCCATCAGTGAATGAAACGTCAGCCACAACCGTAATCCATTTAATGCAGGAAGCAGTACTTTCTTATAAAAATGGATTCACTTAATTATGACTAAAATTAGAACACGGATGACACCGATAGAACGGATTTTCACTAAAACCAGCGATCTAAAGTAGATTCATTCTATCAGTAAAATCCGTTCTATCGGTGTCATCCGTGTTCCATGTCTTTTTTATCTGAAATCCCTGATGCAGACAATCACAGAAGCCCCCATCACCGAATCGACTGCGCTTTACAGCGAGGATTTGGCCCCCATCCCCGCGTCGAAACGGACGTGGACGACCTGGAATTACGCGGCTCTCTGGATCAGTATGAGCCTATGTATTCCCACGTATATGATGGCCAGTTCGCTCATTCAGGGCGGGATGAATTGGTGGCAGGCCATTCTGACCATTTTTCTGGGGAACACCATCGTACTGATTCCAATGGTATTGAATGGCCGGGCGGGGGCCAAATACGGCATCCCGTTTCCGGTATTGGTACGGTCCAGTTTTGGTACCAAAGGGGCAAACATTCCCGCTTTGCTGCGGGCCATTGTCGCCTGTGGGTGGTTTGGTATTCAGACCTGGATTGGCGGTTTTTCCATCTACCAGATGCTTCGACTGTGGCTACCCTCGCTGGAAACATTACCAACTGTTTTTCCAGCTTCGTTTGGGCTGGAAACGGGTCCGGCCATCTGCTTCTTTCTGTTTTGGTTACTGAACATGTACGTCGTATACCTTGGCGTTGACAGCATTCGGAAATTGCTGGTGTTCAAAGCTTTTTTTCTGCCCGTAGCGGCACTGGCGTTGCTCTGGTGGGCCATCTCGGCTGGCAATGGGTTGGGCCCTATTCTGGAGCAACCCGCTAAATTCACGTCTACGGCAGCCTTTTTTGCCTTTTTCTTCCCCGCCCTTACCGGGATGGTTGGTTTCTGGGCGACCCTGTCGCTAAACATTCCCGACTTTACCCGCTATGCCGTCAGTCAGAAAGCGCAGGTGACGGGTCAGATTATCGGGCTACCACCCGCCATGACGTTGTTTTCGTTTATCGGGGTAGTCGTCACATCGGCGACGACTATTATTTACGGCACTACCATCTGGGACCCGCTCGTGCTGGCTGGTCGGTTTGATAGTAAGTTACTGGTCAGTATGGCCATGATTGCCGTCGCTATTTCGACGCTGGCTACCAATATTGCTGCTAACATTGTTAGTCCGGCCAACGATTTTGCGAACCTGGCTCCCTCGAAAATCGACTTTCGGAAAGGAGGCTACATTACAGGTGTAATTGGTATTTTGATTTTCCCCTGGAAGTTAATCGCCGACCCAACCGGCTTTATTTTTACGTGGCTGGTGGGGTATTCCAGCCTGCTCGGGCCGGTAGGAGGGATCATGATTGCCGATTATTTCTTCCTGCGGAAACAGCAGCTCCAGTTGGGCGATCTGTACAGCGAAACGGGAGTATATGCCTTTGGAAACGGCTTCAATACGGCGGCTATCATTGCTTTGTTATTGGGCATTCTACCTAACATTCCCGGCTTTCTGACCACCATTCAGGTCATTCCGGCAGACAGCGTGCCCGGCTGGATTTCGCAACTGTATAATTACGCGTGGTTTGTGGGGTTCTTTGTGAGCGGTGGGGTGTATTTGATATTGATGCGGAAAAGCGTTTCTTACCACAGCGCACCGCAACCCGATGCGCTATTTCGAAGCTAGTCTATCTCGAAGGAATGATATGATTATTGCAAAAATGAAGCCCGTAGGGCTGAAATCTTTGTAGAAAGACCGGCAAAACCCAAAATAAAACGCCATAGGCGTGACATCTGCTGCATGGCTAATACATACTCGCAAATTTACATACAAGTTGTTTTTGCTGTAAAGGGTCGGGAGAATCTGATAGGAGAAACATTTAGGGACGAACTGGAAAAATACATCTGTGGGATTGTGACTGGTAAAAACCAGAAAGTTTTAGCTGTTTATTGTATGCCAGACCATACGCATTTGCTCATAAGTTTGAAGCCAAATAATTGTATATCTGACCTTGTCAGAGATATTAAAGCAAACGCGTCTGGATGGATAAATGATAGGGGATTTGTAAAGGGTAAGTTTAACTGGCAGGAAGGGTTTGGTGCATTCTCGTACTCAAAATCTCATCTGGACAATGTGATTAGCTATATACTTTCTCAGCCAGAACATCACCGAAAAAAGAACTTTAAGGAGGAATATCTGGATTTCCTGAGAAAATTTGACGTTGATTATGACGAAAAATATTTGTTCGATTGGATTGAGGAAGTGTAATAAGGAATGAGATTACGCTCCTACGGAGCTTATTGGGCTAACGATAGTTTCTCTTTTCTACAAAGATGCCGGCCCGACGGGCCTTTACTATTCTCATTATAAAGACAGGCTCGTCGACCTTTCGCTGATTTTGACTTAAGTACTATGTCTATACTCATTAAAAACGGCCACATCGTTACCGCCACCGACGAGTATGTCGCCGATATTTTCATCGAGGGCGAAACTATCTCCGCTATCGGGAAGAACCTGCCGATGCAGGCTGATACGACGATTGACGCCACTGGGAAGCTGGTGTTCCCTGGTGGCATCGACCCGCACGTTCATCTGGATATGCCGTTTATGGGTACTTTTTCGAGCGACACGCACGAAACGGGAACCCGCGCGGCTCTGTTCGGCGGCACCACGACGGTCATTGATTTTGTCCTTCAAAAACAGGGGCATTCCCTGAAAGAAGCCCTCGCCGAATGGAATTCCCGCGCTAATGGCACCACCGTGGGCGACTATAGTTTCCATATGGCCGTAACGGATTTCAACGACGACACCAAAGCCGAAATTCGGCAAATGGTGGAAGAGGAAGGCATCACCTCGTTCAAGACCTTCATGGCCTACAAAGGGGCGTTGATGATTGACGATAGCCAGATGGTCGGCCTGATGCAGGAAGTGAAAAAGCAGGGCGGTATGGTTACGGTGCATGCGACGAACGGCGATGTTATTGACTACCTCGTTGCCAAACACCGGTCCGAAGGAAAGCTATCGCCCCTGTATCATTACCTGTCGCAACCCGAAGTCACCGAAGCGGAAGCCAGCGGCCGCTTTGCCGATATGGCCGACTATACCGGATGCCCCGGCTACATTGTTCACATGACCTGCGAAGGTGCCCTGAACGCCGTTCGGAATGCGACCCGGCGCAACCAGAAAGTATTCGTCGAGACCTGTATTCAGTACCTGATTCTTGATGCTTCCCTCTACGAACAGGACTTTGATGGCGCAAAGTGGGTGATGAGTCCGCCGTTGCGGGAGAAAAAAGACCAGCAGACGTTGTGGGCGGGTATCAACCAGGGACTGGTGCAGGTGGTAGCGACCGACCATTGCCCGTTTATGTGGGAACAGAAACTGATGGGAAAAGACGATTTCTCGAAGATACCCAACGGGCACCCGGCCATCGAAAACCGGATGGAACTGCTCTATAGCGAAGGTGTTCACAAAGGGAAGATCACGCTGAATAAATACGTGGAAGTGGCCTGTACTAACCCCGCGAAAATCTTTGGGATGTTTCCCCGTAAGGGAGCCATTGCCGTGGGCAGCGATGCGGATATTGTTATTTTTGACCCGGAAGAAAAACATATGCTTTCGGCCAAAACGCACCATATGAACGTTGATTATTCGGGATACGAGGGGATGGAACTAACCGGCAAAGTGAAAACCGTTTTGCTGCGCGGCACCGTTGCCATTGACCAGAATGAGTGTCGGGTTGAAAAAGGATACGGACAGTTCATCAAACGAAATAAAGTAAGCGGGAAAATATAAGGAGCCCGTAAACCTAAAACTACTAATATAAAATGCCACGAATCATTAAATCGGGCTTGATACAGATGAGCCTGCCCATGACCGAAGGGGAGGGGACGATTGAGGAAATTAAGGAAGCGATGGTGCAAAAGCACATTCCGCTCATCGAAGAAGCCGGTCAGAAAGGGGTGCAGATTTTGTGCCTGCAGGAAATTTTCAACACGCCTTATTTCTGTCCGGGCCAGGATAAAGCTTGGTACGCATCGGCTGAATCGGTTCCCGGTCCTACCACCGACCGCATGGCCGAATATGCCAAAAAGTATAATATGGTGATGATTGTGCCGGTGTATGAGAAAGAACAGGCCGGTGTGCTCTACAACACCGCTGCCGTCATTGACGCCGACGGAACCTACCTGGGCAAATACCGCAAAAACCACATTCCCCATACGTCGGGATTCTGGGAGAAATACTTCTTCAAACCCGGAAATCTGGGCTATCCGGTTTTTCAAACGCGCTACGCAAAAATTGGTGTCTACATCTGCTACGACCGCCATTTTCCCGATGGAGCGCGGTGCCTGGGGCTTAACGGGGCTGAAATCGTTTATAACCCGTCGGCTACGGTAGCGGGATTATCGCAGTATCTCTGGAAACTGGAGCAGCCTGCCCACGCGGCTGCCAATGGCTATTTTATGGGGTGCATCAACCGTGTTGGTGAAGAGAAGCCCTGGAACCTGGGCCGGTTCTACGGCACCTCTTATTTCGTCGACCCACGCGGCCAGATTTTCGCTACGGCTTCGGAAGATAAAGACGAACTCCTCATCGCCGACTTCGACCTCGACATGATTGAAGAGGTCCGTAACACGTGGCAGTTCTTCCGGGATAGACGGCCTGAGACGTACGATAAATTGGTGGAACTGTAGCTTTTTAACCGTAAAGACCGCTAAGATAACCGCAAAGGACGTCTGGCTTTCTTTGCGCTCACTGCGATAACCTTAGTGTACTTTGCGGTTATCTTTTCCCTCCATTGGCATGTCTATTCTTAATAATCGGCTAACGAACGAGCAATACGAGCAGAACTTCAGCGATATTCACCCGCCCTTCGATTCGCGTGAAGCGGCCCTGGTGGAAGCAAATCGCTGTCTGTTTTGCTATGATGCCCCGTGCACCAAAAGCTGCCCGACGAGCATCGATGTGCCCAAGTTTATCAAGCAGATTACGACGGACAACGTGAAAGGATCTGCATTTACCATTCTGGATGCCAACATCATGGGGGGCGGCTGCTCCAAAGTGTGCCCTGTGGAGAAGCTGTGCGAAGGATCCTGCGTTTTCAACCTGATGGACGAGCCGCCCATTCCTATTGCCAAACTACAACGCTATTCCACCGAAAAAGCCATTGCCAACAAGTGGCCGCTGTTTCAGCGCAAACCGTCGGTCGGTCGGAAAGTAGCGGTGGTGGGGGCCGGGCCGGCTGGCTTGAGCTGTGCCCACGCCCTGAGTCGGGAAGGGGTCGATGTGACCATTTACGAAAAGGAAAGTAAAGGCGGTGGGCTGATGACCTACGGTATTGCTGCCTACAAAGTAACCCCCGAATTCTGTGAAGAAGAGGTTGAGTTTATCACCTCGCTGGGTGGCATCGATATCATCTACGGGCAGGAACTGGGTAGGACGATTTCGTTGCCTGAATTACAGGCCAGCTACGATGCGGTCTACCTCGGCATTGGGGTAGGGGTTGCCCGTCAACTGGATATTCCCGGTGAAGAACTGACGGGGGTGGAAGATGCCATCCGGTTCATTTACGACATTCGTGAGCTGGGCTACCCGTCCGTTCCGGTTGGCGATAAAGTAGCCGTAATTGGGCTGGGTATGACGGCCATCGATGCCGCTACGCAGGCCAAACGGTTGGGTGCCAGTGAAGTAACTATCGTGTACCGCCGGACCCAGGCCGAAATGCCCAGCACCGAAGTTGAACTGAATCTGGCAAAGCTGGACGGGTGCAACCTGATCTGGCTGGCATCGCCCAAAGAGATAAAGGGCGAAAACGGGCGGGTTACGCAACTCATCTGCAACGTTATGGAACTGGGCGTACCCGATACCAGTGGCCGTCGTTCACCAGTCGAAACAGGCAAAACGATTACGCTGGATGTCGACATGGTCATCAAAGCCGCCGGTCAGGTGCCCTACGAAGCGTTGGTTAACACGAACCAGCTTACCCACTGGAATGGCAAGGTGGCTATTGACAGCTACTGCACCACCAATATCCCCGGCGTGTTTGCCGGTGGCGACTGCGTCAACGGTGGCAAAGAAGTTGTCGACGCCGTACAGGCGGGAAAAGACGGAGCAAAAGCGATTTTAAACTTCATACAGAGTGAATGAGTGAAAGAGCGAAAACCATCCGGTTAATTCGCTCTTTCACTCGTTCGCTCATTCACTCATTAAAAAGTGGCTGACTTAAGCGCAAACTTTCTCGGTATCAAATCGCCGAACCCGTTCTGGCTGGCGAGTGCCCCACCAACGGATAAGCAATATAACGTGCTCCGGGCTTTCGAAGCGGGCTGGGGGGGCGTAGTCTGGAAAACGCTGGGCAGTCAGGTGAAGAACGTCTCTTCCCGCTACTCCGCCGTTGAGTTTAACGGAACAAAAATGATGGGGTTCAATAACATCGAACTCATTTCTGACCGCCCGCTGGACATTAACCTCCGCGAGATTGCCGAGTGCGTTCGTCTGTTTCCCGATCGGGCGATGGTGGTGTCGCTCATGGCGGATAACTCCCGCGAGAAATGGCACGAACTCATTGCGCAGGTGGAAGATACGGGTGCGCACGGGCTTGAACTCAACTTCGGATGTCCGCACGGCATGACCGAACGGGGGATGGGTGCCGCTGTAGGACAAGACCCCGAAATTGCTAAAATGGTGGTGGAATGGGTGATGGAGAAAGCCACCATTCCGGTCATTACCAAACTGACCCCCAATGTGCATTCGGTGGTGCCAACGGGCCGGGCATCGGTCGAGGGCGGTACGCATGCGCTCTCCCTGATCAACACCATTCAGTCGATAACGGGAGTAGACCTGGACACGTTTGTACCCAACCCGTACGTGGCCGGCAAGTCGGTGTATGGCGGGTATTGCGGCCCGGCGGTGAAACCCATTGCCCTGAAAATGTTAACGACTATCGCGCAGGATCCGGTCACGGCCCACGTTCCGGTGTCGGGAATTGGGGGCGTGAGCACCTGGAAAGATGCCGTTGAGTTTATGCTGTTAGGTGCGTCTAATGTGCAGGTTTGCACCGCCGTAATGAAGCATGGTTTCCGAATCGTGGAAGACATGATCGATGGCATGAATAACTGGATGGACGAAAAAGGCTTCAAAACCCTCGATGATTTCATCGGTAAATCCGTTCCGACCATCACGCACTGGGAAGACCTGGATATCAATTATCATATCGTTGCCAACATCGACCAGGATAAGTGCATTCATTGCGGCCTGTGCTACATCGCCTGCGAAGACACCTCTCACCAGTCCATCAGCCTGACGTACGGTAATCCGTATAATACCTATTCCATCAAAGAGGATGAGTGCGTTGGCTGTAATTTGTGTAAATTAGTTTGCCCGGTCGATAGCTGCATCACGATGGTGGAGCAGCGCAAAGGCGATGAATACCTGAACTGGAAAGAATTTCAACGGCGCGGGCTGCCGTTGAATGACCACTAAATCGTACCCATTAGCCGCCTGGGCTGATGCGGTCATTTTATTTTGATAACGTCTATTCTAAACAACAGGGAAGTTAGCTCAGCGCTGCCACCGGGTACGCCGGTCCTTGATTTTGTGCGCTATAATCAGTACCTGACCGGCACTAAAATCGGTTGCCGCGAGGGCGATTGTGGCGCCTGTACGGTGTTGGTCGGCGAAGTATCGACGGGGGAATTGCGATACCGCACGGCTACTTCCTGCCTGATGCCGCTGGGCAATGCGCATGGTAAGCACATTGTTACCATCGAAGGGCTGAATATGGCTGAACTGAATCCCATTCAGCAGGCTATGGCCGATGAATCGGCGACGCAGTGCGGTTTTTGTACACCAGGTTTCGTGGTATCGATGGCTGGTTTCTGTCTGAGTAAAAAAGCCCCGACATCCCAAAATGCCATTGCGGCCGTTGATGGCAATATATGCCGGTGTACGGGCTATAAGTCCATCAAGCGGGCGGCTGCGCGGGTAGCCCAGTTGCTGGCAGACAGGAGGGAAGAGGCCCCGGTAAACTTTGCTGCGAATCAGGCCATTCTGCCAGCCTATTTTTCTACCATTGCCGAACGACTTCAGGCATTGTCGCTGAACCTCAACGGCGAACGAACGAACGACAATCCAGCCGCGCAGCGGGTTGGGGGAGGCACGGATGTGTACGTGCAGAAGCATGATGAGATTCGCGATGCGTCCATCCGGTTTCTGTTCGATACCCCGGATTTAAACGGCATCCGGCAGGTAGGTGACCAGTGCCTGATGGGTGCATCGACGACGGTAACGGACCTGATCGAATCGCCCGTCATGCAGGCTCATTTTCCTGATTTCAATCAGTATACCACGCTGATTTCGTCGACGCCTATCCGCAACATGGCAACCATCGGTGGTAACTTCATCAATGCGTCACCCATCGGCGATTTCACCGTCTTCTTTCTGGCACTGGACGCCACGCTGACCTTCCGTGCTGGACGTACGGTGCGGGACTTGCCGCTGCGTGACTTGTATCAGGGCTATAAAACGCTGGACAAACATCCCGACGAGTTGCTGGAACAGATTCGGTTTACGTTGCCCGACAGAAATACCCGGTTTAATTTCGAGAAAGTCAGCAAACGGACGCACCTGGATATTGCCAGCGTCAACTCCGCCATGAGTATTACGATTGAGGATGACGTTATCACAACCGTCAGACTTTCTGCCGGGGGCGTTGCGCCCATTCCAAAGCAGTTGACGAAAACGGCCGCCTATCTAACCGGAAAACGGCTGACCGAAGCACTGATTCTGGAAGCAACCCGCATTGCCCAAACCGAAATTACCCCCATCAGCGACGCCCGGGGTTCGGAGACATACAAGCGTTTGTTGCTGAGCCAACTCATCAAAGCCCATTTTATCAAGCTATTTCCGGAACTAAAAGCAGCGCAGTTACTAACTGTATAATTGGTTACCCGCCACCGGACGAGCAGACACGCCCCATCGAGAGGTTTTTAAGTGGTTAAAATTACCTGACACATAGTGGGAAATTCCATCGTACTTAGTTTATTGCCACTTTATAAGGCACAAGCAGTACCGATGAAAAAATTGCTTCTCTTCCTGAGTATCTTCAGCGCCATCAATGTAACAGCGCAACGAATTGACCAGATGGACAGCCTTCAAAGAGCCAGGCCTGAGCACGCAGTAAGAAGAACAGAAGCAGTCAGTTTATTGCTTTACAATCGGCTGATCATCGATGCGAAAGGCAACATTCGCACTGACCAGAACATCGTACCGACTTTTCGCCTGAGCAATTTCCTGAAACTACAGGTGGGCTTCCGACTGGGCGAACGTCCGCATAATCTGAATTCCTATTATCATTACAAGGTAGAGCTACAAACAAAGTCGTTCTGGAACGTACTGCGGTTTATTGCCCGCATGTCGACGAATGTGATCGAAAGCACGGGGCCTGACCTGGGCGACCCCTATACCCGGAGCAATTATCTGGGCGTAGCCGAGGTGAAGTACCCACTATCGAAGAAATTCCTGTTCGCGGGCGGGGCCGGGTATTTGTATTCGTTCAAAAAGGCTAATTACCTTGAGGGAGCATCCGTAGCGGATGGTATAGAAAACAATCACCTTATCTACAAAGCCGCTATTCACTACGAATTCAGTCCGAGGGGCTTTGCGGGTGTGGAATTTGGCACCTACGATGTATTCAACCCGTATAATCTCCACGAACCCTTCGCGCAGGTAGACTGCGAATATGATTTCTCGGAGCGGGCCACACTCTATACGTACTACCGGTACCAGGAAGCGGGCCATTTCAACGAGCCACTCAACAGCTTTATCTGCACCGGTATCCGGCTGCACTTTTATAAAAAGTAAAGCGGGACCGTTAAACAGACTAACGTGACTACGGGGCTAAAATTAACCCCGTAGTCACGTTAAAGTAGGAATAATTTCAGGAGACCAGTGCGTTTCTGTGATAAGCTGTAGCTGTCCCAAAGGTATAGGCAGCGATTGGTGAGTTAGATTCGCTGATAGACCGTCGTTATTTTTTGCGCTTTTGTCGGATTGGGCGTTTCAGGGTTATCGGCGTAAATAAACACCCAGGTCATGGTATTGCCCTGGAAACTTATAGCGCACGTTGCCGGTGGGAAGCCCTTCGTGGTGGTTGTAACCGTTATTTTCCGACCACTTATTGACCACCTAGCCTCGCTATTCATCGATTCAATGGTTTTCTTTAGTGAGCCGCAAGCATCTGGAACATTCGATTTTAACCGACCATCGCCCGAGAAGGTGTAGGTAATATCTTTAATGCAGTGCATCGACTTCGTCATCATTTGTAGCATATCGGTTGTTTTACCACTGGTATCGACCATCGTCATGGCCGTTCGTTTCCATGTTCCGGTAACCCCGTCGAACGTTGATGGTAGGGTAGGACGGTAGGCCGTTCCAACCAGCGTAATGAATAAGGTGAAGATGAATGAGCGATGCATAGGAAGGCCGGTTTATAGGTTTAGTAACGGCAAACTAAACCGCCATTCAATATAAGGCAAAAACCTTTGATTGAACGGCGGTTAGACCTTAAGGAAAGTTAATCAGGGTTTACATCATTCTTTCACTACTTTTTTTACCATCTGCCGACCGTCTATGTCGGCTTTGATAAAGTAAATTCCCGGTGCCAGCGGACTGAAATCAACCGATACGTCATGCTTCATCAGGGTATTGGGTAAGTTCCACTGATGCAGGTTTTGGCCCGTTGCATCGGTCATCGACAGCCTGGCTTTAGCGGGTTTGTCGAGGGTGAGCGTAATCGTGGCCTGACCCGACGATGGGTTTGGCGATACGGACAACTGGCTGCCCGGCGTGGCTGGCTCGATGGCGGTGATGAGATTTATCGTAACACCGGGCGATGTGGTCGTGCAACCCTCTTTGCTGACCGATACCGTATAAACACCCGGCTGCCGAGCCGGGTAAATGCTGGCAGTAGCTCCGGCAAGCGCACTCCCCGCCAGATTCCACTGATACCCCAAACCCGCCCCGGTATTGGCACTGAGCGACACAGTGCCGTTTGGTAACAGGTCTAGACTGGAGGCCGTAATCTGCGCAGCGGGTGAAGCAACCGAACTAACGCTGAAACTGTTGCCGGAACTACACCCTTTTGCATCGGTAATGCGCAGGCTGTACGAATCGGCCGTACTAATGGTCTGATCGATAGCCGTGCCGATGACCGTGTTCCCCCGTTTCCATTCGTAAGTGAGTGCGCCGTTGCCATTCGTGGTTAGGGCGGTCAGCTTCGTCGACGCTCCTCCGCACAGGGTAGGTGTTCCCGACACCCCGGCCGTTAGTGAACAGGAAACATACGTAATGGTTGCTGCGGTAGTGCTGCTGCAACCGGTCTGATCGCCAACGGTCAGGGTAATGGTTGTCGTCGTCGTGAATGGTCCAAAGGTGGGGTTGGCGGTAGTGGCGTTGTTGCCCGATACACTAGCTGGCGTTGTTTGCCATTGATAGGTGTAGGCCGGAGTACCTCCCTGGGCCGTTGTAACGCTTTCGGTCCTGTACAGTTCCGTCCCGGTAAGCGTAGCCCCCGGCCCGGCATTGGCCACTGGTGCCGGTTTCGCACTGACAGTAAACGCATTGGTACGACCCACACACCCGGCCTGGTCAGTAGCTTCCAGCACGATACTGCCGGGTTGGGTGAGCGTTAGGGAAGTGGCTTGCCCAATAGAAAGCCCATCGCGTTTCCAGTTGAATGCATAAGGCCCCTTGCCCCCACTTGCCGACGCACTCAGAACGGTTGAGGCTCCGCTGCAAAACTGGACTGCGCCGGTGTAGGTTGGGGTGGGGCCTGAAACCGTTAGGTCGAAGGATGCCACAGCCGCACACCCGGACGATGCGTCGGTAATGCTGACGCTATACGTGCCGGTGGCCGTTGCCGGGAGTGTTGGCGAATTGGTACCAACAGCGGTGTTACCTAATTTCCAGGCGTAATTCAGTGTACCTTGTCCACCAGTTGCACTGGCCGTAAGGGTTGTGCTTGTGCCCGGACAAATCGAGGCTGCTCCGGCAATACTGGCTGATAGCGGGCAGGTACTGATAATATTGACCAGGTAATCTTCTGTTTCCCCATCAATCTGCTCACAGGGTGTTTCGGGTGCGTTTGTGAAGGCGGTACCGAGTCGTATACGCATCCGGGTCAGGCCGGGTTTAGCCGTGGCCGGAATCGTGAACTGATTCTCCAGTGTAGGATTCGGGTACGCCTGAACGGAACTGGTGTAATAAACCCGCTCATCGTCCGTAAACACCTTGTTCTGATCTAAATCCACCCAGATACTAACCGGATTGACGAATAACTTATCCTTGCTGGCCCCGGACTGTATCCGCATGGCATCGACCTGAAACGGAAAACTGGTACCGGAAGTCAGTTTGATAGCCGGGTTACCCGTCAGATCGGAGTAGGCATTACCGTTCTGACTACAAACGCCTTTGCTATCCAAAAGAACGGATGCTTTACCTGCCGACCAGATTTTGACCGACTCGATGCCAATGGTTCCATCGCTGGATGAACAACTGTAACTGTCGCGCTGCATGGGTGTGCAATAGTCCGATGGTTCAGACCGTCCGTAGTACAAATCGAATTGGTCTCCTTTCATCAGCGATGAAGCGGGTACCGCCAGAAACGGGTTCATAAGGTTATCCAACTCATTCAGGTAGGCTCCGTTATTAGGCCTTGTATTCAGCAGAATGACCCATAGGTATCCGTTAAATCGCCACCAGACGGTCGCCGTGCCGGCCATACCACCCCGATGCGTACTGGTGGGCGACGTAGGATACGTATAACAACCTAATCCATACCCAATGCCACCTGACTGCGGGATACTTACAGCCGACGGTGTATACATGTCCTGAATGCTCTTCGACGATAAAATGTCTTTTTTGCGTGAATAACCATCGGTAAACGCCAGTAGCCGGGCCATGTTGATTGCCGTTGTAATCCAGCCACTATGGGCATCCATCCGGGGAACCGGGAAATCGTAGGGTTGGTCGTAGCCCGGATAGGGATTGTAATAAACGACTTCATTCGGGAATCGTTCGGCCAGCGTTGTACCACCCATTTTCATGGTAGAAGGGTCGATACCAATGGGTTTTAGCAGGTTATCCTGCACGTATTTTTCATACTTGATGCCGGTTACTTTCTCGATAATCCGCCCAAGAACATTGATGCCAATGTTCGAGTAAACGAATTTGCTGCCGGGTGTTTGCGTGACCGGGCGATTGTCGAGTACAGCTGAAAGCACCTGCTCATTGGTGTAGCCGATCCACTCTTTCTGATAAAAGGGGTCAAATGTGTTTGTAGAGTAGTCCCATTCGCTGGTCCAGGGGTCGCCACCGGCCGTATGATTCAGTAATTGCCGAACTGTAATCTGTTCCAATTGAGGTGTATAGGGCTTTGTGCCGAACTTTGTCCCCAAAAGACTACCCGCGCCGAATACCTTTTGGTCCAGGCTAAGTTTGCCATCGTCCACTAATTTTAAAACCGCTCGGGCCGTAATTGATTTGGAGATGCTCGCCATCCGAAACAGGCTATTTGTGGTAATAGGCTCTCCTTTATCTTTATCTGCCATACCGTACCCTTTCGCATAAATCAACCGCTCATCTTTGGTGATAGCAATGGACAGACCCGGCACGCTGTATTTGGTCATGAATGCCTTTACGGCATCTTCTACCGTGGCAATATCGACCTGCATACTTACCTCAATGGTATAGTTCCGCGTGCTGCCATCTTCAGCGGTAATGCGATAAACGACGGGTTTTGTGAAATCATTGACCGAAGCATCACTGGTTTGCACCACCCCATTCACCGTAATTTTCGCCCCGGCCGATAGGGTGAAGGCGGGTTTCAGGCTCGATACGTTCGTTCCGGCGGGCAGGGTGATGATGTTGTGACTTTCAATTGTTCCGGTCAGTGAAACATCACCGGGTAAGCTGGGGTTGCTGGCTTGCAGGAATGAAAACGAGAGCAGGGATTTCTCATTGGATGCCAATGGCATAAGCCGTTCGGGCGAGCCGGCATGAATACGTGTGCCTGGCAGCACGGAGCAAACGAAAGCAAGGAGACAAAGTAGCGTTCTTGTCATAAAGTGGTGTGGATAGAAAGTAAGGTATGCGGTTTCACAATAAGACAATCAATACGTAAACATCCGGTCACTCGCGGTTGCCAGATTGACCAGCTTCGTTGGCATGGCCAACTCGGCTGGTTTTCCGGCTATATCGGCCTCGGTCATGCCCCGCGCTTTGGCCGACATCCCCGACACATAAAACCGGCCACCTGCTTTTACGATGGCCTCGTAATGTTCACGAAGTTTGCCGGTGCCTACTCCAACTACTTTGTCCAGTTCGGCATCTTTAAGCAGGGGAGCGGCATCGCCCGCCAGAAAGAGTGAAACGGTGTGCCCTTCGTCCAGGGCAGTTTTGGCCACTAGAAAAGCCAGGGCCGCTTTCGTGGGATTTTCGGGGCCGCAGGTAACGTGAATCAGGAATGTCATCTTTTTAGCGGGGTTAGTGGCTGATGGCTGCGCGTACAGGGTAGCGCAAACCATCAGCGTCAGGAGCAGGGTGAACAGGGAGCGTTTGTGATTCATGGCGTACGATGGTTGTCTTACTCCTCGTGAATCAGGGGCTTGATCTGTTCGGCCATCTCCGGCGTAACCGTAGTTTGATGGGCTTCCAGCGCGTGCTGGGCGGCTAGCTGGAGTACCTCGGCTTCGCTGTCGGCCTGAATGATACCGGGGCAATCGAAGCCCACATCTTTGCAGTGTAATGTTTTCATGAGTTGGATTGGTTTTAGTGAAACGGTTAATTGACTGATGTAAATGTCTAGGGGCTTCGGTGGATATCCTATACCCACAAAGGGGTATTTTTTAGGTAGTTGATGTTCATCGACTTTATCGGTTGAGTAGCTTAAAGTCGGTAAAGGCCTCTATGGTATCCCACTGAAATTTTAGTACGCCACCTACTTTTGTTTCCCGAATAGCAATGGTGAACTTGTCTTTCGGCGTATCCAGGGTTTTTATCTGGAGGGGTACTTCGGCAAAATCTTTACTCCGGTCCGGGTCGGTGGGCCACCGTGTTGTGTTGGTATTGAAAATAAGTCGCCATGCCTGCCGACCCGGAATTGTATACAGACTGTATTTGCCTTCGGGAATTACGGTCTCTCCAATCTGAATCGATTGCTGAAGCGTCAGTACGGTGGCATTGCTGGCCCCTGTTCGCCATACCGAATCATAGGGAACCACACCACCAAAGATTTTACGTCCTCGTTTATAGGGTCGGCTGTAGGCAACACTGATCAGGCTATTCTGAACGCTGACGTTCAGCGTGTCTCGCGGGGAGGGGTCACCAATACCCGGTGATTTTGCCATCCGTTTCGCCAGTTGATCAATGTCGATGGGGTCGTGTTTCGTTACCAGAAAATTGTAAACTGTGCCGGTGCCATCTGAACTGATTATTTTACCTTCGTCATCAACGTTAATTTTTGTGTACTCGATAAACGGTCCGCCAAAAATCATGGTATCTTTAGCCGTATAGCGAACGCTAACGGTACTGACTACACCAGAATTTGTCATTGTCAGTGGACCAAGCACTTGTTTGCCCGATTTTGCCAGACGGACGCAGTTCCATTCCATCAGTGAAAATAACGGGTTCGTACCACCGTAAAAATCCATACTGGCAGTAGCCTGCTTTCTAATTATCTCCTGCGGACTGTCTTTCTGTGAAATAAAGAACGTACACGTATCATCGGAACAAACCATGGTGCGGTTATACGGGAACCTCCAGGCAGTGGTAGCCTGATAAGGCAGTGAGCTATTGACGGGGTCCATAGCCGCCCAATTGAATTCCCGGATTGTGCCGTTCGGATAAAAATGGACGTTGAATACACCAATGTGATTCTCGAACATCCGGAACAGGACTTTCCCATACAGGTGATTATTGACGATACTATACGTTTCAACGAATACGGTGTCTGGCCCAATTTTCCCAACGAAGGAAGCCGTATAGGGTTTTGTCTGGCTAAAACTACCGGTAGTAGTGAGCAGGATAATCAATAAAATGCCCCTGAATTTTATGAAAAAGCGCATACGTTTGCCCGAATAAGGTTGCCTGTAACGATAACAAACCAAGCTGTGGCTCACCACGGATCAAAATCCGCCTTGCTGGTGATGTGGAACACCCGGCTATATGTGCCCCGGATATAGCGAATCTGATACCGGTGGCCTGACATGTGCGTCGTTTGTGTTTGCAGCAAATTGAAAAGAGTTACGGGGACACGACCCACGAAAATCACTTTTTGGCCCAGTCTATCAGGCGTTAAGCCGTTCACAATGCTTATGGACCGGGCGCGGGCCGCATCAAAACGCGCCCGCATGGCCTCCATCGTAGGCTCCTGAACGGACATTGGGTTTTTATCGGTCAGGTAGCGGCCTTTATTCTCCATTGCATCGGCCATCCATTCCTCATACCAGCATATATGCCCCACTACCCAACGAACGGGGTTCGATTCGGGGTTAGGTTGCCAGTCGGCTTCCTTTTCGGTAATGCCTTTCAGATTACCCCAAAGTGATTTATACTCCCAGCCAGTCATGTCCTGTAGCAGATGAGCCTCTTTCAGCGAAAAGTCGTCGTCCAGCGCGGGCGCGGGTCGTTCAGTGACGAGAAACGGTGTGAGGGCGCAGGCCGTGCTGCCTTGGTGTAAAAACGAACGGCGTGAGTGAAGTTTCATGGCTAAGCAATTGTTAGGTACTGACTTATGTGAACCGTGTGGCTGGAATTGGTTAAGAATTTTTCCGGAAAATCCTGGAATCCTAAAAAGGGTATTTCTTGGAAATTATCGACGTTGAGCTTTTCCGTAACCTATAACAAACGTAGCAAATAAGGCCACGTTAAAACAAGGGGAAATTTCCCCTAAAAGCGGTAGCAGACGTTTGGTTTTTCGCCAGGTTTTTTGCTGGTTGGCTAATCTATGTGGCAAGTCACAGCATATTGAAAACCTGACCATTCGGTCCGATGATGGTCGTCCCTCCGTATGTCTTTGTCAACGCCACCGACACGCTTAGGGCCAGGTTATGGGCTTTTTCCCTTTGTCTGCTTTTAGGCCGTTGGATAAAACAAAGTTGTGATGCACCAAAGCCCCGCACTATCCCCCAATTGGGGGATTTTTTGTATCGGTCAACCACTTTTAATTTGCGGGGGATTTCTGTTTCGCGATCATGCTGCTACGTACTTGCCTGTGGTTTATGTTTTTATGGGGTAGCTATACCGCTATGGCACAGCCTACGCTGAACGTATTGCGGATAGATGACCATTTTACAAAAAATTCGCTCTTTGGATACACAGCCTGTTTTAGTGATACCTCCCAAATCGTAACGATTGAGACTCTTTTAGCAGGCACTGCTAATCACAATGCATTTCGCTTGATTGATAATGAGATACTTAATGTGGGATTTTCCCCCTGGCCCCATTGGATTCGATGCAACATCCGAAATGAAACAAGCCATGAAAAATCGTTAGTATTTGGGGTTGACTTTGCCTATATCGACGATCTTTCATTCTTCGTCGTTGATGAACAGCGGCAACTACTCTATAGGAAGGAACAAATTAACCGTAAGACACCGATTGTTAATCGGCCTATTGCTCACCGTATGTTTGCCTTTCCGGTTACCATAAAGCCAAATCAGACTCTGACGCTCTATTGCAGGGCAATCCGGAAGAAGAGTGTGTTACTGTTACCCATCACGCTATTCAGCCAGCATGAATTTATAACAAACGGGTTTTCGTTCGATCTGCTGATCTCGCTGGGTATGGGTATTTGGCTCATTGCATTTTTAACCAGTTTAACCCTGTTTCTGGCCACTAAAAAAAACCTATTGTTCTATTATGCGCTGTACACCTTAACCTATGGCATTGCTTTTATGAGCCTAATAGGTATTTGGAACCACTATGTGCCAAATATTCCCTTGTTAGATGAGAATACGCATTTAGTTATGTTTGGCATAGCCGGATTTGCGCAATTAAACTTCACAACTGAGTTTTTGCAGCTTCGTAGTCTATTAAAGCGCAAATGGCTTACTGGCATAAAAATTATTTCCTTATTATCACTCTCGGCAGCGATTTATACTTTAATCTGGCCCTTCAGTTATACAAACTCATCCATTATATCAGGCGTTGGCCTGGTTATCGAATTGCTGATAGTATGCCTTGTTATTTTTGGCCTAACTCGTCGGAAGTACGAAGCGCTGGTGTATTTAATCAGTTTTTTACCACTGCTAATAAGCATTAGCTGGTTCTCCATTTCGGTGTTATTTTCTGTTGATATAAGTTGGCTATTTTACAAGTTGGGCTATGCTATTCCATTTGTCCAGATCATCGTGTTGGGCATTGGTGTAGGGTTTAAATTAATTCGGGAGAAAGAAGAATCGTTAACCGCTGTTAGTGCGATGAAACAGCAGTATGTTGAACAACTCCTCAACGCCCAGGAAATCGAACGCCGACGTATTGCCAGGGATCTGCACGACGACATCGGTACCTCGCTCATTGCCCTGCGTGGTAAACTTCCCACTGATAGCCCCGATGCACACAATTTCCTCGATCAGATTATTGCCGACGTACGGGCGGTGTCACATAACCTCATGCCTGACGAATTGGCAACGCTTGGTCTGGCTGGCGCGTTAAGTGAAGTGGCACATCGGTTAGCAGAGTCATCAGGAATTAAGTTTTTATTCATAAGCGCGGGCGAGACCGTGCCACTTTCTCCAATGGCCGAACTGACTTTATATCGTGCTGTATTGGAATTAATGAACAACGTGGTACGCCATAGTGGGGCTACTGAATCGCTTGTTCAGTTAGTATATCATCCTGATCTGTTGAGTATTATCGTAGAAGATAATGGCCGAGGGTTTACGAATAAAAACACTGAATTAATGAACGGAATTGGACTGAATAGTGTAGCTTCACGAACCGAATGGTTAAGGGGCCTGATGGCCATCGACTCATCAGTAGCAGGCACAACCATTCGGCTCGAAATTCCGTATGATCCCCATCCTTCCTGAACCGATTCGCATTCTCTTAGCCGATGATCATGCTCTTTTCAGTGATGGTTTAGCCCTGCAACTCACCCAGTCAGACTCCTCAGTAACGGTCGTAGCGCAGGTGTTCCGGGGGAGCGATGTACTTCCTGCCGTCCATGAATGTAGCCCAGACATCGTGTTGCTGGATATTAACCTCCCTGCTCCCAATGGCATTGAGTGCGTCCGGCAGTTATCAGCTACATTCCCGTCGGTTAAAACGATCATGCTGACGATGTACGCCTATCGACGGTTCATCAATGAATGTTACGATGCTGGAGCCGCTGCATACCTGCTTAAACACGTTCGCGTTCCCGCTATACTCGATACCATACGGCGCGTTCTTGCAGGCGAACGTATTTTTCCGACCCCACCCACTATCGATCTCCACGCTGACGATAGTTTCGTGGTGCGCTTTAAACTAACACCTACTGAAATCAAAATCATCAAACTAATTCGGCTGGGACTGAGCAATCCAGAAATTGGCCATAAGTTGTTCATCGCAGTCGAAACGGTGAAATCGCACCGCAAGAATATTTATCGTAAGCTGGCTATTACTAATCTTTCAGAACTAATCAACTTTGCAATAGAATACGGATTGTAGGAACAATAAATCACAAGTGATTAGGCGCTTTATACTACATCAAAAGCCCCGGCAGGCTTCTACTCAATGGCTAAAGTTAGGTTTCTTATTCACTTTGGAATTTACTACTGAATCGGTAGGCTGATAATAAATTGGGTTCCCTGCCCCTCCTGGCTCTCCACCCACATCTCACCCTGTGTCCCTTGTCCCTTGGTGATGATGTCGTAACTCAGCGATATACTCAACCCCGTACCCTGTCTCGTGGGCTTGGTGGTGAAGAAGGGTTGAAATACCTTACAGGTACTTTTGATTTTGGCCAAAAACCTTTTCCAGGTGGACAGGAACGTCCAACATAATGCCTTTACCACGAAACTCTGGTCTGGAGTTTCGTAGCTTATTTACCTGGGTTTTTTTAAAAGAAGGATAGACATCCAGCCGCCCGAAGGTTAAAATACATCAAGTATATATATTCTGGCTAACCTCCCTGCTGGCAAACTAAGCTGCACTGGGGAACTATTTACTACAAACTGGCTATCAATAATCTGGCTGAACTTATTCAGTTTGCCTGCGAGCCTAGTTCGTAGTACAGAACAAACCAAAACGGTCTGGTATGTTGTCTCAGAAACTGACAACATACCAGACCGTTTTGGTGAAAAAAAACTGTTACTCCGTTAGTTTAGGCTAGCCTAAGCGGTAGTACCGCCACAGCTCGAACCGGCTCCGGCGGTGCAGCCGTAGCAGTGCTGGTTGATGACCACTGTGCGCTGACTCAGCGTGTCTACGTCGAAGTTCTGGACGTGCTGTACCGGACTGGCCACTTTCAAATCCAGCATCTGGTTGAAGTCGCAGTCATACAGGAAACCGTCCCAGCTAATCGAGATGGTATCCCGGCACATAACGCCCATAGCCGCTACGGGGTTGAAGGCATTCACCAGCTTTTCCATATAGGCATCATAGTTGCCCGACGAAATCAGGTAATCCAGGTACCGGCTGATGGGGATGTTGGTGATGGCGAACAGGTCGTTGAACACAATACCAAACTCATCGAACAGTACCCGTTTGAACTGACGGGTCAAACTATCCTGCGAACCGGGCAGGAACGCCCCGTTCGGGTTGTACACCAGATTTAGTTTCAGGTCCGAATCGGGTTGGCCGTACCCAACGGCATTGAGCATACCCAGCGCCTTGATGGAGTCACTAAAAACGCCTTTTCCGCGTTGACGGTCCGTTTTGTCGGCATTGTAGAAGGGGAGTGAACTCACCACTTCCACCCGATGCTGGCGGAAGAACTCGGGCAGGTCATTGTATTTGGGATTCGCTACAATGATGGTCAGGTTGCAGCGTACAATAACGTGCCGACCCAGCTTCCGGATTTCTTCCACAAACCACCGGAAATCGGGATTCATTTCCGGGGCACCACCGGTCAGGTCGACCGTAGCGATGCTTGTTTTGGCCAGCGCATCGAGGCATTGCTGCATCGTTTCGCGGGTCATGATTTCCTTCCGGTCTGGCCCGGCATCGACGTGGCAATGCTTGCAAACCTGGTTGCACATCTTACCCACGTTGACCTGAAAGATAGCAGGTTGGTTGGGTAATAATGGAAAGAGTCCGGCATCCTGCAGTTTTTCGTGAAAAAGCGGGAGCTGTAAGGTATCGGCAACCTCGTCGTGCAGCGACTGCAATTGAACCGCTGAACTGGCTAACTGGTGGCCACTGGCTTTAAGTGATTTCATAGAGTAGGTAACTGGTTTACAGTATACGGTATTCAGTTTACGGTAGCTGACGCCCAATAATACGGTTGCGTCAGCCACCGTAAACTGAATACCATAAACTATAAATCATAAATTGATTTTGCTTACATGGAAAGGCTCTTTGCTTTGTTCATCATCTGGACGCCATGAACCAGGGAGGCACCTCCCCGAATGGCGGCTGCTACGTGAACAGCTTCCATCATTTCCGCTTCCGAGCAGCCTTTTTCGAGCGTGTCGCTGGTGTAGGCGTCGATGCAGTAGGGGCATTGTACCGTATGCGAAACGGCCAGGGCAATCAGCGATTTCTCGCGGGCTGTCAGGGCACCTTCGGCAAAAACGGAACCGTAGTAGGAGAAAAACTTGTCGGCCAGTTCTTTTTGAAACTCGCCGATTTTACCGAACTTTTTGAGGTCTTCAGGATTGTAATACGTTTCCATTTGCTTGAAAGAATCTTGATATATAAACGAAAATAGACTGTTTTTAGATTGAAAGTCACTCGTGGTCATCAAGTTGTCAGGGGTAGTCATTCATCGTTCCACTCGACCACAAATGCCAATGAATGAGTACCACTGACCAGAAATGACAACCTGATGACTACGAGTTCATTCGTAAAAATGACGCATGCGCCGGATGCTGGTTAGTACCACCCAGTCGCCAATGCGGGGAAAATAGGTATGCACCACCGCAATCAACAAACCTAAAGCCGAAATAACCGTTCGTTTTTGCCGACGGCGAATGTGCTTGAGAATGATAGCTGCTACCTCTTTCTGGCTTTTCTGCCAGCGGGGTGGGCGGTGAGCAATGGGTACCGGTTGCCCTTCAGCATCCATAACCCGCTTTTCGGGGTCGTTCTGGGTAAAGCCAATGTGGACCACGCCAAACTGAATACCCGTGTGGTCCAGTTCCAGCCGGAGCGTGTGCGCCAGATTGGTCAGAGCGGCTTTCCCGGCGCAATAGGCCGAGCCGCTGGGCATCCCGTTGAGGGCCGAAATGGACGAAATAAACGTAACGCTGCCCCTTGTTTTGATCAGATGCGGCAGGGCCACTTTGAGGGGGTAAACGCTGCCATACACATTACTGTCGAACACCTCCCGAAACACGTCGGGCTGCATATCGGCGAAGTATGCCCGCATGGAAATACTGGCGTTGGTAATCAGAATATCCAGTTGGCCAAAGGCGTCGATGGCGGTACTGATCAGGCGTTCGCAGTCGGCATAGACCGTTACATCGGCCAGGCAACTTACGACCGGGAGTTCCCCGGCCAGAAATTCCTGCTCGGTTTGGGTCAGCCGCTCGGCCGTTCGTCCGTTGAGGATAACGGAAGCCCCGGCTTCGCACAGGGCGCGGGCGGTTGCTTTACCAATGCCTGATTCGGAACCTGTAACGATGGCTACTTTTCCGGCGAAAGGGCCGGGTATGCCCTGGGCCGGTCGGCGAATACCGATTGGCTTTTCGTCTGGATCTAACTCAACTGTCTCGCAAACTGCCTGCCCGGATTTGTCCGGCATCAACAGGACTGAGGGTTTATTTATTTCCGGCATTCGTTGTAACATAGTCATGTTTTTTAAACCAGTCGAAGGCATCACGGATTGCTTCGACAATGGGTGTTTGCGGAAGGGCCAGTTCCAGAATGGCTTTTTGGGACGAGAAATAATGCCCGTCGCTGGCAACGGCAATCATAGCCGAATTAAGCTGACCCGGATGCCCGGTTAACCGTGCCCAGGCATCGCACAAAAAACCGTACAATCGGGCCAAATCCGGCGGAATGGGCAATCGGGGCGGAGCAACACCGAGTAGCCCGGCCATTAATTGAAACGATTCCTGATAGCTCATGTTCTGATTGCCCAGAATATAGGACTCGCCAATTCGCCCCTGCGTCAGGGCATTGACCGTGGCGACGGCCACATCCTGAACGTGGACAAAATTCTTACCGCCCATTGGATACCCGATGACCTTACCCCGGAATAGTTCAATCAGCATCCGTCCCGATGTTGGTTTGGCATCCAGCGGCCCCAGCATAAAGGTAGGATGAACCAATACCGCCGGTAAGCCCAGTTCGCGCACGGCCTGCTGTACTTTTTGGGTAGCGGCCCGTTTACTGTCGATGTAGTCCGAGCCGTAGCCCTGCCCGGCAAAGGGAGTGGTTTCGGTACCGGGATTTTCCCGGCTGCCAAAGCCAAACACATTGGCCGTACCGACATACACGAATCGGTTTACCCGGCTGCGGTGAGCTACCTCAATAAGGGTTTCGGTACCCGCCAGATTCATGGCCCAGATGGCCGGGCTGCGGGCCGGATTGACCTGTGCCAACGCGGCTGCATGAATCAGGGCATCACAACCGTCGATAGCCCGTTCCAGCGAATCCGGCTCGCGGATGTCTCCTTCGCAATACGTGATGGGTAATCCGGCCAGCGTCTGGCAGTTGCTACCCGGCCGCACGAACGCCCGGACATGGTAGTTACGACTGAGCAGCTCGCGTGTCAGATGAGAACCCAGAAAGCCATTGGCGCCAGTGACCAGTACTGTTTTATTCATCAGCGATAGTTGAGCAGCGCTTTATAAGTACGGGCAATCCGGGTAGGGCATACGTTCAGGAAAAAGAGGGAGAAAGCGGTTAGGTTTGCTACCTGTACCCGCAGCCAGCTATTGGTATCATATTTCCGGGCCGAAACGAGAACATCTTTGGGGATGATGGCAAAGCGGGCAACCTTCCGGATACGCACGATCATGTCAAAATCTTCCATGATGACGTAGCGTTCGTTAAAGCCTTCCAGCCGGTCGAACAGGATACGGGTGATGAACAGGGTCTGGTCGCCCCCCCGGCTCATAATCCCCGGAAAACGGGTTCCGTAGCTGTTGAAGCGCAGCAGTGGTTTGGGGGAGTTGAACCGAAACCGGTAGCAGCCCGATTCATACCCCGATTGTACGGCTTGTACAATATCCTGGTTGAAGTCGGGGTGAATCCGAACATCAGCGTGTACGAAATAGAGTAGTTCCCCGGTGGCAACGCTGGCCCCGAAGTTCATCTGGGCTGCCCGGCCCGGTTTGGGTGATTGATGCACGCAGGCACCCGCCTGCCGGGCTACGTTGGGGGTGCCATCCGTACTGCCGGCATCGATAACCAGAATTTCGATAAGTTGTGGCCCACCATAGGCTCGTAAATCATGCACTAACTGCCCGATATTACTAGCTTCATTGTGGGTCGGGATGATGGCACTAAACGTCATTAGTAACTAATTATAAATGGCAAACTACTACATTTATTGGCCCTGAACAACAGCAAAAGGCGATTCGCGCGGGATTTTGTTTAAAACGCTTCCCCGATGGTGAGGTAGAATCCACTCGATTGCTGACCAAATCCATAATCAACCCGAATGTTGAGATGGTCCCGCCGATTGATGGTGAACCGTAGCCCGGCACCATAAGCAGCCTTCGGGTCGGCAGGGCGCAGGAGCGATGCATCGTCGCCCAAGATTCCTACCCCACCAAAAACAACACCGCCCAGGCGTTTATAAATATCAAACCGTACTTCGCTTTGTATCAGCGCTGCATTCTGATCCCGAAACCGGCCTTCATAATAGCCCCGCATTCGTTTGGTGCCGCCCAGCAACGACATGGCGTTGAACGGCGCGACACCCGTTGTAAAACTTACGAAATAATTGAGGGCTAAGATTGCGTGCCTGCTCAACGCGTGGTAAGACGACACGTCGGCGGAGTACCGGTCGAACCGGACGTTGCTGCCCCATACCCGGCTCTGATTCAGGAACGCCACATCGGCAACCATGCCGCTGGTGGGAAAGAAAATCTGGTTCCGGGAATCGTAAAACAGGCCCAGTCCTGCACCGGCCAGCTTACTGCCCAGCCCGCCCGGTACCGTACCCGTAGCCAGCAGCCCATCGGGATCTACGCTGGTTACCTGATAATCTTCGTATTGATACCGCACCCCGGCGTACAGTTTTCCAACCGGAATGACCGAAGCCGCTATCTGACGGAACGCATTGACCCGGATACGCGGAAAATTGACGGCGTATAACTCACGGGGTACTTCCCGCTGGCCCACGCCAAAAAAGAAATAACTGTATTTGTAGTACCCTGCCTCGCCGTTGATGTAGTATTTATCCCGGTCGTAGAACAACTGGAAAGGGATGTAAAACAGCAACTGTTTATTTTGCGTATAGGCAGCTCCAAGCGTGACCTGCGAGGGGCGTACGGTAGCTGCGGAATCGGCACGGAGGGCCGTCATATCGCGCTTGAATCTAAATGTAAACGTAGGGGCAACCCCGTAGGCGAATCGGGTTTCGGGGGTGTAGTAAATAAGGGGTAAGGGCAACAAACTAAATGCTTTCGGAACACTATCGGCAGGGGAAGAAATGGATAATGCAGTAAACAGGGTTAAAAGGAGCATTTGACATAGAAGTTGACGTACTTTAGCATACGATAAAGTAACCAACAGAGTTTGGACCCGAACGAATCAAAAACCTTTTGGGCTTTCGGGTCGTATATCAATTAGTAACAAATTTTTTAAAGGTACTATGAAAAAAACATCATTTCTTACACTGGCTTTAACGGGGTTGCTTATCACCCTGCTTACGGCTTTTACCTGCACGAACAAAACCACGTACGATACAACCGGCGCAGCTCCCGTTGATCACAGCATTTTCGATAAACTGCTGAAAAAATACGTCAATGATAAAGGGCTTGTTAACTACAAAGGGTTTAAGTCGGACGTAAAAGTACTGGATCAGTACCTGGATATGCTGAGCAAGAACCCACCGGCATCGTCCTGGAGCAAGAACGAGCAGATGGCTTACTGGATCAATGCCTATAATGCCTTCACCATTAAGGATGTTGTAAAACATTATCCCATTGAGAGCATCAAGGACATTGGGTCGAAAATCCAGATTCCTTTTGTCAATACCCCCTGGGCGGAGAAGTTTTTTACCATTGGCGGGGAGAAAATGAGTCTCGACAACATTGAACACGGTACGTTACGCAAGAAATACAACGACCCCCGGATTCACTTCGCGCTGGTATGTGCATCGATCTCCTGCCCCCGGTTGCGGAATGAAGCGTACATGGCTGATAAACTGGAAGCCCAGCTGAATGACCAGGGAAATGATTTCCTGAATAATCCGGCTAAAAACAAAATCAGTAAAGATGAATCCAAACTATCGAAGTACTTCGACTGGTACAAGGGTGACTGGAAAGAAAGCGGGCAGTCGGTGGTGAAGTGGGTCAATAAATACTCGACAACTAAAATAACCGACAACACCAAAATCGATTATATGGATTATAACTGGAACCTCAACGAGCAGAAGTAATTCGTTGCCGAACCGGCTTTCCATGAAGCATATCATCATTATCGGTAACGGCATTGCCGGTATCACCACCGCCAGACACGTTCGCCAGCAGGACGACAGTGCTCGGATTACCGTCATTTCGGCGGAATCCGAGCACTTTTATTCGCGTACGGCCCTCATGTACATTTACATGGGGCACATGACCTACGAACACACCAAGCCCTATGAGGACTGGTTCTGGAAGAAAAACCGGATTGATCTGGTCAGAGGCTATGTGGGAGAGGTAGACACGGGTGCTAAACGTATTCGGCTCATCGACGATACGTGGCTGGATTATGATGCGCTGGTCATTGCCACCGGCTCCGTTTCCAGTACCGTCAACTGGCCGGGTCTGGATGCCACAGGGGTGCAGGGGCTATATGGGTTGCCGGACCTGGAAAGCATGGAGCATCATACCCGGGATATTGACCGGGCCGTAGTGGTAGGCGGGGGGCTTATCGGTATCGAGATGGCCGAAATGCTCCATTCCCGCCATATTGCCGTAACGATGCTCGTACGCGATACGCACTACTGGAGTTCGACCATCCCGGCTGAAGAAGGAGAACTTATTGGTCGTCACGTTCGCCAGCACGGCGTTGACCTGCAACTGCAAACGGAGCTGAACGAAATTCTGGCTGATGATAACGGGCACGTACGGGCCATTGTCACCACCGATGAGCGGGAGATTGCCTGTCAGTTTGTAGGGTTGGGCGTGGGCGTAACGCCCAATGTCAGCTTTCTGAAAACGTCCGGCATCGAACTGGGAAAAGGCGTTCTGGTCAATGAATACTTCGAGACGAATATCCCGGATGTGTATGCCATCGGCGACTGTAATGAGTTTCGGGCTCCGATAGCCGGCACGGACGGCAGCCCGCGAAAAGCCATCGAACAAATCTGGTACACGGGCCGGATGCACGGCGAAACCGTGGCGCAAACGCTGTGTGGCAACCGAACCGCCTACCAGCCGGGCGTGTTTTTCAACTCCGCCAAGTTTTTCGACATCGAGTACCAGACCTACGGCACCATGAACGCCAGACTGGCCGAGGGTGAGAAGACATATTACTGGGAACATCCAAACGGGCAGCAGTGCCTGCGCATCAATTACGCAGCGAAAGGGGAAGGTGTGGTGGGTATTCACGCCTTTGGCCTGCGCCTGCGCCACGCCGTTTGCGAACGCTGGATTCGGGAGCACCGCCCTTTGCCGGAGGTGTTGAGCCAGTTTCAGCAAGCCGATTTCAATCCGGAATTTTCGGAGAATTACACAGACCAGCTGGCCGGAAAAGCGCCCCCCCGGAAAAGCTGGTTGCAGCGATTATTTTAGCAAAGGGTCGGGGGAGGGAGGAGGTATGCGGTCCAATCGCTAACCCTTAAGTTCCACCCCCATGCCCTAAGCCACAAACCCCAAACCCTATGCTTACAAACACCCAACGTATTGGTTTAACGCTTTTCCTGATTGGCTTTGCCCTGTTCGTCGGTTCGCTCAGCCTGAGCCGTTATCAGTTGACCGATGCGGTTTTGACCAGCACCGTTAAGAAAGAGCAGTTGGCTGCTGTTGAATCGGCCACGTCGGGTATGCAGGGTACCGTGTACGGGTCGGCTTTTGGGTTTGTAAGCGATTTCAAATCCGCCATCGCCAAACTGAATGACGGGTACAAAGCGCGGAACGAGAAAGACAAAATCATCAATGACGACTACGCATTTCCGGTTACCAAAGCCGCCAGTATTGGCTTCTTCCCGGATAACAGTCTGCTGTTTTTCTGCCTGAGTCTGCTACTGTGCGTGGGGGGCGCATTGCTGTACATCATACCGAAAAAGAGGCAGTTGCCGGGTATCAAAAACAACGGTGTTTTTCATAATCCAGCCACCAACCGGGGCTGGATTGGCATCGTCATCGGCAGTTTCCTGATTGGCTTTTACGTGCTGCTCTATTTCTACCCCGAATACCTGACCAACTGGGTACTCATGTTCGACCCGTTGAGCCGACTGCTGAACGGCGGACCCGCCAGCCAGTGGTTCGTGTACGGCACCCTTTATACACTGGCCATTCTGGTGATGGGTGTTCGGATGCTGGTCAAGTACCGGGGCAATCCCTACCAGCAAATCCGCACGGTGTCGGTCATGTTCTTCCAGACCTGCTTTGCGTTCCTCATCCCCGAACTGCTGTCGCTGTTCAACCAGCCCGCGCAGGATTTGAAAAATATGTGGCCGCTCGACTATAGTTTTTACTTCGACTACCGGCTCGACCAGAAAATTCAGGCTGGTACGTTCGGTCTTTTTCTGCTGGTGTGGGGAACGGCCCTCTGGCTGATTGGTGTGCCGGTTATGACGTATTTCTTTGGCAAACGCTGGTATTGCTCCTGGGTGTGTGGTTGCGGTGGCCTGGCCGAAACGCTGGGCGACCCGTACCGCCAATTGTCTGACAAACGGCTGGTTGCCTGGAAGTTTGAACGGGTGGTGGTGCATGGCGTGCTCGTTTTTGCCGTGGTGATGACGGTAGCCGTGCTATACACCTATGTAAGCGGCCAGTCGGCGCTGTTTGGGTTTCTGGATTCGTACAGCCTGCGTTCCGGTTATGGTTTTGCCATTGGCTCCATCTTTGCCGGGGTGGTGGGTACTGGTTTCTATCCCGTTATGGGTAACCGGGTGTGGTGCCGGTTTGGCTGTCCGCTGGCTGCTTACCTGGGTCTGGTCCAACGCTTTAAATCCCGTTTTCGCATTACAACCAACGGCGGGCAGTGCATTTCCTGTGGCAACTGCTCGACCTACTGCGAGATGGGTATCGATGTTCGGTGGTACGCGCAACGTGGTCAGGATATTGTCCGGTCGTCGTGCGTGGGGTGTGGAGTTTGTTCGGCTGTGTGCCCACGGGGCGTATTGAACCTGGAAAATGATGATGAGACAAACCGTATGCCTGCCATAAACCCAATTTTGCTGGGAAATGACGGTATCCGCGTAAACGTATGATGGTAAGAATAGGTAATAGTAGCGCAAAATTACGTGTGCCGGGTTATAATCCGGTCTTTCGGAAACTCCCCAAAAAGGGGGTGCTTTTCCTGATTATCGTATTGGGTACCTCCCTTTCTGGGTTGGGGCAGGCACCTGATAGCACGCAGACCCGGCAGTTTGTTATCGACATAGCCGGTATTAAAGTAGGTACCATGACGGCCATGCGTCAGCCAAAAGGCAACCAAACTGTTTTGTACACCATTATCAGTGATGTAAGTGTCAATTTGCTGGTTTACAAAGTGAAAGTGTATTACAAGATGGTGAGCCTGATGCAACAGGGCAAACTCACCCGTTCTACTGTGGAAGCCCAGACCAACAAGGGTAGTTTTCTGACCAAAACGGAGTGGAAAAGTGACCATTACGACATCGTGGCCGAACAGTACAAGTATTCCCGAAAAGCAACCGAAACCCGGCCCATCACCTACATTCTGAGCAACGTGTACTTTGGTGAACCCGTTGGCCGAAGCCGTATCTATTCGGAGTACTTCGGCGACTACTTCGCTTTTACGTCCCCCGCGAAAGGAGCTTATACCGCCCGACTCAGCGACCGGGAAGATGAATACGAGTACGAAGGCGGTCAGTTAGTGAAAATCATCAAGAAAAACTCCCTCAAGAATTTTATCATCCGACCGGTAAAGTGAGCAGGAGCGAGGGAGGCTACCGGTACAGTCTACCGTATGGTGAATCCAGCATAATCATTGTACCTTTTCCTGCCACTTTGCTATTTATCTGCACCCTTTCGTTCTTTCTTATAACCAAAGTTGGTTTAGTGAACTGCTTTAGTGAAAGTGCGGATAATTCCTCGGGAAATTGATGTTAATTTGCTGATTATCAATGGTTTTATGTTGATTGCCTTTGCGTACATGAATGCATTGGGTGAACTATTAATGATATAGTCTGTAAACGATCCTGGTACGTCCATACCAGGTCAACTGAAAGCAAATAGTTGATTAGCAATAACTCAATCCATATATTCATTGGCCACTTTCTGGTAGCGATGTATGATAGCCGAAGCTCCGACCAACCGTAACCGATTACTAGACCGATTTTATTCGTCCTTACTGTCTGAAAAAATAAAAGAGAAAAGCGAGTTTGTCATCGTGCTGATGGCTATTATAGGTTTCGGAGTTCACCTGCTTCTCATTGCAGCCGTCAGTCTGGACCTCATCCGGCCGCAGGACCACTCCAAACTCCTGGACAGTCCAATTGCCGCGATCTACACGCCGTTCTCGTTTATCCTGATCTACGAGGTCTATCTGCTGGTCTATTATTTGCCCAAGTCGATCTATAATTACATCGGCAAGCAGTATGAGATTATTACGCTGATCGTGATCCGGCGGCTCTATAAAGACCTGTCTAAACTGGAATTTACCGACGATTGGTTCAAAGTGCGGGACGACCTGCAGTTTACCTACGATCTGGTGGCGACTGTGCTGCTGTTTTCGCTTATTCTGATCTTCTACCGGCTCAAGCAAAAGCAGGGTGAGCCCGGACAAAAACAATCCCATTCCCTAGAGACCAAACGGTTTATTACCCTCAAAAAACTGATTGCCACGTGTTTGGTGCCTATTTTCGTGGGTATGTCGGTCTATAGCCTTAGTCACTGGATATATGAAAATTTCTTCTCCATTGGCCAGATGGTCGACTCAATGAAAGATGTGAACAAAATATTTTTCGATGAATTTTTCACGGTGCTGATCCTGACCGACGTACTGTTGCTGCTGATTTCGTTTTTGAACACCGATAAATTCAACAAGGTGATCCGCAACTCCGGGTTTATCATCTCTACCATCCTGATCCGGCTCTCGTTCGGTATTGATGGGCTGCTCAATACCATCCTGATTGTGGTGGCGGTGCTGTTTGGCGTGGCGGTTCTGGCCATTCACAATCAGTTCGAGAAACTGCCTGCGTCAACTAAGGCTGATTTGACCTGACGTTGCCCGTTTATGACGGGACACAACCGGTTCCTTTATAGCCCAACGACGGCAGGAGTACACCTCCCCTCCGCGTCATCGGCTCCGGTGGTCGTTGGGCGAAATACCCAGATTTGAAAAAATGTAAGTCCCAGCCCTCTTCCGGGCTGATCAATCCCCCGTTGGGCGTAGTTGCGAACCACCCAGCCTGCCCGCCCTTCAGGTCGTGTGCCAGCAAGCATTGACTGGTGCCATGACCACCTCCCTAACCATGGACACCCACGGCAAAAGTTTAAGCTACGCGCTCCTGGAAAGGAAAATTGAGGGGTAGAGGAGATTACAGAACGTTCCCCCTCTTTTCAGACAGTCATATGATTGCTTAATCACATCGGCATTATCTTTGTGTACCTAAATTCATACCGATGCCTATCCCTGACTTTCAATCTATTATGTTGCCGTTCCTGGAGTTCAGTAACGACGGGAATGAACATACAACGCGAGAAGCCGTAGGGTTTCTAGCTAATGAGTTTGGGCTTTCTGAATTAGAACGGGAAGAATTATTGCCGTCAGGAACTCAACGGATATTTGAAAATCGTGTTTCATGGACAAAAACCCATTTACTAAAAGCGGGTTTACTTGAGTCGTCCAGACGTGCTTACTTCAAAAGAACAGAACGAGGGAGAAAGGTTCTAGAGCAAAGGCTACCTAAAATTAACATAGCATTTCTTCGGCAATTTCCCGAGTATGTTGATTTTCAATCGCCGAAGCGTGATGAGAATGGTACGGCGGAAATAAACCACCCGAACGACGAAGTATCAACTCAAACACCTGATGAAACGCTGGACAGCGTTTATCAAAGCATTCGTAAAACACTTTCTCAGGATCTTCTGAGTAAAATCGTTTCTCTGTCTCCCGCCTTTTTTGAAAAACTGGTCGTTGAGTTACTCGTTAAAATGGGTTACGGAGGGTCAATTAAAGATGCGGGTAAAGCCATTGGTAAAAGTGGCGATGAAGGTATTGACGGAACCATAAAGGAAGATAAACTCGGACTTGATGTAATCTATATTCAGGCTAAAAAATGGGCACCCGGAAACGTAGTGGGACGTCCGGAATTGCATAAATTTGTTGGAGCACTGGCAGGACAGGGAGCCAAGAAAGGCGTTTTTATTACCACATCCAGTTTCACCAGAGAAGCCAGAGACTACGCGCCCCGCAACGAAACCAAGATTGTGCTGATTGACGGGGAAGAGCTAACCCAGCTCATGATTGATTATAACCTCGGTGTAACCGTTCAGCAGACGTACGAAATCAAACGGATTGATAACGATTACTTCGACGAGTAAAAAACGAAAACGCTTCTGACTAAATAACCTATACCATGTATGACGACGAAGAAGTGCCAACGCTGACCATTGTTGGTGTAGGCGAAATGGGGGCGGCTGTGGTTAATCAACTCCTCAAAACGCCACTCTACAGTGCCAGTTTACTCATCTGCCATGGTGATGCCGATGTATTGCGGGCTTCTGCAGCGCCTAACAAGGTGCTGTTTGAGACCAACAGACCCGACGACGAAGCCAGGTGGCATCTGACAGACGCGCTTAGCAATCCGGAGTTACCCGGCAAGATGGCCATTATCATATCTGATCTAAGTAGTTCTGACGAGTACCGCCAGATGGCATTACTCATTCAACTTTTTAAGGAACAGGGAAAGTTAACGGTTCCTACGATTGGCCTATACCCGGATACTGACCCTGAGCAACGAAAACGGGTTGATCGCATGATACTTAACCTGCAACAGCAGGCGGATAGTGTCTGGATATGTACCCAGGAGCAGGAAGACTATCTTAAGCGGGTCGAACAAGTAGCCTTTTCGGTAAGCATACTGGCTAGTTTCTGCGAATCGACTATTGATACGGCTGACTTTCCGGATGTTAAAAAAGTGGTTGGGAAGGCCCGTATGGCGGTGGCCACCGCAACTGGAAAGGGAGATAACCGGGCGATTGACACGGTTAATGCGCTGATTGGTCAGATACAGGCGCAAACAAAGGGCGGACCCGTTGTTGACCGCATCCTGCTGATTACAAGCACCGGTAAAGAAAAACCGTTGCTGCTACGCGAACAAGTGGCAATATCAAACGGCATTAGCGACTTCATTGGCAGAGAGGTGAAACTGTTTAAATTTGGTGCCGTAACGGATGCCATGTTGGGTGAAGGAATAAGTGTAGCGCTTTTAATGGGCATGCCTTTCGATCAGGTAAAATAAGAATAAAGAACGGGGTTTGAGGACTAAAAACAATCCTTGTTCGTGTGATAGACAACCCAGGAAACCATGACGCATCTGCACGACTACCTACTGGCCCAGCATTCATTTAGCCGGGATGAACTGCGTTTGATTGAGGCTGAGTTCTTGCCAAAAACGTACCGAAAAGGCGCGTTTCTGCTACAGGTAGGGCAAGTTGATCGCTACATCTGGTTTCTGGAACGCGGTATTCTTCGTCTTTTTGAGGAGCCGGTAGCGGGGGAAGAGCAAACAGTCTACTTCGTTAGTGCCGGGCAGTTATTCGCTGATCCGGAGAGTTTCGGTCAGCAGATTCCAACTGTTGTCAGTGTACAAACCAGTACCGACTGCCAGGCGCGGGTTATCAGCTATGACGGTTATCAGCGGCTTGTACACGCAATTTCAGTCTGGCCGGACGTTGTTCGTCGCATTACCGAGCGGACGTTGATGGAGAAAGTACAGAAACGCAGCCGACTATTGTATGAAGATGCCCGCACCCGCTACATCCGCCTGATGACCGAACAGCCTGACGTAGTACAGCAGGTACCGCTGGGCATTATTGCGTCGTACATTGGGATTACGCTGCCCTCGCTGAGCCGTTTGCGAAAGCAGTTGGCCATAGAGCATGCCTGAACAGAACTCATTTTTTGCCAAATGGTAAAAATCGGGAACGTCGGATACCGGAAGTTTGCAGGGTACATTCAGCCCATTGACTATGCAAACGATTATCATTACCGGCGCCACGCAGGGACTTGGCTACTACGCGGCTCAAACGCTGGCCCGGCAGCACTACGCAGTCGTACTGGCAGGCCGTAATCAGGTAAAAAACGAAAACGCTGCCAGCACCATTCGACGGGCGACCAATAATCAACACGTATATGCCATGATGCTTGATCTGGCTTCGCTGGCATCGGTACGGCAGTTCGTGAACGCGTTCGCCAGCCGAACGGATTTGCCACCCCTGTTGGGCCTGGTCAACAACGCCGGGTTGCAAATTATTGGACCCACCGAATACACGGCAGACGGGTTTGAAATGACGTTTGGTGTTAATCACCTCGGTCATTTTCTGCTCACTACGCTGCTGCTGCCTCATTTTGCCCGGCAGGGCCGAATCGTAGTTGTCAGCAGCGGGACGCATTACCCCGATGATCCTTTTGCGCGGGCGTTAGGCGTGTTGCCTCCAGCCTATACAACCGCCGGGGAACTGGCGTATCCTGAACCGACTACCCGTAAACTCGCTGTGACAGGCACAATTCGGTACGCTACCTCGAAACTCCTGAATCTGTTGTTTGCCTACGAACTCATTCGCCGACTGCCCGCACTGGGTCGCGCCGACCTGACTGTCAATGCCTACGACCCCGGCCTGATGCCCGGTTCCGGCCTTGCCCGGCAACAAAGCGGCCTGCTGAAATGGGTTTGGACTAATGTGTTACCCGTGCTTCGGCTGTTGCCCGGAGTTGGTAGTGTGCAAACGTCGGGGCCATTGCTGGCCGGATTAATCAGCGACCCCGCTTTTGCTGATGTAAGGGGTAAGTACTTTTACTTCCATCGGCCGGGCGACCGGCGGGAGAAACCATCGTCGCCGGATTCGTATGATTTGGCGAAAGCACAGGATTTATGGACAACCAGCAAACAGTTGGTTGCGGAGGTATCCGTGATGAAGAAGGCCTGATGGCTGCCTGAAATCAATTTGCCGGGTTTGTGATTCCAACGGTTTTGGATACATTCGGGTCCTGTAAAAAAACGATAGGAACGATGAAGCGCGTACTACTGGGTGGCTGCCTGCTTGGGCTGTTTTTGGGTTGTGATCCGGCGAAACAAAAACTGCACGGGTACGATGAAGTGGCCTTTCCCGAAAAAGTTGAGAATATGGGCGACATCAATTCGGTCGATGATGATTACAACTCGGCCCTGCAAACCGTAGGTGCGGTATCGGCCCTGACATTTTCCTCAAAACGGGGTGGTAGAAGCGATTTCGACTTCGTCCGGGAGTCGCTCAATTACTCGTTCGATTTACGTTCCGGGCTGTTTTCATTCGATTATACCCCCTACAGTGGCCTGAGTGTGTTGCAGGAGCTGGCCCCCATTGGCTGGGCCGCCAGCAAAGCGAATTCCAACGCCAATGAATTGGGGCCATACATTCAGTCGTACGAGCGGGATTTAATCAAAGATGGTTTCAACCGGCACTATGGCGAATACCTGATGCTGTTTGCTTCCGACCGAACCGGTAATCTTGACATGTACCTGACGCATAACTACCGCAATAACCCAACGGGTGCATCGGCCATTCCGGGCAGTACAACGGCTACCGCCAACAAGACGTTTTCGGACCCGGTGCCGGTTGCGTTCCTGAATTCCTCCGCCGACGATGCCTATCCGACCTTCGACAAGGACTTTAAGTCGGTTTACTTCACCTCGAACCGGGGTGGCTCGTTCGATATCTTTAAGGCGACCCTGCCCGCTGTTGCGCCCACGGAGTTACAAAATCAATTAATCACCCTAACCGACGCAGCCACCGAGCGCGTGGCTGAACTGTCGTCGCCGGCCGATGATAAATGTCCGTTCATTTCGGGTAACCGACTGGTCTTTACCTCGAACCGGCCCGGTGGCTATGGGGGGTACGATTTGTACTACAGCCAGTGGGATGGCAGTCGCTGGGCGGTACCTGTTAATTTTGGTCCTGCCATAAACACCAGCAGCGATGAGTACCGGCCCATACTGACCGGCATCGAACCATACACGAACCAGCTAATGATTTTCTCCTCCAACCGGCCCGGCGGTAAAGGAGGCTTCGACTTGTACCGGGTAGGGGTGCCGACGGTGAATTAGTCCAAACCAACCCCGAAAGCATTAGCTGTTTAGTTAGTCCTCAACCAGTCGCATGAGCCAGGCGGTGAGCAAGCCGCCGTATGTACCGAGTACGTGACTCAGTACGGCCAGCAATACGCCCACCGGGGCCAGCGCCGGATGAAAAATGGAGGCCACTGCCGGCGCTGTGGACACCCCGCCAATGTTGGCCTGACTGCCCACAGCCACAAAAAAATAAGGGGCGTGGATGATACGGGCCGTTACCAGCATGACCAGTACGTGAATAAGCATCCAGATAACCGCCACCAGAAACAGGCCCATGTTACCGCCCAGGTTGGAGAGGTCGAGTCGCATCCCAATGGTCATAATCAGGAAGTAAACGAAGAGGGTGGCCAGGTCGGTGGTGCCGAGTTTTTCGAGCTTGCGCAGGCGCGTGAACGACAGAATGATACCCAGCGTAGTAGAGAGCATCACGACCCATAGGAAGTTGGATGTGAACGGGTCCAGTCCGTACTCCGCCAGCGCGATTTTGTAGGGTTGCAGCCGGGATGAAATTACGTAGGCCAGCCCGTGAGCAACGGCTCCTCCACCAAAGCCCAGAGCCAAAATGGTGCTCAAATCCAGCAGATTAGCCGGGCGGTCGGGCGTTTCCTTATACTGTAGGATGCGCTGTTTGACTTCCTCAATGGACGCTGTATCGGCGTGGAGCCAGCTATCTATTTTGTCTTTGTGAGCCGCTCCCCAGATCAGGCAGGCCGTCCAGCTGGTCGAAACCACCGCATCGACTACCAGTACCACGGCGAAGAGTGCTTCACTACAGCCATAAATCTCTTTCAGGGCCAGCTGACTGCTGCTGCCCCCAATCCAGCTCCCCGAAATGGTCACCAGTCCTTTCCAGTACTCGCCCGCAATAGCCTGTTCGCGGAAGCCGGGAATCAGGGCCATAACGATGGAAAACGCAATGGGGGCACCGATAATTATCCCCACCGTACCGGATAAAAAGGTGATGAGTGCTTTGCTGCCCAGCCGGGCAATGGACCGTAAATCGGCGGTGGAGGTGAGCAGTACCAAAGCTGCTGGCAGCAGATAGGTGGTCGCTACGTTGTATAAACTGGACTGCTCGCCCGAAATGATGCCCAGGCTATTCAGCGTAGCCGGAAAAATGTAGCACAGTAACAGCGACGGCATGTATGTATATAGCCGTTGCCAGAAGGGACGTTCGGACTGCGAGGTAGTAAAAATAAGGGTCAGAACCACCAGGAACAGGCCGAGCGTAATAGCATCGTTGGTGATGAGGGGCTGGCTCATGGGTTGCTTATCAGGAATCGGCCGGGCAATGTACGGTGGTTTCGCGCTGCTGAACCAGATGCCACACGATCCGTTTCCCGGTTTTTTATCAGGACTGGGAAGGGGAGGAGAAAGAGGAAATGCTGGAACAGGTCGGGTACTTGTTTTTTCATGCCGTAGGGTAAGTCTGGCTACGAATATAAGGGTATGAGCAATACGACCTGCTACCAATACGATGTACACCCGACCTGGCCAAACTACCGAAAACGGGAGGGGTTTCGCTAAGTAACGGGAGAGGAACCGCAAGGCCCGGGTCAGTGAAGCCGCTGCCTGCGACGGTGGATCCACCATGCCCCCCCAAGACCCGCTACTACGCCAAAACCACCGACCCAACTAGTGTAAGGCAGTTGTTTTTTAATCGGTTCGGCATTGCCGACGAGCAACAAACCCGCCCATCGGTTGGGTAATTGGTCTGATAGGTCCGCATTGGCGAGGTAGGCAATCTTGGCTTGCTGTAGGGCTACGTCTTTGGGTAAGCCCTCCGCCAGTTTGGTGTAAAAGAGTTCGGTAAGGGCGTAGGTGGCCTGATTTTCGACGTTCCAGAGCGTGGTCAATACGCTCGGAACGCCTAATGAGGCAAAGCCCCGCGCCAGACTAAATACCCCTTCGCCCCGCTGATTGGCCCCAATACCCGTTTTGCAGGCCGATAAACCGACCAGTTCGGCGGGCAACTGCCCGGTGGTGGTCAACTCCGACAGGCGCAGGGTAGAGTCCGCAAAGAACAGTGTGGGTTCGCGGTCGGTACTGTCGGCATCGGCATGGGTAAATAACTGGATAATGCGGTATTGCCCCGCCTGCCCGCTAAACGCCCGTCGCGTTGCTGACACTCCGGTGAGCAGGGCGGGAGTCGAAAACTGCCCGCCAATTCGGCTCAGCACCGCATCCGAACCCGCCAGCGGAACCTGCCCCAGTCGGGCCGAAAACGTAACTGGCGCAATACCCAGAAATGTCCCCGATTGCCCAAACCAACTCGTTTCTCTACCCGTATCGGTCGTTTCTTTAAACAGTTGATTCAGCGAATAAGCGTAGCTGAAGGCGTATTGGTTCACCAGAAAATCGGGTTTGGTGGCCGATGTGCTCAGGGCCTCAAAGGGCAGCAGTACCCCATCCGGCGACACGATGACCCGGCCGGGTGGCAGCTTCAACGGAGACAGCAATGTGCGGTAGAGTTGGTTGGCTACGGTGAGGTAATGCGTAAACTGCCGGTTGAGCGCGTCGGGGTTGGCGTTAAGCGCCAGCAGTTCAGCGGCTGGTTTGGTATAGGCCGTTGCAGGCAGGCGCAGGAGTTTGGTGCCGTTGGGGGTAATGCTGATGGCGTAGAGGGTGCTGTCGCCAATGAAATAGGTAAGGAGGGAGGCTTTGCGATTGGTAAGCTGGTCTATCACCCGACTTAGTGGAATGGTCTGGTTGTCGTACTTGTAGCGGTAGTAGGCCGGGTTAGTGCGTTCCAGTTCACGCACAAAGGCTTCCTGCCGTTCCTGGACAGTACGCAGACTATCGAGATACTTGGCATAAATGGGGGTATTAGGCTTTTCAGTGGCGACTTTGGCCTGCCAGTCGGCTACGTGCTGTCGGAGTTGCTGTTCCCGCGCGAATTGAGCAGGGTCAAGCTGGCGGCTGGCACCCAGTTCATTGAGTTTGTCGTTGAGCAAAACGGCCCGACTTTTTTCCATGAAGCGGAAGGCACTGGCTGCATCGTTGAGCCGGAAAGCGGTTTCGATGGCCTGTTCGTAGAGTCGGTGGGTTTTGCCCCGCCAGAAGAGTTTGGACTGTTGCCCGGTATGTTCCCAGCGCATAAAGTCAATCATGGTATCGGCCAGGGCGTATGTGCGGAGCGCATTACGGAGCCGGGTGGGGTTGTTTTGGGTGGCCGAAGCCCAATAGAACCAGGTATCGGCCTGATGTTGAATCAAATCGAACAGATAGTCATGATGAGGGGCAATGCGGAGCTGGGGTGACTGGAGTAGTTTGCCTGTGCGCTTACTAGACGTGCCGGCAAGCAGCTGATTCAGCCCTGCCTCATTGTAATCCAGTGCTTTTTCGTACCGGGCCTGTTGCTCACATACCAACGACAGAATGTCCAGGGCTCTTGCCCGTGCATGGGGCATAGGGTGTATGCGTATCACGCTTTCCAGGACGGGTATCGCTTTCTGGTATTGCCGTCTCTGAAAATAAAACCGACCCAGGTCGGTCAGGTTGTCACCCAGCCCCTGGTCATCCCGTAAAGAGTTATTCAATTTAATTGCCTTATTGAAATAGGTTTCAGCTGCTTGGTATTGCTGCTGTTTCACATATAGTGTGGCTTTGCAACTGTAATACAGGGTCAAGTCATAGGGGATACTATTGTCCGCTTCAGCCAGTCGGATAGCGCGGTCGATGGCTATATGCCCCTGGTCAAAACGTTCAAGCGACCGCAGGGCTTTGGCCTGTTCAAAAAAACCGTTTGCTGCACTATAGGTGTTGGGAGCCAGTTGTCCCAGTTCCCCACCCCGTTCGCCCATTTTTGCAGCCTGTTCGTAATCGCCGGTCGTATTATCGAGGTAAGCAATCAGGCCGTACAGGTCGGCGGTCCAGAAATAATGCGGGTAGCGATTTCCCAACGTCAGACCCGCTATGGCCGTTTGCCGCGAGGCCGACAATTCATTCAGTTTACTTTGGTAAAACGCGAGCCGGTAGAACGCTTTTAGCCTATCGACAGGGCGCAGGGTGGACGATAGTGGGGTTTTCTGGTATTCGCGGACAAGGGGGGTGAGCGTGTGTATCGCTTCGGGAAGCTGATTGGCATCATAGTATATACGTGCCTGTTCGATAGTAGCCACTATACGGGTAGAGTCAGGTTTTGGCTGAGAAAGGACTACGGTACTCACCAGTAGGCCTAAACTGCAACAAATAAGCCTGATAGTCATAGGGTAGGCTATATAATAAAAAAACGACCATCTTTAATATCCTTGCCCAGTTGTCCTGCATCTGTTTTAGGGGCAAGCTTTTTCAGCAGGGCATGGTTTGTAACAGGCAGGGGAGGGTTCTCGTGCTTCACCAAAAAGTTTGCCACAGCACCCGTAATACAAGGGGTGGCAAACGATGAACCATCGGATGGCGAAAAGCCCCTGGTAAGAAAACCTCGATTTGTTACACTTCCCGGCAGGGGAGCATTGGCTATTACGCCTACATCCACAAAGAGGTTGGACCGGTTTTCAGTCACCTGTCTTACATCTAACCATTTTATACGTTCACCAGCAGGGCAGGCACGTGCATCGGGCAAACGAAAGGTAATAGCAGTTGTAACCGTAATTACTTTGTCAATCGTGCAACTGTAACAGGCTGGATAGAGGTAATGATTATCAGCACCCAGGGGTAAGGGATTTCCATGATTGCTTACGTCTGGAAAATACTGGCTGGTGTTCCCAGCTGCACACACAAACCAACCATCAAACCGCTCAATAGCCGCCCGAAGTAGCGGAATGGGCGTTTCACTGCTGGCGGGGAATGACCAGCTGGCGTTAATTACTTTCGCGCCAATAACCCTTGAATATTCCAGGCCACAAAGTACATCGTAAAGCGTACAGACATTATCCTGGTTTGATACTTTTACCGGCACAATGCTAGCTTTTGGGCTTTGTTGACGAATGATGGTTGCAATGCGAGTACCATGATGATGCGGGTGGTCATCTTGCGGCAAAGTATCAGGGTCAACAAAATTCCAGCCCGTATGATTTGTACGGCAGGAGGTCAACTCCTGCTTTTCGGGCGATTCTTCGGTGTAAATAATACCCGTGTCGAGCACGGCAACAATAGGGGCGCATTCCGATGTATTCAGCCGGTCGGCCGTGACAACCAGATTACTATTGACAAGACTCTCCATATCATCATAAATGGCTGATCCGTAGCAATTGGTATGCCCACGTCCCTGCGCGTTCTCGTGGCCACGCCCCTGAGCGTTTTCATGCCCGCTCCCCGTAAAATCACCCTGTCCGGGATGAATTTTACCGACGGCTTTACCGCGCGATAATAATGGCAATTCAGTGTTGTCCGGAAGCAGGCTCAACGGGTCAAGCGATACGGTTGAGCGGATTAGTAAAAGTGTACGACCATCACATCCTGCCTTTTTAGCATCCCCTTTCTCTTCAGCACCAACACACCGCCGGTTTTTGATAATTTTTATCTTTGGCCGGTTCAACTTTCCGAACACATTATCAGTTACAACGTCGAGTGTGAAAACTCCTCCTTCGCCCAGGTTGTACAACTGAAGATTTTCATCTTTCTCAACCAGAATATATTCCTCAGGGATTATCAACAAACCCTGGCGAACAATACTGCCTGGAAACAAGGACTTACTTGGCGGAGGGGGACCGGTTTGCTTGGAACTATACCGTTTTGCGTATAGTGCCTTGAAAAGAACAGGTGCCAGCGTGTACTGAATTTGCTGGCCTGGATGGGATAGATTCGGGTCTTCAGAGTTAGGTGTAGTTTCCATAAGTGGGAGAGATGGTCAGGTCATTTTTATAACTCGTCAATCAACTCTTTCGCGGCTTTTCTGCCTTCCAGATTCTGGTCGATAACCGTGTTCAGCAACTGCCGGGCGGTGGCTTTATCATCAGGCTGATTACGCTTCATGCGGGCCAGGGCTTCGTAAAACAGGCCGGGGTTGGCCCGCAAATCGGTGCGCTGACTCAGGCGGTGAAACTGCTCGATGGCTTTGTCGTACTTATCCTGCCGCAGGGAAACAAGCCCGGCTAATTTTAGCGCATCCGTGTTGACGGCATCCCGCTGTTGCAGGGTAGTAATCAGCGTATCGGCTTGGGTAAACTGCCCTTCGTTGTAGGCTTGCCGGGCCAGTTGAAGCGTATCGGGCTGGCTGCTCATCGTTACGGACAGGGTGGTGAGATTTTCCTGAATGTAGCGGTCGGCTATAGCTGGAGCCGATGGGTTTGGCCAGAACACGAATAAACCCAGCAGTAATACAACACAGGCCGCAGCCGCGTAGGACATGGGCCGCCAAACGGGTTGGCTCACAGGTTCCTGTCGTTGCCGGAGTGCAGCCCACTCGGCCTTACGCCCGGCCTGCGCCTGCTGCCGGGCGGTTTGACGGGCCTGTACATAGAAGGCTACGGTTTCCGCCAGATTGGGATCAGTCACAATCTGCTGCTCGAACTGCGCCTTTTCCGGGCCAGTTAATTGTCCGGAAAAGTAGTTGTCGATGGTGTCCAGATCGTTCATTTGTTTGTCAGTTTATACGCATCCCGCAATCGTTCCAGGCAACGCAGTCGGCTGGTTTTGGCTACGGATGCCGTGTTATAATTCATCTGTTGAGCAATTTCTTCATCGCTGTATCCCTCACCCCAGGCCAGTAACATCTGTCGACACTTGTCACCAATACGTTGTAAATGTTGGTGTAGCTTCTCGGCATCATTTTGCGTAATAAGTTGCTGCACCACCGTATGGGCCAAATCGGGTAATTGCAACAGTGAATCGTCGATAGACATAGCGTTGTGAACCTGCTCCCGGTTAGTCGTTTTTTTTCGGATCTGGTCAACACACTTGTTTGTAAATAGTTGATAGAGATAGGTTTCCAGTTTGGACTGGCCCCTAAAACGTCCGGTACTGATGTGGTCAATAACAGCCAGAATCGCATCGTCGTAGGCCGAAACGCAGTCTTCGTAGGCAAGGTGGTGCTTGCGTTCTCCCGCCCGAACCATGAACAGGTGTTTTTCGTAGAACCGGTTTTCTATGCTGTGGCGGGTGGAGCCTCCAGCCTGTATACCAGCAATGATATCGGCATCCGGTAAGTGTCTGGAAAAAAGGCTCATAGCGTGTGGTTGAAGGTAGAAAGGTACATTAAAAATAGAATTTTTAAAATAATAATACCCCTGTTTCCATACCCGTCTAACCCTGTGACTAATGGATAGCATCGATGTGTATATCCGAATCTTTTCGCTTCTATTCACCCCATCCGCCTGAAAATGACTACTTCCCCATTTATCGTTACCAATCAGTACGTCTCTTTCAGTCCAGTTAAATCAAACCGGCCATTCGGCTACATCCACAATCAACCTTTTATAACCATGTTCCACGCCACAATTATCTAACTTTTGCGTCCGCTGCTGATAGCGTTGACCATCGCATTCTTCTTTGCCGTCTGTATACCCGGCGAAACGGGTCCAGCCGGGCCAACGGGGGCTGCTGGCAATGCGAGTGTTACCCAAGTGTCCTACAACGCGCCTTGTGAAATTTTTTACCATCGTGGGCGACATCAGCGATGACAATAACTGTAACGACGATACCTGGATTGTCGGCATTGAGTTCGCGCCGGTGCGGGTGGAGTTTGCTACTAATCAGAACTGAGCGTGAAAACAGCCTTATTTTTCTGGTTAATTTGAATACGGGCAAAAACTAATCCCGTATTCACGTTAAGTTAGGTCTGAAGTTTCCGGGCAAAGCAGGCCATAAGCAAAGGGCTCCCTTCAGCGTAAGCGTATCGTTAATTATTTAGGCGGCTATGTTTCCATAGCCGCCTTTATTTCGACTAACCAGCAGACCAGTACACTAAACCAGGCTGGTTCATCTATCCACATCATAAACCTTCCTCTTTTTATGAAAACTTACCTGATTGCACTATTGGCACTTTCGTCCAGACTTACTTTTGGGCAGATTCCCGATCCAAATCATCCCCAAACCGGTACCGGGACGAAAGCACACATGGCTCAACTCCATAACCGGTTCAGGCGGTCATCCCCGCCACCCGCCGGTGGATTTTGGGTGGTCGAAGAAAATGCCAAAACGCCTGTTATTGTCCATTTTTATACAGATGGATGGCTTGAGATCCGTACTGATACGCTGCTCCGTAAGCGACTTAATCTGAAAGAACGCGCCGTTGTCGTTCGGTTGAACAGGCGACTTTATTCGGTGCTCAATGCCCGACCTGCCCCGGCTACAGTCGCAGTCTTTCGTCCCTGAATCGTTTTCAGGTTGTTGCGCCCCGCTTCTTTTTAACTGCTTTACCGTACCTGTTTAAGTGTTCCATTATCAATTCTATTCACAACTAAAACAATACCCAAATGAAAACCAAGTGCATTATTCTACACCGTAGCGCATTAGCCGCGCTGATTACCTGCCTGCTGTCGGCCTCGTCTCTAACTACTATGGCCCAAACGTACAATGGTCAGTTGAAACTGGCCGACGCATCAGACCAAATCGAAGCCAATGTATATCCACTGTCGAATCGTCCCGCAACCATTAAAGTTATCTTCAATAATCGAACAAGTGGTGCGGTGCGGGTTGTGATTCGGGATGGGAAAGGTAAAATTCATTACGATGCGTACGAGTCGATAGCGCTTTATCGCCGGAACTTCGACCTGTCTGGCCTGCCGGTTGGTGATTATACCGTCGAACTCAGCAAGCGGAATGAGAAAGTTGCCCGGATATTCGCGATCAATCCGCCAGCAACGAACTGGATTACCATGGAGATGCCAGCTAAACAGGACACTCCCGACCAGCCGAATTTTAAAGGAAAACGGCTGACGAGCAATCAATAAGTGTGTTCCAGGCCAATTGTTATGTGCCTGCTTATTTTGTAAGTAACAGCGTGGCCGGGCTATCTTATAAGCCTGGCTACGCTGTTGTATATTATCATTTTTTGCGTAGTTTAAGCACTCACTTAACCGGCACTACGCGATGAACCGATTGCTACTCAGTTTCTTTTGTGGCCTGATTTTAACCACTACTTATGGACAGTCCAGAATTGGACCGACCACCTTCTCTGTCTCCTTTCCAGCATCGCAAAGCAACCAACCGCTGGACGGGCGTGTACTGCTGATTCTGGCCAAAACCAACGCGTCCGAGCCGCGTCAGCAGGTGAGCGATGCGGTGGAAACGGCCCAGGTGTTCGGTGTGGATGTGAACGGACTAAAACCCGGTCAGGCGGCTGTGGTGGATGCGAGTTCGTATGGCTATCCGCAGGAAAGCCTTACGAAACTGCCCCCCGGTGAGTACTTTGTGCAGGCAGTACTCCATAAATACGAAACATTTCAAATCAAAAACGGCCCCAATGGAACCCGGCGCACCGTGAAATTGCCGATGGATCGGGGCGAGGGACAAAACTGGCGTACGGCTCCGGGAAATCTGTTTAGCAAGCCGCAGAAAATCTCGCTGAAAGCGGGCGGCAAACAGTCGGTTGCGGTGGTTTTGGACCAGGTGAATCCGGCTATCCCTGCCCCGAAAGACACGAAGTTTATCAAACACATAAAAATACAGAGTCAGAAACTGACCGAGTTCTGGGGCCGTCCCATGTTCGTGGGGGCCAACGTGCTCATTCCGGCTGGCTTTGCTGAACACCCCGAAGCCAAATACCCGCTCGCGATTTTCCACGGCCACTTCCCCGACGATTTTTCCGGCTTCAGTGAAACGCCCCCACCCGCCAACATGGATACCACCGACTACATTGATCGGTTCCATATCTACGGCTATAAAAAAATTGTGGCGCAGGAAGCGTATGATTTTTACCAGAAATGGACCAGCAAAGACTTTCCCCGGATGCTGATTGTCGAAATCCAGCACGCCAACCCGTACTATGACGATTCGTATGCCGTGAATTCTGAAAACATTGGTCCCTACGGCGATGCTATCATGTATGAACTCCTGCCCGAAATCGAAAAGCAGTTTCGGGGTATTGGGCAGGGGTGGGCGCGGTTCACGTACGGCGGTAGCACAGGTGGCTGGGAAGCCCTGGCCGCGCAGGTGTTTTACCCCGACGAGTTCAACGGCTGTTTTGCCGCCTGCCCTGACCCCATCGCGTTCGATGCCTACACGGTGTTTAATCTCTATAAAGACAAAAACGCGTACTATGAAGAAGGCCCGTTCCGGCAAACGCCCCGGCCTGCTCACCGCAACAACTTAGGGCAGATTCAGTCGACGCTCGAACAAACCAACCACCGCGAACTGGCCCTCGGCACCCACTCTCGGTCCGGCGATCAGTTCGACATCTGGGAAGCGGTGTATTCCCCCGCCGGACCGGATGGCTACCCCAAACGCATCTGGGATAAAAAGACCGGCGTCATCGATAAATCCGTGGCCGACTACTGGCGCGAACACTTCGACCTGATGCATATTCTCAAACGCGACTGGAAAACCCTCGGCCCCAAAGTGACCGGAAAAATCCATATCTACTGTGGCGATATGGACAATTATTACCTCAATAATGCGGTGTACCTGATGGAGGATTTCCTGAAAAACGTTAAGAATCCGGCGGCCAACAGCGAGGTAGCCTACGGTGACCGGTTCGAGCACTGCTGGAACGGCGACCCTAACGTGCCTAACTACATCAGCCGACTGCGCTACAATACGATGTACATCGACAAAATGCTGAAACGCATGGAAGACAGCCACCCGGCGGGCGCCGATTTAACGAGCTGGAAGTACTAAAAAGACCCGTCGACTATCCGTTGAACCTCGCTTTCATGATTGGTGTTCTGACAAAAACAGCCCGGCGAGTGCGGGCTGTGGTTAATTATAGAGCGATCAGGTAGATTGTAGGGAAATACCCTCTGTGCCTGATCCAGTGACTATTCTTATGAAATTACCGCATACCCTGAACGGGAACCGCGTGCTCAAGCGGTTGAATTTTGAGCTATTACAGACCAGGTACAAGAACCACCGGCGATTACAGGTATTTGCCAGCAAGGGTACAGTCTGCGTGCGTTGTGGCGTTGAAGGGGTGCACCTGCTGTCGTCGGTTAATCCCAGTGGCGGGCATCACGTCGACCTGTACACGGCCAGCTTCGTACTGATGACCGTTGACCACATACTGCCCAAATCCAGGGGGGGAGCCAGTGAACTGGCCAATTACCAGCCCATGTGCCAGCACTGTAATGGCCGAAAAGGAAATACGCTGGAGACCATTGTCGGCAGACCAGAAAGTCGTCCCTGATAGTACGCCACTCGACTATCCGGGCGGGCGGATGCCCCTGCATTCCTGAAAATGCTGCGGTAACCTGGTAGGTGAAACCCTGCTCCCGCAGCGACAGTACGCTCATAATGCCACCAGGTAATTGGTTAACTACCTACCGGACCGCATCCAGAACGCCAGCGGTGCTCACCTGAATTTCGGTAGCATCGCTGGCCATTTCAGGCCCGAACGGTAGTAAGCCGTCTGGTTTATGAACGCCGTGGCTGCGTTGGTAGGGCTCCTTTATCTGACCACTCACTATAGTCTATCAGGCTGGGTTGGCAACCCGTACACCTCACCCCGGGCGGCTTTCAGGGTGTTTTGCATCAGCGAGCAGGTGGGCAGTAAAAAAAATCAGGCTGCGTTAGCCCAGTCGTATACGCTGGCTTCAATTGTTCGGGCGGGAGCATTGGCCGAAAACGCAATCTGCTGAATCTGGCGGATCGTAGCCGGGGAGAAAAATTGCTCACCCGTAACGGGGTTGACGCGGGCCGGAACGTCCTCAAAAACAAGCAGTTTTCCGTCGAGGTCCAGAATGTACCGAACGCGGGAATCTACCAGCGTCTCGTCAGGCCAGGTCATGATTCTCTGGTTTTCAGATTCGTTTCCCATACTTTATTCATAGAATGACGAGATATCGACATCAATCGTGTGCGTATCTTCTATAATCAGTTCCTGCTTTTGATTGTATTTGAGGACAATGTCGAAATCAAATGGAAAAGCGTCATGTGATATTGACTCATCGTCACCTGAACCATATTGCAGTTGTACTTCCACCGTTCCCATTCCTTTTACAACCATACTGCCGTCTCTACCTACCGTGACTTCGTTAGCAGCCGTGTCAACTACATCAGTAATACGTGTTTGAGGAGATAATGCGTTAAGACTATCAGGGAGATGGTTGAGCAAATAATGGAATAGCAATAGATCAAGATTTGGAATATCGATTTTCTTTGGTTTAGGAGGAGTTGCCAATACGACTAAAAACTTGTAATTCTTGTGGGTACGAACGTAGTCACCAATGTCGGCAACCTGTTGGCGTTTTTGTGGTGTCATTCGCCCGGTTTTAACTTCAACAACGACTACTTCATCCTCTTTTTTGGCCACTAGATCTGCCTTGTATTTACCCACTTTTTCTTCTTTCAGAACGGTATAGCCTTTAGCCTCATAGTCTGCCATTAGCTGATCTATGGCTATGTCGTGAAGATAGCGTTGCAGATATTGCTGTCTAATTTCCATTCCTTTCCAGATTTAGCTTAATCATGTCGGTAGTGAATTTACCACATTCAACGTAAAGTATGTGCTCATCAGTTTCTTCCTGCAAAGCATCAAGCAAAGAAGTAATCATGCTACCCGACAATCCGGAAAAGTCTATGGTTGTGAAATCGTTGGTTGATAGGTTAAAACTGCCGGCAATACGCAGTTTCACTTGCTTATCGTCTGCAAAAAGTAAACCTCTCAATGCGTCCCAGACCGGTTTACTCAGGTTATCGGCATCAATACCTATATCACGCCGAAAAAAGTGATGAACCAATCCGTATAAGTCTGTTTCGACAGGAACATGAATCGGATAGTTGGCCGAATAAGTAACCCTCAACTGGTTTTCATAAGCAAGAGATTTTTTGCTGTTGTACGATTTGGGACGAGTGCTGATAATAAAGCTATACACGTCTTACTTGGTTTGAGATAGGATTATAGATTACTGATTTGTTCCGTACACCTCACCCCGGGCGGCTTTCAGGGTGTTTTGCATCAGCGAGCAGATAGTCATTAGTCCCACGCCACCGGGAACGGGGGTGATGAAACTGGTTTTCGGGGCTACTTCATCAAACTTTACATCGCCTTTGAGGGCAAAGCCGCTTTTTTTGCTGGCATCAGGCACCCGCTCCAGCCCAACGTCAATCACTACGGCCCCTTCCTTCACCATGTCAGCGGTGACGAATTCGGGTTTGCCCAGAGCCGCTATCAAAATATCGGCCGAACGGCAAATCTCGGCCAGGTTCTGGGTACGGCTGTGGGTGACGGTAACGGTACAGTTGCCGGGGTAGGTGTTGCGCTGCATCAGAATGGACATCGGCAGCCCAACAATCTGACTCCGTCCTACCACCACGCAGTGTTTGCCGGCGGTCTTGATATCGTACCGTTTGATCATTTCCAGCACGCCCTGGGGTGTAGCCGAAACATAGGCGGGTAATCCTTTGGCCATGCGACCAATGTTGATGGGGTGAAAACCGTCCACATCTTTGGCGGGGTCGATGGTTTCCATGATGCGGTCGGGGTTAATATGGTCGGGGAGGGGGAGTTGCACAATCAACCCGTCCATGTCGGGGTTTTCGTTTACCGCCCGCACATTGTCCAGCAGTTCTTCTTCCGAAACCGAGGTGTCTAACCGGATGAGGGTGGAGTGCATACCTACTTCCTCGCAGTTCTTCATTTTGGACGCCACGTAGGTTTCCGAAGCACCTTTATTCCCAACCAGAATGGCAACGAGGTGCGGGATTTTGCCGCCCTGTTCGCGAATCTGGGCGACTTCAGCCGCTATTTCCTGTTTGATTTGTGCCGAAAGAAATTTACCGTCAAGGAGTTGCATAGTGTTGTTCTAGTGTTCATAACGTCTTTAAGGGGATACCAGAGGTACTATCAGCCGCACCGGCGGCCCGGCGAAAAGACGCAGAGAGAAGGTACAAAGGTCGTAAAGATTCAGAAATAAAGGTACTAAAATGATTGTTGGTATTTGAATTGCCGCTTCAGGTTACGCGAAAATATGGAGTGACTCAGGTGATATTTATTGGCTGGAAAGGCAACGTAAATACGGGAATTTTCCCATTGTTACTGACGGGAGGGGGGCGGTACTTTGTCAGAGAAGTTGAGTGGGCTTGTGGCTACCTGCCCGTATATTAAAGAACGACTCCGGCTCCCTGTTATGCATCAGACCAACACGAAACGGAACCATAATCAAACGTATAACCTGCTTAGGGAAATGCTCGAAGCAGGGGAGCAGATTATAGAAAACCTGCAGGCTAATCCGGATGTCATGAAGCCGGGCGGAAACGTCAAGAAAGTATCGGATGTAATAGAAGATAATGTCGGAGCCGATTCGGCAGGTAACAAAGAGCCGCGCTATTTTCAGTACGTAAACCTGGTGCAGCAGGGGGGTGGTGTGCTCGGAATAGCCCTTTTGGGGTATACGTATATACTGGAACGGATGGGTATCCGGTTTCTGAAACTGGCAGGCACCAGTGCCGGGGCCATTAACTCGGCCATGATGGCTGTTGTGCAACCTGCTGATATAAGAAGCCCTAAATCGCCCATTATTCTTTATTATCTGGCCAGCAAAAACCTCTTCGACTTAGTCGATGGCGACCCCATTGCCCGCTGGCTGCTTGAAAAACAGATTAACTACAAAGACTATCTACGTTGTTTACTCAATTCCATTAAGCTAACGCTGATTATCAGTATGTGGCTTATTCTGTTCAGCAGTTTGTTATTATGGGACGATGAGGGAAACAGCCTGATCAGTGTATGTATTGGCATTCTGCTGGCTTGCCTCATGGCCCGTATTGTGTTTGCTAAAGGCCGGGTTAGTAATGGGGTCATTGCAAATTACCTGATAGGCCCTCATTTCAGGAAATCATTGCTAGGCGTACTGGTAGTACTTCTTCTTGCCTACGGATTCGTCTGGATACCCACCGCCTGCCACTATCGGCTGTTTGCTGCCCTGCTACCAATTGGCTTTTTAATGGGATACGTATTGGTGTCCCGCCGGAAAAATCACCTGTTATTTATCCAGCTTGTTGATGCTGTTATTCTGGGAAGTGTACTGGTCAATGGCGTTGTGGATGGTTTTGGGTATCGGTTGTTTTTCGTTTCGTACATGCCGGTCAATGTGAGCGAATACCGCTATCTATCCATAGCCGGCATTGCTTTGTTACTTTTTCTGTTGCTGCTTGTGGGTGGGATGGGGCTATACCTGCTGACCCGTTTCAGCGGTAGTAATTTCGGGATTAACCCGGGAAAGGAGTTTCGGAACTGGATCGCTGACTTGATGCAGAATGGGGAAGTACATGCGCCCGACCAGCCCGATCAGCCACTGAGCATACAACTCGATTCGGGTAAGCGTATTGATGTTTTTAACCCCAAAAATGAAGTAAGTACGCTGGCTGATCTGGAAGAGAAGAAGCTGAAGAACATATCGCACCGAATGCGATACGATACCAACTCGCGTCAGGTTGGTTTTGATAATAAACTGGCTGGGCTTGACAAATACGATCCGGAAGACCCTCCGCTGTCTATCATAACCACCGAAATCGCTACTGAAAACAAGATTGTGTTTCCTAAAATGTGGAAGCTTTTCTACACCGATGAAGCCCGGAAAAACGCCCGTTTGCTAAGTCCGGCTGATTTTGTGCGGGCATCGATGGCGATTCCTGTTTTCTTTGAAGCCTTTCGGGTGCCGGACGTTCCTAAAAGGGCCTATCGGGCTGCTGAATGGAAAAAATACGTACGATATCAAGGGCGCGATATCACAGAAGCCGTTTTCGTCGATGGGGGAACGTTGTCAAACTTTCCAATTAATTTATTCAACCCAACCAAGTCGATTGTACCCCGCCTGCCAACGTTCGGTGCCAGACTTCAGGATGAAGAACCGGCTGATTCACGCTCCGTTGATTCGTTTGAGGGTATTGCCAGTTCGATCATCAATACCATGCGGGGCTACTTCGATAAGGATTTTTTGATTAACCATCCTCAGTTTGAGCAGGGGCTGGCCGACATAGACGTTCGGGGCTTCAACTGGCTAAACTTCAATTTGCCTGACGAGGAGCAGGTACAACTTTTCGTCAGGGGAGCGCAGGCCGCCAGAGATTTCCTGATTCGGTTTGACTGGGAGAAATACAAACTGGAACAGGAGGCCCTGAATACCGGGGAGTCACCTACCAAAATCCGGGCATCAGCCAATAAGCAGGAATTGCAGCAAATGATCGATAATACGCTGTACAAATGAGCAGACTGATGCTCGCTAAATCAACTGTTCTATGCCCGTCGTTTCACACTCCTTATCAGCCCTGTTTGCTTTGCTGACCATTGCCGTTGCTATCTGGACGGGTGTGCATAGCCGCACCCTGAAACCGCCCAATTCGGTACCTGCCAGCCGGGCAATCATATCCTTTGAGTTTGCCAGAAATGCCGGTCAGATACGAACACTTCTCGTTGATTCATCGGGGCGGGGTGCCGGGCCGTTTATCCGGCAGGTACGTTACCTGACGCGACTTGATTTTCTGTTTATAGCGGCCTATACGCTCTTTGTACTCTCCTTTACGTGGAGCGTGGGTCAGGCCATGCCGTCTGGCTGGCTGTCGGCTGCGTTGGTTCTGGCCCCTGTTATCGGTCTGTTCGATGTGCTGGAAAATGTGCAAATGCTGGGTATCCTGGACAAAGTTATGAAAAATGCAAAAGATAGCTTTCAACCCGAACTAGCCCGTTTGTCGGTATTTACCTGGATCAAATGGGAAGCTACCGGCTTACTGATGCTGCTGCTCGTTCCTTTTCTGTGGCATCAGAATTACTGGACCAAAGGAATCGCCATCCTGTCTGTCGGCGTTTTTATTTTGGGCATTATTGCCCTTGCCGAACGGCTATCAACGCAGGAATCGATAGTGCAGGCCCAGCGATTTGCGAATCTGGTGCTGATTACGTTCGCAATCTTTACCGTTTATGTACTCGTAAAAGAAATGAGTATGGCCCTGAAAAATTTTAATTAACGCCATCTTTACTACCCTATCCATGCTTAATCTATCGTCTTTACTGGATGTTGCCATTTCGATGATTTTCGTCTACCTGACACTAAGTATATTCGTGTCGGGGATTGTTGAGTTTATCAATACGTTTAGTGAAAAACGGTCGGAATTACTCAAACTGGCACTTGACAAGTTGCTGGGGTCCACCGTATTCGGGCAACTTTGGAACCACCCGTTAACGAAACTCAAAGAGCAGAAAGTGGGTGGATTCTGGAAACCTATCGCCTATCTCTCTGCCAACAGCTTTTCTACCGTGCTGATTGATTTGATGGTCAGTGGGAAACCGGTACCGCCCCTCCCGGCGGGCGTTATACCAGCGACTACGCAGATTACGCTGGCTACTATTCATGACACAATCACCAATGACCCTCTTTTTGCGCCCCTGAAGCCATTGATAGAACCTATGCTGGCAAAGGCCGATACACTGCCCGCCTTTATAACAGCCCTCGAACGCTGGTATGATGGTTATATGGAACAGGTATCTGGCTGGTTTAAACGATACGCACAAGGCATTGTATGGGCAGTATCCATTGGGGTGACCTTGACGTTTAACGTGGATACGATTACCATCGTCAAACGCATTTCCAATGACAGGGCTTTGCGGGAAAGTTTAGTTAAACAGGCCGAAGCCGCTGCCAGCCGGGATTTGAAACTAGGTGTGTTCTCACCGAAGTCTACTCCGACAGGGTCGGCTTCAACGGTGCAAGCGGGCAAGGGAAATGGATCTTCTCTAACTAATTCGGATACGACCGGTACCAGGGCGGTAAACGATACGATGTTCCTGGCTTACCTAAGCGAACGTGATGTGACGCTGGTTAACTCGCTGACGGCTGGCAAAGGACTGACAAGTCTCGATAGTATTCGGGTACAGGATTTTTATCTGCAATATCTTCAGGAAAATCTGGCCGGGCTGGGCCTTCCTATTGGCTGGACGTTTCCCCCTCAGGCAACCATTGGGCAAATTTTCAGTACCATCGGGCATACAGTGGGAAGCTGGGCCTTTCTGGGTTGGGTCCTCACGGCGGCTGCTCTTTCATTTGGAGCCCCTTTCTGGTTCGAACTACTGCTTAAAGTGGTCAACATCCGCAACGTTATCCGTAAACCCGCTCGCACAGACGGTTCACAAACAAACTGATGGTATTGTACCTGCTCACCGGATATTCGTCTGTTTTGGTCGTTGGCCATCACTGGATTACCCGTATGTTTCCTGCCACTCCTTTCGTAGTTTTTTGTATTCCGCATCTTCCCGGGCATCCAGGTATTTACCGTAAAATATACGGGCCGATTCGGCTTTTATGGGGTCTTCTTCGCGGGGGAGCTCGTCGCGGCCGTGTGCGCCCGAACGTCCTTTTTGGTCGTCGGGAACTGGGCCGTCGTATTTCTGGCCGGTTTTGTGATTCGCGTACCGCCTTGCCCGGGTGTAGCCCATTTGCAGAAACTTCCTGGCCATGTCCATGCCGATGAAATCTCCTCTTCCCTTGTATTCGAGAAACAGCTGGTAGATTTTTTCGGACGATTCGCGGGCTATTTCCGGTGTTTTGAACCGCCAGTGTGGCAGTATTTCATCTTTATAGGGCTGTACCAACAACACGCCCTGCTCCCCTTTGCCAACGCGATACAGTTCGGGTTGTTCGCGCAGGTTTAGAACCCGATAGTTGAGGTCGTAATTGAAAGCACGGTCGTTTACGGAGCCAGCCACACCATTCTGGATTCGGGTTCGTACTGGAAACGGGCCCTTGTCTGACCGCTTCGGCTGAGGTGCAGGTATTCCATCTCCAACACCCGGCATTCAATGACCGCGAAGTTTTTGCGACCAGCCTCGCTTTCTTCGGCCGAGGGTAGCTTGTCGGCAAATTGTTCGGGGAAGCCAGGATAGGGCTGCGGTTGTTCGCTGCCCGGAACCGGCCCCGAGAGATAGGCTTTACGGCTACTTACTGCCAATTTCTTCCAGTGCTCATCGGCAATGTAATCGTCGGTATGGAGCCGGGTTTCGATCGAAAGGCGAAGCTGTAGTTGCTGCTCACCATCCCAAAACAGGAGTGCTGCCATTGGACAGGCTTCCAGCTGTAGTACTTTTTCGGCGCGGGAGTCGGTGTAAAACCATACGTACTTCCGGGCTTTATCTACCCTGCGCAACACGACTAGTCGCGCGTCGGCCCCTCTCTGTGTACCGGTGGCAATAGTCATGGTCTTAAAGTGAGATTCAGGTTGTTCTACACCTGCCAGAAGCTGCTCCCAATTACTCAGTTCAAGTTCAGAAAGGGTACCGATAGTCGGAGTAGTTGTATTTTCCGGGTGGGTGGGTGGCTTGGGCGACTCGCTCATGAGGGGGCGTTTTTATAGCTTTGTTTTGATTGGCATAACCCCGGGGTTACTTTCTTTGTTTCAGTAATTGACATCACAGATTAGTTACGACTGAATAACCCGCGCATGTGTTTTCATAAATCGCTGGCCGTTACCGCATCGGAACTGGAGGCCCGCTACGCAGTTAAATTACCCGATTCGGCTCATTTCGAGCCGGTCTACCATGCCAATGCCTGGCAGCTACCGGACTGGCCCATTCTTACCCATCAGGAACCGGACCGGTTGCAGCTGATGCACTGGGGAATGATTCCACCCTGGACTAAAACCGGAGAAGATGCCACCGACATACGTACCCGAACCATCAACGCCCGCTCCGAAACCATCTACGAAAAGCCGTCTTTCCGGTCGGCGGCAAAATCCGGAAAACGGTGTCTGATTCCGGTAACGGGTTTTTACGAATGGCACACGCTGAAGGGGAAAAAATTTCCGTTTTACATCACCATGACCGACCAGAAGATTACGTCTGTTGCCGGACTCTGGGATGAATGGGCCGACCCCGAAACGGGTGAGTTGGTGAGGACCTACACGCTGCTGACGGGAGAGGCCAACCCATTGCTGGCGGCCATTCACAATACTAAAGAACGAATGCCCTGCCTGCTGACACAGGAAGCTGAACAAATATGGTTAAACGATGAGTTGACCGAAAAGGATGCTCTGAAACTGTTAGCCAACCAGTATCCGGCCAGCCACATGCATAGTTATAGTCTCAGCAAACGGATAACGTCCCGAACAGAGCCAACGGATGTGCCGGAAGTGATGGAACCGGTCGATTACCCGGAATTAAGTAATAATCCTAAGCTGTTTTCCTAAGTAGTCCGGCCCGTTCGTCTGGGTTACACACCGTTTATGTAGAATTAGATTTTTTGAGGGAATCTGCCCTGAAATTTGCCCGAATACGTTCTGTTTTGGGACAATCCCAAGTTTTGCCCGTTTATAAAAACAGGTACCGGCTTGTAAGCTGAACCACTTCTAACAACTTCCTGATTATGAAAAACATATTACCCGCTCTTTTATTTTTCTTTACATTACTAATACTGCCCGACGCCGTCAGGGCGCAGATTATTCCGGAGACGAAAGGCAATGGCACAATAACGGGCATTATTGTCGATTCGACTTCAGGTAAACCGGTTGAATTTGCCAGTATTGCCCTGGTTGATATTTCGACAAAGAAACCAATTGATGGCACCATTGCCGACGAAAAAGGAGCCTTTACACTGACTAAATTGCCGGAAGGTAATTTTAGATTGCTTATCTCGTTCGTTGGCTACCGGGAGAAAACCATTACTAAACTTGCCCTCGACCGGAAGCAGGAATTAAACCTCGGAAACATTAAACTGGCGGCTGATGTCAGAATGCTTAAAGAGGTAGAAGTAGTAGGGCAGTCGGCTATGGTAGAAGAAAAAGTAGACCGGCTGGTGTATAATGCCGAGAAAGATGTTATGTCTAAAGGGGGCGATGCCACCGAAGTAATGCGGAAAGTGCCCCTGCTAACGGTCGACCTGGACGGGAACGTGAGTTTGCGGGGCAGTAGCAACGTGCGGGTATTGATCAACAATAAGCCCAGTACCATTATTGCCAGTAGCGTGGCCGATGCGCTCAAGCAGATTCCTGCCGATATGATTAAAACGGTAGAAGTCATTACCTCGCCCTCGGCCAAGTACGATGCAGAAGGGTCGGCCGGGATTATCAACATCACTACCAAGAAAACGACCATTCAGGGGTTTACGCTTAATGTCGATTCCGGTGTGGGGAACCGCGGCAGTAACCTCGGCCTGAATGGTAATTTGCGGCTGGGCAAAATGGGATTCAGTCTGGGCGGCTTCGGCCGGGCCAGTTACAACGTGCTCGGTACCTTTGCCAACACCCAGCGGACGTTGAGTGCCAATGGCCCCATCCTGACGGAGCAAAGTGCCGACACCCGTAATCAGGGCGTGTTCGGGCAGTACCGACTGGGCTGGGACTATGACATTACCAAGAACAGCTCCCTGAACGCTACCCTGCGCTACGGTGCCCGCAACAACACCCAGTTTCAGGATAATTTCATCACCAAAACGACCGGTGCTTTCTTCCCCGTGTACAACGCACGCAACGTGCAAACGAAAGATAATTCGGGAACGCTGGATGCCAACATCGACTATACCCATACGTACGCAAAACCGCAGCAGGAGTTCAGTATGTCGGCACAATACAGCCGGAACAATCGCAACAATAACTTTACCGCCGATATCCTGAGTTCGGCTGATTTCGCTACGATCACGGCCCGACAGCAAAACCTGAACGATAGCTACAACCAGGAATCGACACTCCAGGCCGATTACCAGACACCGGTTGGTAAAAACCAGCAGATCGAGATTGGGGGTAAGGGGATCTTTCGCCAGGTAGAGAGTAACTACAGCTACCTGCTGGCCTCCGGCAACGGGGCGTTACAAACCGATTTTACGCGACCTGCCAACACGCTCAATTATGATCAGAATATTGGTGCAGGTTACTTTTCGTACCTGATAACCACCAAAAATAAGTATTCCGTAAAGGCCGGGATGCGCTTTGAGCACACAACGATTAACGCCTTCTTTAGCCAGAGCCAGACGGTGGGTGATCAGGCAGTACAGGCCGGCCAGGATCTTGGTATCCCGAGCTACAACAACTTTGTGCCAAGTATTAACATATCCAAGACGCTGAAAGGGGGTAAAACCATTAAACTGGCCTACAACCGGCGGTTGCAGCGCCCCGGTATTCAGTTTCTGAACCCGAACATCAACGCGTCCAACCCGACGAATATTTCGCAGGGTAACCCATTGCTGTCGCCCGAACTGACGGACAATTACGAGTTGAGCACCAGTGCATACGTGAAAAGTGTGTACCTGAACGTATCGTTATTTGCCCGGCAAACTAATAACTCCATCACCAGTGTGCGCGATACGGTCAGAACGAGTTTGGGACAGGTAAATAATCCGGCCCTGGCGCAGGCCATTCGGACAACCTACCTGAACATAGGCCGTGAGTCGGCCTATGGTACCAATATTTTTGGTAACGCAACGCTGTTCTCGAAGTGGCAGATTGGCGGGGGGATGGACCTGTACTATGCCTACCTGACCAATAACAATGCCGCGTCAATCTACCAGGCGACTAACTCCGGCTGGGTCGTCTCCGGCCGACTGTTCACCAACCTGAGCCTTAAGAACGGCTGGGGTCTACAGGGATTTGCTTTTGCCAGAGGCAAGCAGGTCCAGTTGCAGGGATATCAGGGTGGATTCGCTTTCTACAGCCTGGGGGTGAAAAAAGATATGAAAAACAAGCGGGGTAGCTTTGGTATTGCAGGCGAAAACTTTTTCAACCACCCATTTACCGTTCGTTCCGAATCATCGTCGCCCATTTTTACCCAGAGCAGTCTGACGAGCCTGTACAATGCTGGTATACGGGTTAATTTCAGCTATAAGATTGGCAAACTTACCTTCGACGATAGCCAGAAGAAAAAGGGTAAGTCCATCGAAAACGATGACGTGAAAGGTGGCGATGCCGGGGGTGACCAGCAGCAGGCTCCCCAGCAACCCGCTGCCGGTGGTGCCCGTCGGCCCCGGTAAAAGTAAGCATCATTCAGCCAGTGGGGGTTACCTCCATACCAGTCAATCAGGTATGGGAGTAACCCCCGCTTTTTTTGCCCGCTGCCTCATAAAAAGGATTTGTACCAAACAATCGCCGTGAATGAAGCAGTTTGTATAGGAGACAAGTATTACTCAACACTAGAAACCTGTTTTTTTAATGGAACCAGTCGATTATCCCAAAGCGGAAGAACTCAACAGTAACGTACAGGAATTTCCGGCCATTCAGGCCAAAATGACCCCTGAGCCAGATAGCGACCTGACGAATTACTAGGCCGCCGGAAAACTGACCGGTAAAGTAGCCATCGTGACCGGGGGCGATTCGGGAATAGGACGGGCCGTTGCCGTCGCTTTTGCCAAAGAAGGAGCTTCGGTGGTGATTTCATACCTGGAAGAGGAAGAGGTAGATGCACAGGAGACGAAGCGGCTGGCTGAGCAGTTTGGCGGCAAATGCCTGACGCTGGGTCAATAACGCGGCTTACCAGCACATTGTCGAGAAGATTGAGGACATTACAGAAGAGCAACTGAGCCGGACCTTCGAGACCAATATCTACGGGTACTTTTTCATGGTACAAGCCGCGTTGCCTCACCTGCATGAGGGCGACTCAATTATCAACACGGGGAGTATTGTGGGGAAGAAAGGGCAACCCAAACTGGTGGATTATGCCTCCACAAAGGGCGCGATTCACGCCTTCACCCTGTCGCTGGCAACCCAGTTAGGCGAGCGTAAAATCCGGGTCAATGCCGTACTGCCCGGACCGATCTACACGCCGTTTCTGCCGGGTGCCGGCATGGGACCGGAAGGCGTCGTTGAAGCGGCAAATAAAACAATTCTGCAGCGACCCGGTCAGCCCGATGAACTGGCCCCAGCCTATGTTCTGCTGGCCTCCAATGATGGATCGATGGATCATACATTACCGGCAGTCTGCTGGACGTGAACGGCGGCAACGCCTGAAGGTGGCGATGGGAATATACCCACTGAAAACAGCAACACCCGGCCAATTTTTTGGCCGGGTGTTGCTGTAAATCTATTAGCGTATTAGAACAAAAGGACAACCACCTTACTTGGCAATCGTGCCCCGAAGTGCCCGCGGTATTTCGATGCTGGCTACCGGGTTCGATGCCTGTTCGAGCATCTCGATGTTTTTAACCGAAATCTGACTCACCCGAACGGATTTGCCCAGTTCAAGGTTGGATACGTCGACATCAATAAAATCAGGAATATTTTCGATAGTCCCCTTCACCCGCATTTTCCGAACGCGGGTTACCAGTTTACCGCCTTTCTGAACACCGGGTGCTGTACCAACCAACCGAACCGGAACCGCAATTTTGACGGGCTTCTTATCCGTCACCAGCAGGAAATCGGCGTGAATCAGCACGTCACTTACTGGGTGAAACTGGCTTTCCTGAAGAATAGACCGGTAAATAGTCCCTTCGATGTTCAGCTCAACTTCAAAAATATTGGGCGTATAAATTAAGTCGCGGAACAGAATGGCGGGCGCGTAAAAATGCACCTGCTCGTCGCCCCCGTACAACACACACGGAACATTGCCCTCGGCCCGAATCGCTTGTGATTCCGTGCGGCCGAGATTCGCTCGTTGATACCCTACAATCTCGAGTTTTTTCATGATAATTATTTAAAGAGTGAAAGAGCGGGAGAGCGAAAGAGTGAAAAAAGACAAACCGCTCTTTCACTCTTTCACTCTTTCGCTCAATATTTTATAAAAAGTGAACTAATAGATTCATGGTCTCTGATGCGGCCAATGGCTTTGGCGAATAACTCCGCCACCGACAGCACGCGTATTTTTTCGTTGGTTTGTTGCATGGGCAGCGTATCGGCCACCACCAGTTCCTCCAGCACAGAGTTACGGATGATTTCGTGGGCTTTACCCGACATGATCGGATGCGTACAAACCGCCCGCACCGATGTAGCCCCTTTATCCATAATAATCTGGGCCGCCTTAGCCATCGTTCCGCCGGTGTCGATCAGGTCATCTACCAGCACCACGTTGGCCCCTTCTACGTCCCCAATCACCTGCATCGACGCAATTTCGTTGGCCCGTTTGCGGTGTTTGTCGCACAGCACAATGTCGGCGTTAAAATGCCGGGCAAACGTACGGGCGCGGTTGGCTCCGCCTACATCCGGCGAGGCAACGACCAGGTTTTCCAGCCCCAGGCTCTTGATATAAGGCACAAAGACAGACGTTCCTTCCAGGTGATCGACCGGAAAGTCGAAAAAGCCCTGAATCTGTCCCGCGTGCAGATCAATCGTCATCAGCCGGTCGGCGCCCGATGCAGCCAGCATATTGGCCACCAGCTTGGCCGCAATAGACACGCGGGGCTTATCTTTCCGATCCTGACGGGCATAACCAAAATACGGAATCACTACCGTTACGTAGTGCGCCGAAGCCCGGCGGGCCGCGTCGACCATCAGTAACAACTCCAGCAGATTATCGCCCGGAGGAGGGGTAGACTGAATGAGAAACACATCGCATCCCCGCACCGACTCCTCAAAACTCGGCGACATTTCGCCATCGCTAAACCGGCGACAGGTGTACCCGCCCAGATCTTTACCGTAGTAGTGTGCGATTTTCTCGGCCAGGTAGGTTGATTCACTCCCCGAAAAAATCTTAACCGGATTAAACGATGCCATGCTGCCAGTGAAATTTCCCGCAAAGGTACGAAAAAAAAAGGGTCGTTATCAGTTAATCGCAGAAAGTGTTTCCTGAATAGCCTGAAAACTGGGCGTATCGCCCGCACTTTCGAGCACTTCGGCGTACCGGATGATTCCTTCGCCATCCACTAGGAAGGCAGATCGTTTGCTCACCCCTTTCAAATTCATCACGAAGGTATCGTAATACGACCCGTACGCCTGCGACACCTCTTTGTTGAAATCGGATAGTAAATTGAACGGTAGTTCTTGTTCTTCTTTGAATTTAGCCAGTGTAAACGGCGAATCCACCGAAATGCCCACTACATCGGCGTTCAGGTTTGCGTAAGTTGCGATGTTATCGCGCATTTCGCAAAGTTCGGCGGTGCAGACGCTGGTGAAGGCCATCGGAAAAAATAGAAGAATCAGGTTTTTCCCCTGAAAATCGTGGAGGGAAATTTCTTTCCTATCAGTGTTGAATAAGGTAAAATTGGGGGCTTTCTGACCAACCGTGAGCATAGTTTTTATACGTTAAAATGGACTGTTCGCTAATTTTCACCTGTAAAGCTACGGGCCGAAAGGAATAAAATCGTAAATCGTATTACCTAAATTCTTCATCATCTATGAAATCGTATTGGGGTATAGACCTGGGAGGTACTAAAATTGAAGGGGTCATTCTCTCCGCAGCATCGCCCGATGCCGTTGTTATTCGACAGCGAATCGACACGGAAGCCCAGGAGGGCTACGATCACATTCTGAATCAGATTGTTCGACTCGTGGAAAGGCTCAAAGCCGAAACGGGGTTACAGCCCCAGCACATCGGTTTTTCTACTCCCGGCACCTTCGATCCGGCCCGGCAGGCCATGAAAAACTGCAACACGACTGTGCTGAATGGCAAACCATTAAAACAGGATTTGAGCCGTCTGCTGGGCGTACCGGTCGCCCTGGCCAATGATGCCAACTGCCTGGCCCTGGCCGAAGCAACGATGGGTATCGTGCCCGACATACTACCCGACTACCAAACGGTGTTCGGCGTTATTATGGGCACCGGCGTGGGGGGCGGTATTGTGGTGAGGAACACATTCAAGAAGCCCTACAAACGTCCTTTTGTGCTCAATGGCCTGCAGGGCCTGGGAGGAGAATGGGGCCACAATGTCCTGGAAGAAAATGGCCATGCCTGTTATTGCGGCAAACGGGGCTGCGTGGAGCAGGTTATTTCCGGACCGGCCCTACAGCGGTACTACAAGCAGGTGAACGGGCAGGACCACACGATGCAGGATATCATAAAGCAGTACCGGGACGGGAACGACCTGGTAGCCAGCCAGACCGTGAACCGGTTGCTCGAATTTTTCGGCCGGGGTATTTCCACCATCATCAATGTGCTGGACCCCGATGCCATCGTGATTGGCGGGGGACTGGGTAACATCGACCTGCTGTATACCGAAGGCGTAGAACGGGCCAGAAAATACGTGTTCAACAGCCGCGAGATACACACCCGTTTTCTCAAACCAAAACTGGGCGACAGCGCGGGCGTTTTCGGCGCTGCAATGCTGTAAAGAAGGGGATAATCGCCCGGTAGAGGAAATGGTATTCCCGAAGCTGACTGTCCAACGCCGACTGGAGACCGGAGAACATCCCGACGTAGGTCAAGTCTGTAGCGAAAACGGCCAGGTCAAGGCAGTAGCTGGGCGTGTTTTCAGGACGCTCAAAAACGAGTGGGTAATCCTACACCAAAACAACTAGCTTTTCCGGGTTTTAGGGGCCTGGAGAGGAGCTGTTATGCCGGTTTCGCCTTGCTCGTACTTAGGAACTTTAGCGGCACCCGGTGCTTTAGGCGCTTTAGTTGCCACTTTCTTGATATTCTTGTTTCCCTTGTCCTGATTACCCATGGTATACGATTATGAATTGAAACCTAACCAGATAAAGGCGTGCTATTATAGAACCTACTATAGCTAGTTACGCCCTGCTCGGTCCGCGTCAGGCCGCTCTATCCGTTCAAACCAGCGTGTTTGACGCTGATTCGTAAAGGGTTGAGCGAGTAAAAATGCAGGCTGCAAGCTGTTGGCTAATCCTATCAGGCCAACTAAATAACTGCGGCTTGGTTTGGGCAGTGTCCGGGTAGTCGATCATCTCCTGCTGCACCTGACAGACGGTTAGCACGCACCCACCGAAGTTGGTACTGATTGAACACCTCTACTCACTGAATGATTACGAATCCGAAGTTTATTTAGTGACACGAATGCGTAAGGCAGTACACCAGTAAAATGCTCGTCAATGCGCCATTGGTAACTTCACACCTTGTATTATAACCGCTTCGGAAGATCCATTCATCCTATTTCTAAAAATTCTCTTGCCCTGGCCTGCCTGCCCAACGCCGGTCATAAGACCGGATAACACCGCGACCGGTTCGCCGGTGCGGTACTTCAAACTACGTCTACAGGTAACGGAATCTCACTTAATGCCGGTCGGGGAGCGGATAACATTACGACGTAGTTCAAACTAGGCCGAACGGGGGCTGTTAATGTTGGCCTTGCTGCCTATCGCCCAACAAGCCGGCCCATGCGGAGCGATAATAACGCACATTTAGATGCCGATTTTCGGGGCTTAGCTCGACTTGCATAACCATTCAGCCTGTTATCAGTAGTTCGCCTATTGGCTCGTGTCAACAATGAGTTTTGGGCAAAGTTGAAAAATGAACGACATAGCCTACAGGGATTGCCACAGATAAAAAGCGGCAAACACAAACTGTAAAATTACCGGTATCACCCAATTAGTGTTGGATTTCGTTCTGACTATCAGAAAGATAGAAAGGATAGTGGCTGTTAACAGCAGCGCATTCAACACTACCACAGAGTTAAGGGGGGGAAATTGTATAAACTTATCTACCCGCTCTTTACGCGTAGAAACAGTATTAAATGCGTACAGCCAAACACCTACGTAGTAACAGTTAATTGCGGTGCAGAAGATTGTGAAATATTTTGCCATTTTGCTCATGGTTGATGACCACTTCCAGGTGTATAAGCAGGTCCACAATACTGATGATGGCGAATAGGATGATTGACACACTTGGGAGAGAGGGCAGGTCATGTGGCTTTGCCGCCCACCAATCTTACGAATGGCGTCAACCATAATGGTACTTTTCAGAAAGCACTTCCAAGCCTGCAGGCCGTCATACAAGCTTAGAAGCTGTTTGAGTTGATCTCTTTGCCTATAAAATGCTCTTTCCTTCCAGATTTTACCGCAAAAAATCACTCTTTTCTATCACTAAAATTTAACTTAAACAGCTTCTAAGCAAAAAGACGATTACCTAAAAAAGTGAAAATTATGTAAATATTATTCAATATTGTGCAACAATATTTGACGCATAAGTAATTAATTTTGCTGTAAAGTATATAACAAGTATACATAATAGCCGATAATTAGATGATCAACCCGCTATTCGATAACGATTCGGTAAATAAAAATGGGCATTCACTCGAATACATACCAATTGGCTGGCTTGAAGCAATCACCAGTTTTCATCTATGTTATAATCAGCTAATCACTACCGTTAGCCAGTGCGTAGCCGAACAGGACTTACGAAAAGGCAGTAAAATAGGTACAGGCCAATGCACTACAGACCAGCTACTCACGATGGCTGCTCGGATGCAAAGGGAGCTAAAAAAGCTAGCCCAGGACATGGATCAGACAGATAGCCTCACGAAACTATCTGCCCGGGAAAATCATGAACAACTAGCCGCTCACATCCTTCGATTAAATCAATTGAATTACCAAGCACAGCTCAGGCTTGACTTAAGCAGGCGGTCTACCTCATAGGAGATGTTGGCCGTCGCCGTACGAAATGGCAAACACATAATTTATGAAAAAAAAATCACATGATTTAATAAGTGTAGCGACCTGGACGGTGGTAGGATTTGTTACCGTTCTGGAGGTTTATGTATTGTTCACATACTTTTTTAAGATGAAAACTTTTTAAGAAGCTGTTTGAGTTAATGCCAAACTCGCTTTGCGGTACGCCTGATGTGAGCGATCCAGATGAAAGTTTGGGCTGACAGAATAGTTCGTTCGTAATCTTTTGATAACCGCCGGTTGTTGTTCAGCCAAGAAATGGTTCGCTCCACTATCCACCTCCAATGATGAATAACCAGCTTACTATCAATAGGTTGATCCCTAATCGGGGACTTAGGAATCAGTACTTGCATATCATAGATGGTTTCTAACTGCTCTTTAAAATGACCGCTGAACGTACTGTCAGCATAAATTAGTACCAGATCGTACAGCAACGGGTTGAGAAGCTTGGCTTGCTCCCAAAGCAACACCCCTGCTTTGCCATCCGCTACATGGGCCGGGCGCACATGGGTCCACAACAAATGCCCGCACGGGCGGCCCCGCCATCGTATCAACGATCAGAAAGCGTTTGCGGCCTTTGATGAGCTTACCCCCATCAAAGCCAATTTGCTCGGTTGCGGTCGAGGAGTTCTTGACACTTTGCGCGTCGATGATAGCCACCGTAGGCAACGGTTTCTTATCAACTTTAAGGCGGTGAAGCATCGTCAACTCGTTGGCTAATAGCAACCAGGTGTCGTCCTTTGCCCATTTCCTGAAGTACCAGTAAACGGTCTGCCAGGCGGGGAAACCCTTGGGCAAATCTCGCCAAACGATACCATTTTTAGTCACGTAAAAGATGGCATCGACAATGCGTTGAAGGGGCCAAATACTTTTTCGTTTAGACAAAATAAATTTTTCAATACCTTGCCATTGAGAGGCTGTCAGGTCGGAAGTATATAGTTGCTGCACACAACTTAACTCCGATAGGCGGCTTTCTCGTTTCTAAAAGTGCTAACTCAAACAGCTTCTTAGGTTAGTTTCTACGTAGTAGCGCCTGGTTACAATTCGGATGCTGCCAATATCAATAGGTTCACCATGAGCCCATTGATATTGGTTTGCTGCGTTCGTTGGTAGACTTACTCCATTCGTCCGCTCACGAAAATAATTCAACACGACAAAATACTAACTATCAAATCCACCATCAAGGCTTCGGAGTCGAAACGGCTACGTCGGGCAGGGTTATTTTCTCCAGTTGGGCCTGTCGGCACTGGTTGTTGAACCGGGCGATGTCGTTTTGAATCAGGTTTTCCATCTGGGCTTTCAGGGGTTGCCAGGTGGCGTTTAACTCCGACAGGCGTTCCTTCTGACCCGCTGTAACGTAGGGGATGTTGGTGTCCATTTCGCCCTTGAGGAAGATGTAATCGGCGCTCAGTTTGTTCTCGAAGTTGATGACGTCGTCGTTGGATTCGGATTTGGGCTGGATCACTTTCTCCTCCCACGCTTTGATGCGCTTGCTTACCGCCCGGCCCGAATCGGCTACGGCTTTCAGACTGGGTTTATCGTCGATGACGTTGACCAGGTCGTTGATTTGCTTCTGCGCTTTCCGCATTCGGTTAACCCCCTGGTGAATCTCTTTTACACCCTCTTCAACACCCACCAGCGTTTTTTGCTGTTCGTCATAGTCCGCATCGGTTGCTTTGATACGGGGGTCGGGCAGGATGGTGAACGGCACTGTTTTCTCCTGCTTACCCAGTTTTAACTTCGCCTGATACGCGCCGGGAGCTACTTTGCGCCCGGCGTAGTTGCCTTCGATAAACACCTTCTCGATGGCGGGCAGGGTTTCGGTGCGCATGTCCCACACAAAGCGGTTGAGGCCGGGGCGCATGGTCAGTGTGGGTTCCGGTGATGGCCCGCCGGGGAACTTCACGAACTTCTTGTCTTTTTTGCTGCTCAGCGTCCGCAGTACCGTTCCCTGCGCCGACAGAATAGCCATCGTCAGCGTCTGACTGGTATCCACTTTGGCGGGTAGCTGGTAATACATCACCACACCCGTCGAGGGGTTCACCCCCGCGAAGCCACTGCGGCCGGGACTGCTGCCCGCATCTTCGTCGTCCTCTTCTTCCACCACTTTATCCAGCGCGCTGGACCCCGACACGCGGTGGGCATCTTCGGGTTTGTAGACCAGCAGGCTGTCTTTGCTGGCTTTGGCATCGTACTGCCGAATGGGGCCAAGGTCGTCCAGAATCCAGAAGGAGCGTCCGCCGGTTGCCGCCAGCAAATCACCCTGATGTACTTTCAGGTCGTTGATGGGGCTGACGGGCATGTTCAACTGCCAGGGTCGCCAGTTGGCCCCGTCGTTGTAGGAAATGTACAGACCTGTTTCGGTACCGGCGTAAAGCAGGCCTTTGCGCTCCGGGTCTTCCCGGACAACGCGGGTAAACGCCCCGTACGGAATGCCGTTAACGAGTTTCGTCCAGTTTTTGCCGTAGTCCGTCGTTTTGTAAATGGCCGGGGCGAAGTCGTTGAATTTGTAGCGGGTGGTGGCAATGTAGGCCGTAGCTTTATCGTGGGGCGACACGTCAATGCAGTTAATAAGCGTTTCCTCCAGGCCCTTCGGTGTTACGTTGGTCCAGGTGGTGCCCCCATCGCGGGTAAGGTACACGAGTCCATCGTCGCTGCCGGTCCAGATAACGCCCTTTTCGGCGGGGGATTCCAGCACGTAGGCGATGGTGGCATAGTTCTCTCCGCCTGCCCCTTCGTTGGTATAGGGTGCCCCGCCCCAGCCGAGTTTGGTGGAGTCGTGGCGGGTTAGGTCGGGCGATACGATGGACCAGCTTTTGCCCAGATTTGTTGTTTTGAAGAGTCGGTTTCCGGCGTGGTAGAACGCATCCGGCTCGTGTTTCGACCAGATGATGGGGGCGTTCCAGTTGAACCGGTATTTCATCGTTTTGGCCTGCAAGGCCTGGTACTGAATCGGCGACACCATGATGCCTTTCCCTTCGTGGGTCTGCTGGTCGAGTACTTCGATGGTTCCCTGATAACTGCCGCCCATCACGTAGCGCGGGTCGTCGGGATTGAAGGCCAGAAACGCACTTTCACCCCCCGCCGAGGGTGTCCAGTCTTTTTCCGTAATGCCGCTGCCGGTGGTAGTACGACTGGCAATCATGACCGACGTATTGTCCTGCTGTCCGCCGTAGACGTTGTACGGAAAACGATTATCGGCATTGACGCGGTAAAACTGCGCCGTGGGCTGGTTGTTTTCCGACGACCACGACTTACCCCCGTTGAAGGTGATGGCCGCGCCCCCGTCGTTGTTCAGCAGCAGGTTTTTGTTGTTGTTCGGGTTGATCCACAGGTGGTGATTATCCCCGTGCGACCCCGTTATCGGGCTGAACGTCTTACCCCCGTCGATGGATTTCAGGACGGAGGTGTTCAGGACGTAAACCGTGTTCTCATCTACCGGGTCGGCGAAGATTTCGATGTAATACCAGGCCCGCTGAATGGTGCGGTGGTCTTTACTGACCCGGCTCCAGCTTTTACCCGCATCGTCGGAGAGAAAAACGCCCCCTTTGTCGGCTTTGGAGTCGGACTCTATCACGGCAAACACCCGGTTTGGATTGGCTTTGGATACCGAAATGCCCATCTTGCCCAGCTCTTTGGGCAACCCTTTTTCGAGTTTGGTCCAGGTTTCGCCCGCGTCGGTGGATTTGTACAGGCCGCTGCCACTGCCGCCACTCTGCACCTGCCAGGGCAACCGCCGGTAGTCCCACATGGATGCATACAGAATGCGCGGGTTGGTCATATCCATACTCAGGTCGTTGCAACCCGTATTGTTGTCCACGAACAGCACCTTCTTCCAGGTCTTGCCGCCATCGGTGGTTTTGTAAATACCCCGGTCGGGGGTAGCGCCGTGCAGTGCACCCTGGGCGGCTACGTAGACTACATCCGGGTTCTGCGGGTGTACCCGGATGGCGGCCACGTGGCGGGTGAGGTCGAGGCCCAGGTGTTTCCAGGTCTTGCCCGCATCGGTCGATTTGTACACGCCGTCACCGTAGGAGGACATCACCCCCCGGGGGGCGTGTTCGCCCATGCCCACGTATACCACCGCCGGGTCGGACTCGCACACGCCTATGGCCCCGACGGACGATGTTTTCAACTGCTCACCGGACACGTTTTTCCAGGTCATGCCGGCATCGTCGGTTTTCCAGACGCCCCCGCCCACGGTACCCATGTAGTACAGTTGCGGGTCGGAGGTGACGCCCGTTCCGGCCACGGAGCGACCCCCGCGAAACGGCCCGATGTTTCGCCACCGGACGGGTTTAAAATAGGGATCATTGTTGAGGGTTGAGTCCTTAACTGTGGCCGTTGTTACCTTCGTTGGTTTGGCCGATTTAGGTTTCTGCGCCAGTAGCGGGCTGATAAATAAGATTGAGCAAAGAAGAAGTAGTACGTTTCGCATAAGATACCGTTTGTTGAAATATAGAGGGCTAAGATAGCGGAAATCAACATGCAGGGCTTCCTGATGCAGAGAGTCCTGGCGGTATTATACGCCTGAAGGGGGTTGGGTTTTTCGGTATAGCAGCACCAGGAAGGACTGAAATCCAAACTGCGCTTTAATGAGGTTCCGGGTGTTCCAGCGTGAAGGTAACAGGAGCCAGGCGGCCACCGCTGAGTTGCCGGGCTGTGGTATAGGCCCGAAAGACAAACGGAACAATATCCGTTCCATCCTCGGACGGAAACAGACCCCCCTGCCGGTTTAGTGCATTCGTGAACAGGACAACGGTCAGGTTATTGGGTAGTTTCATCCAGATGGTTCGCAAGCCCATGTAAGGGGCAGCATTGGTCAGGTACCACCAGCCGTCGTGATACTGGAAATCCCCCAGCGTGGACGAAACCCGATAGCATCCCAGGCTATTAAGTAGCAACGTGTCTTTGTAAGCTGTTGGCAATACTTCCTGACTGACCGACGACAAGACGGTGGCGTAGAGTTTCCCGGCTTCGCGCGGAGTCAGGTACCAACCGTATGCCCCCACCGTATTGAAAAAACTACCCGGATTCCATCCTTTCTCACCAGCGGTGTACGGGCTGCTGTAGCAATAGGTAGGGTCGTTTGCGGGATAAGTAGGTACGATATTGGTAAGTCCTGCTTTTTCAAATACATTTTTCTGGACATAGGTCAGGTAAAGTTGCTGGGTTTGCCCATCGTCCGTATCATCGTTGCCCGTAAATACATAGCCGGTCAGGGCGGGAATGAGTACCCGCATCAGGCCAACATTGGCATTCTGGTAGCAGTACTGCCCCCGGTTTTGCGCCTTTACCCCCTTCGCAATCAATTGTCTAAGCCCCGAATAAATATTTTCGCTGTAGGCGCCATTCTGGCAGTTACTGCCCAGACCAATGATGCCGCTCCGGTGCGTGAACAAGTCGCGAAAGGTAATCTGGTCGATGTTTTCCCCTTTAGGCCAGGATGGCGGTAGATAGGGGCTGATTTTATCGGTCGTTCGGATTCCTTTCCGGGCGGCCAGCTGCGTAAACGCCATTGCCGAAATGGTTTTACTCATGCTGGCGATGTGCATTTTGGTATCGATGGTGTACGGTTTCGGGCCGTCGGCTTCAATCGCTCTGGCTTTCAATCCGCCATTGCCGGATGCCTTCATCTCATCGTTCTCGAACAGCACAAATCCATAGCCGATGTCGCGATTCTGAAGCAAGCCGGTCAGCGTTTGGGCAAACAGTTCTGTCACCGATACGGTCACCTGAAATGTAACGGCGGGGCTGTAAACTGTGCCGGAAGCTGTGGTCAGGTAAGCGCGGGCAACATAGGTTGCGTTGGTTTCCAGGCCCGTCAGTGAATCCCGCATGGCATACGGCAGACTTGTCAGCGTTACAGACTGGCGTGTTTTACTATCGGCCACCGTAGGCATCGGATTGGTTTTCGACCACACAAATCCTATGGTTGTGGCCTGCCCGGTTGGGGCTTCGGTCATAGTGGCCGAAAGCACCGCCGATGTACTGCTGCGTATCGAGAAAGTGGGCGCCTGACTCCAGGTAACTACCGGAGGCTGTGGTGGCGTGGGGTCAGCTTCGTGCTTACAGCTATAAACAAGCCCTAAAACCACAAAACTTAGCAGGATAAGCACAACATGTTTCATCAGGGGCTAAGATAGTGAAAGTCGAAGCTATTGCCAGACGAACGGAGCGTTCATCGACCGCTTAATAAGCGCATCCGGCCGTTCCCTCAATCAATGGCCAAAGCGGTTGCTGTTACTGGTAACTTAAGTAACTGATGTTACGCAGCCTTGGCCAATAGAGTAGATTGACTTTTGAGGCTGTTGAGTTCCTGCAAAGCCAACTTAGTTGCATTTAGCGTCAGCAATTTCTTTAAAGCAAAATGATTTTTTGATGTGGACAGCCGTAAGGCTTCCCACTTAACAAAGGCCAGCATCACCAAAAACAAATGGTTGCTTTGACTACGAACCGTGTGCGCCGGGGATGCCCCGTAGCCCGTGTTCGACTTGATGGATTTGTGAAATTCCTCGACCTT
>NZ_KB893487.1 GCF_000374085.1 Spirosoma spitsbergense DSM 19989 | reverse complement strand
GTTTATTCCGTCACGGTTTAGATGAACTGCGCGATAGAATCCTTAAAGGCCAACCTGTTGGCCACCTTGTACCACTTTTGTCCTGTACTTAGGTTAAGGGGATATTTCAAGAAATGCTCTCTAACCCGAGGCGATAAAACAGCGTAAAAGAAGCTCCCTAAAATGGGCTAAATTACCACTCGACAGACCCGCAACAAAGTAGTAGATTTGCGGCCATACAACCCCCTTAAGCGGGGCTAATAACGTGATGGAAAAAGAACTTGGAGCCAAGAATTTAGTACAGTTTCGCCTAACAGGTACCCCGGATGGCAACCTGTTAGTGAGTTTTTACCAACTTGATGTCTTTAACGAGAAAGCCGTCAACTGGCATATTGCCGGGCTGTTAGTGGACAACAAGCTAGGCGCTCGTGTGCTTTATGAGGGGAATTTGTCAAACAATACCGCTTATCAAACGGCGATCAGTAATCTTTTGGAGCGGGTGAATATGTACGTTAACTGCGTTCGGATCGAGATAGTAAAATAGTGGCTTTTCGGTATTTGGTTATCATAATGCTCACTTATACAACGAATTATATGAATAAAGAGGGACCAATCATCATTATAGAAGATGATGATGATGATCAAGAAATTTTAACGCAAATTTTTAAAATACTTGATTATAAAAACCAAATTATCTTCTTCAGTGATCCTGAAGAAGCCCTCACATACTTGATTAGTAGTGATGTTGAGCCCTTTATTGTACTTTCAGATATCAATATGCCTAAATTAAATGGGCTGGAATTAAGAGAACAGGTGCACAATAATGAAGACTTAAGAGTAAAGTGTATTCCCTACTTATTCTTTACAACAAGTGCCGAGCAAGAACACGTTATTGACGCCTACTCAAAGTCAGTTCAGGGCTTTTTTGTCAAGCCCAACAGCTTTAACAAATTAGAGCAAATGATTAAAAGGATAGTGGAATATTGGCAGGATTGCGTTTCCCCAAACTATATTAAATAGCTTAAGCTGTATTCATTGGCCTTGTAAGTGTTTCGATCTTACAATATTTTCTTAACATAAAATCAGTTATGCAACAGGTCTAGGAATAGTACTAACTTGCTGTGGGGCAGGAAGTTGTACTTTACCTAGACCTGTTGCATAACTACACTTATTTAAAGAAACTGGTTCTTGAAAAGTTATTGCGGACTGAGCTAATATTGATCCCTTATGCAAATAGACATTGACAGCTTGCTCAACCTGCCTCAGGTGAAGGTGACTGACTTCTCTTTTACCGATAAAGAGGTGCTAATCGAATTGGTTAGGACGCCCCCATCCCAAAACTGCCCCCTTTGCCAGCAACCCTCTACAACCATTCGTAGCTACACTTCTCGCAAAGTTAGGGACTTAGATATACTGGGACGCAAGACGTTGTTGACCTTGCAATCTCGCCAATTTGAATGCCCAGACTGCCACCGTTTTTTCATCGAAGATGTGGGCTTTGTGGAGGGCAATCGCGGACTGACTCAACGCTATGAGGCTTACCTCTACAAAATGAGTCTGGACACCACCATTCAGCAAGTGAGCCTCAAAGAAGATATCTGTTGGGCGACGGTCAATCGCATTCATGAGCAATACAGCCAAGAGCAACTCAACGCTGGAGAGGATGGCTGGGCGTTAGTAGAAATACTGAGCATGGATGAAATCGCGGTGCGAAAAGGCAAACGCAACTTTGCTTGTGTCTTACGCGATGCCCAGCGAAATACCGTACTGGACTTTTTGGAGAAGCGGGATATGGCCACTCTAAAAGCCTATTTTGTTCAAAGAGGGGCTGCTTTATGCCAGCAAATCAAAGTGGTTGTGTCCGATATGTGGGATGGCTATGTAAACTTGGTGGGCGAAAAAGGGGTGTTTCCCAACGCCATCAATGTGATTGATCGATTCCATTTTGTGCAGCACTTATCAACGGCTCTCGACCACCAGCGCAGGCTAGCCCGCAAGGAGTTGAGCCAGGATGATCGGCTCAAAAACCTACGCTGGCCGCTACTTAAATCGCCCGAGAAGTTGACGGCTGAGGAGTCATTACAGTTGCAAACAGCTTTTTCAGCTTGCCCCGTGTTAGCCTCTATCTACACCTTACGTGCCAAACTGAAGGCTCTTTTTGACACTGATTACAGTCAAAAAGCGGGTTTATTGGCCCTGACAAGTTGGGAAGCAGAAGCCTCCCGGGTAGACTCCAAACCGTTGACTCGTTTCTTAGTTACGGTCAAAAACTGGAAGGAAAAGGTGAGTCATTTTTTCACCGACCGACTCACCAACGCGGGTATGGAAGGCACCAACAATCATATTCGGGGGATCATTCGGCGAGGCTTTGGCTATAGAGATTTTGAGTCGCTTCGTCTGCGAGTATTGACTGAATGTGGTAGTATTCCGTAATGACTTTCCAAGAACCAAGAAACTTTATTCAGATATGCGTTAGATAATAAGCTGACTATGTAACTTAGAATAATGCTACAACCTGTTTTCTGATTAGCCTAATGTCAAATTAACCCGCCCTAATTAACTTTAAACCATAGTGAGAACTTTGTACTTAACGTCCCTCTTTTTGCTGGTTATGAGTCTTCCGCTCGCTTTAGCTCAAATGCCACAGTACCGTCTTGATAAAGATCCTGTTTTTATTGCTATTGCTTCACGCCGGATTGATTACCCGCCCATTTTGGCGAATAACGCCATTTACGGACGAGTTTACGCTGGGTTTGAGATTGATGAGCGTGGTCGAATCCAACATATTACTCTACTTTATCCAGTTCTGAGCCAGCTCGATAATAGATCATATGGATTTGAGTATGTGATAAAAAATGGCTTGTAACATATGCCCTCCTTGAACCCAAATTACGTCGGCAGCTATATGTTGCCAATTGCTTTTTGTTTTACTCATCATCGAGAGGGGCCTAACCCTATCATTCCGACAAATGTTTTACCTCACGGCTACTACGTGCAATGGTTAGTCAATATTTAGGCGGCTATACAGCCGAAGTGATAAAGTTGACGCACTCTAGGATCATTTTTCTCCAGTTTAGTGCCTTTGGGTA
>NZ_KB893486.1 GCF_000374085.1 Spirosoma spitsbergense DSM 19989 | reverse complement strand
CAGCGCATGGAGTTCTTCACGAGTCATAGTAGTGCACAGAAAAGGGGTACAGATTATACAATGTAACTATTTGCGGGTACTTTTGAAATGCACCCCACGGAGTCGGTGTTTCGGGTTGGCTACGGAGTCGTCGCCAACCATCTGGCTACAATTGACCATTTCGTAGAATGGCTGATAAATGCCATGCGCCAAAAAGTAAAAGTGCCCAAACCCGCTATTTAGTAGATGTCCAGTAGTGAGAAAATGTTTCATCATGGAGTAGTATTGCTCTGATTTTAAGGACATTAGGTGAGGATATCGGCGGGCAAGATTTCTCTGAGCGTCATAAGGGAGTAAAGTGAAACGAACCTTTTCGTGAACGTTTTCTGGTTTCCAAGATAAGGGTTAAACTATTCCCTATTTCAGGACAAGTCAATGAACGTCAATCGAAGAATGATTGATAGTGATTGTCATAACCGGTTAAAAGCATGGGGCTTGATAATATGACTAACCTCAATTCTCCAAATTTTGGCAAATAATGACTATTTTTGCCAAAATTTGGAGAAGCAAATTGGATAAAGAGTTTTTAATCGAAAATTTAAAATCACGATTTCGTGATCAGGATGCTATACCTAAAGAGCAAATAATCGACTTCTTAAGGTTATTCTATGTTGACGCCAAATTGTCTACGCTTGATTGGCGGTTACATGAGTTGGCTAGGGATGGAGTATTAATAAGAACAGGCTGGGGATACTACGCACTCAATACCCGTCGTCAATTCTCGCCAAGTATTCCTAAGGATTTGCAAAAGGTTGGCGATCAAATAAAAGTTGACTTGCCTTTTATTGAGTATTGCGTTTGGGACACCCGAACAATAGCTGATTTGATGATTCAGCAACCAATGGATTTTATTCAACTCGTTGAAGTTGAACGGGTAGCACTATCTTCTACATACAATTTATTGCAAAATAGAGGAATATTCCCTGAGCGTAACGTAGGGTCCGTCTACTATTACCAGGATTGGATAAGACTTATTCATCATGGAGCAAACGCAGAGGCACCTATTATCATTAAGCCCCTTAGTGGTGAAGCACCACTGCAACAGGAAGCGCAGTATAAAACAGCTTCGCTAGAAAAAATTATAGTTGATCTGATAGCGGATCAGGATCTATTCTATGCCTTTAAGGAGGAACTAGCATATATCATAAAGTCTGCTTTCGAAAAGTATGTGATTAACCGAGATAAGCTCAGACGATACGCACGCCGACGCAATAAGATAGAAAAGGTCGATTTTTTCCTTATTCAACTCCCACCTAATTACCAGCCGCATGATTCTTGAACAATCTTTTACAAGAGAATGGCTACAAGCGACCTCCGAGCGCTTTTCCAAGTCTGTTGATTTAAAACTTCTTGAAAAAGTAGTGCGAGCTTTAAGTTTATTAGAGCAGCTACAACGGCAACAATTAGATTTTGTATTCAAAGGAGGCACTTCATTAATTCTTCATTTTGAACAGCCTCGCCGGTTTTCAATTGATATTGACATAATAATGCCTAATAAACCTGCGAACTTGTTTGAACGCTTTGAGGCTATCATTACGTCAGGAGCCTTCAGGCGTTGGCAAGATGATTCAGAGCGAGCAACGCATTCCGATATCCCTGTCGGACATTTTAAATTCTATTACATTAGCCAAGTTGATCCTCAACATCCAGAGGAGCCAATTCTTCTGGACATTCTTTATACAGAACCCAACTACGTTTCAATAACTGAGAAACCCATCCGTCACCCTTGGCTTGTTACAGAAGAGCCCCTTACTATAATTCGCTTACCAGAAACAGATAGCCTACTAGGCGACAAATTGACCGCCTTTGCTCCGAATACTACGGGTATCCTTTACAGTAAACAACGGCCTGCCGAAATCGTCAAACAATTATTTGACGTAGCGCAGTTGTTTGATGTAGCTACAGATATTGAAGCTATCAAAGTATCCTTTGAAAAGATAGCTGAAGAAGAAATTAGGTTCCGCCGGTTAGAAATTGACTCCAGCGCAGTGTTAGACGATATCTTTCAAACATCGCTGATTCTAGCCCAACGAGATGCAAAAGATGAAAATTACAATATTTTATTGGGCGGTATTCAACGATTAAAGAATTTCGTGATAGGTGGTTTTACCGCAGAAGAGGCCATTGTAGCAGGCGCTAAAGCTGCTTATTTGAGTCAGCTACTTAGGGCAAATCAAACAACCATTCATCGATACACAAAAGCCGAAGAAATTACTAGCTGGCTAATTAACGATGCTTCCTTTAACCGGCTTAACAAGCTTAAAAAGGCACAGCCGGAAGCCTTTTTTTATTGGTACCACGCGTTACAATTAGTTGAGGCCTTAAAAGAAGTACAAATGAGTGTGAACTTGCGCCATTTGAAGGAACATTGAGTAAACTTAAGTTGCTTGAAGAGAAATGAGACGTTTATAATTACTAAAAATCAATCCATTAGTTCACTTTATATGTAATTAAGTTCTCACGAGTAATATATGCCTGAGATGAACCTGAATCAATCATCTTGTCAAGTAACCAGATAAAATCATTTAACAAAGAGGTGTTCGTTTTTATAAATGTAATATGTCGTTGGTAAAGCCGATTGATAAGCGCTTCAGCTTCATCTTGAGCTAAAGCGTCCAAGTTTTCAGGATGATTTTTTATTTTATCCACTACCCAATGTAGACCTTCTGGTAATAAAGTTTGATCACCAACGGTTGACAGAAGTTTGACCAACGGGCGTATATTGTATTGACCGAACATATCAGTAACCCGTTTAATAAAATACTTCTTACCTTCCAGTGGTTTCCAATGTGTTGCCTCCTTTTTCCAGTCAATCTCCAAGAATAACAAGTTAGAAAATATTTGATAATTAGACTGTGTAAGTACTTGATAGAACTGTTCCCAAACTCTCCAGTAATTTGTTATTACCCGATTTCCAATACTACCGGATTGATTGGAAACAATTTGATCCAGCTCCCAAATTACCCTTTGCAACGTCCATTTAATAAACTCAAATCCGCCATCTCGATGAGTGGAAGTTGAACGGGTGCATTTCAAAAATACCAGTATCTTGTTGACATAGCCTCAAAAAGCCCTTGTTCCCATGACCAGAGAAGAATTACATGCCCTCGTTGAT
>NZ_KB893485.1 GCF_000374085.1 Spirosoma spitsbergense DSM 19989 | reverse complement strand
TAAAGAGAGTCTTAAAAGCCGACGCAAGCTGGCGGGCTGGGACGACAATTATCTGATCAAGTTACTCACCCTTTTTTAAATGCGTTCAACCTGTTGGAACTAATACATGCTTGTGTACTGCCACAATTGACAGGCATTAAAAATTAATCCATCATGATGTTGTCTAAATTTTATAAACGCCGAACTATTAAAAGAACCATTTCTATTTGAATCATGGCTTCGGAAACTTTCAACGACCGCACCCAATTAACACTTAATCGACGTTAATTAGTCAACTAAGCGAATGTGCGCTCCAGGGTTCCAGCGTTAAGGCAACAACACGAACATCTTTTTGGGAAGTGGCACACGTGAGAATGAGTCAGCAAGAGGAAAAGTAATGGCAGAACGCCTTAGCCTGGGTGGTGTGTGGCTAAAGTCAAGCTAAGGATGCTTTCTACTAATTGACAGATACTGATGATGGCAGGCCTTACCTTCGCGTAGCCGTTCAGTATGTATGATGCTGTTACGAGGATTTAGGGAGTAGTTGGGAAGGAAAATCTCTTTCCAACGTTAAGCGGGACTTCAATTAACCCACTGCGAGGAACCATTCGTTCTGGTATTAGTTTGGTGAAGCCAATTGGCTCCGTACATCAGGAAATGCCCATTTATCTGCTATAAAATTGACCACCCATTGAGCTCCATGAATTTGATAATATTCGCTTTACTGTTCTGGTTTTTCGGTCAGCTCTCATGGGCGCAGTCGCCTGTGTATCAGATAGACAGTTTACGCGAGCAGTTGATCAGGAGCAAAGCCGATACCAACCGGGTGAAGCTATTAATTGACCTAAGTTATCGCTACGTACATAGGCCTGGTGAAAAAGCAAGCGATCTAAATTGGGCGTTACTCTTCGCCAGACAGGCTATAACCCTTAGCCGTTCCTTACAGTATTACAAAGGCGAAGGGAGAGGCTATCTGATAACGGCAAAAGCCCTCCGGGAAAAAGGAGACTGGCAACAGGGGAAGGCCTATGCCGGACGGGCTTTATTTCTGTTTAGAAAATACGACGAACTGGCGCAATTGGGTCACGTTTACTCCGAACTGACCCGCTATTATTCCAACACGGCTTTGGACGTTTCGTCGAAAATCAATCTTAACCGGCAAGCTTTGTCATTGTTTAGTCAGACAGGCGAAACGAAAAAAGAAGCTGAGTTATTGAAAGAGCAAGGCGATTTGCTTCAGTTGCAGGAAAACTATCGCCAATCATTGAAGGAGTTACAGCGTGCCCTGATATTATACCGCTCTATAAGCCATCCTGACGTTGATCAGGTTTACGATTTACTTGGATTTGTGTCCACAAAAATCGGTGATTACAAAGCAGGCTTGGCGTATGGTTTACAGGCAGTCAAAACGGCTCAATTGCGGGGTAGCACAGACCTGCAACTCTGTACTATTTATAACCGACTGGGCACAACTTACCAGGCACTGGGGCAGTCTGGGTCAGCGCACATTTGTTTCCAAAAGTCATTGGATATTGCGTTAATCTATAAACATGCCCCATCAATCATATATATTTCCTGTAACATTAGCTCCTTATTAGTGAGATCCGGTAAACCCCGGAAAGCACTCGTTTTTCTCCGTAAGATTGCTGCCAGGTATCCTCCGACTGATTTTGAGAGTCGTATCATCCTGGCGACTCGTTTTATGGATATATACCGCAGTTTGCACCAATACGACCGGGCGCAGCCTTATTTCGAGCAGGTAATAAAGCTTACCCAAGAAGACGGGGCCGGTAGTCCGGGCCGGACTTCTACTTACCACTCAGTCATTGGATTTCTCCTCGCCAGCGGGCAGTACGGGTCTGCCCAAAAATATTTGACTATCAACCACCAGCTTTGCCTTGAACAAGGTTCAGCCATCGCCTTAGCTGACAATCATTTACAAAGGTTTCAGTTGGATTCAACTCTGGGGCGTTATCCTTCGGCTATTGTTAATTTTCAACGGTATGTACGTTTACGGGACTCGCTATTTACCGAAAGCAAAAACCACCAGATTGCCCAGTTAGAGATTCAATATCAAACCGCAAAGAGAGACCAGGATTTAAAACTGAAGGAAAAAAACATTCAATTACTGACTGAGCATGGAAAACTACAACAGCATCGATTGGATCAGGCCCAACTGATCCGCAACGGTACCCTGGCCGGAGCCTTCTTACTAATATTAGTGCTGGGAGTGGGTTATAACCGGTATCGGCTCAAGCAAAAGAGCAATCAGCTACTGGAGAATAAACAGCTTGAAATTAACCAAAAGAATAACTCTCTGGAAACTGTATTGTACGAAAAAGACACCTTGCTGGAGGAGAAAGAATGGATGCTCAAGGAGATTCACCATCGGGTCAGAAACAACCTTCAGATCGTTATGAGCCTACTGAACTCTCAGGCCGCTGCCCTTCAGGACAAGGCAGCTCTGTCGGCCATTCAGGAGAGTCAGCACCGGGTGCAGGCCATGGCCCTGATCCACCAGAAGCTCTACCAGTCCGAACAAATATCCCGGGTAGACATGACCTCTTATATTAACGATATGGTCGATTATCTGCGCGATTCGTACGCCCAGCCCAGGCCGGTTAGCTTTAACCTGTCGATAGACCTTTTGGCGTTGGACGTAACCCAGGCTGTACCGTTGGGCCTGATCATCAACGAGGCCATCACCAATGCCCTCAAATATGCTTTTCCCGATGGCCGTTCCGGGACGGTAAGTCTCTCGTTGCATCAGGTTACAAGCGGGACCTACGAGTTGACGGTTGCTGACGATGGGGTCGGCTTACCGGTGGGTTATGCTCCTGAACGGAGCCGTTCGTTAGGTATGTCGCTCATGTACGGCCTTTGTGAGCAGTTAGGTGCATTGCTAACGGTCACTAGCCCACCTGGCGTAACAATCAGTTTGCTATTTACCGATGAGCGATTTATTATGACCAATAAAGGCGACGGTGATGAGATTGTATAGTAGTATTATAACACCGTTGTAACACCTATACAAAGCCTTAAAATGAGAAAGTTTTAGGATAAAACAGTGTTGCTTTCCCTAAAAATATTCGGGGTTTCATGAACTATAAGACCCTGAGGGGGTGCAATTCAAAATGTCGCTATGCGGCCATCGCATAGTTGATTGGCTCAATCTGCTGACGAACCAAATTCCATCGGTTGCTCATCAGGCAAAC
>NZ_KB893484.1 GCF_000374085.1 Spirosoma spitsbergense DSM 19989 | reverse complement strand
GCCAACAGCACACGTCGACATAAGTAACCGTCTGCTCGCTTCCGGTGAATCTGAATGGGCCTTAGCTGCTTAAAAGATCTCATAGTTCGCGTTAACTTTAACAGAATTCAAAAATCGACTTTGGCAACACATTGTTGAAAATCACTCTGTGGTTCGAGCTGGAATGCCCAGTAAACGTAATAAGGCATTCATGGAAGTCGCCCTGTTGCGGGCGCAACGCATGACTCTTTATGCGGAACCGGAACTGGCAGACCCCGCGGCTATTGATGAATTAGTAAATGACAATATTCTAACGAAGCAATCTAATGAACTCAAATATGCACCATCACATGATATTCTTGAAGACTGGGCATTGGTAAAGCATATTCGTCGGTTACGCGAAACACACCATGAACCCGAAGCCTTTTATCAAAATATTGGCAATAAACCAGCTTTACGTCGGGCGTTTCGATTATGGGTTGAAGATTCCCTACGTAACCGAGCAGCCACCGTTTTTGAATTGATACGGGAAACCCGTCAGCAAGCCTTTATTGAACCCTACTGGGCTGACGAGGTGCTTGTTGCCATTTTGCGATCAGATGAAAGTTTAATCTTTTTTGAAGAGTTTAAAACCGAGTTATTGGAGGGTCAAGCCCAGTTCCTACAACGCACTATTCATCTTTTACGCACGGCCTGCAAGGAACATCAGACCTCCCATACCCATAAACTGTTATATCCAGTTGGGTCGGGTTGGATGGCAACTCTGTCATTTATCCACCTTTATTTAGCTCGACTTGGTAGCTTACGTATCTTGATTACTAGTTTGTTAATTGACTGGAGCTACAGCTTGTATAAAGATAGTGAACGTTTATCGACGAGAGAAGTCGGGGCAGTTAAAGGTATTTTATTTACTTATTTAGAGGAGATTGAAAACCAAGAAGAGAAAGCCTGGCAAGAGGAGCCACTTAAAAATAGAGTAAAAAGTTTGCTTGACGTTACATTTGAACTGACTGAGTATGCAAAAAGTGAAGTTCAAGCTCTTCTTGAGCGAGCAATACCTAAGCCAACCGATCGGTACGACTACCACGATAAATCGTTTTACGGACGCATCCGCAAGATGACTCTGTCAGGAATATACTGCCGTCCGTTAACCAAATTTTTGCCGGAGCAGGTTATTGCGATGGCCAAGGCAACATGGATAAAGAAACCTCGCCTTAAAACATCAGAACATTCTAAAAATCTAAGTCCGATACTCAGAATACTTGAACAACAACAAGAAGAGGACGACTATTATTCCTTCGATAAGAATAGACAGTTTGGTTTTGAAAATCATATCGACGATTCACCTTCAGGTATATTTAAAACGCCAGTTTACAATTTGTTGTTAAACCACTGGCAACGGGGCACAGATTTTCTATTGGAAATAGTTAACCATTGTACCAATTATTACGTCAAATCGAGAGAAGCTAGAGGGGATGAAATAGCGGAGGTACAACTTCAACTTTTAGATGGTCAGTTGGTAAACCAATCAGGCAGCCATGTGCTTTGGCAGGCCTATCGTGGTACTGTTGTCTCTTCATATCTATTAGAATCGCTCTTAATGAGCTTAGAAGCGTATTTATTAAAAATAGTAGAAGCGAAAACTGAAGTTAGCCGACAAAACATTCAACTCCTTTTTGATTATTTACTTCATGGCTCAGAAACAGTTGCCATCAGTAGTGTTCTGGTTAGTGTAGCAATTGCTTATCCGCAGGAGGTCGGTGAGGCAATGTTACCATTATTGGGAGTACGAGAATTTTATGAATGGGATGTACATCGTGCACTTGATGACCAAATCAATACTTTAGCACTCTGGGACGATGAGATCTCATTTGCCCAAACAAAGCGACATGAGTTAAATGAATTGCCACATAGAAAGAAATATGGCTATGGCTTGAAGGGGTTCGTTTTAGATTTGCAATTAAACTTGAAACTGTTTAACGAAGCCTTCTTCAGTGTTTTAGATCGCATGTGGGAGGAGGCTGATGAGCAGGATATATATTGGCGGAAAACCCTTCACGAAATAGACGCTCGCAAATGGCAGATAACTGAGCATAAGTCAGAGCTGGGAGGATTTATCATTGAACCTGCCTATGAGCCAACTGTACAAAAACTCGTTGATGACTTTCTGCCTGAACGTGAATCTCATGAACAAGCTGCTGTAGCAGCCATCTGGATTGGAAAAATATATGATCGGAAAGATGGGGCAATAGCTGATTATGCCCTGTGGAGTAAGACATTTGAAAAATACAAGGTTAATGAAAGCTTTAATTTTATTCACGACCGACCAGTTTCTTTAGCTGTCATTGGTGTTCGTGAATTGAATCAAGAACTAAACATAGAACAGCGTACATGGTGTTTTGAAACAATTACAGGAGCTATTAATAGGCTAATTGTTAGGACTAAGCACCGAGATGCTTATTTAGAGGATGGCCCTCCAGGTTCAATATTTGATCGGGATGCTGCATTAACAGCCCTACCTCTGTTGCTCAAAACAACCAACGACCTAAAAAAACGTGAGCGGATTATTAAGCTACTTCTTCAGGCATTGACATCCTTTTTCCATAGAATCGAAATGGATCCTTTACTGGCTTCGTTACGTGAACAATTATGGGAAGCAGATGCCACTGTAGCCAACCAAGTTTGGCAGGGTTTAATTCGATTCGCTCAACTTAGAAAATCACAGGAAAAAGATCAATGGCGAGCTTATCAGAATGAGGAATTACAAAAACAGATTGAAAAGACTGAAAGCGAATTTATTCGTAACGTTATAACAGGGGAAGAGAATGAGGCTGTTGACTTTCAGGAGATTAGATTGGTGAATTGGCACAGCCAAGTGCTTACACGGGCGCTGATAATGCTACCATTCAATACGGAGCAAGAGGATCATATTAAGTATAGGAAATTTTTCATTCCCCTTTTTCTTAAGGGTTTAGACAAAGATTTTGAGCGAGAGGAGCGAATAGATCGTCGACCGCTTATCTACGACGATGACCGAATTAGCTTGCAAAAGCACCTACAGGATTTTTTTCTCTACTGTGATAACGAAAACGCAGCAGACATCGCCGAACTACTGCTTCATCGTGCATCTCAAATTTTAAGTTCAACTTAGGTGCATTTCAAAACTACCTGCCTTAAGTTGACTTAGTCGTTGTCAACTAAATTTAGGCGGTCTCTGACCAATTGCCAGCGGCCACTCTTAGC
>NZ_KB893483.1 GCF_000374085.1 Spirosoma spitsbergense DSM 19989 | reverse complement strand
ATATAAACTCCATGAGCGCTTTTTGTGGTGTTTTTGAGTAAATTTAGAAAGAGGTTGCTACAGATAGATCAACCATGCGTAACATCAGTTACTAACTCAAACAGCTTCTTAGGCCACGGACATTCGATGGCGATCTACAAACTCTTTGAGGAATCGGGTTTGTTGTAATTTCGGGTTCTGAAACGTTATGAAGGTGCCTGACATTACCTTTGACGCTGTGTCTATATTTGCTCCGCTTCGTTTACTATCCTTTCTGCTGATCGGTTATGCCGGCAGTGGTCAATCCCTTCGGCAATCCGTACAACTTACTGTTCAGGATAATCTGCTGTATATTCCGGTGAGGGTCAATGGACTGGGGCCTTACAATTTTCGGCTGGATTCAGGAAACTCCGGGATAGCGCATATCGACCGTCGCTTAGCAAAAGTACTGGGGTTAAAAATTATAGGATTCCAGCAAAACACCGCAGGCACGCAGGTGAAGCGGGAGTTATTGGTGGCGGTGGGTCAACTTAGTGTTGGCAAACTCGATCATTCTGCCCTTCAGCTAACCGTGGGTGATTATAACCCAATCGGTAATCCAATTCCGACAGATGGTACGATAGGTCAGAATTTCTTTGATGGGTATCTGGTCATGATGGATGGACCTAATCGCCAGTGGCTGGTCACGAAAGATACCCTGTCCCGACAGGTAAAAGAGGTTCTCCGGTATTCGAACGATTTTGTTATTCTGGGTAGGGTTGGTACCAAAGAACTGGCTTTTACTGTGGATGTTGGCTCGAATCACCCGTTTCTATTCCCCAAGTCTTCACTGGCCGGTATCCGATATACTGACACCGCCAACCAGCAGGTTGTCACGTTGCCTAACACAAGCTTTGTGTTGCAGGAAGCCGTTATTCAGGACGAGATTGTGCTAAGCGGACTACGGCTAACGGATCAGAAAGTGTATTATTCCGACAAGGTTCACCAGATTAGTGTAGGAACCGCCTTCCTGAAAGATCATGTCGTTCGTTTTGATCAGCGTCGGAAATTGATTCGTATAGACTGAATAGTTTGAGTGTCAGAAATGGGGAATCACAAGTTGCCGGAGAAAAATACGGAACTGAACGACTTATCCGCTGAATCAGCTTACTACCTATATTTCTCCTAAATCATTGAACTTTATTCGGACGTTTTTACCTACTAAAACCAGACTTTATGAGCGCAATATATCACGTCATTCTCCTCCTGCTAACCTCCCTGACTGCTTTCGCGCAAGGTCCTAAAGTCCTTATCGTGACCGCTCACCCCGACGATGAGACCATGTTTCCCGTTACAGTATTCAAGATTACGCATGAATTAAACGGTAGTGCCGACATAGCCTTGATGACCAATGCACCGGCTTGATGGAGTTGAAAATGAAGTGTGGATTCATCAGTGGTACTATTATAGTTCGTAGCAAACGTACCCCGTCGGCAATCGTAAATTCAAATTTAGGAGTAACTTGAACGCCATCCATTACCCGACATGACAGTAATTAACTACCTTATTCGTCAGAAACCCGTGAAAATCACCCTTACCTGCTGCCTGTTTACCTTACTCCTTACGCTGGGAACAACACTGAGCATAGTTGCCCAAACAACCGGCGATACCTTTTTTATTGGCGACCCGCTACCTAATTCACCCGAACTGACCCCGCGCGGTACGTACGCCGTTGGGGTACGAGCGCTGACCGTCACACACCCGGCGCAGGTTGACGTGCTGCACCAGACGGACGGTAAACACCCGCTGTACGACCGGCCCCTGACCCTCGAAATCTGGTACCCGGCCCTCATCCCGGCCAACAAACCGGCATTGGTGACCTACGAAGAAGTATTCGGTCGGGCCAATGATCCTAAGCGGCCCCTCATACCGTTCACCTTCACTGGCCGCGCCAGTCGCGATGCCGAACCCGATGCCAGCGGGGGGGCTTATCCGCTGGTGATTGTTTCGCACGGTTATCCGGGGTCGCGGTTACTGCTTACCTACCTGACCGAAAATCTGGCTTCCAAAGGCTACGTCGTGGTGGCCATCGGCCATACCGAATCTACGTATCGCGATCTGGCTGGTTTCCCCAGCACGCTGGTCAACCGCGCTACCGACGACCTGTTCGTACTGAACGAAATGGCCCGCCTTGGTGCCAAATCCGGCAAGACTTTCCTGGCTGGGTTGCTGGATGCCAGCAATACCGGGCTGGTTGGCTATTCGATGGGTGGGTACGGGGCACTCAATGCCACCGGGGCTGGTTTCAGCCCGCAGGCGATGAAACTATTCGGGCAAATGGCTGGGGGAAGCACCGCCCTCGAACCCCGCACGATGGACTCGCCCACGTATAAAGCGTCGCTCGACTCCCGGATCAAAGCTGTGGTGGCCTTCGCCCCCTGGGGTATGGAACGCGGCATGTGGGATGCTGCCGGACTGGCGGGGCTGACCCTGCCCACGCTGTTTGTGGCCGGCAGTAAAGATGATGTGTCGGGCTACGAAAAAGGGATAAAAGCCATTTATGAGGGGGCTGTCAACGCTGACCGCTATATGCTGACCTACGTCAATGCCCGTCATAACGTAGCCCCCAATCCGCCACCGGCGGCCTCGCTTATGCCCGGTATACCGGCTGACGACTACATGCACTACGCCGAACCGGCCTGGAACGAATCCCGTATCAACAACATCAATCAGCACTTTGTCACGGCTTTTCTAGGTATGCATCTCAAAAAGATGGATTATGCTAAATACCTGAATCTACCCGAAACCGACGCGGGTGGCCCCTGGACCGGCTTCAAACCCCGGATGTCGGTGGGGCTGGAAATGCGGCACGCGGCACCCGCTACCCGATAGGTTGAACTAATTCTGCTTACTCACCAGCGTAGGTGATGTCGGTGATGACCATTTCATTCTCTCCCTGCATAGTTCGAAGCGTAATGGTTTCGCCAACGCGTTTCCCCTGCATGCTGCGGGCAATGGGTGCCGTGAATGCAATAAGCCCGTTTGACGCATTGGCCTCATCGACCCCAACCAGCGTGAACCGGCGCGTCTCGCCCGCTTTTTTGCCCGTTCTGGTTTTCAGAGCTACCGTCGCCCCAAAACGAACTTCATCGTGGGGCTGGTTGGCGGGGTCAACAACCCGGGCACTGGCAATGCGCTGATTGAGACTACCAATCTTCCCATTCAGCAGGGCTAGTTGCCGCATACGGTCATTTTCTTCGCTGCTGTCGGTCTGGATATGGGCGTGCTGAGTTTCCAGATCGTTGAGTTCATCACGCAGCAGAGCAAGCCCACGGGGTGTAACGTAGTTAGTGGTACCGGGGGGCAGGGGTGCCCGCGCCGGGATAACGACGGGCGCATCAGCCGTTTCGTTTTTTAGAAAGGCACTGCTCATAGATGAAATGTGGGTTTCGTATTGTTGATTACTGTATCAAAGCAATAGTCCGGTGATTCCTAGGCTGCAATACAGCCAAAACTGTGCAACTGACGTAGTTGTGTCTGATTTATTTGCAACTTAGCCTCTTCCGGTAA
>NZ_KB893482.1 GCF_000374085.1 Spirosoma spitsbergense DSM 19989 | reverse complement strand
AAACGGATCAGTTATGGGCTACCAAATTTCGCTCATCTTCGGCTCAGAGTACTAGCCCAAGCCATCTGACCACAAGAATTGTCAGAGTACCAAAGAGTTTAGTTTATTTTCCATTGTCCTAACCTCAACCCCCTGATTGTTTGAATTAATGAATCGCCGAAAGGTCACCCCGCTGACCACCCCCAACCCCCTCCTAAAACAGGAGGGGGCTTAAAAAAGGGTACCCCGTTGGATAGTCCCCTCCTGTTTTAGGAGGGGTTGGGGGTGGTAAGTTTCAGCATTTATTTTGTTCAAATCAATCAGCGGTCGACCGTCAATCGGGGGGTAGGGTTAGGGCTCAAAAAGTATAAACTAAATTGTACGACCCACACTCTGTCATATCCCATGCGTTTCTTCTCTGGTCAGTTTTTTTTCCTCGCTGCGTTTCTGTTTCTGTGTTTGTCAGTACAGGCGCAGCCAACGGCGTTTAGCTGGCAACCCGTGGCACCGGGCGTCTGGAAGGCAGTCGTTGGTAAAGCCGATGGACCCACCCCGCTGTCTGTAGCGGCTATACAACCCAGACTGGACGGGCTTACCAAACTGGGAGCGGCTCCCTTCCCGGCATGGCTGACGGGGAGCGTTCATAGCCAGGCCGATAACAAGACGTTCCTGCGCTTTCCCCTGCAACGGGGGGAGCAGCTTTTTGGCCTGGGTCTCAATTTCAAAGCGGTACAGCAACGGGGGACGATTAAAACCCTGCACGTTGACCATTATGGTGGTCGGGACAATGGCCGAACCCACGCCCCCGTTCCCTTTTATGTGTCCAGCCTGGGCTATGGCGTACTCATCAATTCGGCCCGGTACCTAACGGTGTATGCCGGTACAGCAGTGCGGGCCGAAGGGCCGGAATCCCCGCCCGAAATGAACCGCAACGCCGACCGGAACTGGCAGGCACAACCCTATTCCGATGCGGTAGATGTGGTTGTACCCGCTGCGGGTACGGAGGTGTACGTCTTTGCCGGCCGTACGCCTATGGAAGTGATGCAGCGCTACAACCTGTATTGCGGAGGGGGTACCTTACCGCCCAAATGGGGCCTGGGTTTCACCCACCGGATGCCCACGCTGTTTACGGACGAGCAAATACTGAACGAAGTGGCGGACTTCGAAACCAAAGGCTATCCCCTGAGTTTTGTGGGACTGGAACCCGGCTGGCAATCGCATTCCTACCCGAACAGCTTTGTGTGGGATAGTACGCGTTTTCCGCAGCCCGCCCGGTTTCTGGCGCAGCTGGCCAGTAAAAACATCCGGGCCAATTTATGGATCAACCCCTACGTTTCGTCCCACTCTCCCCTCTTCAATGCCATTCTGCCTTATACCGGCTCGCATACGGTATGGGTAGGCCGTGTGCCCGACTTCAACATGGCCCCCGCCCGCAGGCTATACAAAGAGTTGTTTATCAAACAGCACCTGTCCATGGGTGTGTCGGGCTACAAAGTAGATGAAGTGGATGGCTACGACCAGTGGCTGTGGCCCGATGTGGCTACGTTCCCCTCCGGCGTCAGTGCCGAACAGATGCGGCAGGTATATGGCCTTCAGTTTCAGAAACTGACCGCCGACTGGTTTCGGGAGCGTAACCAGCGGACGTATGGGCTGGTGCGGGGGTCTAATGCCGGTGCGTCGGCCCTTCCCTACGTGTTGTACAATGATTATTACGACCACCGCGATTTCATTACGGCCCTGTGCAGCAGCAGTTTTGCCGGGGTACTGTGGACACCCGAAGCCCGCTCGTCCAAAACGTCGGAAGAGTGGCTGCGCCGGATGCAGACAGTCTGCTTTTCGCCTATGGCCATGCTCAATGCCTGGGCCGATGGCACCAAACCCTGGACCTTTCCCGACGTGGCCGATGACGTAAAAGCGGTCATGAACTTACGGATGCAGTTGCTGCCCTACCTGTATACCACCTTTGCCCAGTATCAGTTTGAGGGGAAGCCACCCATTCGGGCCATGAACCTGGTCGACGGTTTTTCATTCGATGAGCGCGCAACCGCAGGAACGCTCAATTCGACGGATAACCCCTACGCCCTGGCAGTCAGGAAAGATTGCAAAGATCAGTTTATGGTGGGGGACTTCTTATTGGTAGCGCCCCTGTTTGCCGGCGAAACAAGCCGGAAAGTAATTCTTCCCGCTGGCAGATGGTACGACTTCTACACGGGCAAGTTGGCGGGTGAGGGCGAAGTGATCGACATAACGCCCGGACTGGCCAACATACCGGTATTCGTGAAAGATGGTGGCCTTATCCCCATGATTCCGCCCACGCTTCACTCGCCTAACGCAACTGAAAAACTCCCCCTTACCGTTCGGCATTACGGAAAAGCAGCGGTTGTCTGGACGCTTTATGACGATGATGGGGTCACCTTCGATTATGAGCAGGGGAAACATACCTGGACGCAGCTTTCGGTGAGTCAGAATCAAAATGCATCGTTGACTGGTAGCTGGACACCACCCACTGACCCCACCTTCCACTATACCGGCATTTCCTGGGTTTTCATGACACCCTGACTACTGGTAAAGTAAAGCGGGTGCCGGACTATGTCGCTGTTGGCAGGCGTGGATCAATTGGATAAGGCTGTATGGATACAATCCTACACGCACTTCGCTGCCTGTGAAGTGGGTCCAGCAACACATTGCGGGAAGGAGACAGCGGAACGACGGTGGACGCTACTGCGAGACACAGAGTTTGATGATAGTCAAATTGCTTCATCGCAAAGGCAGGCAAACCAGGTGGTGTAACATAAGGATCGTCCCAGCCAACGGGTAGCTGAGCGATGTCCAGAAAGGTAATCGAATTGTCGGGTACGTCAATCTCGCAAAGAATCAACGGCGGTAAATTGGCTAAGGGCGTTCCCTTCAGATGAACCATGTATTCCAGAAAGCACAACTCCGGGGTAGTAGCCATATACACCATAGGGCTGCCCCTGGCATTCCATCGCCCGCCACGAAGTGGGGTACCAATTCCCTCCAGGATGGTGTCCCGATGACTATCTGTCTGGATACGGTAAAGCCGACGCAGCGGTGCGGTACTGTCCATCAGCTAAAGACACCATACTCAATACGACCCAGAATATCTTCTACCAACTGAACGCCAGTTGGGCTATCCAGCAACGCCAGGGGCGAACGCTCTCCCAACAGACGCAGGGGCCGACGCAGCCAGCGGATAAACTTACCCTGATCCTGAAAGACCGTTGCGCCATAGTTCGCCAGTCTTCCCAACAGCAGGAGACGCTCGGAGGTGGCTGCGTCGAGCCGTACTGACTTAGACTGCCGGTGGAAAGTAGCAATGGATTGGTTCAGTAGTGGGGCCATCTCCTTATCAGAAACACCCAGCAACCGGGCAATACGGCCTGCTTCGGCACCGGCCAAACCCTGACGCGACCGGTCAATAAGCTGAAGCGGGCTAAGCGAAACGGGAAACATAATTGTCTCTTCTGTCTGGCGGGTGCCGATTTGATTTATCACGTTGTTTTATAACAATGGTTCGTCAATAATTAAGCAGCTATACAGCCGAAACTATACAGTCGACGCACTTGAGGGTCATTTTTAGTCAGTTCAGTGCCTTGCGG
>NZ_KB893481.1 GCF_000374085.1 Spirosoma spitsbergense DSM 19989 | reverse complement strand
CTGACGCTAAATGCAACTAAGTTGGCTTTGCAGGAACTCAACAGCCTCAAAAGTCAATCTACTCTATTGGCCAAGGCTGCGTAACATCAGTTAGTTAGTAATTGCTTAATGGTTGTTCAATTGATTTGTGAATGACCCCGAGTTGGGTATGGTCTGTGTTAGCGTGCTTGTTATCTCTACACTACCTGCTGAGTCAAATAAGTCATCAGCTGGATGGCTGAGTTAATGACCGGTCCGCCCATCGGGTCAGCGTATAGCGTTTCAAATGGGCCTTCACCAAAATACAGTCCGTCGGAAACTAAGAACGTTAGACGGGCGGTACCAGCGGTGGGAAATGGTCGGCGTTCGCCTTCCCACCGGCCAATGTGTTTCAGCACCTGGCCACTGTTCATAAAAAGCTGGTCGATCAATTGGCTGGACTCCATAGTTTTGGTTTCCCAAACCAGCAGCTTTTCGGACTGATTGATGTACCGGGCCGTGCCATCGCTGAAGGCGGCCAACACATCAAGGCCATTTGGTAAAGCCACTTCGATAATTACTCCTAACAGCTCTTTATGCTGAATGGGCGCATTGGCCGCTAACAGATGATAAGCCAGCAATCGTTGTCTGGCCTCAAGAGTTTGATCAGCCGCAACGATCTTTACCTGCGTGTAATCGGGGGCGGCAGCCAGCAGACAATCCCACGGATACGCGGATGATTGGGTGGCTGATTTGTACAGGTCAATATTGTCGCAAAAAATCAGGTTGTAAACATGGTTCAGACCAGCATCACTGTAAGGCTGTTTAGATGTTAGGGTCAATGGATTCATGGCGTTTGATTTGATGGTTGCCAGCGCACACCGTGGCGTTGGGTGTTACAAAAGTGGCGGCTGCCAGCCCCGTCGGCAACAATTTTCCCACCATTGGGTCATTCCGCTGCCTGAGTCGTATGCTATTGCCCCTGAGCCGTTTTTTGTAAAGTCAAGCCGCCATGCGATTGAGTCTGCATACAACAAGAATTCCCCGTTGTGCGCAACGGGGAATTCTTGTTGTATGCAGCCAGGACGGGCTTCGTAAACGGCTAAACGGGGGCAGACGTCTTCCCTTGATAGTCGGTTGGCAGCATGCCAAACTGCTCGCGGAAGCACTTAGCGAAATAAGACAGTGAATTGAAACCCACGCTGTAGGCAATTTCGGACACACTACCGGTCCGCCCTTCCAGCAATTGAGCGGCCCGTTTCAACCGCATGAGCCGGATGAAATCGCTGGCTGCTACGCCCGTCAGGACAACGAGTTTCCGGTGTAGCTGCATGCGGCTCAGGCCCACTTCCTGCCCAAACTGCTCAGCTGTAAAGTCAGCATTGCCGAGGTTAACCTCAACAATAGCCATGACCCGCGCCAGAAACTTTTCGTCGGCCGAGGTCACCGTAATATCCTTCGGCTGGATTCGGATATCCCGACTGAAACGCTCGTGCAGTTGCCGACGGGTAGCGATCAGGTTTTGGCTTCGGATCAGTAACTCGCGGGCGTCGAATGGTTTGGTCAGGTACTCATCGGCCCCGGTCTGGAGACCCGTCAGGCGCTTGTCCTGCGACGAAAGAGCCGTCAGCAGGATGAACGGAATATGGCTGGTAGCCTCATCGATTTTAATGTGGTAACAAAGATCAATGCCGTCCATGTCGGGCATCATCCAGTCGCTGATAATTAGGTCGGGCAGGTAATCCTGTGCCAGTTGAAGGCCCTGACGACCATTTGCGCTCTCCAGCACCCGGTAGATGGGCTGCATCAGGTCACGGAGAAAGGTTCGTACGTCGTCATTATCTTCCACCAACAGCAGTAGTGGCCGCTTATCATGGCCCTGAATCAGGGGGGGCGCAACCGGCAGGTGGTTCGGACTTGCGGCCAGAAAGAATCGGTCGGTTTGACGTGGTCTGGGGAGAACTAAGCTGGCCACTGTCTTGTCTGACGTGTCTGACGCAACAAACGGAAGCCGCACCACGAATCGGGCTCCCGCGCCGGGCTCACTGTCGATGCGAATCGTACCCTGATGCAGTTCAATAATCTCTTTAACTAATGACAACCCAACCCCCGTGCCGGGCTGCCGGTCGGCGCGGGACGCTTCGCCCTGGTAGAATCGCTCAAAAACCAGGTCGGCCTGCTCCGGCGCAATGCCAGGGCCCGTATCGTCGACGGTTACCTGAACAAACCCGTGGCCGTCAAGCTGAACGGGGGTGGCCTGTACCGTAATTTCTCCGCCATCGGGCGTGAATTTGAAGGCGTTGGCCAGCAGGTTGGTTACTACTTTTTCCAGTTGATCGGCATCGTGACTGACCGACAGGCTTTCCGGCGAGAGCTGGACCGAGAGTCGGATGTGGCGTTGCCCGGCCAGCGACGAAAAAAGGGAGACCACTCCATTCAGCAGGGGTTTTATGTCGTCGGTTTGCCGGTGCAGATTTAGCCGGCCAGATTCAAGTTTGGACAGATCGAGCAGTTGAGTAATCAGGTGCAGCAATCGTTCGGCATTGCGGTACATAACCGATACCTCGGCCCGCCGAATGATGGTTTCTTCGTTTTCGGCCATGAGGTGCAGTTTTTCACTCAACGTACCGATAATGAGCGTCAACGGGGTCCGGAATTCATGCGTGACGTTGGTGAAGAAACGGGTTTTGGCTTCATCCAATTCCTGAAGCTGACGGGCCTGCGTGGTGAGCACAACGGCCTGGTTTTCCAACAGGTGCGTTTGCGTTTCCAGTTGCTGATTCTTTTCGGCCACGACTTTGCCCTGCGTCAGCAGTATCTGATCGTTACGGATTTTCAGCCGCTGGCGACTTACGACCAGCGCAGCAATAATCAGCGCGGCCAGTAAACCGGCACCAACGGCATTGCGCCACAGCTGGGCCACCCGCTGGTCCTTCTTCAATAATTCTATTTCGGCCTGCTTCTTTTCCGATTCGTATTCGGCCTGCACCCCGGCTATTTTTTTTGTATTTTTCTCGTTAAAGACCGAATCCTTCAGGGCCACCCACCTCGACTGAAATTGGTACGCGTTGGCGTAATCGCCCGTCTGCGCATGGGCAGTCGCCAACCCCTTATACACCCGTAACCGACCCTGCTGCTGTTTGAGGGCTTCGACCAGAGGTAGCCCTTTATTAAAAAACTGGAAACTCTCATCCGCCCGTCCGGTCTGCAACCGGATTTCGCCCAGCGACAGCAAACTCGATATAATACCGGGGGTGTAGCCCAACTGAGTAGCGGCCTGCAAAGCCCGCTGAACACTGGTTTCGGCCCGGTCATACTGCTTCATCCGGGAATAGGTCTCGCCCAGATCGTTGTCGCAGATAACCAGCCCCATTGGCTCATTCAGTGCAGCGAAGCGGCTACGGGCCTTATTCAGGTAGGAAATGGCGTTGGTGTTGTCTTTTTTGAGCTGGTAGATGACGCCGATGTTCGCTAACACACCGGCCTGATTACGCGCATCGACACCGGCACTTTCACGAAAGGACTGCCAGTAATAGTGTAGGACCTGGTCGTATTTTTCCCAGGGGGATTGCATGAAAAGCTAAGTTAGCCATCTTTGCCCGATGGATGTAGCTGACTTTTTTTTTGAGGTTGATGACCCGCGCCAAAGTGGCAA